>NZ_CP082923.1:3879960-4526620 GCF_019931575.1 Caulobacter segnis | reverse complement strand
ACGCCGCTGTCGGGCAACAACGTCACCAACATCTCGTGCTGGCTGAAGCCCGAACTGCTGGCCTTCTCGAACGGCGGCTCGGCGCTGAACGACTACGGCCAGACGCACGACAACTGGCTGCCCAGCTTCAACGTTCGCTTCGGCCTGACCGACAAGCAGTTCGTCCGCTTCGCCGCCTCGCGCGCCCTGTCGCGTCCGGACTTCGGCCTGCTGCGCAACTTCGTCGGCGTGCAGAGCCCGGCGATCAACACCGGGCCGGACTCGCCGTACATCATCTGGAAGGACCCGGCGGCCGCGCACACGGCGGCCAACGTGGCCGGCTATAATTTCCAGTTCAACGCGGACTCCGGCTACGCGGCGCTGAAGCCGATCACGGCCGACCAGTTCGACTTGACCTACGAGAACTACTTCACGCCTTCGAGCTCGTTCACGGCGGCGCTGTTCTACAAGAAGCTGAATGGCTCCATCGCCTACGGCGAGTTCCTGCGCTCGTTCACCAACAACGGTTCCACCCAGAACGTGCTGGTCCGTGGCCCGCGCAACGGCAATGGCGGCGGCGAGCTGAAGGGCTTCGAGCTGGCCTACCAGACGTTCTTCGATTTCCTGCCGGGGATCTGGAGCGGTCTGGGCTTCCAGGCCAACTGGACCCACACCAAGCAATCGGGGATCAGCAACTCCAACCTCGCCAACCAGCCCGGCTACGCGGCCGGCGGCACCGTCGCCTTCGGCGGCGGCCTGCAGGTCAACGGCCAGGTCATGGACAGCCATCGCTTGGCCGGCATCTCGGACAACGCCTACAACATCGTGGGCCTGTACGAGAAAGGCCCGCTGGCCATGCGCCTGGCCTACAACTGGCGCTCGTCCTTCCTGACCAACAACCTCGACTGCTGCATCGGCATGCCGATCTACCAGAAGGCCGCCGGCTATCTGGACGGCTCGATCCGCTGGTCGGTGAACAGCAAGGTCGAAGTCTCGCTGGAAGGCTCGAACCTGCTCAACACCACCTCGGTGTTCCAGCAGCAGGTGTTCGGCGACACGGGCCTGACGCCCAACGCCGCCGTCGTGAAGAAGGACACCGGCTGGATCCGCAACGACCGCCGCGTCCAGTTCGGCGTCCGTGTGAAGTACTAGTCGGAACGGCGCCGCGATCGACGGTCGCGGCGCCGGACCCCTTCGAGGTCCGAACATGCGGGCAGTCAATCCGGAAGCGGCCTTCAGGGTCGTCATCGTCGGCGGAGGCACGGCCGGCTGGATGTGCGCGGCGGGCATGTCGCGGCTTCTGGACCCGCGCGACTACGCCATCACCCTGGTCGAGTCCGACGAGATCGCGACGGTGGGGGTCGGCGAGGCCACCCTGCCGCATATCAAGACCTTCAACGACATGCTGAGCGTCGACGAGGTCCAGTTCCTGCGCGAGACGCAGGGGACCTTCAAGCTCGGCATCGAGTTCAGGAACTGGGGCAGGGCGGGCGATCGCTACATCCACCCGTTCGGCACGTTCGGCGAGCCGTGGGCGGGCGTCGACTTCCAGCACCACTGGGCGCGCGCCCGGCTGCACGGCCTGAACCCCGCGCCGCTGCAGGACTATTCGTACGCCGTGGCCGCGGCCCGCGCGAACGCCTTCGAGTTTCCGAACGAGGATCAGAAGTCCATCCGTTCGACCTATGCCTACGCCTACCATTTCGACGCCGGCCTCTACGCCGCCTACCTGCGGCGATGGTCGACCGCCAGGGGCGTGACCCGGATCGAGGGCCTGGTCACCGACATCGCCCAGGACGGCGAGCGCGGCGACGTCACCGCCATCACCCTGAAGTCGGGCAAGCGGATCGACGGCGATCTCTTCGTCGACTGCTCGGGCTTCCGCTCGCTGCTGCTGGGCGGACTGATGAAGGCAGAGTGGGAAGACTGGACGAAATGGCTGCCATGCGACCGGGCCCTGGCGGTCCCGTGCGCGCGCGCCGACGCCTTCTCGCCCTACACGCGCTCGACGGCCCAGGAGGGCGGCTGGATCTGGCGCATCCCGCTGCAGCATCGCACCGGCAACGGCTACGTGTTCTCCAGCGCCTTCATGGACGCGGACCGGGCGCGCGAGACCCTGTTGGCCCAGCTGGACGCCCCCGCGCAGGCGGAGCCCAAGCTGCTGCGCTTCGCCGCTGGTCGCCGCAAGTCGGGCTGGACCCGCAACGTCGTGGCCATGGGCCTGGCGTCGGGCTTCCTGGAGCCGCTGGAAAGCACCAGCATCTTCCTGATCCAGGCCGCCGTGGTCGACCTGATCAACCTGATGCCGACCCGGCGGACCGGCATGGACCCGCGCCTGGCGGCCGAGTTCAACCGTCTGTTCGAGATCCAGTACGACCGGATCCGTGACTTCCTGATCCTGCACTACCGGCTGAACCAGCGTGTGGGCCAGCCGCTGTGGGACCATGTGCGGACCATGGAAATCCCGGCCAGCCTGGAGGAAAAGCTCGCCCTGTTCGAAGGCCGCGCGGGCCTGCCGGACTACAAGTACGGTCTGTTCTCGCGCGACAGCTGGCTGTCGGTGCTGGAAGGGCAGGGGCTGACGCCACGCGCCTATGACCGCCTGGCCGAAGCGGTCCCGCTGGACGTGCTGGGGGCCAAGCTGGCCGACCTCAAGACGCGCATCGACACCAATGTCGCGGCGATGAGCTCGCACGCGGACTTCATCGCCCGGTACGCGCCCGGCGGCGTCGGGGCGCCGATGGCCAAGGCGGTCGCCCAATGAGCGCCGCGCCGAACCATGTCGTGGTCGTGGGCCGCGACGCCCCGCTTTGGCTGTCCGCCGCCGTTCTGCGCGCCGCGCTGGAGCCGGCCGGCGTGACGGTCACGGCGGTGGAGCTGCCCAGCCGCCTGACCGCCGCCAGCGTCCACGCGACCCTGCCCGCGCTGGAGGCCCTGCACAACCAGCTCGGCCTTGATGAGTCCGCCCTGCTGCGGACGGTCGGCGGGACGTTCTCGCTGGGCGGCAATTTCACCGACCTGACCGGCCAGGCGCCCACCTTCTTCCACGCCCACGGGACCCACGGCGCGCCGATCGATGGGCGCGACTTCTTCCCCAACTGGCTGAAGGCGCGCGGCCTGGGCCTCGACGCCGAGTTCGCCGACTTCTCGCTGACGGCCGCCGCCGCCAGGCACGGTCGCTTCGTCATGCCCGACGAGGAGACCGAGGTCTTCGGCCGCGCCGACTACGGCTACCACCTGCCGGGCCTGGCCTATGCCGGCGCCCTGAAGAGCCTGGCGATCCGGCGCGGCGTCGAGGCGCATCAGGCGCTGGGCGTCGCGATCGAGCGCGGCGAGGCCGGTGATGTCGTCGCTCTCGACCTGGGCGACGGCCGCCGCGTGACCGGAGACTTCTTCCTCGACGCCACAGGTTCCGAGGGGCTGCTGATCGGCGGCGCGCGCGAGGCCTGGGCCTTCCCGGCCGACCGCGTGCTGACCGCCCTGGCCCCCGCCTTCCCGTCGATCCCGGCCTATGCCGAAACCCGCGCCTGGGCGCGGGGCTGGACGGCCCTGCATCCCGCTCAGAACGGTGTCCATATCGTCCAGGTCCATGCATCTGATCTGTGTACGGATGAAGAGGCGCTGCGGGCCGCCAGCGCCGCCTCCGGCCTGCCAATCCAGAACGCCTCGGCGCGCCCTGTCGCGCCCGGTCGCCGTCTGTCGGCCTGGGATCGCAACGTCGTCGCCATCGGCGAGGCCGCCTGCGTCTTCGATCCGCTGCACGGCGTCGACCTGCACGGCGTCCAGATGGGCCTGGTCCAGCTGCTGGCCCTGTTTCTGGTGTCCGGCGACTGGGCCCATGAGCGCGGGGCCTACAATAGGGCGATGGCCGAGCAGTTCGAGCGCGTGCGCGACTTCCAGCAGCTGCACTACGCCATCAACGGCTACGGCGCCTCGGACTTCTGGTCCCGCGCCCGCCAGGCGCCGGTGTCGCCGGAACTGGCCCAGCGCATCGCCCTGTTCCAGGCCCGAGGCGAGATCGCGCCGTTCGAGCACGACAGCTTCTCGAACGACAGCTGGCGGGCGGTGTTCGTCGGCCATGGCGTCACGCCCGACAGCCACGCGCCGATCATCGACGCGACCGCGCCCGCGCTGATGAAGCACGAGTTCCGGCGCATCCTGTCCTTCATCAAGGACCAGGTCGAACGCCAGCCGACCCACGACCTCTACTTGGAAAGCTTCTGCGGTCGGGACCCTGTCCATGGATAGCGGCCTCTCCATCGACCCGACCTTGAGTCTCGAAGCCCTGCCGCGCGTGACCGCCGTCGCCGCGCCGTCGCCGGAGGGGTTCGAACGTCTCGTCGCGGCCGAGACGCCGGTGGTGATCAAGGGCCTGGCCGACGCCTGGCCGGCCCTGGCCGCGGGGCGCGCGCCGGGGACGATGAACGCCTATCTCAAGGCCATGGACACCGGCCTGCCGGGGCCGGTCATGGAGGCGCCCGCCAGCAGCAACGGCTGGTACGCCTATGGTCCGGACCTGCGGGAGTTCAGCTTCTCCAAGCGCAACGCCGGCATCAGCCAGACCCTGGACCGCATCGAGGGCCTGCTGGGCCAGAAGGACGCGCCGTTCGTGGCCATCCAGATGCTGCCCCTGGCCACGCACATGCCCGAGTTCGTGCGCCAGAACCCGATGCCGCTGGTCGCGGCCAAGGTGACGCCCCGCCTGTGGGTCGGCGGGCCGCTACGGACCCAGACCCACAACGACCGCGACCACAACCTGGCCATCGTGCTCTCGGGCCGCAGGCGCTTCGTGCTCTATCCGCCCGAGCAGGTGAGCAACCTCTATGTCGGCCCGCTGGAGAACCCGCCGCCGCTGTCGCTGGTCGACCCGGAGGCGCCGGATCTGGCCCGTTTCCCGCGCTACCGCGACGCCTACGCCGCCGCGCGGGTCGCGTGGCTGGAGCCGGGCGACGGGCTGTTCATGCCCAAGCACTGGTGGCACCACGTCACCTCGCTCGAGCCCTACAACGCCATGGTCAACTACTGGTGGGGCGACACGGCCGTGGGCCTGGAGCGGCCGGTCGACATCTTCCAGATCGCCCTGCTGGCGCTGAAGGACCTGCCCGAGGGCGAGAGGGGCTACTGGCGCGAGATGTTCGCGACCTACGTCTTCGGCGACCGGGGCGAGGCGACCGCCCACATCCCCGAAAGCCTGCGCGGCGTGCTGGGGACCTTGAGCCCCGCCCAGCGCGCGGCCCTCAAGCAGCAGCTGAAGATGGCCGTGCTGAGGTCGCCGACATGAGCGTGACGACCGTTGTCAAACCCCTGCCGCTGGGGGCGAACATCAACCTCCGCCTGCGCAAGGTCGGCGCGGAGCGGCAACCGCTGCTGATCGTCGACGACGTGCTGGCCGATCCGGGGGCGATGATCGCCGCGGCCCGCGCTACCGACTTCTACCGTCCGCCGCACACGAACTATCCGGGGCTGAACGCCAACCTGCCCGAGGCCTACTATCGCACCGTGGTCACCGCCCTGCGTGGCCCGATCGAAGCGGCGTTCGGGGTTTCGGCCAAGGCCGTGCTGAAGTTCTTCGGCTTCTTCGCCCTGGCGACCACGCCGGTCGAGGCCGCCAGCCCGGTGCAGACGTTGCCGCACCTGGACGGGCCGGACCCGAGCCGCCTGGCCATGGTCCACTATCTCTTTCGGGGCGACTTCGGCGGCACGGGCTTCTTCCGCCACGCGGCCACGGGTTTCGAGTCGGTCGACGCCACGCGGGCCGACATCTACGCCGCCGCCGTCGAGAGCGAGCTGGCCCAGGGAAGGCGAAAGCGCTTCGCGGGCGAGGAAACGCCGGGCTACGACCTGATCGAGGCGGTCGAGCCGATGTTCAACCGGTTGATCGTCTATCGCGGCCACGTCCTGCATTCCGGTCTGCTGGGCCGGGGCGGCGGATCGGCCGATCCCGCCACGGGGCGGCTGACGGCCAACGGCTTCATCGAGGCGGTGGAGTCCGGATAGCGGCCGCCCCTCGTTCAACCCTTCCTTCGCTCTTCGTCCGGCGCGACCACGCGGCGCGCGTCCTGAAGGCGCTCTTGCGTTCGGCTGGCCAGAGTTCCGGCTTGGCCCTAGTCCTCCCCCCTGCGTCCTCGGCTCCAGTCCTGCGGAGCCGAGGCGCCCTTTTCGAAAGAGACTGTTCGATGAGCTTCCGAACCCTCGCCCTGCTGACCGTCCTGGCCTTGCCGACGATCGCCCAGGCCGCGGAACGCGAGTGCGCCCAGTCGCCGGGCAAGGTCATCGAGGTGTGCGTCTTCACCCGGGACGGGCAGGCCCTCTACGCGGTGAGCAAGGGCGGCAAGCCGGTGCTGGCGGCCGCGCCGATGGGCCTGACCTTCGCCGGCGAGGCGCAGGCGCGCTACACCGGGATCACGGCCGCCAAGCGCTCGGCATCGGACACCACCTGGGAGCAGCCCTGGGGCGAGCAGCGGCTCATCCGCGACAACCATTCGGAGTTGACGGTCTCGCTGGCCGGCGACACGCCGCTGAATAGGAGCGTCGACGTCGTCTTCCGGCTGTTCGATGACGGCCTGGGCTTCCGCTACGCCTATGCCGCCATTCCGGCCGACCAGGCCGTGGCGGTCACGGACGACCGCACCGAGTTCAAGCCCGTCGGCGCTTATGACGCCTGGTGGTACGAGGCCCTGGGACAGGAGCGCGACGAGTACCTCTACAAGCAGACCGACGCCCACCGGATCACCCTGGCCGAGACGCCGCTGACTCTTCGTCAGAACAATGGGCGCGAGACGGGCGGCCTGCACCTCTCCATCCACGAGGCGGCCCTGGTCGACTTTCCCTCGATGCTGCTCGCGGGCGACGGCGCGGGGACCTACAAGGCCAGGCTGATGCCGTGGGCCGACGGGACCCTGGCCAGGAAGACCGGCGCCTTCGCCACTCCCTGGCGCACCGTGCTGATCGGCGACAGCGCCGGCGCCCTGGCCGACAGCCGCATCGAGCTGAACCTCAACGAACCCAGCAAGATCGCCGACACCTCCTGGATCAAGCCGGGCAAGTACGTCGGCATCTGGTGGGAGATGCACCTGCAGAAGTCGACCTGGGGCAGCGGTCCGATCCACGGCGCGACGACGCAGAACACCAAGCGCTATATCGACTTCGCGGCCAAGTACGGCTTCGACGGCGTGCTGGTCGAGGGCTGGAACAGGGGCTGGGACGGCGACTGGATCGCCAACGGCGACAAGTTCAGCTTCACGGAGGCCTATCCGGACTTCGACATCAAGGCGATCACCGACTACGGCAAGGCCAAGGGCGTCAAGCTGATCGGCCACAATGAGACGGCCGGGGCCGTGCCCAACTACGAGGCCCAGCTGGAAGACGCCATGAAACTCTATGAGAGCGTCGGCGTCTCGCAGGTCAAGACCGGCTATGTCCGCCACAGCGGCACGATCCTGGACCAGGACGGCCAGCCGCAGTGGTTCGCCGGCCAGTACATGGTCCGCCACAACCTGCATGTCGCCGAGGTCGCGGCCCGTCATCACATCTCGATCGACGCCCACGAGCCGGTCAAGGACACCGGCCTGCGCCGCACCTGGCCCAACATGCTGAGCCGCGAGGGCGCGCGCGGGCAGGAGTTCAACGCCTGGGGCGACCCGACCAACCCGCCCGAGCACACGGTGATCCTGCCCTTCACCCGCATGCTGGCCGGACCGATGGACTTCACCCCGGGGATCATGGACGTGGTCCACGGCAAGACCGAGCTGACCCGCCGCGGCCAGTCGACCATCGCCGTGCAGCTGGCGCTCTATGTCGTGCTCTACAGCCCGATCCACATGGCCGCCGACCTGCCGGAGAACTATGAGGCCCGTCCGGACGCCTTCCAGTTCATCCGCGACGTGCCGACCGACTGGGAGACCTCCAAGACCCTGCAAGGCCAGGTCGGCGACTACATCGTCGTCGCCCGCCAGCCGCGCGGCGGCAAGGACTGGTTCCTGGGCGCCCTGACCGACGAGCAGCCGCGCAAGCTGAACCAGAAGCTGGACTTCCTGGCGACGGGCAAGCGCTACGAGGCCCAGATCTATCGCGATGGGCCCTGGGCGGACTTCCGAACCAATCCCGGCGCGCTGACGGTCGAGAAGAAGATCGTCACCGCCAAGGACAGCCTGGACCTGGACATGGCCGCCGGGGGCGGCGCGGCGGTGCGCTTCAAGATTCTGGATTGAAGGGCCTCGGACTAAAGTTTTTACGCAACACTCCGGGCGCGAGTTGAAAGACCCGCGCTCGGTCACCTTCCAAAGCATTGTCGGGCGGCCCGGGGCTCTGTAAGCAGGCGCCTTGCCGGTCGCCTCAGGGCGCTAAGGAAGGTTGCGAATGCCGAGTCCCGTGATGGCGGCGCTCAAGGACATTGGAGACGGAATCCGTCTCGCGCCCCTGTGGTGGCGGGTGGGCCTTGACCAGACGGCCTCGCGCTTCCAGCGCTCGATCCTGGGTCCGTTCTGGATGGCCTGCAACCTGCTGGTCGTCGCCTTCGCCCTGGCCTTCCTCGTCAGCGCCATGATGGGCGTGGACATGTCCAAGAGCTATCCGCAGGTGGTGGCGGGGCTTCTGGCCTGGTCGCTGGTCGGCACCACGATCGCCGAGGCCCAGGCCATTTTCCTCTACAACGCTGGCCTGATGCAGAGTCAGCGCCTGCCGCTCAGCTTCTATGTCTTCCTGCACGCCCAGAAGGCGGCGACGAACTTCCTGTTCCAGCTGATCGCCTTCTGGGTGACGATGCTGGTGCTGCGCAAGTTCGCCATCCCGCACTGGACGCTGGTCCCGGCGCTGGCCCTGATGCTGGTGATCGTCTGTGTCCAGGGCTTCATCGTCGCCATCCCGTCGACGCGCTTTCGCGACGTGGCCTACATGATGAGCTACGTGGTGCAGCTGGCATTCTACGTGACGCCGGTGTTCTGGATGGCCGACAATGTCAGCGCCAAGCGCCGCTGGGTGGTCGAGCTCAATCCCCTGACGCACCAGGTCGAGCTGCTTCGCGCGCCCCTGACCGGCCATGCTCCCGCCGCGATCGACTGGTTCTGGACATTGGGAACGGCCGGGATCCTGGCCGTGATCGCCTTCGTCTTGCTGGCCATGTTCCGCAAGCGCGTGGTCTTCTGGCTGTAGGAGCGGACCATGACGCACCAGATCACGCTGAAGAACGTCGACCTCGACTACTTCGTCTACAGCCTGCGCTCGCAGTCGCTGCGCAGCGCCGTGTTCAACCTCGCGGTCGGCGGCAAGATGTACAAGGCCGCCGGCGACGTCGCGGCGGTCAAGGCGCTGCACGACATCAATCTCGAGATCAAAGAGGGCGATCGCATCGCCCTGGTGGGCCACAACGGCTCGGGCAAGACCACCCTGCTCAAGGTGATCGCCGGCATCTACTCGCCCACGCGCGGCGAACTCACGATCGACGGCGACATCACCTCGATGATCGCCATCGGCGCCGGCCTGGACATGGAGGCCACGGGCCTCCGCAACATCCACAAGCTGGGCCTGATGCGGCGACTGCCGCGCAAGGTGATCGACAGCCGTGTCGACGCCATCGCCGAGTTCTCGGGCCTGGGCGACTTCCTGCACCTGCCTGTGCGCACCTATTCGGCCGGCATGCTGGCGCGCCTGATGTTCACGGTCGCCACCGAGTTCGAGGCCGACATCCTGGTGCTGGACGAGTGGCTTAGCGCCGGCGACGCCGCCTTCGTGCAGAAGGCCGGCCAGCGCATGCATCAGATGGTCGAGGACGCCAAGATCGTGGTCATGGCCACGCACGACCACGACCTCGTCCGCCGCGTCTGCAATCGCGTCTGCGAACTGCAGGGCGGCCGTATCGCCTTCCTCGGCAGCACCGAGGACTGGCTCGTCTACCGGGAATCCCACGCCGCATGACCGACACCGCCCGCCGTCTCGCTCACGAGGACCTCAAGGGGATCGGCGCCGACGCCTGGATCGCGCGGCTGAAGCGTTCGGTCGCCGAGCGCGTGCAGGACGGCGCGCTGTATCCGGAGTTCCCCTCGGCCGAGATCCAGCGCCAGTTCGTCGGCTCGGCCTACGAGGACGCCCTGGACGAGGCCGGCCGGTTCTACCGTTTCGCCCAGGAGAGCATGAACGACCGCGCCTACAAGCGGTCGGCCGGCCAGGGCTATCTGGACTTCGGCTGCGGCTGGGGACGCATCGGCCGCTTTTTCCTGCGCGACTTCCAGGCCGAGCACATGGCCGGGGTCGATATCGATCCGGACATGGTCGCCTTCTGCGCCGGCGCGAACCTGCCGGGCCAGTTCGGGACGATCGTCAACGGTCAGCCGCTGCCGTTCGCCGACGGCCAGTTCCGCCTGGTGACCGCCTATTCGGTCTTCACCCACCTGCCGCCGCACCTGTTCCGCGCCTGGCTGGCCGAACTGCTGCGCGTGCTCTCGCCGGGCGGCCTGCTGGTGTTCACGGTCGAGCCGCCGCGCTTCCTGGACTTCCTGGAATCCACCGACCCCAATTCCGATAACGCCTGGCACGTGGCTTTGTCGGCCTACAAGGACCAGCTGCCGCGCATGCGCGACGAGCTGGCCCGCGAGGGCGTCGCCTACCTGCCCTCGGGCGGCGGCGCTCACCGCGAGGCCGAGATCTACGGCGACACCACGGTCACGGCCAAGTTCGTGGCCAAGGAAGCCGCCCCGCATGGCGGCGAGGTCGTGCGTTATATCGACGATCCTGCCCGCTTCTGGCAGGCGGCGGTGGTCATCCGCAAGCGTGAGCCGCGGGGACGACAGGGCCTGGTGGCGCGCCTGCTGGACCGCCTGACGGGCAAGGCGTGACCATGCTGCCGCCCGGTCTCAAGCCCGGACGCGACGTCGCGATCGAGGGCGTCGACGCCCAGGGGCGGGTCGTGCTGGTCGGAACCGGCGACGACCCGCAGATGATCTGGACGCCGCCGAAGGCCGAGCGCGCGGCGCTGCGAGCGGCCCGCACCGTCCGCATCGACATCAAGCTCGAAGCGCTGGACGGCGAGCTCGTCGGGCCGGCCCTGTTCGCCGACTGGGGCGACGGCTTTTCCGAGGATTCCTATGCGCGGCTGAAGGCCGGGCCCGACGGCTGGTTCGCCTCGCTGCCGGCCCGCAGCCGACAGCTGGTGCGGGTTCGCCTGGATCCGTCCGAAGGCCCCTGCCGCTTCACCGTCAGCCAGCTGGCGGTCAAGCCGGCCGGTCACCTGGGCAGCGATCCGCGCGGCTGGAAGGGCGTGGCGATCCAGGCGATCAAGCCGGCCCTGGGACCGCTGCGCAAGCCGGTGGGCGCGATCTGGCGCAAGGGGCGCGCCGTCGCCGAGCAGGTCCGCGCCAGCCAGGCCAAGGCCGGCGACGCCGGTCCGGTCCGCGCGGCCTACACCCACGCGATCCAGGTCTCGAAGAACCTGCGCAGCCCGCATTTCGCCGCGCCGATCGCCGCGCCGATCTCGCTGCCGGCCGACGCGCCGAAGGTCGTGGCCTTCTACCTGCCGCAGTTCCATCCGTTCCCGGAGAACGACGCCTGGTGGGGCAAGGGCTTTACCGAGTGGACCAATGTCTCCAAGGCCCAGCCGCAGTTCCTGGGCCACTACCAGCCGCGCTTGCCGGGGGATCTCGGCTTCTACGACCTGCGCCAGCGCGAGGTGCTGGCCCAGCAGGTCGACCTGGCCAAGGGCGCGGGCGTCCACGCCTTCTGCTTCCACTACTACTGGTTCGCCGGCAAGCGCCTGCTGGAAAAGCCGATCGAGCTCTATCTGGCCGACCCGACCCTGGACCTGCCGTTCGCCCTGTGCTGGGCCAACGAGAACTGGACCCGCCGCTGGGACGGCGACGAGACCGACGTCCTGATGGCCCAGAAACACTCGCCGGAGGACGACCAGGCCGTGTTCGAGGACATGGCCCGCTACATGCGCGACCCTCGCTACCTGCGGGTGGGCGGCAAGCCGGTGCTGGTGCTGTACCGGCCCGAAATCCTGCCGGACGCCAAGGCGACCACCAACCGCTGGCGCGCCCAGGCGCGGGCCATGGGGCTGGGCGAGCTGCATCTGCTGTGCACCACGGCCTTTGGCTTTCAGGACTATGCCAGCCACGGCTTCGACGGGATCATCGACTTCCCGCCCCACGCCATCGTCGAGGGCGAGATCACCAAGTCGGTGACGCCGCTGCACGAGAACTTCACCGGCAAGGTCTACGACTATCCGGCAGTCGTCCGGCACAAGCTCTCCGAGCTGTCGAACGTCGACGCCGCCTTCGTGCCGGGCGTCATGCCGGGCTGGGACAACCAGGCCCGCAAGCCCTGGGCCGGCCACGCCTTTCACAACGCCGACCCGGAAAGCTACCTGACCTGGCTGTCGGGCGCGCTGAAGCATGTCGAGACCAGGCATCCCCAGGGCCAGGGGCTGGTGTTCGTCAACGCCTGGAACGAGTGGGGCGAGGGGGCTTATCTCGAGCCCGACCGCTGGTTCGGCCACGGCTATCTGCACGCCACCCGCGCGGCCCTGGGCGCCTATGTGCCGCGGCTGACGGACGCCCATCCGCTGGTGGCCGACGCTCAGGCTGGGTTCGAGAAGCGCGCTGACGCCGTCGTGCTGCTGCACCTCTTCTACCCGGAGCTGATCGACTGGTTCGCCCAGCGCCTGGCGGCCACGGCCAGCGGCCTCGACCTGATGATCACCGTGCCGGAAAGCTGGAGCGAGGCCGACCTCGCCCGGGCCCGCGCGGCGTTCCCCAACGCCCACCTGGCCATCGCTGAGAACCGCGGGCGCGACATTCGCCCGTTCGTCGAGACCCTGCGCCGGGCGCGCGCCCTGGGCTATTCGGTGTTCTGCAAGCTGCACTCCAAGCGCTCGCCTCACCGCGCCAAGGGCGACGAATGGCGGGCCGAGCTGTTCGACGGCCTGCTGGGCGGCGAGGCGGCCAGTCTGGCTCTGCGCGCCTTCGCCCAGGATCCGAAGCTGGGCCTGCTGGCCTCGTCCGAAGCGCGCATGCGCATCGGCGATCCAGACGTGATGGCCAACAACGGAGCGGCGGTCGAGCGCCTGAAGGCCCGCATGGGCCTGAAGCTGGAGCCCGAGACGCCCTTCGCGGCCGGCTCGATGTTCTGGGGTCGGACGGAGGCCTTCGCCCCGCTGTCGGACCTGACCGACGCCGAGATCGACTTCGGGCCCGAGTTGGGCCGCGTCGACGGGACCACGGCCCACGCGATCGAGCGGCTGACCGCCGCCATCGTCGCTCGCGCCGGCTACCGCGCGAGCTTCGAGCTGTGAAGCGGGTGCTGCGCGTCGCGCGCCGGATCGCCAGGCAGGCGGCCGGCCGGTTGAAGGCGATGGTTCCCGAGCGTCCGGAAGGGCCCGGTACGCCGCTGGAGGTGGTGTTCGAGGAGAACGTCCTGCCGCGCGTCGACGACGTGCTGGGCGAGCCTGGGCCCGCCGCGCCGGGCGCCATGGCCCAGGCGATCCCCCAGATGATCCTGGACGAGCCCGAGACCCGCGAGATCCTGGGCGGCCGCAGCGGCGGGACCGACGTGCCGCCCTGGGCGCACGGCGCCAACGGCGTATTGCGCTCGCGCGTGGACCTTGTCCGCCTGTCGGGCGTCTGGCACGCGCCGGCCTATGGCGCGCTGTTCAACGACCAGGGCCAGGTGTTCCACAAGGCCATCCACGAGGCGCTGTACCTGACCCCGACCCTGGGCCTGCTGCCCGGCGTCAAGGTCGAGGCGGAGGGGCCGTTGTTCCGAGTTCCGGGCGAGGTCCCGGTGATCGACCGGGCGACGGTGTTCATGGCCTGGGGCGGTCTGCACAACTATGGCCACTTCCTGATCGACTGCCTGCCGGCCCTGATGACGGCGATCGGCGCGGGCGCGGCCGAGCGCTTTCCGGCGATCACGCCGCCCCTGCTGCCCTGGCACCGCGAACTCCTGTCCCTGATGCTGGGCGACCAGCCCCAGCCGCGCCTGGTCGAGGCCCCGCTGGTGCGGATCGAGGACGCGGTCTTCGCCACGGCCATGGACCACTTCCTGCACGCGCCCAACGCGCCGCTGGACGTGGTGCGCGAGCGGATCCTGGCCGCCGCCGCCATCGATCCGGCCGCCGGCGCCAAGCGCATCTACGTCACCCGCCGGGGCTCGCAGAAGCGGGTGCTGGTCAATGAGCTGGACCTGGAAACGGCCCTGGCGGCGCGCGATTTCACGATCGTCCGGCCCGAGGAACTGTCGGTCCGCGACCAGATCGCCCTGTTCCATCAGGCGGACCTGATCGTCGCCCCGGCTGGCGCGGCCCTGGCCAACGTCCTGTTCTGCCGGCCCAGCGCCAAGGTCATCGAGCTGCAGCCCAGCAACTTCATCGGCGTCTGGGTGCGCAACATCGCCCTGCTGGTCGGGGTCGACTGGCGGGCGTTCTTCGTGCCCTCGCCGCTGAGCGAGACCGAGGTCTATCTGGAAGGCCACCATCGTCCGAACGCCGAGTTCAGCTGGCGGCTGGACCTGCCGGCTTTCCTCGCCTTCCTCGACGCCGCGCTCTAGGGGGCGGTCGATGGTCGCCTGCGTCGACATCACCGACTGCGACCGGGTCTCCCTGGCTTCGGCCCTCGCGGGCGCCGGCGGCCGCGCCGTTCGCGCCAAGCTGATGGACCGCGGCGGCATCGTCCTGGCCCGGCCGATGCTGTGGCCGTGCGCGGGCGAGCAGATGAACGCCGACCACACGATGGATTGGCCCGCGCCGGACATCGACCTCTACGTCGTGCGCGACGTGCTCTGCGGCGGCCGGGGAAGCCACCTGACCCTGGATGGCCAGCCGTTGCAGGCGCGGGGGCCTTATCCGGGCTATATCAAGTACTGGTACGACAACGCCATCGCGCCCGAGAACTGGGCGTTCAGCGCGCCCGCCGGGCGGCGGCTGGAGCGGGCGTTCGTCATCGCCCACTTCAACTTCGTCTGGGGTCACTGGCTGACCGAGATGTACCCCAAGCTGTTCCTGATCCAGGCGCTGGCCGAGGCGGGGATCGCCGCGCCGATCGTGCTGCCGGCGACCGCGCCGGCCTATGTGGCGCGGATCGTGCGCCAGCTGCTGCCGACGCACGAGATCGTCACCTACGATCCGGCGCGCGAGGCGCTGCGGATCGATGCCGCCCTGCTGCCGCACATGCTGCACGCCGACTACATCTTCCACGACTTCCTGCGCTGGAAGCTGGAGGAGCAGGCCCTGGCCTGGCCGCGCGGCGGGGGCTTCGACAAGGTGTTCGTCAGTCGCGCGGGCCTGCGCGCGCCGGGCGTCTTCCGCGAGATGACCAACGAGGCCGAGATCGAGATGATCGCCCAGGATCTGGGCCTGACCCTGCTGCGGCCTGAGACCATCCCCTGGGAGGAGCAGGCTCGCATCTTCTCGCGCGCCCGCGTGGTGGCGGGCGAGTTCGGCTCGGGCCTGCACAACGCCCTGCTGTCGCCGGCGGGCTGCCAGGTGGTGTCGCTGAACTGGCTGGTCGAGGTGCAGTCGCGGATCGGCAACTTCCGTCGCCACGACGTCGGCTACATCCTGCCCAGTGACGGCCGGCCTCGGCTGCACACGGTCGAGCCGCAGAGCCAGCCCTTCACGATCGATCCCGCCGAGTTTCGCGCCAAGTTGGGCCTGGCCGTCGAACGCGCCGAGGCTAAGGCGGCCATGGCTGGCTGGGACGACGGCCCGCTGGCCGCGCCGGAGCTGCGGCTGTGAGGGCGCTGGTCCTGGCCGCCCTGCTGGTGGCGACGCCGGCGATCGCACAGCCGCGCCTGTCGCTGATCAAGGCTTGCGAGACGCCGAAGGGAATCGAATTCCAGGGCGGCGGCTACGGTGGGATCTCGGGCATCGACCACGACCCGCGAACCGGCCTCTGGGCGTTCATCAGCGACGACAAGTCCGAGCGCGGGCCGTCGCACTTCTTCCTGGGCCGGCTCGACGTCCGTCCGGACAAGCCGTGCGGTCCGACGCAGGAAGCGATGGTCCCGCTGCGCCGTGAGGATGGCGCGACCTTCCCCGACCGCAAGGCCGGGACCGAGGCCGCAGACGGCGAGGCGATCCGGTTCGATCCGCTGAGCCACGATCTCGTCTGGGCCACCGAGGGCGACTTCGAGCACAGCGATCCGCCGTCGGTGCGGCGGATCAAGGCCGACGGAACGCCGGTCCAGCGCGTGGTGGTCCCCGACGCCCTGACCTTCCACGCGGGCGGAGCGACCGGCGCGCGAAAGAACGCCACGGTCGAGGGACTGAGCTGGTCCGTCGACGGAAGGTTCCTGTGGCTGTCGATGGAGTGGCCGCTGGTCCAGGACGGCCCGATCCCGTCCGTGTCCGAGACCGGCCTGACCCGGCTGACCCGGCTGGATCGCGCCGGCAAGGCGCGGGGCCAGTACGCCTATCGCGTCGACCCGGTGCAGGTCGCCTCGCCGGTGGGGGTGAACGACAACGGGATCAGCGAGATCCTGGCCCTGGACGATCATCGCCTGCTGGTGCTGGAGCGCTCGGGCGTGAAGCAGGCGGACGGGCGCTACAGCTATCACATCCGCCTCTATCTGGCGGACCTGGCCAAGGCCCAGGACATCTCCAAGATCGAGAGCCTGGGGGTCACGCCGGTGCGGGCGGTCGAGAAGCGGCTGTTGCTGAACTTCGATCGCCTGGGGATCCGGATCGACAATCTTGAGGCCATGGCCTGGGGGCCCCGCCTTGAGGACGGGGCCCGCACGCTGGTTCTGGCCTCGGACGACAACTACGACGCCAACCAGGTCAACCAGATCCTGGTCCTGCGGTTCGCGCCCTAGGGCCTCAGGCCGCCTCCTCCGCCGGGAAATCGGTCGAGACCGCTACGCCGCGCCAGGCGTTGACGACCTCCAGCAGCTGGGCGGCCTTGGCCTCGGTCGCGGCCGCCGTGTCGCTGCCCAGGGGCAGACGAACGGGCGGGTTCGGCGCGTCCACGAACGCGACCAGCACCTTGGCCAGGCGCTCGGGATCGCCGGGCTGAGCGTGGCTGACCTCGGCCGCATGGGTCCGCGTGGCGCCGGCCGTCTCGTGATAGTCGGCGATGCTGGCGGGGCTGACGCTGAGCGAGGTCGCGTCCAGGAAGTCGGTGCGGAAATAGCCGGGTTCGACCGCCGTGGCGAAGATCCCCAGCGGCGCCAGCTCGGCGGCCAGGGCCTCGGTCAGGCCCTCGACCGCGAACTTGGTCGAGCAGTAGACGCCGAAGCCGGGCCCCGAGCGCAGCCCGCCCACCGACGACAGGTTCAGGATCCGGCCCGAGCGCTGGCGGCGCATGTGGGGCAGCACGGCCCGGGTCACGGCCAGCAGGCCGAAGACGTTGGTGCGGTACAGGGCCTCGATCTCGGAGCCCGTGGCTTCCTCGACCGCGCCCAAGAGGCCGTAGCCGGCGTTGTTGACCAGGATGTCGATGCGGCCGAAGCGCTCGACGGCCGTCTTGGCCGCCTGGTGGGCCTGGGCCTCGTCGGTGACGTCCAGGGCCACGGCCAGCAGGTTCGGATGCTGGCCGATCCGGTCGATGACGGCTTGCGGGTCGCGAGCCGTGGCGACGACGGCGTCGCCGGCGGCCAGGGCCTTCTGGGCGATCAGGGCGCCGAAGCCGCGCGAGGCGCCGGTGATGAACCAGGTACGCATGTCTCGTTTCCTTCCGTTGGGCCGCGTCGGGGAGCGTCGCGGCGACGGAGGAACATCTAGACCTCGGCCTTCGATGAGATAATCATGCCAGTTCTCGTCAAGCTATTGAGTCATTCTCAGCAATGCGTCCCGTCGCGCCCGCCGACCTGGCCAGCTTCCTGGCCATCGCCCGCCACAAGAGCTTCCGCCGCGCCGCCGACGAGCTGGGCTGCACGCCCTCGGCGCTGAGCCACGCCCTGCGGGGGATCGAGGAGCGGCTGGACCTGCGCCTGGTCAACCGCACGACCCGCAGCGTCGCCCTGACCGAGGCCGGCGAGCGGTTGTTCGCCCGCGTGTCTCCGGCCTTCCGCGACATCGACGACGCCCTGGACGACCTCAACAACTTCCGAGGCCAGCCGATGGGCGCGCTGCGCTTCAACGCCTCGCGCGGGGCGGCCGAGCTGGTGCTGCTGCCCGTCGTGACACGGTTCATGGCGGCGCAACCGGGGGTCAGGGTCGAGATCATGGTCGACGGCGCCCTGGTCGACATGGTGGCCGAGGGCTGCGACGCGGGCGTGCGTTTCGGCGAGACGATCGCCCAGGACATGGTCGCCGTGCCGATCGGCCCGCGCCAGCGCACCGCCATCGTCGCCGCCCCGTCGTTCTTCGCGCGCCATCCCAAGCCGGTCACGCCCGAACAGCTGAAGGACCTGCCCTGCATCCGCTTCCGCTTCGCCAGCGGGCGCTTCTATCACTGGGAGTTCGAGCGCGGCGGCGTCGAGCTGAACATCGAGGTCGACGGCCCGCTGACCCTGGGCGACCAGGGGCTGATGATCCAGGCGGCCCTGGACGGGGTGGGGGTGGCGTTCGCCTTCGAGGACCAGGTCGCCGACCTGATCGCGGCCGGCAAGCTGGTGCGCGTGCTGGAGGACTGGTGCCCCTACTATGGCGGCTTCTATCTCTACTATCCCAGCCGTCGCCGCGCGCCCGCGCCGCTGCGGGCCTTCATCGACTTCATCCGGGAAGGCGGCTGACCCGCCGCTATTCGTCGGGCTGGAACTTGTCGACGGCCTTGCGCAGCGCGCCGACATTGATCGGCTTGGCCAGCACCTCGATGCTTTCGAAGCCCTTGCGCGGCAGGTCGCCATAGCCGGTGGCGAACACGAACGGCACGCCCTGCTCGCGCAGCGCCTCGGCGACCGGGAACACCATCTCGCCGCCGATATTGACGTCCAGCACCGCGCCGTCCGGCGTGGGTTCGCCGCTGCCCAGCCAGGCCAGGGCGTCGGTCACCGCGCCGAACGAGCCGGCGACCTCGCATCCGAGGTCCCCGAGCATGTCCTCGACCATCATGGCCACCAGCGCCTCGTCCTCGACGATCATCACCTTGCTGGACTTCATGCGGCGAGACTCATCCTCTGCGACAGCGGAGCGCGCAGGGTGTAGACCACGCCTTGCGGCGTGAAGTCGAGCGTGGCCTTGCCCCCCAGGTCGCGGGCCAGACCGCGCTCGATCATCTGGATCCCGAAGCCGCGACGCTCGGGCGGGCCGCTCACGGCGGGGCCTCCGACTTCGCGCCAGGTCAGGGTCAGCATCGGCGGCGCGGCCCCCTCGTCGACCGTCCAGCGGATGACCACACGGCCCTCCGGCGTCGTCAGCGCGCCGTGCTTGGCCGCGTTCACGGCCAGCTCGTGCAGGGTCATGTGCACCGAGACCGAGGTCTCGGCGCTGAAGGTCAGGGCCGGACCGATGATGTCGAAGCGCTCGGCCAACTCTGGGCTGAACGGAGCCAGCGCCTTTTCCAGGATCTCGTGCAGCGCGGCGCGACCCCAGGACCGCCGCGTCAGCAGCTCATGCGCCTGCGACAGGGCCAGGAGCCGGTTCTCGAACACCTCGGCGAAGGTCTCGGGCGAAGGACTGGCCCGCAACGTCTGGCGCGATATCGACTGGACGATGGCCAGGGTGTTCTTCACCCGGTGGTCCAGCTCCTGCAGCAGGAAGGTGCCGTGGTGGCGGGCGTCGACCAGACTGTCGTGCAGGCGGCCGCTTTCGAGGGCCGAGGCCGTGGCGCGGGCCATGACCTGCAGCTTCTGCACGACCTCGGGCGAGGGGGTGTGCGACTCCGCCCAGTAGGCGCCGATCGCGGCGACCGGGTCCTCCATGCGCACCGGCGTCATGACCAGGCTCTTCACGAAGGTCGGCCGGTAGGCGTCGTGCGGGATGCGATCGTCCAGATAGATGTCGGGGATCACCACCGTCTGGCGGTTCAGCATGGCCCAACCGGAGATGCAGGCGGTCAGCGGGAAGCGCTTGCCCTTCCACAGCGGGCCGATCGCGTCCTCGTCGAAGTACCAGCACTTGTCATTGTCGCGCAGGACGAAGGCGACGCCGTCGGCGCCGGAGATGCGCCGCGCGGCCTTGCGGATGACGTCGGCCACTTCGCTGATGGTGCGGGTCGCCGAAAGGGCCTCGATGGTTTCGATGAGCGTCACCAGACCACCCGTATCGGGGGCGGCGACGTCGTCTCGTGAGGCCAAATCCAGCATTACTCTAGCATCGCACCGCGGTTGTATCCGGAACCCTAACATGCAGACGGCGCCGGGCAAGGCGAGCCGCCACAACCGGGTGTGATCGTTTGCACATTCGCCGAGGTTGAGCTTCGGCCGCCTTCCGGTTGGGTCTTCGCCGGGGGCGACCCGGGCGCTGCGAGAATGCCGTTATCTCAATGCCTACAACGATTTTCCCGTTCGGCTCGTTCAGGTCGCGACGGGCTCGGTCGGCGCCGTCTCGCCGCGCAGGACACGCGACAAACGGTCGCGGTCCAGGGCGCCTTCCCAGCGGGCGATCACCAGGGTGGCCACACCGTTGCCGACCAGGTTGGTCAGGGCCCGGCACTCGCTCATGAAGCGGTCCACCCCGACCAGCACGGCCAGGGCGGCGATCGGGATGTCGGGGACGACCGCCAGGGTCGCGGCCAGGGTGATGAAGCCCGCCCCGGTGACGCCCGAGGCGCCTTTCGAGGTCAGCATGGCGATCCCCAGCAGGGCCAGCTCCTGGCCCAGCGAGACGTGGGTGTTGGTGGCCTGGGCCAGGAACAGGGTGGCCAGGGTCATGTAGATGTTGGTGCCGTCCAGGTTGAAGCTGTAGCCGGTCGGGACGACCAGGCCCACGACCGACCGCCGCGCGCCGGCGTTCTCCAGCTTCTCCATGATCTGCGGCAGCACCGACTCCGACGAGCTGGTGCCCAGCACGATCAGCAGTTCCTCGCGGATGTAGGCCAGGAACCGCAGGATCGAGAAGCCGCTGGCCCAGGCGATCGCGCCCAGCACCACCAGCACGAACAGGATCGAGGTGACGTAGAAGGTCGCCACCAGCGCGCCCAGCTGGATCAGGGCGCCGACGCCGTACTTGCCGATCGTGAAGCCCATGGCCCCGAACGCGCCCAGCGGCGCCAGGCGCACCACCACGTGGATGACGCCGAAGAACAGCTTGGCGGTGTCCTCCAGCACGCCCGCGATCTTGTCGCCGAAGTCGCCCAGCCGCACGCAGGCGAAGCCCGTCAGGATGGCGACCACCAGCACCTGCAGCAGGTTGCCCTCGGCGAACGCCCCCACGAAGGTGTCGGGGATCAGGTGCAGCAGGTAGGGAACCAGACCCTCGCCATGCTTGGCCTTCTCGACGTAGCCGGCGGCGATCGCTGGATCCAGCGTCCGGGGATCGATGTTGAAGCCGTCGCCCGGCCGCAGGGTGCGCCCGACCACCAGGCCCAGGATCAGGGCCAGGGTCGAGACCACCTCGAAATAGAGCAGCGCCTTCACGCCCACCCGGCCGAACGCCTTGATGTCGCCCATCCGGGCGATGCCGCCGGCGACAGTGCAGAAGATGACCGGCGCGATGACCAGCTTGATCAGCTTGATGAAGCCGTCGCCCAGCGGCTTCACCGCCACCCCGACCTTGGGCCACAGCGCGCCCACCAGGATCCCCAGGGCGATGGCGATCAGGACCTGGACATAGATCGACTTCAGATGTCGCACGACGTTCATATCCCCGCTTCTCTACCGACCCCGCGCCCGGCTGCGCGGCCCGTGGCGCCCGAGTCGCGACAGCGGGGTTCGCACGCCCCGCATCTTGCGCTATTGACCCTGCGCCGCGCGCGCCGCGGCCCGGTAGCTCAGCAGGATAGAGCAGCGCTTTCCTAAAGCGAAGGTCGGGGGTTCGAGTCCCTCCCGGGCCGCCAGGGCTTGTCGGGGCAACTTAAGAGTGGCCCGAAAGCAACCTAACACTGTCCAATATGATAATCGTTCTCATTGTGGATGCGGACGAGTTTGAAGCGTGATCGCCTCGGAGGTCGGCGAAAGAACAGCTACAAGCGTGAGGGCAAACCAGCGGATCGCATCCTGAGCATCGACCGCTTGGCCCAAGTCGTTCTGACCGTCTTACTGCAGGAACCGCACACTGCCCGGGCGCGACCGACCTCTGCGATCAAGAAGGATAGCGACTACAAGAAGATCTTCCCTGACGGCGCAAACGGCTTCCCATTGGCTATGTACGGCGTTCTGGCTGAGCTCAACCTCCAGGTCGAGGAGCATTTCCGAACACTAAAGGGCATCGTCGACCAGAACCTGCTCAACAACATGCGCTTCCATGTCCTGATGGTGCTGGCCTGGACGCTCAACAAGAACTCGACCTTGCCTCCGATCCGTATCAGCCAGCTGAAGCCCAGCAAAGTGAATGCTGCCGCACTCAACAAGGTGTCGACGTGGGTGTTCAACGAATTTAACGCGCAGGGCGGCCAGGACAAGGTATCCAAGGACAAGGCTTTCACCAACCATCTATTAAATAAATGGACACAAGCCTCGACGTCCTGACTAATCTTTCCTTCTCACCCTCCCCGGCCGAACCGTATGCCTGCATCACCGGCGGGGCAGCGCCACGAGCTGCCGTTAGGCCTACGCGCGATTCAGACATTTGACCGCCGACATCAATGGCACCGTTCGCCCCATTACGAACGCTCGCCAGCGCCCAACAGGCAGCGCTGTAAGCTTCTATGAGAGGCGCGTAGCGAGTGTTGGTCGCTTCGCAAGGGGCCGTTGTCGTCTGAGAGGCCGCAAAAGTTTGATCGAAAACGCCAGCTAGGCTGGAAAATCACCCTCAGGTGTTCTCCGTTTACAAACCCGACCATTACGAGCATCGTGAATAACGTTGGTATTTAAAAGGAGCCGGGGGGCGACCATGCTAACGAGGCGGAAGTTTCACGCTGTTTTGGCCGGCACGGCTTTGGTCGGAGGTTGCCAAGAGGCTAAGCTCGCCGCCGCCACCACCCTGACGGTCTACTCGATGAAGACCGCATGGCACCCGATACCGGATATTGGCGACTGGCCGCTCGACCACGTGGCTGTCACCGCGTCGAGCGGGACACAATGGGGCTGTTTCGGCCGCACGCAAGCCGAAGAACCGGCCAACTCCAAGGCTATCGCACAAGGTGCCGGCGACGCAATGTGGGCTGCGGAGATTGCCGGGCCCGACGGACACTCCGGTATCGAGTTTGGCGTAACGGGCATTTGCCATCACTGCGCCAACCGCATTACCGCGCCGGCGAACATCGACGCGCGCAGGTCGCCGGGTAACGAGATCGCCACTCCAATCTTTGGCCGCTTTGGCTTGGGCCGGCCGGCGCTGGTCCAAAGGATCAAAGACGCCGCCAAACGGGTGAACGCCGCGCATCCTCGACGGATCTCGGACGCGGCGGTCGCCGCCGTGGTCAAGCGAGTGAGCGGCGGCCTCAAGGACGAGTGGGAAATCGTCAACGAGGACTTCGAGCAATACCTCAAGCCAGCCCTCAAGGACGAGTACGAAACTTTCAAGGGCGACATCGAGCACGTCTACCTTGGCCTCTACCACCACCGTGAGGCGCTGTTCGCGGCCTATAGCCGAGGGACGATCGACAAAGCGCGCTTCGTCGCCCGGATGAACAGCGGCTTCACCGCGTCGCTGGAGGATCTCAAGGATGTTCTCGGACCGGAACGTTTCGGCCGGATCGTACCCATTCCGATTAAGGTAGCGGCGGACTACGTGTTCTACCAACTTCCACCAGCGTACCAGTGAGAGCGACCGCCTTGAACGCTCCCTTTCGCGGTATGGTTCTCTCGCTAGCCGATGGATTCTGGTTGCGCCTGGTGGCCTGCTATTTTGCCACGATGTGCCTAGGGCTTGGATTTCCGGCTGCTGCGGAGGTGAAGCCACATCAGTCCCTCAAGGGTACGCGCTCACTGGGCGATCTCATCGAGCAGGCCACGGCTGGTCGACCGGTCCATGTCATCTTCGTTCATGGAATGCGCGCGGAAGGTCCTGGCGCTTCGGTGGAGCTACGCAAAGCGATCTGCCAGCAGCCCGACTTCTCATGTAGATCGGGCGACAAAGCTCCCGACGACCAGTATGTTGCCGATCTTGGAAGTGCGGCGCCCGCCGCTTCGCTTTACGGCAAGCGCATCTGGACTGACGCGCAGTGGATTGGCAGCCGCCCCTTTGTCGATCGTTACCACTTTAAGCGCCACGACGGCGTCGAAGTGATTGTCGACGAGGTAAACTGGTGGCCGTTGCTGTTTCCGCTCAAGTGTCGCTATCTCCTCCTGCCGGAGATCGAGCTTTCGGGGCCCGACGAAGAACACCTTGAGCGCTGCGCGCGCGCCGCTCCTCCTTTCCACCCTTGGACAACCAAGGCGGATGTCGAAGCGCGGATCGCCAATGCGCCGCGCCATGCAAAGGGCGCTTGGGCCAACAGGATGCTCAAGGCGCAGATCATGAACTGGGGACTCGCCGACGCCGTTATCACGCTTGGGCCGATGCGCGCGTATTTCCACCAGACCATGGAGCAGGCTTTTGCCTATGCGGGAAGGTCCGGTTCCAAAGGAGAGACGTTCGTCATCGTCTCCGAGAGCCTGGGCAGCTTCGTGGTGATGGATGCTTTTGCCAGCTCCAAGCCGACCTCAAGCGTGCGCGACGTCATGCAACGCACCTATGATCTCTATTTCTTCGCCAACCAGTTTGCGCTTCTCGAATTGGCTCGTATCGAGGGACTGGATTCCGGTGCCGTTCCCCTTCCCATCAAGGCCAGTCATTCGCCTGACGCTGTGACCGTCGTCTCGCCGGTCAACGACGCGGATAGCGCGTCGATCCCAGCGGTCTCCCCGTTTTCCGCCCTGAGGGAATGGGCCTCTCCGCCCCGCGGCTCAGGCGGTGCACAGCACATTCGACAGATCATCGCGTTCAACGACCCCAACGACGCTCTCACCTACGAAGTGCCCGAGATCACGGGCGCGCAGGTCGTCAATGTCTATGACTGGAACAGCTGGCACATCCTGGGCCTTTTCGCCGACCCGATCGGCGCCCATGTCAAACACAGCAAAAACAAGAGCGTCATCAAGCTCTTGTTCGAGCGCCGCAAGCCCCTCCCTAGGTGAACGAGCTGCGCCAGTAACGGACCTTAGGTCACCGCGGGGAAGGCGACGTTTCGCGCGGATCTCTCTTCGCCGGTGATTTTCTAACGGCAGCGCTACGGCGCTTCGGTTTTGCCTTCACCGCTTGTTCAATGTCCGAAATGTCGACGACAGCGATCTCCACACGCGCGGCATCTGTGCCGCCTGCGCCTAGGCGATAGGCGAACGCTTTGAGACGTTCCACGACTTCGCTGAACGTGAGGAACGTCCCGTCCTCCGCCTCCCAGCCCTGAGCCCGAGCATGTTGGTGCACCAGCACCAAGACGCCGTGCCGTTCATCGCGCTCGCGCAAATAGCGGCCCGCTAGCTGGACCGTGATCGCGTCTTCTAGCTGTTGGATGGTCCAGCTTTCCGCGACCTTGATTTCCAAAGGCAGACTTGCCGTTGTCGCGCGCGCCTGGAGCCTGATGTCTGGCTCCTTCTCGTCGGCGACATGTGGTTCGCGTTCCATGGTGTAAGCACGACCAGCCTCGTGCTCGAGTTCCCAAGCCAAAGCCTTTTGCACCTCGCGCTCGTTCGGGTGCCGTTTGAAGGACTGACCTTGTCCAAAGCGGTGATGATGCAGATCGTGGTTGATGTCTTCGAGGCGCGATAGCGCCAGCAACTGCAAGTCGCGCGGCGTGCGCGGCGCTATATCGAATTGCTTCTCAAGCTCGCGTGCTTCGGCTGCGGGCCATTTGGCATGCTCGGCATCCTCGCACGCCCGGTCATAGATAAGCCTGTCGATGCGCAGAAGAGGAATGACCTCGCCCGGTTCGGCGGACAGTCGGCGAAGCGCCTCTAGCGTCTCGCGTCCCGGCGTCGCGCAGAGCTGCTTGAACAAGTTGGAACGCGCGCCCTCGGCATGATCGCGAAGGCCCGGTGAATAGACTCCATCATGGTGCACGTCCTCCTCATGTCGGATCGTGCGAAAGGCGATGACGACCAGCCGTTCCAAAACGTCGAATGGAAGGACTTTCGGGCTAATGCCACCGCTCAGCCACCCGTCACCGAACACGGCCGGGAGGACGTTTTCAGCGAGAGACTTTTGCTTGTCGGCCGACAACGTATCGAGCTTTTCCGACAGCGCGACCACGCCCTCGGCCGGCACGACAAGCATTACAAAGCCAAGGTACGTCGCAGCTTCGCCGAACGTCTCGAAGCTTTTGAAACGCTCCAATGCGAGATCGATGAAGGACCGCGGAACGGCGACATCCGGTATAGCCTTCCGAATAATCCGGAAGACCTTTGAAAGCGGAAGCTTCGCCAGGTCGGGATGCTCCTCGACGTACTTTAAGAGGACAGGCGCTACGAGCTTTGCGAGCGCGGGCTCGGAGTACCCAACGGTATCGAGAAACCCATGCTGGTCCGGCGCTACGGCCAGATGGTCCGCAACCTCACCGACAAACACGTCGCGAACTTCATCTGGCCAGACTTCGGCCAGCGGGAACAGCCATCGCGGGAAGCCATTTAGCTCCTGCGTTGAAAGCTGCGCCGACGTCGTCGCTTCACTCGACGATAACCCGTTCAACCAATTCGGATCGCGCTTCGCTTCCATTGAAATGGCTGAGATGCTCATGGAGTCCAGCTTGTTTGTCTGATTGCGGGCGTCGGGCTTTCGTGAGCTGGTCAATGTCGGCTTGTGGCTTCGCCAGAACCGGATCAAGGCAGAAGTGACTTCCTCCGACAGCTCCGGACCGAGGACTTCTGCGAGGATACCAAGACCGTCGATGGAGTAGCCGGTGCGCTCCTCGCTTGCCGAGTACAGCAGTTCCCAGATGTAGAAGATACGCCCGTCGGTATGCCCCGGCTTCAAGTCGGCCGGCGGCGTCCTTAGCTGAGTTGGGTTCGCTTTGAGGCCGTCCAAGAAATCGCGCCACGATTTATCGCGCTTCGCGCGCTCCAGATCATGCTGCTTCTTGAGCTTCGCCATCTTTTCATGGTGCTCGATTTCCCATGGTTCAGGCTTCGGCGGTTCGAGCCATGCCTTCAGGAAATCCTTTGACACTTGGGATTTTTCGGCAGCGTCTTTGATCTTCTTCAGCAACTCGTCCGATTTTCCGTGGTCCCGCCACAGCGGGAGCAGGCCCGTGAGAGCCAACTGACGCTTGATCGGCGTATCGCCATCGCGCGCGTCTTCCAGAAGCCACGGAATATCTTCCTCGCGCAGGCCCGCTGACCATCCAGCAAACTCGAGCTGCCAGAGGTTGGTCAGCCCGTTATGGACTCGCTTATGATCCTTGAGCAGTTCGACTGCGCGCCAGAGCCCGATCCGCCGACGTTCAGGGGAAGCTTGAAGGGCGGCGCCAAACGCTTCGTCGTCGAAGCGGCGTCCCCCGTACTGGTCGCTTGCCAATCGGACGGCGGCGTCCACCACGTCGATGTCGATGCTCCGCGCCGGCAGAAGCTTCAACAAGCCGGACGCGGCTGATTGAAGGAGCGGCTTGAACTTGTTGTCGCCACGACCCCGCCGCTTCGGCTGATCCTCCTCCTCTTCATCGTGCTCTTCGACTAGAGGCAAAACCGCCTTGGTGAATTGCTTGAATTGCTCGCGCGTCCTAAGGCGATCAACGAGCTGTGTGCCCCGCCAGTCGAAGTGGTGCGCGGTGTCGCCCGCCTTCTCCAGACCATCAAGAATTTGAACGAGCGCATCGATGTTGAGATGTTTCGGGAACACGGCGTCCAACGCCTCCCAAACGACACCTGTATCCAGAGTCTTGAACTCGGCAGCTACTTTCTGCGCCAGCGCTTTTAGATCGTCGTCAGTGCCAACCGACCCTAGCGCCCGGACGGCCAGAATGGGTGTGATCTTGTCTGAGTAAGCTGCCGCGACCGCCTCTCTCGCGATGTCGATGCCGTCCTGCAGCTTGCCCGCTTCGATCATGGTGAGGATCAGGCGACGAACCTCTTCCACACCATTGTGCTGCGTCCAAGCGGCTCGGAGCGCGGGCAGGATGTCCGGGGTCGCAAAACGGCGCAGCGTATCGCGGTCGAGGAAACGGTAACGTTCAATGCCTGCCGCATACTGCGCAAAGGTCGCTTCGAGTGCGCCAAGCCGCACGTCGAGCAGCAGGCTCGCAGGATCTCCCGCCGTAAGCAGGAGCGCTGGATCACGTGCGATGATCTCTTGCGCGAACTCGTCGCTCCAGATCGCTAGCCACGCTGCCGTCTCTCGCACCGAAGGCAGAACTACAGGCACGCCATCGGCGTCGCCAAAGAGCAAAGCGCGCACGCGAGATTTCGGGGCGTTTCCGTCGAGCCGGGCGTTGAGCCAGCGGGCCGCAAGATACCCGCGCACGACACCCTCGTTATCGTTGTGAAGGCGGACCTGGCCCACCGCTGCAGGATCAAAGACGGGGCGCGACAGTAGCTTCGGGAGCTTCTCTGTTGCCCAATCAGGCAGGATGTCACGAAGCTTGAAGGCGCCTGACGGCTCCAGGCTGATTTCGGTGTCGGGAATTTCGATCTTGTCGCCGCGGCCGAAGACCAACGTCGCTGCTATCCGTTCAAGAGCTTTCAGTCCCTCGTCGGGATCGATCTCGTCGCGCGCCCCGTGTTCGGGGTTTTCCTCTTGCAGCCGAGCACGGATGCTCGCTTCCAGCATTTCGGACAGGCGCCCGAAGCGAGCATGGCGCTGCCAGTAGTCTACCAACCAGCCCAAATCCAACGGTCGCTTCGCGAAGTGCCAGAGGTTCTCGCGCTCCAACGCGGCCATGAATTCGTCTAGCTGGTGAACGCCTTGCCCTTCGGCAAATTGACGGACCTGCTTCTTGTCGAGCGGAGCCATGAGCACCACTAGCGGCTTCTCTGGCTTGCCCTTCTCGCGGCCCTTGTGGGTGTTGCGCAGAATGCTCGCGAGAATTTGCTCGGGATCTAGGGGGACTCCCTCATCGACTTTTGCAGTAGGAAGCAGCTCGTTCAGCTTCTTGAGGTCGGCCCGAAACTCCCATCGGCTGTAGCGCCCTGAAATGATGACGCGGGCGCGCGATTTGTTGTTTCCCAACCCATCAGCCAGTTTGCTAAGGGCGTCGGCAAATCGAATATGATCGAGCTTTGCTTCGTCGATGCTGTCGATGAAGAACCAGCCAACCGCATCCGAATCCCGCCATCTTGCCAGCCTTTCGCGCCCGTCATTATCAAGCGCTGCGTCGAGGCCATCACTCGCCACCTTCTGAACGGTCGTGTGGAAAGCGAATTCGCCGGCCGTTATGAGCTTGGCGGCCTGTTCTTCTAGCTCTCTGGATTTCCCGCTCCCCGCTTCCGAGAGGACGATGACGCGCTGTCTCTTGAGGATTTCGTCCCATTGCACGTCGCCATAGAATTCACGCTCGAATAGTGCGAAGTCATCGCGTTGTGTGTCCTCGTCTCTCCACGGAGAAAATCTGCGATTGAGCTGAACGTAAGGCATTAGCTCAAATCTAGGTGACCACGAAATCTACGCAAGTGGCGACGGTTCGACGTCGTATAACCTGCCCGAGTGCGGACCTTCCCAACGTCGCCAACGAGTCACTTGTCGCTCCTCGCTGGCCTGCTCACGATGCGAGGTAGTCGAGGTCTGGGACCGGTCCGGATTAGTGGCGAGCGGCCGGAGCGAGCTGCAAGAAGAGTTTCTTGCGGAATGAGCGTGAGGCGACGAGGGGGAAGTGCCACTGCTCGCGCCGGAGAGCGTGTCGTGTAACGGAGTTGTGCGCATTTCACGCTAAGTCCATTTCTGCCCGCTCTTTAATGTTATTGGCCAGATTTCAAAATTTATTATAAGTAATGCGAATAAAAGACGATCTATATTTTCGTGCGATCGCATAATGAGCGCGAGATATTTATCGCCATACCCTATAGGGTGTGGATGAATATATTTAACGGGTCAGCCTTGTGTATCTCAGATTTTGTCGTGATCATCATGCTTCGCGCTGCGTGCATGCATGTTGCGCTCTATCCGCGACCTAACGCGAGGTGTTGATGCAGCGATAGATCAACAAATACAGCGGAAACGAGAAAAGCCCGGGCTTGCCGGCCCGGGCTTTTCTCGGGGAAACCCCGACTTCGATTGGTCATCGATGTCCAACTTTCCCCCCGCATCGTTCCAAAGTCAACTGTCTGTGTCGCAGGCGGCGCTGGATACGTGCGGCTCGATTTCCGCTCCTTCCTGAAAACCAATCCAGAGGAGTGGCCTATGCCCAATCCCAATGGAGCGCCCACTGCGCTCCACACCCTGACCTATGGCCAAAAGGCAAGTCTCTATGACCGAGCCCCCGTCGGCTACACGCCAAAGGGGCCAGTCAATTTGACCGACGCGCTCGCATCGGCGGGGCTTGTTAGGCGCCATGAAGATTGGTCCCAGGTTACCGTCCGGGGGCGCCTGGTCGTAACGCCGGATGGAAGACCAATAAGGACCATCATCACAGGTCGCCGCCGGCAAGTAACGGGCAGCTATCCCAGCCGCAAGGCGGGCCGTGCGCTGCCCCACGAGAGCATGAATGAACTGGCGTTGTTTCACCTTTGCGAGGTCGACACCGACGTCCTCGACTACAGGGCGCAGCCTTTCCGCTTCGAGTTCGTCGACGATGGACAGATCTATCGGTACATCGCCGACTGCGCGCGACTCCTAGCTAACGGCCAAGTCGAAGTCGTCGAGGTTAAATCCGACCGGCGAGCGTTGCGCGATCCTGACTACGCCAGGAAGCTCCAAGCCGTCGCCGAGCTTTGCAGGGAAATGGGCTGGCTATTCCGAACGGTTCTCCGAGAGGAACTCATCCAGCCGAAGGTTTGGCGAGAAAACGTCCATCTTGTTCAGAGCAACAAGTCAGTCCGCTTCGAGAGCTCGCACACCTATCAGGTGCTAGCCGCCATCGACCGGTGCGGCGAAGGCGCCACGCTTGGAGACGTGGCGGCAGCCTTGGGCGATCACCGGGCCGGCGAGGCCATTGCCATGGCGATGATGGTCGCGCGGATCATCCACATCGATCTCAGCGCGCCGCTCTCAAGCGATAGCGCCGTACGCGCCGTTTGCCCCAAAGCCAGCCTATTGGAGGTGGTTCGATGAGCGCTTCCATCCGCTTCACGCCCCAACAAGTTTGGGAAGTTGACGGGCAGAAAATCCGTTACGTCCGGGATCTGGGTGACGGCCTACTGCACTTCAGTGTCGACAGGACTGGCGGACCGCTCCAGATCGAAACGCCGGACGGTATGCGAGCCCCCGATCGCACTTGGGCGATCGAGATGTTCGGGCTGGGGCGCCTACGCCAACTCCCAACGATCCCGGAGTCGGCCGACGCTCGGCGTCTCGCCGCCGTTCGTGAATATGCGCCGGACGAGGTACTTGAGCGCGATCCTCAGGCTGCGGTCCGTCGATTTGTCCTGAGCAAGTTCGATGAAGCTGGCTTTTGCAGCTTCGGCGAACACGCCATCAGGCTCCAGCTCTGCGCAATCTGGGCCTACATTCCGGTAGGCAATGCTGTCTTCTTGAAGAAGCCGGGCGTGCGGACCGTGCGGAGATGGTTGGAAAAGCGCGGCGTACCTGGTGAGCGGCCCATGCGGCAAATGCTGTCGCTATCGGGCCGCGTCCCTCGGCGCCGGCGGCTGCCAGCGACAAGCGTGAGGCTGCTGCAGAAAGCTGCTATTCGCTACTGGACCACGCGCTACGGCGTACGTGATGTCTACGCATGGGCCCACAAGCGCCTCGTTCGGCTCAACCGATGGCGCGTTCGGGCTGGAGAAGAGCCTCTACGGGTACCCAGCCAAGAAATCCTGCGCAAAGAAATCCGGAAGCTTGAGTGCTACGACTCCTACGCCGCAAAGTTCGGCGAAAAGCTGGCGCAGGCTCGCTTCAAGGCTGACGGCAAGGGCCTGTCGGCCACGCGCTTCCTGCAGATCGGCTGCATGGACCATACTCAGGTCGATAGTATCGCCGTGTTGGACGCTGAGAACCTGCTCCCTTTGGGCAGGCCTTACCTGACTGTCCTCATCGATGTGAAGACGCGATGCATACTGGCCTTTGTTTTAAGCTTTGAGCCGCCATCGCTTTATCAGGCCATGGAGTGCATCAAGCGCGCCAATAGGCCAAAGCTCCACCTCAAGGCTCGTAAGCCAAAATACCCCGTACTTGCCGACATTTTCGGGCGCTTCGACGAGATTGTGGTCGACAACGGGTGGGAATTCGCAGGCAAGTCTTTTGAGGACAGCATGGCGGACATGAGCACCGCGGTGCGTTGGGCGCCCGTGAAGTCCCCGACCTACAAGGCGATCGGAGAGCGCTTTTTCGGCATCCTGAATACTCTTCTCCTTCAGAAGCTACCCGGAGGGACGCTTAAGCCTGAGCTGATGCGGCAGATGGGCTATGACCCATTTACGGATGCGATCCTCACCCTCGGCCAACTGGAAGACCTTATCTGGGAGGCCATCTGCTACTACCACATCGAGGAGCACTCGGACTTGCTCCGGCCTCCTGCCGATGTGTGGCGTCGGGACATGGAAGCCTTCGGCATCCCGGTCATTGGCGATGACCGGCAGCTTGACCGAATGCTGGGGCAAATAAAGTACCCCCGTACGCTCACCAAATCGGGCGTCGAATTGTTCGGGCTTCAGTTTCACGATGAGTCCCTGACCGGAGCTCTGCTTGAGGATCTTATCTCTCTGGAGCCAAGGCGTGGGCAGCGGCGCGGCTCGGCGACGGCCAAGGTGAAGGTCAAGTACAACCCTGCCAACATCGCCGAGATCAATGTCTGGAACCAGCGTCGCAACCTGTATGTGACGCTGCCCTGCACCGACGATCGTTACGCCTCAGGAATATCGTTCTGGCACCACAATCAGCTCAGAGCATGGACCAAGGAGTGCGGTCTTAGGTTTAGCAGTGAAGAGGACCGTCTTCTCGCCCGTGCAGAGCTACAGCGGCTCATTTCCGACTACGCACCCGAGCTCCGCGGCAAGGAACGAAGGGCCGCTGCCCGTCTTCTGCACTCGCCGACGGTCGAGGCTACTCTCGAAGGCCATGGGATTGGCCTGGCGTTCGCGCCGGCGCGACATGATGGGTTGGCGCCGATCATCGAGCATCGGGCCCTAGCCGCCATCCGTGAAGACGGCGACACGCCGCCGACAAGGTCAGCTCGAAGCAAACCCAAACCTAAACAATCGAAGTCTAAGCGAAACTCACCACCGAGGTCGAAGACGCCGGATTCCTATACCTTCACACTCCGATCCACCCCGCTGAAGGGGTTCGAGTGATGAGCGCTTTGGATCCGTTGAAGCCCTGTACCGGTAGTCTGCAGGAAGAATGGTCGACTGCTCGCAACGCCCAAATCGTAGAGAAGCTAGCTGAGTTCGACACGATCTACATCTATTACACACCACACATTGTTCTGCATGGTGTCTTCGACTTTCTGGTCAAATCGAGCGCGGCGTCCATGGGGCAGCCGCAGCGAGGGTTAAGAGTAATAGCGCCAAGTGGTTCGGGAAAAACAACAGCGGCTTTAAGAATAAAAGCGCTGATTGAGGCCAAACTTCCAGAAGATTGTAACGCCAAGCCGATCGTTTATGTCGCCCTTGAGCGCCAAGCGACCTCAAGGAGGCTATTTTCTTCCATATTGAATGCTCTGGGCGATGGATTTCACGCCAGAGGCACTGAAGATGTGCTCCGTGAACGCGTCTACAAACTCCTGCAGCGCTTTAAGACCCTCCTACTCATCATCGACGAAGTCCAACACCTCTCCTCGAGAGGCACCGGTGGGGACGTCACGGACTCCCTAAAACGGCTCCTAGATGATGGTGTAGTTTCTGTGGTGTTCATGGGCGTCGAGGAAGCGCTGCCCATGTTCACGCGCAACCTGCAGCTTTCGGGACGCCTGTTACCGCCTGCGGACATCCGGCAGCTGGACTCCGAGATTGCAGACGACCGTAGCTTGCTCGCCGACTTCATTGTCGCTCTCGACAAAGCTGTCGTGGAGCGCGGCCTAATGGAGGAGCTTGGGGGGTGGGAAGATCCTTGGATCGTCGGATGCCTCCATAACGTATGTGATGGGGTAATCGGGCGCATTGTGCGGCTGGTGCGAGTGGCCCTCGAGATCGCTTTGCGGCGCGGCGCTTCGCGTATCGAGCCCTATGACTTGATGTTGGCTACCGATCGCTGGGCGGTGCCTCAGAATTTCGTCAAGGCGAACCCTTTCCTTTCGCGTCTGCGCGAGGTGTAGCCATGTCGATATCCGACTTGAGTTCAGGTGAAGCCTGGGGAACGTCCCAGGTCGGCCTACCTACTCTGGCCCTAAAGCTGTCACCGTTCGCTGACGAGAGCCTGCCTAGCCTCCTGATGCGGCTCACCGAGGAGAACATTCTCAGCGGCCCTCATGACATCCTCAGAGTAGCCGGCCTCTCTAGCGTCGCGATGCTTTCAACTGCGAAGCGCGAGGCGCTCGAAGTTCTCAGTGTTTGCTTAGGGATTCCGATCTCAGATCTAGAAAAAAGGATTCTGCGCGGAGACATCGTGAGGGGAGGTTCAGTCCAATTCTTCGGCCTGACAATGCGATCCATGCATTTCACGTTCAACCGGCGCAGGGTTTCACCGAAAGCACTGAAGAAAGGGCCCTACCACCGATCCTCCTGGGCTATCGGATCTTTGCCCTATTGCACTGAAGAGTGGGAGTTTCTGCTCGACGCCTGTCCTGCGGAGTGTGGTCGCCCCCTTGATTGGTACGGTCGGCTGGGACCGGCTAGGTGCCGGCATTGCGGATACGATCTTCGCCGTGCCCGTGCCAAAGCGGTGCCCGAAACTTATCGAGACGCCTTCAAATTGTTGGTCGATTTAGTCAGCCCCTTCGACCAGACGCGTGAAGACGCGCTGAAAAGGGTTCCTGGGGTCCTCCGTAGTCTGACAAATGTTGAGTTGCTTGAATTCGCGCTCGGCCTTGGGCGGGCTGTACTCGCGGCCGAAGGCTATGATACTGCCCAACCGGAGAGTCGGAGGTGGCGGGGAATGGCAGAGGGGGCTGATTTGCTCCTCGCCTTTCCCGCTAGCGTCGGAAAGTTCGCAACCTCGACCCGCTTGAACGCAAAACGCTCGCCCTTCTTCAGCAATCTCGCCGCCGCTGACTACCTGAACAGCTTCCCCGCGGTTCGGGCCATCGTTGACGATGTGCTGCGCGAGTATGAACCCATCCTGCATGGCCCAATTCGTTTGATGGCCCAAAGAGAGGGGCGTGGAGATCTCTCGCTTTCGATCGCGGCTGAGCAGCTTCACCTGTCAAAGGCTACGATGAGACGGCTTGCGGACCAGAGGCAGTTCGAAGTGTCTCCGCCCCGTGGGTTTGGGCGCAAGCTGGAATGGTTTTCAAAAGTCAGCGTTGATGCCATGGCGGCGCGGCTCGGCAATCGCCAGTCCGCTCTCGACTTCTCAAGGTCCTACGGGATGCCCCTCGCTGGCATCGAACAGCTTGTCAGTCTCGGTCTTCTGACTGTGAATAACGATCCTGCGGTGGCGGCGATCTACGATGGCCTGCAACTCCATCGCGGGGAAGTGGACGACCTAGTGGGGCGACTATGCAGATGCCTCCGGTTGCTCTCCGGTCCCGTGTGGTCCTTGGCTGACGTCTTCAGTGCGATCGGAGACAGTGAAAAGCCGTGGGGAGCGATTGTGAAGGCTCTACTCGATGGCTCCTGCCTCATAGAGGTCGGTATGAGCCCCGTCGGGCTCAAACTTGATGAGCTGGTGGTTGGTCAGGCGAGCGGGCGGGCCTTTATCGAAGGTGCTTACCCTGAATTGCTGGCGCTTCCGGAGCGGGCCTCTGTGCTCGGCCCCGAGCCCGACATGACCAGGCTGGAAGTCGAGCGATATTTGAACTGCTTCCCGCGCGATGTGTCGTGGCTGATGGCGAATGGGCGGCTTGGCCGGCCGGAGGGCGCCAGGCGAAGTGTTCCGCGGGGCGACGTTGTACAGTTGGGCCACGAGTTGATCAGTTCACGGGAGATAACCTGGCGCTGGCGTGTATCGCCGACCCTACGGGAGGCTCTGCCGGAGTACGGCATTGTCCGTGTGGCCGGCCCATTCTGGCCGCGTCGGCAAGTTGCCGATTTCTTCAATGAGCGGTTTCCGCAAGGACGGCCGGCGTAGCGGCGTCGCTTGCGTCAGAGGAATATCGGCCGGAAGTTCAACTGATAGCGCCTCGACAGCGCTGATCTCGTGGTGACGCCATGACGGATTTTCTACCTCCAGCTTTGCACGCGAAGGTCGTTGAGCTCGCCGCGGATTTGGGGCTGACAGTTGAGGAGTTCATCGTTGAGACCGTAGCCGGGCGCGTCGAGACGATGGAGTTTTTCAAGACCCGGGCGGCCGGCGCTAGGCGCGAGGACCTGACGCGATTTCTCGACGCCGCGCCCGATGTTCCGCCCGTTCCTGGTGATGAAATCCCCGCAGATGTGATTGAAAGGCTCGGCTGGCAAAAGGGGCGCCAGGTCGCGGGGCAACAGGCTGTTGACGAGCTCGACGGCGGCGCGCCCCGCGGCGCGACCCAGGTCTTCGCCTTCGTAGACATAGAGGATGTTGTAGACGCCGGGGCGGCCCTTGACCGAGCGCGTCTTGCCTCGCCCCACCTCGACCCCGGCCAGCTTCTGCAGCTCCAGGGCGACGTGCTCGATCACATGCCCCAGCCAGGTGCCCTCGCGCATCCGCAGAACGAGGCCGCCGTGCGTCTTGTAGGAGCAGCCGTGCGCCGTCAGACCCGGCAGGGCGACCATCAAGCGATCCGTGAAGCCGACGATCCGGTTGGTCGGCCAGGCTTCGAGCGCGCCCAGGTCGAGCTGGATCCGCACCATGGGCCGTGCGGCGTAGAGATGCGGGCCGCGATAGGTCGCGGTTTCGAGGACGCGCATCTAGGCCGCCTTGGCCGTGAGGTGGAGAGGCTGCCGCATGACCTGATCTGCGCGGGCATGGATGATGTCGCGGATCACCAGGGCGGCCGCCAGCTTGCGGGTCGGCGCCAAGCCGTGCGCCCGAAGGCGACCTTCGCGATCGATGGTCCGCCAAAGCCAGGAACCGCAGGCCGTCGGCGCGATCGAGAATCGAACCATCGTGTCCCCGTCCATTTCATTCTCCGGGTCGGAGGGGTGTGCGGCGGCGCTCATGCCGGAGCGCCGAGCGGGTAGGGAAAAGCGGAGGGCCGGGTGTCGTCCGGGGCCCAGGTTTCGAAGGACGTCGCGCGCTCGCGAACCCGCACCTCGACCGCCGTCGGCCAGGCTCTGGAGAGCGCGCGGGCCTCGGCGATCGCCCGGCGCCGCGCGGAAAAGAACAGCACCTCGCCGGTGGCGGCGATCTTCACGCACCAGCCGCCGTCATAGGGGGCCACATCGAAGACGGTGGACATCGGCGTCTCCTATTCGGCGGCGTAGACGAGCGGATGGGCGTGGGCCCACAGGTGGGCGCGATAGGTCTCGAAGCACTGTTCGCCGCAGATCAGGCGCATGATCGCGCCCTCGGCGATGAAGCGGGCTCGGCCCGGATCTTCCGAGACCAGCGGTATCAGCGCTTCGGCGTTCCAGGCCTTGGAGTGCTCCACGTCGAGGTGGGCGTGCAGCGCGAAATACTTGCGCGCCTCGGGCGCGACGCCGACGCGCTTGAGGCCGGCGTCGACGCAGGCCACGCGGGTGGGAGCGGTCAGCTCGACGACTCCCAGGGCGCCGATCGAGTGCCAGGCGTAGCGCCGGGTGGTGGCGAAGGCGGTCATGGTGTTGGCCAGGCAAAGCGACTGCCACAGCGTGGTGTCGATGGTCGGCGTCAGGCCCAGGGTCGCGGTCGTCGACTCCAGCATCGGGCCGTGCATGCCACGCGCATTGCCGCGGCCCATCTCGTCCCAATAGTTGCGGGCCAGTTCGAGCTTGGCGCGGTCGGGGACCTTGACCTGGGTCATGGCCACCAGGTCGTCGAAGCCCGCCTCGCCGGCGGCCTCCTGGGTCAGGAACCATTTGATGTCTTCCAGCGAGGCCGAGCCTTCCAGCCAGTCGAAAAGCGGGTCCCACTGTCCAGGGCCGTGATCTTTCAGCGCCTCGAACCAGGCGACGAAAGCCTCGGCGTCCTCGGGGACCTTGTCGACGAGCGGGGCGATATGGCTTCGGAAGCCCTCGATGAACTCGCCCTCGAGGCGCTTCATCCGACGCTCTTCATTGATCTCGTCATGCCAGGCCTGCGTCGGCGATTCCGGCGTCAGGCGTCGATGGTTCCAATGGGCCAGTCCCTTGTGCAGGGCGTCGGCGTCAGGAAATTGCGGGCCAAAGGCGCCCAGGCGCGAAAGACGATCGCCACCAAACATACTGTGCTCCGGCATTTGCGAGAGGACGCGGTGCGGTCGGGGCCCGCACGTCGTCTCCTCGTTGATGGAAAGCCGCACCAAACGGGGGCGGCGAGCAGAGCAAACGGAGCGTGCTCTAGGCTGTTCCAATGTCGGCTATCGGTCACGACCTCCGGTCCCGCGAAAATAGCCCGCCAGCCCTAGCGCCGGGTGGGCGGACTCACGATCGCTCCGCCGTCATTTGATGGTTGGACCGGACTGGATCGTCACCGTCGGAACATTGCTTCAGGTGGGCGGTTGGTCTCCCGAACCCCAGGAGATCACGATGTCCGACGAGTCGATCGCCCGCGCGCTGCAAAGCGACGCCCCGCTAACCGCCGCCGTGCGCCAGCGTGACGTCGCTAACGCGGTGGCGGAGGAGCGCGGCTGGCATGAAGCGGCCTTGGTTGGCCGCACCATCACGATCAACCGGCCTCGCGCCGAGCTATACGCCTTCTGGCGCGATTTCCGGAACCTCGCCCTGTTTATGGAGAACGTCGAGCGCGTCACGCCTGGCGATGATCGGCGCTCGCACTGGGTCGTCCGGGCGCCGGCCGGCAGGACGGTGGAGTGGGACAGCATCCTGACCGAAGAGGTCGAGAACGAGCTGCTGGCCTGGGAGTCGGCCGAGGGCGCCGACATCAAGAACGCGGGCCGTATCGAGTTTCGCGACGCCCCGCCAGGGCGCGGGACCCAGATCACCGCCACCATCGTCTATGAGCCGCTGGGCGGCGACCTTGGCAAGCTTGTCGCCAAGCTCTTTCAAAAGGAGCCGAAGATCCAGGCGCGCCGCGAGCTGCGGCGCTTCAAGCAGCTGATCGAGACGGGCGAGATCTCCACCGCCAAGACCTCGGACGCCGCGCCGCAAGGCTGATCCTCGAATTCCGACATCAAATTTCTAGAACTGGAGAACGCATGCGCGCCCTGACCTGGCACGGCAAACACGACGTCCGGATGGAGACCGTCCCCGATCCCAAGATCGTCAATCCCCGCGACGCGATCATCAAGATCACCTCGACCGCCATCTGCGGCTCGGACCTGCACCTCTATGACAGCATGATCCCCTCGATGGAGAAGGGCGACATCCTGGGCCACGAGTTCATGGGGGAGGTCGTCGAGACGGGTCCAGGCTCGACGCTTCGAAAGGGACAGCGGGTCGTCGTCCCGTTCGTGATCGCCTGCGGCCAGTGCTTCCACTGCAGCAAGCAGCAGTTCTCCGGCTGCGAGAACTCCAACCCGGCCGAGACGCAAGACCTGGGCGAGATCGCCTATGGAACGGCCATGACGGGGCTGTTCGGCTATTCGCACATGACCGGCGGCTATGCCGGCGGCCAGGCCGAATATGTCCGCGTGCCCTATAGCGACGTTGGCCCGATCGTCATTCCGGACGGCCTGGACGACGAGCAGGTGCTGTTCCTGTCCGACATTCTGCCCACGGGCTGGATGGCGGCCGAGAATTGCCAGATCGAGCCGGGCGACACCGTCGCGGTCTGGGGTTGCGGTCCGGTCGGACTGTTTTCGATCCAGAGCGCCCTGATCCAGGGCGCGCACAAGGTGATCGCCATCGATCACCATCCGCGCCGCCTGGAGCTGGCCAAGTCGCTGGGCGCCCAGGTCATCAACTACCATGACGTCAAGGTCCGCGAGGCCCTGATGGCCATGACCGGCGGCATCGGCCCCGACGCCTGCATCGACGCGGTTGGCATGGAGAGCCACGGCTTCTCGATCGACAACGTCGTTGACGCCGTCAAGGTCGCCACCCGCCTGGGCACCGATCGCGCCCACGTGTTGCGCGAGGTGCTGATGGCCTGCCGCACCGGTGGGCGGGTCTCGATCCCGGGCGTCTATGGCGGCGTAGGCGACAAGATCCCGATCGGGGCCTTGATGGAGAAGGGGCTGCAGATCCGCACAGGTCAGACCCACGTGCACAAGTACCTGCGGCCGCTGCTGGACCTGATCGGGGAGGGCGTCATCGACACCACCTTCCTGATCAGCCACCGATTGCCGCTGGAGCGCGCCCCGGACGGCTACAAGATGTTCAAGGAAGACCAGAACACCGTGACCAAGGTGGTCCTCAAGCCCGACTGGGAAAAGGAAGCCGCCTGACACGGACGCGGGATCCCTCGCCAGCCCAAGGCGAGGGATCTGGCGCTCATAGCGGCTGCAGCTCCGTCATCTCGCCGTGCCGGGCGATCAGGCGCATGGGGCGGCCTTTGATCCAGAGACGGTCGATCTCGATCGACGTCCACCCCGTCGGCAGGACCACCGTCCGCTCCGCCCAGGTTTCGGGCCCGCCCGGACCCACGCGCAGCCCCGTGAAGCCCAGGATCAGGCCGGTCAGGAACCCGCCGATGTTGGCGAAGAACGGGCCCGCCTGCGGCTGTTCCGGGAACCGGTCGGGACGGTACTCCAAGGTCTGAAGGAAGCGGCCGACACAGAACTGGCCATAACCGTCGTCCAGCAGCTTCAGCGCCAAGTCCCGGTCGCCGAGCCACGCGGCCCATACGCCGTAGAGGGCCGAAAGCATCGGGCTGCCGACATAGGCCTCGGCGGCGCCGAGATACAGCTCGAGCGTGGCCTTGGCTTGGTCGGGCTCTAGGCGATAGCTGAATGGGAACAGCCCCATCAAGGGATCGGGCGTCGCGCCCTTCTCCTCGTCGACGCGATAGTCGTCGTGCGAGATCACCGCCTTGCCGCGCATGGGGATTTCCATGCCGTCGGCGATCTCGGCCCAGGCCGGATCGGCCTCGAATCCCAGGTCTTCGGCGACCCGGATCGCGTCGCGCAGCACGACCACGGCGCCCATGTTGGTGAAGGCGGCGTTGCTGACCGGCGCTTCGCGCTCGGCGATGCCCATCGACTCCAGGATGGCGTAGCCGCCCCGCGTCCTTGTGACCCGCGAGGTGATCCACGCGCAGACCCCGGCCAGCACCGGCCAGGCCGAAGTACGCAGGAATTCGCGGTCGCCGGTGACGTCGGCATGGAGCGTGAACGCCCGGGCGACATCGAGCGACACGTGGTCTTCGTGCCAGGCGGCTGTGCCGGGCAGCGGTGCGGCTTCCTGGCCGCTCGCCGGAGCGCTCTCCCAGGGGAACTGCAGACCCCGCCGGCCCATCAGGCGGGCGTTGCGCCGAGCCCCCTCCAGCATGGCGGAACGGTAGTCGAGGAGGGCCTCGGCGGCTCGGGGTTGGACCAGGCAGAGGGCGGGAACCGCGAACGCCTCGATGTCCCACATCACGTGGCCGAAGTAGTAGTGATAGTCGTGCCAGGTGGCCAAGCCGAAGATCGAGGTCGAGGCCGGCGACGAGGCGTGCACCGAGCTGTTGAGGTAGAAGAAAGCCGCGTCGGCCAAGCCTTGCCACTGGGCGCTCGCGCCCTTGAGGTGGATGCGTGCCTTCCAGAGCTCGTCCCATTCAGCGCGGTTTTCGGCGCGGATCTTGTCGAAGCCGTCGCTGGCGGCCTTGGCCGCCAGGCGCGCGGCCTGCTGGTCCGGCATGTCGTGCAGGGCCCGCGGAACGAGGCTGGCGATCTGGCGCAGCCGCACCGGGCGCCCGGCGCGGGCGCGGAAGCCGTATTCGCTGACCAGCTGGCGATCACGCAACGGCGGCCGCGAGGGATCCTGCTCCCCGGCGCCGAGCAGCGTGGTGATGAACGCGAGGCCGCAGGTCGACAGGCCGCCAGCGGAGCGCCAGAGCAAGGTCCCGTCGGTCGACGGCGGATCCTCGCCCGGCGTTTCGCGGCTGTGCTTCAATGCGTCGCCGTCGGCGCCCCGGGCGTCGACAATGGCGCGTAGGCCGAGGCTGCAGGCCTTGTCGACCGTGACGGCGATCTCCTGGCAGACCAGGGTCGGGTCGGCGCGACTGCAGAACGTCAGCACCTCGACCTCAGCCGTTCGCCCCTCGGCCCTGAAGACGAAGCGGGAGGTTAGCTCTCCCGCGGAGAAGTCGTAGGCCTGCTCGAGATCCGACACCTGGTGCGGAACGTCGGAGAGCCAGGCGCCGTCCAGCGCCAGATCGCCGGCGATCGGGTAGGGCGCCACGGCGGCGGCTTCTATCTGGCGCTCGTAGTGTTCGCCACTGTAGCCGCTCAGCAAGGTCATGCCCGTCGTCAGGGGCACGTCCCGCACCCGTAGGCCGATGACGCCGTTGGAGACGTAGGCCGGAAGCTCACGACGCCCCGCGCCGGCGACGGGAGGCGGATTGATCGGCGCGCTCATGGCTTTTGCCTCGCAATGATGGTCACGCGTCAACGACCGGTCGCGTCATGGCGTTCAGCGGCGTCGGCGAGCGGAGATGCAGGTCGCAGAAGGCGAGGATTTCGGCGCTGTAAGCTGGCGCGCGCTCCAGGAAGCCCATGTGGTTGGCGTCGGTGATCACCTCCAGCTGGCCGCCGGGCGCGGCCCGCGAGAGCGTTCGGCTGGCTTCGCACTTGGTGACGATGTCCGCGTCGCCGGCCAGGATCAGCGCGGGCGCGGTGGTGGCCTGGAGCACGCCATCGGCGGCCCAGCGGAACATCGCCAGATTGCCGCGCGCCAGGGCGCCCGGCGGATTGCGCGTGGCCAGCAGCGTCGTGTGCTCGAGCTGGCTCCGGGTCACCTGGCTGGCGAAGCCGATGCGGTTGGCCAGATGCGCCGAGCCGCTCAGATAGCTCTGCCAGGCAGACAGCCAGGCCAGCGGTTGCAGCCAGATGGCCAGTCGCAGGACGGGCTCCAGCAGCGGCCATCGCAGGGCCTGGGCCAGGGGGCTGAAGATCATCGTCCGCAAGGGATTGGTGTAGGTGGTGTTGACCAGCACGATCCCGGCCACTTGGTCGCGCACCACCTTCGGATGGTCGCGGATCAGGGTTTGGATGATCATGCCGCCGATGCTGTGGCCGACCAGGACAGCCGGCTTGTCGCCGGCCAGGGCAAGCACGGCCTTCAGGTCAATCGCGAAATGCGACAGGTCGACAGCGCCGCCGCTCTCGGCGCGCGACTTGCCCAGGCCGGGCAGGTCCCAGACGATGACCCGATAGCGCCGCGAAAGCGCACGCCGCAGGTAGAACCAGATGGTGCCGTCCAGGCCCCAGCCGTGCGTCAGGACGACGGGCGGCGCCTCCGCCGGACCGTGCTCCTCGACATAAAGTAACGAGCCGGTGGGGCTTTGCAGGGTTCGACCCGCCGAGCGCTCCGCCCGGGTCGGTTCTGTATCGGCCCGCGCCAGCAGCGGCGTGACGACAAGACGGCCTAGGAAGGACCAGCTCAACAGAGCCACGGCCGTCCAGAGGCGCCAGGCCTCACGCAAATGGAGGGCGCGGCCCAGGCCGTCGGTCAGCCAATAGCCGTGATGCCAGGACCACAGGAGGTATCCTGCGGCGGCCAGGACAAGGAGCGAGATGAGCGAAAGCGCAAGGCGCGCCAGGACGATCAAGGGCATGGCGGCGTTCCAGATTCACCCGAGGAGGGGGAGCACCTAAACTTCTGGCCTCCGCGCGCGTTCCGCCGCGCCATCATTTGCACGAACGGACTTCGCGACGGCGCGGCGACATCGCCTCAAACCCGTCTGGCGCCTTGGGCCAGGTAAGGCGGCGCGGGCGATCCGCGTTCTAGGCCGCCAAGACGGCGCCGATCCGACCCGTGGCGCGTTGGTCAACAAGGCGTCAGGCGATCAAGCCGGCGCGGCGCCATAGCGGCGCGTGGGAGGCATCATGACGTTCGACACTGTTTCATCCGACCCTTCCGTGGCCGCGCCGATCCCCGCGCCCGAGTCCCCAGAGGGGGCCGATCTGCTGGTCAAGGCCGCGCCGCATGACCAGAGTTTCTGGGACGGCCATCCAGACGTCGAGCGCTACCGGGTGGAAGTGCATACGGGCCAGGCAGACGATGAGGCGTGGACGGTTCTCGTTTGGCTCAAGACCGACCGAGGCCAGGGACCGGCGATTGTTCCCGCGAACGGCGAGGCTCCACCCCGCCCAGCCGACGCCGTCTTTCTCGTGCATGCGGCCCACGACCAGGAGTTCTTCGGGCGACGTCCCGGGGTGGCGGCCTGGCGCGTCGATCTGCAGCTGAACGAAGACGGGCCCGGCGCGGCTCACAAGGTCCAGGTGTGGATGTCTCCGACCAGGGCGTGACGCGCGCGACGTGCGGCAGGTAGGCGCGCTGCCGCTATGCCGACTGGCGGGGTGGGACGGACGCCAACAGGCCGGGAACCTCATCGGCGATTTCCCGCGCCAGGAAGCCGAGCGGGCCAATGCGCCGCGCCAGGCGCTTGCCAGCCTCGCCGTGCAGCCAGACACCCCAGGCCGTGGCTTGAAAGGGCGCGGCCCCGCGCGCGAGCAGGCCGGTGATCAGACCCGCCAGGACGTCGCCCGATCCCGAGGTGCCAAGGCCGGCCCCGCCGCCGGGATAAAGCGCCGCCTGACCGTCGGGAGAGACCACGACGGTCTCCGCGCCCTTCATCGCGATCACCGCCGAAAACCGGCGGGCCGCCTCATGCGCCGCGGCGACCGGGTCGGCCTCGATGGCCGCCTTCTCGACGTCGAGCAGGCGGGCCATTTCGCCGGCATGGGGTGTCAGAACCCGTAGAGGCGAACCAGCGCTCGGCTTCCGACACTCGGCCGCGGCCATGGCGCCCGCGTCCAGAACGATGGCTTGCTCCTGAACCACGGCCAGCACCTTGGCCGCCAGGTTCTGGTTGTCGTGCATCATCCCTGGCCCGACCAGAACGGCGTCGCAGCCCTCCAGGTGCTTGGACAGGATCGCGGCGGCCCTCGCCGCGAGCAAACCCGCCTTGGTCTCGGGCAGGGCGAAGACCCGCGCCTCGGGCACGGCCACGGTCAGGGTCGGGACCACGCTGGCGGCGGTCGCCAACTGCAGCTTGCCGGCCCCCGCCCGCAGCGCCGCCACGCCCGCCAGGGCGACGGCCCCGGCCAGTTCGAGGCCCCCGCCGATCACCAACACGCGGCCCCGCTCATCCTTGCCGCCGTCGCCAACGGCCGGTAGCGGCATAGACTTGAGCAGGGCCGGGCCCAGGCGCGAAAGCTTTCTCATCGCGCCGCGACATTGGCGTCGGGTTCGGCGGTGACCGGGGCGGACTGCTGTTCCAGCGGCGCGGTGAAATTGTAGCGGACGAGCCGCAGGCCCCCGTCGGGCTCCGCGTCGGGATCGTAGCGGTATTCGGTCACGCCGCAGTTGGCGATGTCGGCCTGGCGGTCGATGGTCAGGATCTCTTCTTCGCTGAGGCTCTCGAGCAGGTAGCGCAGGCAAAGAACGACCACCTGGTGGGCGACGATCATCACCCGGTCGCCGGCATAGTGCAGGCTCATGGTGTCGAGCAGACTGCGCAGCCGCAGGATCACATCGCACCAGCTCTCTCCGCCGGGCGGCCGATGATAGAATTTGCCCAGCAGGCGACGAAACTCGGCCTGCTCGGGAAACTGCGCTTCGATGCCGACGCGGGTCAGGCGATCCAGAACGCCGAACTCCTTCTCGCGCAGACGCTCGTCGACGCAGAACTTCTGACTCTTGGACACCAGACCGCCCTGGTCGCGAATGATCTGGCTGGTCTGGACCGCGCGCCGGTAGGGTGAGGCCATGATCGTGCGCGGGCGCGCCTCTTCCGGCTGGGCCGAAAACCATCGCCCCAACGCCGTGGCTTGCTCGCGCCCTAGGGGGCTAAGGGCCACGTCCATGTCGCGGTCGGCGATGTCGATGCGGCCGAGGCCCGCCGCGTCGGCCGCGTCGCGAGCCACATTGCCGGCGCTCTGGCCGTGGCGGACAATCCAGAGGCGGTCTGGCCAGCGCTGTTCCATGACTTGGGAACTCGCGATCCGGGCGTTGGTTCTGACCGACCTTTTTCCAAAGCCCAGTGATTGCCACACGCCGTTTTCATGGCGTGGCCGCTGACGCCGAAGACAAAGATGTTCTGCCGATATCCTTGTCGCCCCCAGCGCCCGTGGGCGGATCACCGGGCTCGGACCGTTCATCCCCAGCCCCGATGAATTCCCCACTGGCGTAGGACGCGGCTCGGCTTGAGCACGCGCCGAACGTCGCCTTGCCGGAGGTGACGCGAAGTCCGCTTCTGGCGCGACCACGCCGAAGGAGACGCCGCGACCGACTGTGGAGGGGTGAAGTCGGTCCTTCAGACTGGCCTTTCCGAGCGATCGCCCTGCGCCAGGCGCCGCCGGTGGCATGGCGACGTTCGGTCGCCTTCGACATGACCTAAACTTAAGGTGATGCGAGCACCGGCGCGTGCGAACGTCCTCCTGGATTGGAACGGGAGGACTGGCTGCATGAAGGGACCGAGGACGCCGCTGCCTGAGCTTGCTCTCCAGGCAAGTGCCGATGCCCCGTTGCCTGAAATTCAGCGCACGCGACGCCAGTTCTTCAACTATGGCCTCCCCGCAGCTTGCGTTGCTTTAGCGCCAGGATCGGTGCTTGCCGCGCCCAAGGCGCCGCTCTGGACCGTGAAGAAGGGCGGCAAGCTCACCTATGTTTTAGGCGAAACCCTGCCCCGCCCCGTGGATTGGCATGCCCCTGAGATCTTGGCGTTGCTCGAGCGTTGCGGCCGTCTATGGACCGAGACGAACCAAATCTACCGGCGTCCCGGTGGGGAGCTCATCAAGCAGTTTGGCATGTCGACGGCGCCGTCGCCTCTGGAGCTGCTGTCGCCGGAGCAGTTGGCCCGCTTGAAGACCGCAATGGCTCTGACCGCCGTATCCATGAACGGTCTGGCTGGCGCGCGGCCGTGGCTGATCGGCGCGACGATCGAGGACGCTGGTTACCGAGCCGCAGGTCTGACCGGGAAATCGGCCAACGCCGTTCTCAGCGCACGGGCCACCGAAATCGGGGTTCCAGTCTCGAGCGAGTTCGAGGTGAAGGACGACGTCTTTGCCTGGTTCGCCGGCATGACCCCGAAACAGGAGGCGCAGTTCCTTTGCTACGCCGTCGATGGCGCGTTGCTGGGCCGCGAAGGGGCCGAGCGCATATCGACAGAATGGCTCGCGGGCCGACAGACGGCGGCGGCGGATTTTGTCGATCACGAACGTCGCGATTATCCGGAGCTTTATGCCAAACTCACGGTCGAACGGAATCGCGCTTGGGTTCCGCGTTTCGAGACGATGCTGAGCGGTCCGAAGCCGGCGCTGGTCGTTGTCGGCCTCTATCACCTCGTCGGCCCAGAAAGCATGCTGGTCCAGTTACGGCGCGCCGGATTTGAGGTCAACTGAGAGCGGAAATGTCGGTGAACTCCCGCGAAACGGAGCGCAAAGACGGATGCTCTGGAGAACTGTGAGTGGCCGCCTGCGATCTGATGCACAAGCCGGACGCATCGACGACTACCTCAGAGCATCGAAGAGAACGACCGCGAACCAGACGTCACGTACGTCGGCTAAGGGGCGCTGGTAATGGTCGGGCGCATAGCAAGCGCACACAGATTCCGGTTACCTATTCCGTCCTGAAGAGTGTCGTGAGGGGACTGTCATTGTGGATGCGCCGAGCTCGCCCTTCACGCGTTCTGGGTTGGCGTTGGGGACACGCGCCTTCGACATGCTCGCGGTCGCTGTCATCGGCTGCGCCTACACGGTGACGATCTTCGTTGCGCGTGATGATACTGATCTTGGCGCCGCGTTTGTGGGGGGCATCGCCAACACCATCCCCGTTATCCTCTTCGGCGGCTTGGTGCGGCGCTTCATCATCGAGAAGCTGGTCGGTCGCAGCGCGATCCGCCAAACCCTAGGCCACGCCGTTCTGTGCACGGCGTTTTCGGTGTTGTCGTTTTGGGTTCTGATCATCCTGCTGGGTATGGCGAACGGCGCTTCTCCCTTCGCCTTCGAAGTGAAGCCATTTGGGAAGGGAAGCGCCTGGCAGTTGCTGGAAAACGCGACGACCTATGCCGTCATCGCCGCCTTGTCCTATCTCCAGGCCTGGCGACCTATTTCGAACGCCAAGTGGGCAGCCAGTGAAGCGGAGGTCACGCTCCCCGCACCGCCCTCGGATCGGGAAGTCCCGCGCAAACGGCAGGCGTCACGCCATTTCATTCGTAGCGGCGAGGACATCCTCCCGGTGGACGTCAGCCGGGTCGTCTGCATCACTGGCGCCGACGACTATTCCGACGTGGCGACGCTCGATCGCAATCATCTCGTCCGCATGACACTGGCCGAATTCGAAAAATCTCTCGACGCCGCCATATTCGTGCGCGTCCACCGCTCCTCGATCGTCAATGTCGATCTGATCGAGCGTGCGGAACCCGCAGGCGGGGGCCGGATGCTGCTGCACATGGCCAATGGCCAGGCTATCCAGTCGAGCCGAGCAGGGGCGCGACTCCTGCGTGCGCGGATCATTTAACGGCCTCCAGAGACCGTTCGACTTCACCCGGTGTCGGTTGGCCGATTTCCCGTCGGCCGGTTTTCCGTTTCGCTAGCCTGGAGGCGAACGGAGAAAACACTTGAACCTACGCTCTCTTCGCCAGGCTGCTGTGTTGTGCGCGGCGCTGTCTCTGGCCGCCGCTCTGCCGGCCGCCAGCGCCTCGACCGTCCCGGTCGACGCCAAGCCTGAGGCTGAAGCCTCGGTCGCCGAAGCGCTTCTCGCGCGCTACGGCGCGGCGACCACGCCGGACGAGATGAAGCGTCTCTATCGGCTGCAGATCGCCGCCGGCCGCTACGAAGCCGCTGAGACCAGCATCGACCGGTTGCAGGCGATGTACCGGCCCGATCAACCCCGACAGGCGAACGGGCTCGTTCCTTGGCGCATCTATGTCCGCGCAAAGCGTCATGAGGCGCGTGGCATGGATGCCGACGCGGCGTTGAAAACAGCTTTCGGCGAGATCTTCGGCGCTCTGTCCGACACGCAGATGGCCGAGGTGCTTCCAGACTATCGCGGCGACCTGGAACGGGTGCGCGATCAGTATGCCGTCACGGCGAAGGCTTGCACTGACGCTGTCTTGCGTGACTGCGCGTCAGCGGCGGATGTGATCGCGGCCCGCCAGGCGGTCCTTGCCTGGACCGCTCTTTGGCCTGCCTCCGCCGCGCTGATCCGCGCCGATGCGGAGCGGCGCTTCGTCGTCGACGACCGCGTTCTGGTCCCCACGCCGGACGGCGCGCGGATCGCGGTGATGATCGTGCGACCGCGCGGGTCCGCAAGCACCAAGAAGGTCGCGCTGCTGAACTTCACCATCTACGCCAGGGACGACTGGAGCTTTGCCGACGCGGTCAAGATGGCCGCCCATGGCTATGCCGGCGTCGTGGCCTATACGCGCGGCAAGGGCCGCAGCCCGGGGCCTGCCGTCCCCTACGAGCACGACGGCGCCGATGCGGCGACGGTGATCGAGTGGCTGGCGCGCCAGCCCTGGAGCGACGGGCGCGTCGGCATGTTCAGCGGCAGCTACAACGCTTCGACGCAATGGGCGGCCGTCAAACACCGTCCGGCCGCCCTGAAGGCGATCGCGACCAGCGCCAGCAACGCGCCGGGCATCGACGCGCCGATGCAAGGCAATGTGTTCCAGACGTTCATGTATCCTTGGCCGTTCTACACGACCAACACCAAGGGCCTGGACGACAAGACCTATGGCGACAGCGCCCGCTGGGCGGCGCTCGAACGCAACTGGTATGTGAGCGGCCGGCATTATCGCGATCTCGACCGGATCGACGGGACGCCGAACCCGATCTTTAACCGGTGGCTGGATCATCCAGACTATGACGCCTACTGGCAAAGACTGATCCCGTATGGCGAGGAGTTCGCCAAGGTCGATATCCCGGTCTTCGTCCAGACGGGGTACTATGACGGCGGCATGGTCGGGGCGCTCTACTATCTGGAGCAGCACTATCGCTACCGCCCTTCGGCGGACCATCGCCTGCTGGTCGGCCCCTATCATCACACCGCGATGCAGACCGGCGTGCTTCCCACGGTGCGCGGTTATGAGGTCGACCAGGCGGCGAAGATTGACCTGCAGGACGTTCGCCTGAAGTGGTTCGATCATGTTTTTCACGGCGCGCCGATGCCCAACATTCTGCGTGATCGGATCAACTTCCAGGTGATGGGCTCCGATCGATGGCGACACGCCTCCAGCTTGGCCACGATGGCCAGCAAGCCGTTACGCCTCTACCTGACGGGCCAACGGGAGGGCGCGCGCCTGCTCTTCAGCAAGACGGCTCCGGTCTCCGAGCGTGAGCCAGAACTGCGCGTCGATCTTGCAGACCGCAGCGATGTCGACGCCGCTCCGTCGGCCGACGGTGTGGATAGGAACAACGCGCTGGTGTTCGCGACCGCGCCGCTGACCAAGCCGATCGAGGTGGACGGTCTGTTCAAGGCGCGGTTCCGCATCGTGACGAACAAGCGCGACTTCGATCTTTCCGTCGATTTCTATGAGCGACGCGCGGACGGGACCATGCTTCCGCTGGCCTCCTATCTGGGCCGCGCGAGCTACATGGCGAATCGAAGCCGCCGCCAGCTTCTTCGCCCCGGGCACCCGCAAACGCTCGCTTTTACGAGCCAGACGCTCACCGCCCGTCTGCTCGCTCCGGGAAGCCGGATCTTGGCGGTCATCGCCATTCCCAAACGCCCCGACACCCAGATCAACTACGGCACGGGGCGAGCGGTCAGCGACGAGTCCATCACCGATGCGGGCAAGCCCATCGAAATCCGCTGGCGGCTAGGGAGCTATTTCGATCTTGGGATCCGATGAGACCAGCGGTCGACGGCGAGACCGAAGGTGGCCGTCGTTCCTGCAGCTGTACGGGGGAGGGCCAGAATCATTGAACCTACCTGACGCCGGACATTGATCAGGATGCTGACATCGTAAAGGTTAGTAGCGGGTCGATCTCGTCCTTGCGCCTGGCGGGTGAAGGTCCGCTAGCTGGAGGGATGCCAACGGCTGCAACTGGCGCGACTGCCCCGCGGCTAAGCGGGGCAGCGCAATCCTTACAATTCTTTCCTTCGGCGCAGCAGCAGATAGCCGGCCGGGATCACGAACATCGACAGCAGGGGCGCGGTCAGCATGCCGCCGATCATCGGGGCGGCGATGCGACTCATCACTTCGGAGCCGGTGCCATGGCCCCACAGGATCGGAGCCAAACCGGCCAGGATCACGGCCACGGTCATGGCCTTGGGCCGTACCCGCAGCAGGGCGCCTTCCCGCACGGCGGCCTCGACCTGATCGGGCGTCGGGTCCGGTCCTAGCGTGTCCATGGCGTGCTTGAGATAGATCAGCATCACCACCCCGAACTCGGCCGAGACCCCGGCCAGGGCGATGAAGCCGACACTGGTGGCTACCGACTGGTGGAAGCCCGCCAGGTAGAGAGTCCAGATCCCGCCGGTCAGGGCGAAGGGCAGGGTGGCCATGATCAGCCCCGCCTCGTCGAAGCGGCGGAAGATCACGTAGAGCAGGACGAAGATGATCAGCAGGGTGGCCGGCACCACGATCTTCAGCCGGTCGGCGGCACGCTGCAGATATTCGAACTGGCCCGAATAGGAGACGCTGACGCCGGACGAGAGCCGCACCTTCTGGCTCACCGCTTCACGCAGATCGCCGACCACCGAGGCCAGGTCCCGGTCCCGGACGTCGACATAGACCCAGGTCGTGGGCCGGCCGTTCTCGCTCTTCAGCATCGGCGGTCCGTCGGCGATCTGGACCTGCGCCACCGTGCCCAGGGTGATCTGCGCGCCACCGGGGGTGAGGATCGGCAGGGCCCGCAGGCCTTCCAGGCTGTCGCGCAGCTCGCGCGGATAGCGGACACTAATCGGATAGCGGGCCAGGCCCTCGACCGTCTGGCCGATGGTCTCGCCGCCGATCGCCCCGGAGACGATCGACTGGACGTCGTCGATATTGAGCCCGAACCGAGCGGCGGCGGCGCGGTCGATGCGGACGTCGACATAACGTCCGCCGGTCAGGCGCTCGGCTAGGGCCGAGCTGACGCCGGGCACGCCCTTGGCCACGCCCTCGACCTTGCGAGCGATGCGGTCTAGTTCCGCCAGACTGGCCCCCGACACCTTGACCCCGATCGGGCTCTTGATGCCGGTGGCCAGCATGTCGATGCGGTTGCGGATCGGCGGGACCCAGACATTGGTCAGGCCGGGCACGCGGACGCGCTGATCGAGTTCGGCGACCAGCTTGTCGGGCGTCATGCCCGGCCGCCATTGGTCGCGCGGCTTGAAGCGGATGGTGGTCTCGAACATCTCCAGCGGGGCCGGATCGGTGGCGCTTTCCGCCCGGCCGGCCTTGCCGAACACGCTCTCGACTTCCGGCACGGTCTTGATCATCCGGTCGGTTTGCTGGAGCAGCTGTCCGGCCTTGGCCGCCGACAACCCCGGTAAGGCAGAGGGCATGTACAGCAGGTCGCCTTCGTCCATGTTGGGCATGAACTCCCCGCCCAGATGGGCGAGCGGCCAGGCAGTGGTCGCGAAGGCCAGCAGGGCGACGATCAGGGTGGTCCTGGGGCGACGCATCACCCGGTCCAGGAGCGGGCGGTAGACCGCCGTCAGCACGCGGTTGATGGGATTGGCCGCCTCGTCGGGAATTCGGCCGCGGATCAGGTAGCCCATCAACACCGGGATCAGGGTCACCGACAGGATGGCCGCCGCCGCCATGGCGTAGGTCTTGGTGAAGGCCAGGGGCCGGAAGAGCCGGCCTTCCTGCGCTTGTAGGGTGAAGACCGGGATGAACGACAGGGTGATGATCAGGAGGCTGAAGAACAGCGCCGGACCGACCTCGGCGGCGGCCTCGGTGATCACCGTCCAGCGGGTCTCGCCGTCCAACGTCTCGCCCGGATGCTCGTGCGCCCAGCGCTCCAGCTTCTTGTGGGCGTTCTCGATCATCACCACGGCCGCGTCGACCATGGCCCCGATGGCGATGGCGATGCCGCCCAGCGACATGATGTTGGCGTCCATGCCCTGGCTCTTCATCACTAGGAACGCGGCCAGGACGCCCAGCGGCAGGGAGATGATCGCCACCAGAGCCGAGCGCAGGTGGCCCAGGAACAGTGCGCAGACCAGGGCCACGACCAGGAACTCCTCCAGGAGCTTGCCGGTCAGGTTATGGACGGCGCGGTCGATCAGGCCCGAGCGGTCGTAGGTGGTGACCACCTCGACGCCGGGCGGCAGGCTCTTCTTCAGCTCGGCCAGCTTGGCCTTCACCGCCGCGATCGTCGTGCGGGCGTTTTCGCCGGAGCGCAGGATCACCACGCCGCCAGCCACCTCGCCCTGGCCGTTGAGTTCGGCGATACCGCGCCGCATCTCCGGGCCGACCTGGATCGTCGCCACGTCGCCGAGGCGCACTGGGGCGCCGCCGGCCGCCGTCTTCAGCGGCACGGCCTGGAAGTCCTCGATCGTTTTCAGATAGCCGGTGGCGCGGACCATGTACTCGGCCTCGCCTAGTTCCAGCACCGAGCCGCCGGCCTCGGCGTTGGCGCCTTTCAACGCGGCGACCACCTGCTGGTGGGTGACGCCGAAGCTGGCCAGCTTCTGCGGATCGAGCACGACCTGATACTGGCGCACCATGCCGCCGATCGCCGAGACCTCGGCCACGCCCGGCAGGGTCTTCATCTCGTAGCGCAGGAACCAGTCCTGGATCGATCGCAGCTGGCTGAGGTCGTGGCCGCCGGTCTTGTCGACCAAGGCGTACTCGTAGACCCAGCCGACCCCGGTGGCGTCCGGGCCGAGCGAGGGGCGAGCGCTCTCTGGAAGACGGCTCTGGACCTGGTTGAGGTACTCCAGGACGCGCGAGCGAGCCCAGTAGAGGTCGGTCTTGTCGTCAAAGATCACGTAGACGAAGCTGTCGCCGAAGAATGAATAGGCGCGCACGGTCTTGGCTCCCGGCACCGACAGCATGGTGGTGGCCAGGGGATAGGTGACCTGGTTCTCGACCAACTGTGGGGCCTGGCCTGGATAACTGGTGCGGATGATCACCTGGGTGTCGGAGAGATCGGGCAAGGCGTCGATCGAGGTCGAGCGTACGGCCAGCCCGCCAGCCACGATCAGCGCCAGGGTGCCGAGCAGCACGAAGAAGCGGTTGGCGACCGACCAGCGGATGAGGGCGGCGATCATGCGCCACCGCCGATCTTGGCGATGCGCCGGACCGTCGGGGCGGCCGGCGGCGGATCGAAGGCGAAGCTGACCTGGTCGCCGACCTTCAGGCCGCGCAGCAGCATGGGGTCGGCGCGGAAGGCCATGGTCATGGCCGGCCAGCCGATCGCCGGCACGGGCCCGTGGGACAGGGTGACGCCATTGTTGGTCACCTGCTCGACGCGGCCGGTCGCTTCGGCCAAGGCCGGTTTGGCCGGCGCCATGGGCTTGGCCATGGTCATGTCGCTTCGCCCTGTCGGCGCGTTCGGCGCCGGAAGCGGCTGGACCTGCAAGCCGGCCAGGCTGGCCTCGGAGTCGACTAGAAACTGACCTGAGGCGATGATCCGCTGACCCGAAGACAGTCCCGCCAGGATCTCCGTTCGGCCGCCGGCCTCGCGACCCGTCCGGACCTCGACAGCTTGGTAGCGGCCGCCGTCCGCGGCCAGCATCACCACGTTGCGCGCCCCAGTGCGGATCACCGCCTCGGACGGCACCAGCAAAGCGGTGCGGGCCGCCCCATCGAAGGCGATGGTGGCGAACATGCCGGGCTTGAGACGGCCGTCGCGGTTGGGGAGTTCGATCCGCGCCTGCAAGGTGCGGCTGTCGCCCTGGGCCTGCGGGAGCACGGCCTGGACCGTCCCGCGCAAGGTCTCGCCCGGATAGGCCGCCAGGGTGACGCCGACGCCTTGGCCAGGACGCAGTTGGCCGGCCTGCGCCTCGGGCACGGCGGCCGTGACCCAGACCTTCGAGAGGCCGTTGATCTCTGCCAGGGTCTGGCCCATGGCCACGGTCATGCCGGCCCGCACGTCGAGCTTGGAGATCACCCCGCCCGACGGCGCGGTGACGGTGATCGTCGTGCGTGGCCGGCCGTCGCGGTCGAGGCTGGCGACCACGCCGTCGGGGATGCCCAACAGGCGCAGGCGCTGGCGGGCGGCGGCGGTCAGGGCCACGTCGCCGGTCCGCCGGACGGCGAGATATTCGGCCTGGGCGCCACCCCACTCGGGAACCAGCAAGTCGGCCAGCGGCGCGCCGACGGCGATCACGTCGCCCGGCGCGCGGCCGTAGACCCGCTGCACGAACCCGCCGCTACGGGCCTGGACCACGGCGATGTCACGCTGGTTGAAGTCGACGATCCCGGTGGCGGTCAGGCCGCCGGAGAGCGCGCCTTCCTCCACGGTCGCCAGCCGGAAGCCGAGGTTCTGGGCGGCCGACGGGTCGATGCGGACGCCCGCCCCCGAACCGACGGTCTCGGCGTCGCCGGCGTATTTGGGGACCAGCTGCATGTCCATGAACGGCGATTTGCCCGGCTTGTCGAAATGCTGGGCCGGGACCATCGGGTCGTACCAGTAGAGCACCTTGCGGTCGTCGGCCGAGGTCGCCGGCATCGCCGGCTTGGCGGTCAAGCGGGCCAGGCCATAGCCGCCGGCTCCGGCCAGGACGACCAGGGCGGCGCCGCCCGCGAGCAGCGCCTTCATCGAGGAGGACGGGGTCATTGGTCGTTTCCGTAGGTCAGGGTCAGGCGGGCGGCGTCGACGGCGACGGCGGCCTCGCGATCGAGGGTGGTGAGCTGGGCGTCGGCGAGGCCCGAGAAGGCGGTCAGCACATCGGGCAGGCCGGCGGTCCCCGCGCCGTAGGCGGCGGTCTCCAGCTGGGCCCTTTGCTTGGCCAGCGGCAGCAGGGTGTCTCGCGCCCGCAGCCATTGGTCGTGGTGCATGACGTGGTCGGCGAGGTCGGCTTCGAGCTGGGCGGCCAGCGCCCGGCGGGCGTCCTCGCGCTGGGCGTCGGCGCGGCCGGCGCTGGCGGCGCGGGCGGCGATCATCGGGTCCTGGCGGCTCTTGCCCCACAGCGGCAGGCTGACGCTGACCCCGGCCGAGACCATGTCGCCGAACATCGGGTCGCGGCGCTGATAGGCCACCTCCCAACTCCAGTCGGGACGTTTGTCGGCCTTGGCCAGGGCGACGTCGGCCTGGGCTTGGCGGGCGGCGGCGTCCTTGGCCAGCACGACGGGATTGCGGTCGATCGCCGCCCTGAGATTGGCGGGCGCGAGATCGAGGTCAGGCGCCTCGCCGACCGCCTGGGGATCAGCGTCGCCCGTCCAGCGAACGAGCATGGCGCGGGCGCGGCCCAGTTCGGAGACCGCCTCGCTGCGGCGGTCCTCCAGGGCGGCGCGCATCTGCGCTGCCTCCAGCGCCTGGGCGGGTCTTGAGCGTCCGGAAGCGACGCCGGACGGCGCGGCGCTCCACAGTGGAGCAAGCTGGGCGACCACCCCGTCCAGGGCGGCGACTTTGCGCTGGGCGTAGAGCAACTGGATCCAGGCGAGCGCCGTGGCGACACGGACCTGGCGGGCCTCGACCGCGCCCTCGGCGCCGGCCGTGACGATGTCGGCCTCGGCCCGGCCGATCCGCGCCTGGCGCTTGGCGGCGCTGGGCACGTCCTGGCTGAAGCCGACCCGGCCCATGGTCATCTCGTCGGCTCCGAACCGGCCGGCTGGCGGACCCGAGACCGGGAAGTTGTCGAGGCCGAGGGCGAGCTTGGGATCCGGCAGGGCGCCGGCGGCTTTGGCCGAGGCCTTGGCGGCTTCGACCTGCAGGGCGGCGGCACGCAAGGACGGCGCGTTGGCGGCGGCCGTGTCGAGGGCCTGGGCGTAGGTGAGGGGCGCGGCATGGGCCGCGCCGGCGAGCAGGGTCGCGGCCAGGGTGATGGCGATACGCATCGGAGTTCCGATCACGAGGAAAAGTGAGGGCGGACGGCAGGCGTGGAGCCTGGCGGGCGGTGTTCCCACCAGGCTCCGGCCGCCTTAGCCGCCGTGACCCGACTTGGACGCGGGCGCCATCTTCATCGGGTAACCGCAGTCCTTCATCGCCATGTCGGTCTTCGCCTCGGGGGCTGGGACCTTGATGTTGTGACGGAAGACGTCCTTCGGGTTGGCCGGCGGCGCCGAGGCCCGATAGGTAAAGCCCGCGTCGTCCGACGCAGAGGCCAGGGCCGGCGAACCGGCGATCGTGGTGAGAGCGGCCACGGCGAAGGCGGCGGCCAGGGTCTTGGAGATTTGCATTTTGATCGTCCAGAAAGGGTTCGAAGAGCCGCGCGAAGGCGGCGCTCGGGTCCCGGACGCGGCGACAGGCGGACGCGCGCAGGCGCGCCCGCGCCGACACGGCGCGGGAGAGACCCGCGTCAGACGCAGGTCAGGTTCAGGCGATCAGTTTGGGTGGTCGTTCGTCCCGCGGCGGCGCGTGGGCGCGCAGCGGGTTTGAGGCTGCCGCCGTCAGGCGCATCGGTTCGATGGCCGGCAGCTGGATGTCCGAGACCGGCAGCGGGGCGATAGTCGCGCACATGGCCGCGCAAACCTGGGCGCAGGACTTGCCGTCATGCGGAGCCTTTTGGTTTTCGTCGCAGCACGGGTCATGGGTGGCCTTGGCGTCCATCGACTTAGCCGTCGGCGCATCCATGCTGGCCATGGCCTCCGGTCCGGCCTTGGCGCACTCGACCTGCGCAGCCGCGACACTCATCGGGCTGATCAGCAGGGCCAGAACGGCCAGAAGGGCGAACAGGTGTCGCATGCGCCTTAGTAGTTAGGTCGAGAGGCCGACCTTGTCGATCCCCAGGACGGCTACGCTTGGTGTCTGACGGGAATATGGCGGGCAGGTCTAGTTTCTGGATCGGCCTCAATGTCCGCAATTGGCGCAGCGCGGACTTCTAGAAGTGACCTTTATGCAACTATAGATTGCCGTTCTCTTTAGCAAATCCGCTTGCCATAGCGTCAGCCTTTCGGTCGAATTCCTCGATAGATTTAAGTAAACGCGTGGCGTTTGCGGGAATCCGCAAGAGGTAGCTCGTCTCCTCATAGGAAGCGAATTCCTCCCAAGACATCAACACCGCGGCTGGACGGCCCCGATCGCGGGTGATGATGACCGGCTCATGGTCGGTGGTCACCGTGTCGATCATGGCGGCGAGGTTCTTGCGAAGGTCGCTGCAGGACATGATGCGCATGGCGTTATTCTCCGACGGTTGCGTCCATTAGGCTAGGCAAGCGCCACGTCGGGGTTGAGTTTCGATTTAATGGTTGGCGAGTTGCTCAGGCGGGCAAAGGTCCGAAGTTCCTTATCCTTATCGACCGGTGCCCCAGGTGCGGGGCCGGATTGGCTTGGAGCACCGCGAGGGAGGTTCACCTCTGCGCTCGGTGCGACTTCGATCTGAGGTCGGCAAAGACGGACACTGTGCCGTTGGAGGCGCGCGAGCCGCTCAAGTTCCTTGCGGACTTAATGAACGTAGATCCGCAGGGGGAAATCGGGGAGGACGTAGAGATCCCGGCGCTGTTGATAGGCGCGCGCCGGTCTGACGTCTTCAAGCTCCTAGTTAGCTTTGCTTCCTTTATCGCAAGCGCCAGGAGTGCGTGGAATCTCTCTGAACATCCTCCGTCGGCCAGGGCCGACTTTCTGGCGGATGCCGTAAACTTCCTGAGGGATTACCCATATTGCTTCGACCATCTTGCTGAGCCGAGCCGGGGCAAGGAGTTCGCCTTCATCAGTAGGCTGCGTCAGCGCCTGCAGAGCTCTCCCGACGTCCTGCGGCTCCTGGAAAAACTCCTTTCTGACTGGGAGCCCTGTCGCCACGGGATCCAGAGAATCAAGCGGGACCGAGAGGCTGCTGACTGTCTGACGGTGCGTGAAGCGGCCGAGGAGATGAGAGTCGACAACGCCACTGTCCGAAAGCTGGTGGAGAGCGGTCTCCTGAGCCCGGTGAGCTCCCGAGGAGAGGAGCGGCATTACGATTGGCTTGCCAAATCTGATGTGCTGTTCGCTGCGCGTAGTCTGGCTCAGCGAATGTCTCTCCGTGAGTTTTCCTTGGCCTGCCAGTTGCCGGCCAGCGGTGTGCTTCAGCTTTGCAGCGCGGGCCTGGTTAGCGAGAACCAATGTCAGTTCGTCAGGCTGCTTCACCCGTTGCCGCAATTCGATCGGTCAGAGGTCGAAGCCTTTGTCGAGCGATTGCGAGCGCGCATCGATTTCGCGCCGTTCGGGATGGGGACCTTGAGCCTTCAGGACCTGTTTCATGGGATTGGAGGACAGCGAAAGCCGTGGAGCGCCTTTATCAGGTCAGCTTTAGGCCGGGAGCTGAAGCTATACGCTGACGAGGGGGCCGCAGGTCAGCTGAGCATCAAGGACCTTCGAGTTTCGGAGGCCCTGGGCCGGGAGGTCATATGTGGTCGACGACCGGATCTCCTGGTGGTGCCTGTGGCCCCCTCCGAACACCTAACTCCGAGGAACTTTAGCCGGGGCGAAGTTGAGCAGCACCTCAATTGCTTTCCACGCGACGTGGGCTGGCTGGTCAGCAACGGCCGGCTCCACCCCGACTACCTGGCTGACCAGGTCGATGTGCTGGGGCGAGAGCTGATCTCGTCGCGCGAGATCGCTTGGCGATGGCGAGTGTCGCCAGCCATGCGCGATCGTCTCGGTGTTGATCACGGCATCCAGCGCTCCTACGGCCCATTTTGGCGTAGACAGGAGGTAGAGTCTCATTTCGCGAGGATGTTCCCCACGGGGCAGCCACTCGCGAACTAGGGCCAGCCTTAAGTTGGAAATGGCGTTTCCGGGCCAGCGTTAGGTTGTTTTCTCAGGTTGTGGCTTGGGTCGACCTATAAGGTTTTCAATGCCTTAGTGGGATCGGCCCAAGTTGCAGCGACACTTGCTCAGCCGCGCTTAGCGGGGAGCGACAGCCATTCCAAGACTGGCGCGAGCCGGCGGGCCGAATGCGTGGCGGTGTTCGCGCCGACGTCCAGTCGCGCCCGTGCGATCGGCCAATGCGGACTACCCGCCGCCGAAGATGAAGTCGGCCTTGTAGTAGCCCTTGGCGGGATCGAGGATATCGATGGCGAACGGCGCCGAGCCGTCCGCCAGGTCGGTCAGCCAGGCTGCGTTGGACCGGGCCATGACGCCGAGATCGGCTTTCTCGGCCTCGGCCAGCAGCCAGCCGACCATGGCCGCCTTGGCGCCGACGCCGTTGGGGCCGTCGCCGCCATAGCTGGCGAAATAGTCGACGCGGGTGTCGATCAGGGCGTGGACCTTGGCGTCGGTCGGAACGCCGCCGAAGATCGCGGCATAGGCCTTCCGGGTGGCCTCGAACAGCGTCAGCGCGCCGTAGTCCGCCGTGAACTTCGCGGCGCCCTCGCCGACCTTGCCCAGATTGACCGCGAAATTGATGTAGCGGTTCTCAAGATTGAAGGTCTGGTAGTAGGCGCTGTTGAGGTTGTTGCCGTTCGGCCCGGTCGGCGAGACCAGATAGTCGATCCCGCCCTGGCCCGGGATCTTGCCCGTGAAGAACAGGTAGCTGAGGGTCGCCACGGAGGTCGTCTGGTCGGCGGCCTTGACGGTCTCGGCGATGGCGGCGGCCTGGGTGATGGCGCCGGCGGCGATCTTGGCCGTGAGATCGGCCGTCAGAACGCCGCCGGCGCCCGCTGCGGCGCTGGTCCGCAGCAAGGAGGCGACCGCCAAGCCCACCACGGGGTCGCCCAAGCTGATGCTCTTGTCGGCGAAGAGCAGGGTTTCGACATTGACCAGGACGTCGGCGCCGTCGCGCGGATTGGCGCGCGTGTCGGCGACGGTCCAGCCCGACGCGCCGACCCCGATCGTGTAGTCCGCCGCCGCGCCGCCGTAGCGCGCCTCGTCGGTTCCGGCCCCGCCGTCGATCCGGTCCGCCCCGGCCCCGCCGATCAGGATGTCGGCCCCGTCGCCGCCGCTCAGCGTGTCGTCGCCCGCGCCGCCGGCCAGCACGTCGGCGCCGGCCAGGCCGTTCAAGGTCTCGTCGCGGGCGTCGCCGATCAAGGCGTCGGCCGAGGCGCCGCCGTTGACGCTGGTCCCGGCGTCGGCGGCCAGGTGGACGGTGACGTGTTCAGCGCCGTCCCAGATTCCGCGCCAGGCGATCACGTCCACGCGGCCATCGCCATTGACGTCGGCCGCCTGCAGCCGGTCGTACTGCGAGATGTTCAGCCAGCCCTCGGGCAGCTGGATGAAGCGGCCGGCGCCGTCGTTCAGGAATGCCGCCTGTTTGTGGCTGTTCGACGCCAGGAGGTCGACATGGCCGTCGCCGTTGAGGTCGATCAGCTGGGTGCGGGTGTACCAGTCCTCGGTCGTTTGCGTGGGCAGGCGCCTGGCGGTCTCGTCGGTGAAGCCGCCCTTGCCGTCGTTGATCCAGATCTGGGTCGCGCCCGGCTTGAACAGGTCGACGACCGTGGTCATCACCAGATCCAGCTTGCCATCGCCATTGATGTCCGCCGCCTTGGCGTCGATCACGCTTTCGGTTGCGCCGTTCTTGGGCATCGCGAACGAGGACAGGGCGGTGAAATTACCCTTGCCGTCGTTCTTCAGCAGCCGCGCGCTCTGGGTTTGGGTTTCGTTGGGCGTCAGCAGCAGGTCGAGATCGCCATCGCCGTCGGCGTCGAACAGCAGACTGGCCGGCGAGTTGTACTGCCCCGCGACGATGTCGGCCGGCAGGCCCGCGCGGCTCAGGGTGAAGTTGGCCGCGCCGTCGTTGATCAGGATGTATGACGCCTCCTCGGTCCCGCCGTTGTAGTTGCCGACATAGAGGTCGATGTCGCCGTCCCCGTCGATGTCGCCGGCGGCGGCCGAGTGGCTGTAGTCGGCCAAGGTCGGCAGGCGCGACGTGGCGTTGACCACGCCGGTCGCCCCCGACGACAGGACCAGCGCGTTGCGCGCGCCGGGGAACGGCGCGGCGTCATAGCCGTGGTCGGCGAAGAAGGCGTCCGCGCGGCCGTCCTTGTTGAAGTCGGCCACCACGATCTGGCGGCCGTGCACGGTCACCGGCGGCTGGTCCCCGAACAGGGCGGTCGTCGCGTCGGTGAAGTTCCCGGTCCCGTCCCCGGTCAGCACCCGGATCGGAACCGCGCGGTCCTCCAGCGGATAGAGGAAATAGGAGAGGGCGATGTCGGCCTTGCCGTCGCCGTTGAAGTCCGCGACCGCGATCTCGTGAGCCGACGCGGCCGTGAACCCCGCGCGCAGCGTGAACGTCAGGTCCTGGGTCTGGAACTTGGTGGCCATCGAACTCTCCTCGCGCGGACGAAACGTGGGCGGTCGCGCGACCTCAGCTAATCCACCTCTCCGGGAGCGGGCATCGCCGTTTGTAGGGTGTGGACGTCCGGGCCGGTCCGCGCCAAGGTCCCGACACGCGCCGTGGCGTGTCCGATTTTTCGAGGGTGTGCGTGTCCGTGGCTTCGAGGTCGATGCTTGGCTGAGAATGATCTCGCCGACGAGCCGCGCCTGCCGATCTTCCTGCGCGCGGTGCTGGAGGACGCCGACGCGGTCCTGGCGGCGGCGCGGGCGGCGCCCGACAGCCTGGCCGACCTGATCGAGACCGACGCCGCCCAGGCCGAGTTCCTGCCTCTGTTCGATCCCCAGAGCATCGCCGCGGCGGTGCTCGACGCGCGCGGCGTGGTCAAGGTCGCCTCGCGCCTGTTCGCCGAGGAGGGCGGGGAGCGCTACATCGATCCCGGGCTGGCCCAGCGCGCGCTGCGGTCCGGCAAGCCGGTCGTGGTTCCGGTCGCCGTCGAGAGCGACGCGGGTTCGGAATCGGTGATCTTCGTCTACGCCTCGGCCGCGATGGCGTTTCCGCTCTGGCGCCTGCCGCCGGAACTGGCCGCCGAGGCGCCGGCGGGCAAGGTCGTGGTGCTGACGACACTGGCGGCGCGGGCCGAGCCGATCGAGCGCGCCTGCGCCGCGTTCGGCCTGACGGGCCTGCAGACGCGGATCGTCTTGGCCGTCGTCCGCGCCGGATCGATCAAGGCGGCGGCCGGGAGGCTGGGCATTTCGCACGTCACCGCCCGGGAGGCGCTGTCGGACGTCTATCGCCGCACCGGCGCCCGTCGGCTCCCCGAGGTGGTGGGGCTGCTGTCGGGCCTGGCCTTCGGCTTGATGCCGTCTCAATCAGACCATGCGCCGCTGCTGGTCGATGTCTGGGGCCTGACGCGAAAGCAGGCCGCGATCACGCTGCTGGTCGCCAGCGGCGCCTCGCGGGAGGAGGCGGCCCGCGCGCTGGGCCTGTCGGTCGCGGTGGTGCGCAAGGACCTGGAGCAGGTCTTCGCCACCCTGCGGGTCGGATCGGCCAGCGAACTGGCGCGCACCGTGTCGACCATGCGGGCGCTGGCCGCGCTCCTGGGCGCGACGCGGGGGCAGCTGGGCTTCGCCGATCCCCGGGCCGAGCCGCTGCGCCTGCTGCCCCGCGCCGACGGCACGCGCATCGCCTGGAGCGAGTACGGCCCGGCCGGCGGCCGCCCCGTGCTGATCGTCCATTCCAGCATGACCTCGCGTCAGGCGCCCTCGGGCCTCGTGGCGGCCTTGCAGGGCGGGGGCTTTCGGGTGCTGTCCGTCGACCGGCCGGGCTTTGGCATGAGCGACCCCGTCGCCGGGCTGCGCGCGGGCGAGCACGATCCCTTCGACGCGGCGGCCGGCGACCTGATCGCGCTTCTGGACGCCCTGCGGCTGCCGACCATCGACATCGTCGCGCGGGGCGGGGCCCAGGCGGTGCTGGCGCTCGCGCGGCGCGCGCCCGAGCGGATCGGCAGGGCCGTGCTGGTCAATCCGGATCCGCCGTCCGGCGCGGACGGCCACCGGCACGGGCCGCTCGGCGCGTTCAAGGAGGCCTATCTGCGCCGTCCCGAGCTGATCGGGACCTTCGCGCGCCTGCTGGGGGGCAGCCTGACGCGGGAGCGGCTGCAGCGCATGGTCCGCCAGTCGATGCGCGGGAGCCCGCCGGACGAAGCGGCGGCCGCCGATCCCCGCATCGCCGAAGACTACTGGCGGTCGGTGCGGATGTTCGCCACCGGGCGGATCGAGGGCTATGTCAACGAGCAGGTGGCGATCGCGCGCGGCGGCAAGCCCGCCCCGATGCCCGGCCTGACCGACTGGTCGGTGCTGATCGGCGCGTATGACACGATGCACGATCCCGACCATGTCGAGCGCTATTGGCGCGACGTCTTGCCCGACAGCCGCTTCACGCGCGTGCCCGGCGCCGGGCGCTTCCTGGCCATGACCCACGCCAACCGGGTGCTGGACGCCTTGCGCGCCTGACGCCGGTTCGCGTCAGGGCCGCCAGACCAGTTGGGTTTGGCCCTCTGGCTTGAGCGCGCCGCCGAACGGCGCTGAGCGGCTGATTATCCGCTCACGGATGATACGCGCGCGGTCGGGCGGCGCCAGGCTGGGCATGCCGCGCGTGGCCATGTCGTTCGGTCCGCCCAGCCCTATCTCATTGAGCACGATGGGCGTCAGTCGCGCCGATCGGCAGCGGCCGCCGTCGAAGACGCATTCGACGATCGCGCCTTCCCAGTCCTCGGGCGGATAGGCGCCGGGCGGCTTCTCGGTCTGGAAGATGAAATTGCCCAGGCCGAAGAACAGCGGGACGCCGCGATGGATCTCGACGCCTTGCAGCAGCGGCGCGCCGTGGCCGACGAACACCGAGGCGCCGGCCGCGGCGCAGCGATGCGCGAAGGCCCGCTGCCAGGCCGGAACGTTCGCCAGATCCGGCTCCCAGTCATGGTTGTGCTGATAGGCGATGACCGCCTGGGCCCGCTTGCGCGCCTCGGCGATGGCCGAGAGGATCCGGGCGGCGTCCTCCTCGACGGGCTGGCCCGAGGCGTCGCGGCGCAGTTCGTTGACGCCCGGCCGCGCGGCGGTGGCCGCCCCGCCCTCGCGGACCTTGCCGGTGGCGAAGGCCACCAGGCCGACGGTTCCGGCCGGGGTGGCGCGGAAGGCCGGCGACGCCGCCCGGACCAGATCGTGCCCCGAGCCCGCCGATACGAGTCCCGCTCGCTCGATCGCCTCGACCGTGTCCAGGATGCCGCCCGAGCCCAGGTCGAAGGCGTGGTTGTTGGCGGTGGCCAGCAGGTTGACGTTGACGCTCTTCAGCGCGTCCAGCACCGCCGGCTCGGCGGTATGCAGGGTCAGGGTCTCGCGCGTGGGCGCGCCGGCGCGGGCGCCCTGGATCACGGTCTCCAGGTTCGTGAAGCAGACGTCGGCGCCGCTCAGCTGGCGGGCCAGGGCCGCGCGGCCGGGCCACTGGGCGTCGGGCAGGGCGTGCTCGACCAGAGCCTGACCCAGCAAGGTCACGCGTAGGCCGCGCGGCTTGGATAGGGTTGGCGAAGCCATGGACGCCAGCCCCGCCAGAAGAAGTTGCCGCCGATCCATCCACGTCCCCCGTCGTCGTCGCCGAAACCATAAGCCGCGCGGCCGAAAACGGGCCACGTCATGACCGGCGCGCATGGAACGATGTTCCGCCGCTATACCATTGTGAGCGTTCGGGACGACTGCCACCGTCGCGGCGTAACGGGGGCGTTGGCATGAACGAGACGATCGAGCCGCAGAGCGCGGGGGAACGACGCTGGCGGCGACTGCTGGACCGCATCGAGCGGGTGGGCGACGCCTTGCCCGATCCGGTGTTCATCTTCATCGGCTGCATCGCGCTTCTGGTCCTCGGCTCGGTGATCGCCGCCGCCCTCGGCTGGAGCGCGGTCAATCCGGTCACCGGCGCCCACCTGCACACCGAGAGCCTGCTGTCGCGGGACAACCTGGCCAAGCTGCTGGTCGACATGCCCGACACCATGACCAAGTTCCCGCCGCTGGGACTGGTGCTGGTGGTGATGCTGGGCGCGGCGGTGGCCGAACGGTCGGGCCTGTTCGGCGCGCTGCTGGGCGACGCGGTGCGCAAGCTGCCCAAGTCGATCCTCAGCCCCTGCATCTTCGTGATGGGGGTGATGTCGCACCACGCGGCCGACGCGGCCTATGTGGTGCTGATCCCGCTGGCGGCGCTGATCTACGCCGAGGCCGGACGACATCCCCTGGCGGGCGTCGCCATCGCCTATGCCGGCATATCGGGGGCCTTCGCGGGCAACTTCATTCCCGGCCAGTTCGACGTGCTGATGCTGGGCATCACCGCGCCGGCCGCCCAGCTGATCGACCCCAGCTTCGTCATGAACCCGCTGGGCAACTGGTGGTTCACCCTGGCGATCGGGACCCTGTTCACGCCCATCGCCTGGTGGGTGACCGACCGCGTGGTCGAGCCGCGCCTGGGAACCTGGACCCGGGCCGACACCGCCGCCGTCGCGCCCGACCTGGCCATCGAGGAGATCGGCGAGGCCCAGAGGCGCGGCCTGCGCCGGGCGGGGATCGCGGCCCTGCTGGTCATCGGCCTGTTCGCCGCCCTGACCCTGTGGCCGGGCTTCGCGCCGCTGATCGACCAGGAGGCCGTCGGCCCCAAGCGCATGACGCCCTTCTACCAGGCGCTGATCGCGGCCTTCATGCTGCTGTTCCTGGCCACCGGCTGGGCCTATGGCTCGGCCACCGGCGCGGTGAAGTCGCACCGCGACATCGTGGCGATGATGGCCGAGGGCATGCGCGCCATGGCCCCCTATCTCGTGCTGGCCTTCTTCGCGGCCCACTTCGTGGCGATGTTCGCCTGGTCCAAGCTGGGGCCGGTCATGGCGGTCGAGGGCGCGGAGCTGCTGCGGACCATCGGCCTGCCCAAGCCGCTGCTGCTGCTGGCCCTGCTGATCATGTCCTCGATCCTGGACCTGGTGATCGGCTCGGCCTCGGCCAAGTGGAGCGCCATGGCGCCGATCGTCGTGCCGATGCTGATGCTGCTGGGCATATCGCCGGAGATGACGACGGCCGCTTACCGGATGGGCGACTCGATCTTCAACATCGTCACGCCGCTGGCCTCGAACTTCCCGCTGGTCCTGATCATCAGCCAGAAATGGCGGCCCAAGTTCGGGGTCGGGTCGATGATCGCCCTGATGCTGCCCTACACGATCGGCTTCGCCGCCGCCGGCATGGCGCTGGTGCTGACCTGGGTCGGCCTTCACCTGGCGGTGGGACCCGGCGCGGCCGGGACCTATACGCCGCCGTCGCCCGCGTCCGCCGCCGTCTCGACCCGCTAGATCCTTCGTCGGGCGCGTGGTGGCGACGCCCTGAATCCAGGCGGAAAACGCCCATGGCCATGCTCTCGGCGCATGGGGGGATGCGCCGGACCAATGGCGTTGCGCGCCGAAAGACGCCGCTTCTAGGCTTTCATCGTCGCAAGGGGAGCACGCGCGGTCGGCGCGGCTAGGCGACAAAGGGGATTTCCAAGAATGCTCGTGAACCTTCGCGCGCTATGCGCCGGAACCGCCTACGCCGCGCTGCTGGCCGGCGTCGCCGTGACGCCCGCCTTCGCCCAGACCGCCGCGCCGTCGGCGACCGCGACCGACACCGTCGAGGAAGTGATCGTCGTCGGTTCGCGCATCCAGCGCCGGGACGCCGACACGGTCGGCGTGGTTTCGACCCTGACCGAAGCCGACATCAAGAATTCCGGCGCCAACTCGGTCGGCGAGCTGCTGCAGAAGCTGCCCTCGGCGGGCGTGAGCCTCAGCAGCAACGGCACGCAGGGCACCTCGTACGGCGCCAGCTCGATCAACCTGCGCTACCTCGGCGGGGCAGAGGGCAGCGGCAACCGTGTGCTGGTGCTGGTCGACGGTCACCGCTGGGTCGACGGCGTCGGCCAGCGCGGCTTCCGCGACTTCGTTGACCTCAACACCATGCCGCTGGGCATGATCGAGGGGATCGAGGTGCTGAAGGACGGCGCCTCGGCGATCTATGGCTCGGACGCCATCGCCGGCGTGGTCAACATCAAGTCGGCCCGCGACTTCGACGGGATGAAGGTCCAGGCCAAGTACGGCGTCAGCTCCGAGGGCGACGGCCAGTCCTATTCGGGCGTGGCCAATTTCGGCAAGCGGTTCGACCGGTCGGCCGTCCTGGTCTCGCTGAGCTATGTGAAGGACAAGCCGATCCTGACCTCGGATCGCGACCTGACCCGCGTGACTTTGGTTCCGCAGACCGCCGTCGGCACCAGCCCCAACGGCCTCTACATCCTGCCCGGCCTGTCGAATAACAGCTACTTCGGCACGGCGGCGGGCTTCGCCGCCTCGGCCAGCCCGGCGGCCTTCAATCCCGGCGCGACGATCGGCGCCGGCGCGGCCGCCGACAACGCCTTCCACACCGCCGCTCTGCCCGGCGACTACTACAACACCCAGGCCCAGGGCATCTATTCGGCTGGGCCTAGCGAGCGCTGGGGCGTCTACACTCGCTACACCGCCGACCTGAGCGACAAGGTGCGCTTCAAGGCCGAGGGGATGTTCAACCAGCGCAAGTCCGACCAGCTGTTCTCGCCGGTCCTGCTGGACATCGGCGGCACGGCCGGCACGATCCGGGGCTTCGCCATTCCCAGCAACCAGGCCTTCAACCCGTTCGGCACGGCCAACGGCGTGCCCGTGGCCAACGCCGTCGGCTTCGCGGCCAACCAGGCCTGGCGCATCCGCAAGGTGATGACCGAAGTCGGCAATCGCGACAACGTCCAGAACGTGAAGACCTACCGCGTGGCGGGCGGCTTCGACGGCTCGGTCGCGCTGTTCGGCCGCGACTGGAAGTGGGACGTCTACGCCCTCTATTCCAAGAACAAGATCAACTCGCGCGCCCTCAACAGCGTGAATTACGACAAGCTGGCCCTGGGTCTTGGCGCGTCGTGCGCGACCACGTCCGGCTGCGTGGCGATCAACCTGTTCGGTCCGATGACGGCCGCCCAGGCCGACTACATCCGCTACACGGTGGTGGAGTCCAACAGCACCTCGATCTTCGACGTCAGCGCCAACATCACCGGCGAGCTGCTGGACCTGCCCGCCGGTCCCCTGGCGATCGCGGCCGGCGTCGAGCACCGCAAGAACAAGGCCGTCGACAATCCGGATCCGTTCGTCAACGCGGCCCCGACCTACATCCCGACCCCGGCCTCGGGCGCGACCTTCGCCAGCAACACCACCACCACGGGCCAGACCCGCAGCGCCACGCGGGGCCAGTACAGCCTGAACGAGGCCTATGTCGAAGCCGCTGTGCCGCTGCTGAAGGACCTGCCGCTGGCCAAGGCGCTGGATGTCAGCCTGGCCCTCCGCTACTCGGACTACGACACGGTCGGCGGCGACAGCACGGCCAAGATCGGGATCGGCTGGCGGCCGATCGAGGACATCCTGGTGCGCGGCACCTATGCCCAGGGCTTCCGGGCCCCGTCGATCCTGGAGCTCTATCAGGGCGGTCGCCAGACCAGCTTCCAGGGCACGGATCCCTGCAACGGCGGCGCGGCCGCCAATCCCACCCTGCCGGGCTGCGCGGGCGTGCCGGCCGGCTACAACCAGGCCAACTACAATCTCAACGGCCTGATCGCCGGCACCATCTCGGGCAACACCAAGCTCAAGGCCGAGACCGCCGACACCTACAGCTTCGGCGTGGCGCTGAAACCGCGGTTCGCGCCGGGCCTGACGGCCACGGTCGACTGGTACCAGATCACCGTGAAGGACGCGATCGCCTCGCAGTCGGCCACCCAGATCCTCAGCCTCTGCGCCCAGCAGGGCGGGGTGTTCTGCGACCTGGTCACCCGCGACGCCTCGACCGGCGCCATCACCAACCTGCTGCAGGGCGCCCAGAACCTGGCCGAGATCGAGACCTCGGGCGTCGACGCCACGATCCGCTACGAGTTCGGGACCCGCTTCGGCCGCTTCGCCGCCGTGCTCGACACCTCTTATCTGGAGAGCTTCAAGACCACGAGCCCGAACCCGACCGGCGGCGCGCCGATCGTCGACGAGCGAGCCGGCAAGGGCGACCAGCCGCGCTCGACCTATCCGCACTGGAAGGGCCAGGCCTCGCTGCGCTGGGACCAGGGGGCGTGGAACGCGCTGTGGCGCGGTCGCTATATCGGCGAAACCACCGACGCCGTGAACACGGTCAAGGACGCCAAGACCAAGGCCATCTTCTACAACGATCTCGAGGCCGGCTATCAGTTCGAGCGCTACGACACCAACCTCAGCGTCGGCGTCAGCAACATCTTCGACAAGGCCCCGCCGGCGTCCTACGCCAACGCGCCGATCAACTACGACATCTACACCTACGACGCCCGCGGACGGTACGGCTACGTCCGCGTCTCGGCGAAGTTCTAGGTCATGCCGGCGGCGGCCGACGGCCGCCGCCGCGCGCTTGAGGATTGGCTGTGAGCGACCCCTCCATCCCCGACATCGACGACAAGCCCTCGGGCTTCATCGTCCCGGACGATGTCCATGTGACCCGCGACGTGATGGTGGTCATGCGCGACGGCCTTCATCTAGCGACGGACATCTATCGTCCGGCCCGGAACGGCCAGCCGTTGGACCAGGCCCTGCCGGTGCTGCTGGAGCGCACGCCCTACGACAAGCTGGGCACGAACCACGGCGATCGCACGCGCCAGAATCCGGTCCCGCGCTCCAAGCCCGAACTGGCGGTCGACTTCGTGCGCGGCGGCTATGTCGTCGCCCTCCAGGACTGCCGAGGCCGCTACGGCTCGGAAGGGGTATTCGAGAAGTATCTGAACGAAGGGGAAGACGGCTACGACACCGTCGACTGGCTGACCGCCCAAGCCTGGTGCGACGGCCGGGTGGCGACGCTGGGCCTGTCGTACGGCGCCCACGTCCAGAGCGCCCTGGCCTGCCTGGCGCCGCCGGCCCTGGCGGCGATGTTCCTCGACTCCGGCGGCTTCTCCAGCGCCTACCACTCGGGCATCCGCCAGGGCGGCGCGTTCGAGCTCAAGCAGGCGACCTGGGCCTACAAGCACGCCCTGCTCAGCCCCGCCACCAAGGCCGACCCCGCGCGCCGGGCCGCCCTGGAGACCCAGGACCTGCGCGCCTGGTTCCGCCTCATGCCGTGGTCTGAGAACCACTCGCCCCTCAGCGCCGCGCCCGAATACGAGAAGTATCTGCTCGAGCAATGGCGCAACGGCCTGTTCGGGCCGTACTGGACCCAGAACGGCATCTATGCGCGCGGCTTCTACGACGCCTATGTCGACGCGCCCATGGTGCACATGAGCAGCTGGTTCGACCCCTATGCGGTCACCGCGACCGAGAACTACCTGGCCCTCTCCGCCCGCAAGACATCGCCCGTGAAGCTGATCATGGGGCCCTGGACCCATGGCCAGCGGTCGGTCACCCATGCCGGCGACGTCGACTTCGGGTCCGACGCGCCGCTGGACGGCGCCCTGGCCGAGAGCTTCGTGGCTCTCCGGCTGGCCTGGTTCGACGCCTGGCTGAAGACGCCGCCAGGGCCCGATCCCCTGCCGCCGGTGAAGCTGTTCGTGATGGGCGGCGGCTCCGGCCGCAAGACGCCCGAGGGGCGGCTCGACCACGGCGGCCGCTGGCGCGACGAGACCGCCTGGCCGCCGGAGGGGGTGGAGGCCACCGACTATTTCCTGGACGTCGACGGCGGGCTCACGGCCGACCGGCCGCGCGAAACCCAGGCCTATCGCGAATATGTCCATGATCCGCTGCATCCGGTGCCGACGATCGGCGGCGCGATCGCCTCGGGCGCGCCGATCATGGAGGCCGGAGCCTTCGACCAGCGCGAAGGCCCGCGGTTCTTCGGCAGCGAGGCGTTCGATCGCCCGCTGGCCGACCGCGACGACGTGCTGGTCTTCCAGACGCCGCCGCTGGAGGCCGATCTGGAGGTCGTGGGTCCGATCCGCGCCGAGCTGCACATCGCCTCGGACTGTGTCGACACCGACTTCACGATCAAGCTGATCGACGTTCATCCGCCGTCGGACGACTATCCCGAAGGCTTCGCGATGAACCTGACGCACGGCGTCCTGCGGGCGCGCTATCGCGAGGGCTTCGACCATGAGGTCCGCCTGGAGCCCGGCCAGGTCTACGTCCTCGAGATCGAGGCCTTCCCGACGGCCAACCTGTTCCTGAAGGGCCACCGCATCCGGCTTGACGTGGCGTCGAGCAATTTCCCCCATTTCGACGTCAATCCGAACTCGGGCGAGCCGGAAGGCTACGGACTCACTCCCCGGCCAGCGCGAAATCGCGTCTATATGGACGCCACGCGGGCCTCGCGCCTGTTGCTGCCGATCCTGAAACGCTGATCGCGAGGGCCTGAATGAAGCTGAACCTGCGAAGCCTGGAAGCCTTTAGGGAAACCATGCTGAGTGGTTCGGCCACCGCGGCGGCCGGCCGCATGGGCCTGACCCAGCCGGCCGTCAGCCGCCTGATCGCCCAGCTGGAACAGGACGTCGGCTTCGAGCTGTTCTATCGCGAGAAGGGGCGCCTGAGCCCCACGCCCGAGGCGCTGATCATCTACGAAGAGATCGACCTGGCCTTCGGGGGCCTGGAGCGTGTCGACGCCCTGGCGCGCGACATCGCCGAGTTCAACACCGGCCTCCTGAAGATCGTGGCTCCGCCCAGCCTGTCCGAAGGCGTGCTGTCGACGATCCTGCCCGGCTTCCTGGCCCGCTTTCCCAAGGTTCGCATCGCCATCGAGTCGCGCAGCACCGAGACCGCCCGCGCCATGGTCGCCAACCGGACGGTGGACTGCGGCTTCGTCAAGCTGCCGCTGGACCGCAGCGACATCTCCACCGTCACCCTCTCCACCAGCGAGACGGTCTGCGTCCTGCCGGAAAACCATCCGCTGGCGCAGCACCAGTTCCTGACTCCCGAACTGCTGCGGCACGAGCCGCTGATCCTGCTGGGGGCGGGCACCTGGACCCGCCGCCAGATCGACGACGCCTTCCGCGAGCGCGGCGTGCGGCCGGAGGTCAAGGTCGAGACCCATACGGTCGGATCGGCCTGCGCCATCGCCGCCGCCGGCATGGGCGTAGCGATCGTCAACGCCCTGCTGGCCGGGAGCTTCGCGCGTCCGGGCGTGGCGATCCGCGTCTTCCGGCCCCAGATCCTGCACGAATACGCCTTCATGACCTCGGCCCTGGCGCCGATGAACCGACTGGCGGCGGCCTTTCTCGAGGAAGCCCGCAGCCATTTCGCGACCGCCGCGCGCTAGGATCGCGCCCGCGCCTCGGCCAGGTCCAGGTCGCGCGTCAGCCGGGAGCGGACGCCGTCATTGACCACGCGCTGGCGTACGAGGCCGCGCAGCGCCTCGCGCTCGGCTTCCAGCGCCGCGAGGCGGACCTCCTTCTCGAAGGCGTGGCTGCGGCGGGCGGCGAGCGCCACCTCGCCGGACTGGGCCAGGCTGTCCAGGCGGTCGCGATAGACGTCTGCGACGCGCGCGGTGGCGGCCTGGAAGTCGTGGTCGGCGGCGTGGGGCGAGGCGGTCATCAGGTGCTCGACCGCGAGGATCGCCGCGTTGGCCAGGTTGATCCGGGCCTGCTCGGTCTGTTCCTGGCTGTCGGCGTCCGGCGGCAGCTGCAGGTTCTTGAGCAGCAGGGGTAGGGAGATGCTGGAGATCAGCAGCGACAGCACAATGACGCCCGCCGCGAGGAAGATGGCCAGGTCGCGGGCCGGGAAGGGCGCGCCGACCGCGGTGACCAGCGGCAGGGTCAGGACGCCCGCCAGGGTGATGGCCCCGCGCGCGCCGGCGCAGGCGGTGGCGGCGATGATCTTCCAGTCGGGGCTGGCGCGCTCCTCGCCCCGGCGGCGCGCGCGCAGCAGGGTCAGTTTCAGCGAACCCCACACCCAGGCGAAGCGCAGGGCCCCCAGGCCCAGGGTGATGGCCACGACATAGACGCCCAGCCACCAGGCCTCGTGGTGACCGGTGGTGTGGACGGTCTCGACCGCGCCGGCCAGGATCGACGGCAGCTGCTCGCCCAGCAGCACGAAGATCACGCCGTTGGCGGTGAACTGCAGCGTGTCCCAGACCATGTTGCGGCGGACCCGGGTGGCGGCCACGGTCTGGCGGGCGGCCTCGGAGAAGCTCATGGCCACGCCGGCGGCGACGGCGGCGAGGATGCCCGAGGCGTGGACCTTTTCGGCCAGCAGATAGGCCGCGAACGGGATCAGCAGGCTGACCAGGGTCTGGGGGCCGGCGTCCTCGGCGCTCTTGCGCGAGATCCAGGCGTTCAGGGTGGTGACGACCAGGGTGGTCAGCACGCCGATGGCGACGCCGGCCAGGGCGACCCAGGCGAAGGTCAGCACCGCGTCGCGCAGCACGAAGGTCCCGGTCAGGGCGGCGGCGACCGCGAACCGCAGGCAGACCAGGCCCGAGGCGTCGTTCAGCAGCGACTCGCCCTCGAGGATGTGCATCAGTCGCTTGGGGATCGGCACCCGCTGGGCGATGGCCGACACCGCGATCGGGTCAGTCGGCGAGATCACGGCGGCCAGGGCGAAGGCGACGGCCACCGGCATGGCCGGGATCATCCAGTGAATGAACAGGCCCGCCCCCACGACGGTCAGCACCACCAGACCCAGGGCCAGCTCCAGGATCACCGGCAGGTCGCGGAAGAAGTCGTCCTTGGGAATGCGCCAGCCGTCCAGGAACAGCAGGGGCGGCAGGAACAGCAGGAAGAACAGCTGCGGATCCAGCGCCACCGGCGTCTTGGTCACCAGGGCGATCAGGGCGCCCAGGCCGATCTGGACCAGCGGGGCGGGGACGGCCAGCGGCAGGAAGCGCGCGGCCGCGCCGCTCAGCACCACGGCGGCCAGCAGCGCCAGGACGATCTCGACGGTCTGCATGCGGTTCTCGGATCCTTTCTAGGGCTCGTCCTCGGGCGCCAGGCGATAGCCCAGCCCCGGCTCGGTCAGCAGCAGCCGGGGCGAGGCCGGCTCCTCCTCGATCTTCTGGCGGACCTGGCCGACCAGCACGCGGACGAACTGGGCGTCGACCTGGGCGTCGGCGCCCCAGACGGCGGTCATCAGCTGGCGGTGGGTGACCACCCGGCCGGCGTAGCGCGCCAGGCTGCGCAGCAGGTCGTACTCGCGCGGCGTCAGGCGGACCTCCTCGCCCAGCACCGAGACGCGGCGGTCGGCGAAGTTGATCTCCAGGTCGCCGCACCGGAAGCGGGCGCGGGCCGAGAAGCGGCGGTCGCGGCCGCGCATGGCCGCCCGCAGCCGCGCCAGCAGTTCGCCGACGCCGAACGGCTTGTTGACGAAGTCGTCGGCGCCGAGATCGAGGGCGGCGATCTTCTCCTGCTCCAGGTCTCGGGCCGAAAGCACGACGATCGGCACCTCGGACCATTCGCGGATGCGCGTGATCACCGCCTTGCCGTCCATGTCGGGCAGGCCAAGATCGAGGATCACCGCGTCGCAGCCCTCGCGCGCCAGGTGGGCCAGGGCGGCCTGGCCGCCGTCGGCGACCGACACGGCGTAGCCCGCCGCCTTGAGCGCCGGCGTCAGGGCCCGCACCAGTTGCGGCTCGTCGTCGACCAGCAGGATCTGGGCGGTGGTCATGAGGCGGACATCCTCGGGAAGATCAGGCTGACGACCAGCCCCTGGGCGCCGTCCGCGCGGCCGGCGGCCGCGATCGAACCGCCCATCGCCTCGACGAGGCCCCGCGCGATCGAAAGGCCCAGGCCCGTGCCCTGGCTGGCGCCGGCCGAACGGGGCGAGCGGTAGAACTTCTCGAAGATCCGCTCCAGATCGGCCTCGGGCACGCCGGGTCCGCCGTCGGCGACCTCGATCAGCACTCGCTCGCCCTGTTCGAGCACGCGCACGGCGATCGGGCCGCCGTCGCGTCCGTAGCGCGCGGCGTTCTCGAGCACGTTGCCCAGCGCCTGGTCCAGCAGGATCGGATCACCCTGGATCATCGCCTCGCCCGCGTTGGTCCGCGTGATGTCGCAGCCCAGCCGGACCAGGCGGTCGGCGGCGCGGTTGACGACCTCGGCGGCGGCGAAGCCCTGACTCTCCAGCGCCAGGGCGCCGGATTCCAGCTTGGTCATGCTCAGCAGGTTGGCGACGAAGCGGTTGAGGCGCTCGGCCTCCTCCTCGATGGTCGTGACGAGGTCGTGCTGGACGTCGGGCGGGAACTGGCCGCCGAACGCCTTCAGGCTGCTGGCCGAGGCCAGGATCGCCGCCAGGGGCGTGCGCAGGTCGTGCGAGATCGACGACAGCAAGGCGTTGCGCAGCTGCTCCGTCCGGGCGGCGGCGGCGATCTCGGAGCGCTGGGCCGACAGGCGAGCGCGCAGGATGGCGGCGGCGCCGAGATCGGCCAGCACCTGGATCAGCCGATCACTGTCGGGGTCGGGCACGCCGTCCGCGCCGCGCCAGGCCACGACGCCCAGCTCCGCGCCGTCGGCGACCAGTTCGCGGACCCACCAGCCGGGCTCGCTGAAATCGGGCGGCGTGGGCGGCGACGACAGTGCGTCACCGTCGGGCGGATAGCTCCAGACGAGGGACTGGTCGACCATCGCGGCCTCGCCCTTGGCGGCCGCCGCCATCTGCTCGACGATCAGCATGCGGATGGCCATTTCGTCGTCGGCCGACGACAGCTGGCGGCTGGTCTCGAACAGGGCCCCGGTGGCGCGGGCGCGGATCATGTTGCGGTGGGCGGCGTCGCGCAGGCGCCCCGTCAGGCCGCCGGTCAGCATGGCGACCGCCAGGAAGGTCAGCAGCACCAGCACGTCCTCGGGCGAGGCGAACTGGAAGGTGAAGCGCGGCTCGACCAGGTAGACGTTGTAGATGGCGAAGGCGAGCAGGGCCGCGAAATAGCCAGGATAGGCGCCCTGGGTCACGGCGGTGAGCAGCACGCCGGCCAGGAACACCGTCGACAGCCGGGTGGTGTCGAACAGGCGATAGAGCAGCTCGGCCGCGCCCGTGGCGATCAGCGTGTAGACCAGCGCCACGCCGTAAGGCCGGAGGCGGCTCGCGGCCCGCGGAAATTCGGCAGGGATGTTTTGCGGCATTATCGCCCTGGGCAAGCAACTCGCGCGTCGGTCGGGCGGGACAATGCGCCTCACAGGGGGATGGAGGAAGCATCAGAGGGAGCGACCGACGCGCGCCCGGCGCGTCGCGGGAAGGACAGCATGTCGATCCCGTGCGCGCGCGGCAATTATGCGGCCGTTATGCCGAGGTCGTTATAAGGTTCTTATGCTTGAGCTTGGCGCGGGCGGTCGGCTGCATGGCGACGAACCCCCGCCGTTGGATACGCCATGTCTCGCTCGATTTCCGTCCCGCTCACGCTCGCTCCCCTCGCCCTCGTCGCCGTCCTGGGTCTGTCGGCCTGCGCGTCCAAGCCCAAGCCCGCTCCGGTCGCCGCCGCGCCGGAGGCGCCGCCCGCGCCGGCCAGCGGGCCCGAGGCGCCGCCTAGCCTGGCGGAAAGCGCCGTGTCGCGCAGCCTGCAGGAAGAGTTGGCCGCGGCGGCCGGCGATCGCGTGTTCTTCGCGCTCGACAGCCACGACCTGACCGGCGAGGCCCGCTCGACCCTGACCGCCCAGGCGCAATGGCTGGCGAGCCGTCCCGAGGTGCGGGTGCTGATCGCGGGCAATTGCGACGAACGCGGCACGCGCGAATACAATCTCGCCCTCGGCGCGCGTCGCGCGTCGGCGGCGCGTGATTTCCTGGTCGCCCAGGGCGTTGCCGGCGCCCGGATCCAGACGGTGTCCTACGGCAAGGAGCGCCCGATCGACGCCGGCGCGACCGAGTCCGCTTGGTCGCGCAACCGCAACGCCGGCGCCGTGGTCCTGGACCTGGCTCCGCGTTGAGGCGTCAGCTGCCGCAATAGGCGGCGATCACGCCCGCGCAGGGGTCGTAGGGCGCCGGGGCGGCGGTCGTGGTTCCGCCGCCGCCGGCCGTGGTCGCGCCTTGCAGGTTCACCAGCACGCTGACGCCGCCGGCGCCGTCGGTGGCGGCGGTGGTCAGGTTGGCGCTCTGGCCCTCGGCCCGCAGCTGGGCTTGCACGGCGGGCGCGGTCGCCACCTGCTGGGCCAGGTCGGGCGCGACGGCCGAGGCGATCGAGATCGCCACCCCGGCGCTGATGATGTTCGAGGCCACGGCCTGGATCAGCGCGGCGGCGATCTGCTCGGGGGCGGCACCGCTCCGGGCCAGGGCGGCCGCCACGGCCGCCTGGATGGCGGCCAGCTTCTGGGCGCGGGTCAACCGGGCGAAGCCGGGCTGGCTGGCCGCGCCCTGGGCGGCGGCGGCGATCTGCTGCTGCTGCAGCGAGGCGGCGCTGACGGCCGGGGCCTGCTGGGCGAGGGCGGCGTTCGGCGCGGCCGCCGCCAGCAGGCCCAGGGCGAGAGCGGAAGCAATAAGGCGACGGACGGACATGGAGTAGCTTCCTTTCGAAGAGGTTTCGAAAGGGAGGCAGCGCTCAAGAGCGACATTCGACAAGCATAAGGAAATTATACTGCCGCTGAGGATTCGTCGAAGTCTTCTCAATGTCCAGTTTATACGGCGCGACCCGCCATCGACTGCGATCGGCGCTGGACGGCGCATAAAAGAAGGCTCCGGACCTCGCGGTCCGGAGCTGAGGCCTCGCGGGCTGGCGAGGGGGTTAGAACGTGCTGCTGATCCGCACGCCGACCGTGCGCGGACGGGGCGAGAAGACCCGGATGCCGTCCAGGGACTCGACCACGCCCAGATAGGCGGCCTTGTTGGTCAGGTTGTCGCCGAACAGGCTGAGGTCCCAGGCGTCCTTGCGCACGCCCAGCTTGGCGCTGATCATGTAGAAGGCCGGCAGCTTGGTGTTGTAGGTGTTCTTGTTGTTGAACGAGGTGAACGAGCCGCCGCGATAGTTGACGCCCGCTTGGGCGTAGCCGCGGATGTCGGCGGTCAGGTCGGTCTCGTATTCGCCTTGCAGGCTCATGTGCATCACGGCGCGGCGTTCCTGCGCGGCGCCATCACCGAGCGCGCGCCGCGACAGGGTCAGGCGCGGAGCGGCTCCCGCGCCTGACCCGGCGCCCGCCTATCCGGCGAACACCCGCCGGCCGCGCTCGACCGACATCCGGTGGGTTCCGGCCAGGGCCGTCGTGCGGGCCTTGACGGTTTGCAGGAACAGCCACTCGCCGCTGACGCGCTGGGGCGTGATGTCCAGCATCATGTAGCCGCGCTGGCTGGTGTCCGCCCATTTCAGCTCGGGATTGGCGGCCATAAAGCCGCGCGCCACGACCTTCGGATCGGCGCCCATGTCGCCTTCCATGCCGTTCGAGGTGACGCTGTGGCCGGCGAACTCGACGCCGGCGGGCCGGCCCTCCTCGACCAAGCCGTAGGCCCAGGCGTTGTGACTGTCGCCCGACAGCATGACGAGGTCGGCGTCGGCGGCCTGGGCCGACTTCAGCAGGCGCGAGCGGGCGGCGGGATAGCCGTCCCAGCGGTCCATCCACATCGGCACCCCTTGCGCGGCCGCGCGGATGTCGTTGCGATAGCTGTTGGCCTTCTTCTCGGTGACGTCGGACTTCAGCCAGTCGACGGCGTCCTTGGGCATGACGGTGCGGCCAAGGATGGTGCCCATGCCGACCAGCTGCCAGCCGGGGTTGGCCCTCATCGCGTGCGCCAGCCAGCTCTCCTGGGTCGAGCCCATCATGGTCGCGGCGGGATCGCGCCAGGCCCCGTCGCGGAAGGCCTTCAGCGCGGCGTCGGGATCGGCGGCCTTGAACGCCGCGCCGATGTCGGCCGGGCGGGTGCGGGCCAGAAGGCGCGACTCGGTGCGATAGAGGGTGGCCAGGGTCCCGATCGGATAGGCCTTCCATGGCTCGTCCGAGACCGGCATCCACTCGCGATAGACCTGCATGGCGGCGGCGCGGCGGATGTTCCAGTCGCCTTCCTTGTCCGGCTGGTGGTTCTGGGCGCCGCCCTCCCAGCTGTCGTTGGCCGACTCGTGGTCGTCCCACAGGGCCACCATCGGGGCCATCTGGTGCAGGCGCTGCAGATCGGGATCGGCGCGATAGCTGGCGTAGCGCAGGCGGTAGTCGGCGATGGCCAGGATCTCGGTGACCGGCAGCAGCTGCTCCTTGCGGCCCGGCGCCCAGTCGGTCTCGCGGGTGGAGCCGACGCCGTATTCGTAGATGTAGTCGCCGGTGTGCAGCCAGAGATCCAGGTCCTGGCGCGCCGCTGCGTGGGCGTAGGCGTTGAACAGGCCCTGGGGCAGGTTCGAGCACGAGAACACGGCCAGGCCGAAGCGGTCGACCTTGCCCTCCGGAAGGGTCTTGGTGCGGCCGACCGGCGACTTCGTCCCGTCCGGGGCGACGAAGCGGTACCAATGGACGGTCCCGGGCTTCAGGCCGTCGACGGTGATCTTGGCGGTCCAGTCGCGATAGGCCCCGGTGCGCGCGACGCCGCCGGAGACGACCTTCGCGAAGTCAGGATCCAGGGCGACCTCGACGTCCAGCCGGGTCACGCCGTCGCCGGTCGCGGGGATATAGCGCGTCCACAGCAGCATGGAGTCGGGGCCGGGCTCGCCGCTGGCCACGCCGTGGGTGAAGCCGCTGGCGCCCAGCAGCTGCCGGGCCGCCGCTTGGCCGGCGGGCAGCATCACGGCGCCAAGACCCAGGCCGCCCAGGACGAGGCCGCGTCGATCGATGTTCAGAACCACGTCAGGTCCTCCGAAAAGACAAAGAAAAACTCCCGCGACCGGGAGGCCGCGGGAGGTGAAGTCACTCAGGGGAAGCTAGAAGGAGCCCTTGATCCCGACGTTCCACATCGAGCCGTAGATGCTGTACTGCTGCACCCGGCTGCGGACGTTCGAATAGACGATGTCCGGCGCGTTGAAGATGTTGCGGCCGGCCAGCATGACTTCGAACTGGCGGTTGATCTTGTAGCTGGCGCTGACGTTCCAGAGCTCGCGCGAGGCGCGGTACAGGACGCCGTTGTTGGCGGTGGTCGGGGTGTTGCCGAGCGCGCTGGTGCGGGCCGAGGACTGGTAGTTGCCGGTCAGCTGGACATCGAACTTGCCGTAGCTGTAGCGCAGGCCCCAGTTGGCCGAGGTCTTGGGCAGGTTCACGCGCTCGCCGTCGGGATCGACCTTGGTGACCGAGGCCCGCAGGCCCAGGCCCCGCAGCGCGCCCGGCAGGAAGGTCAGCTGCTGGTCGTACTCCAGCGTGACGCCCTTGTTGCGGCTGGTGCCCGGCAGGTTCTGGGCGCTGCGGAAGGTGTAGCCGGCGTAGTCGGCCGGGTTGTAGCCGACGTCCTCGGGGTTCACCGTCAGACCGGTCACCTGCATGTCCTGCACGTCCAGCTGATAGGCCGAGAGGCCGATCACGCCCGACGGTTCCAGGTAGTACAGCAGGCTGGCGTAGTACTTGGTCGAGTGCTCGGGCTTGAGCAGCGGGTTGGGCACGGTGACGATCAGGTTGGTGTCGTCCACCGCCACGACGCCGCCCAGGTTGCCGTAGTCGGGGCGCAGGATCGATTGGCTGAAGGCCAGTTGGCCGACCAGCTTTTTGGTGAAGTCGTACTTGACGCCGCCGCTCAGGAACCAGTCGTCGTACTCGCCCTCGCGGGTCGTGTATGTCCCGTTGCGGTACTGGTAGAGCAGGCCGGCGACGGTGCTGGTCGAGAGGCCGGCGGCGGTGACTTCCTTGGCCGGACGGATGTCGGCGACACGGGCCTGCGTCTTGGTCTTCTCGTAGCGCAGGCCCAGGTCGAACTGGGCCTTGCCGATGCGTGGTTGGGCCTCGACATAGGCGGCGCTGACCTCCTCGCCGATCTTCTTGTTGTTATCCAGCTGGCGCTTCAGGTTCCCGACCGTGTCGGCCACGAAGTATTCGGGATGGGCCGCATAGAGGTCGTAGACGGCGTAGTTGCTGTCGGCGCGCCAGTTCTGGTCGTTCAGGTTGCCGGCATCGAAGCCGTGGATCTTGAACTGGTAGTTCTGGGTCCAGGGGATCACCGCTTCGGGCGCCTTCTGGGTCAGGTCGTTCGTCGGGCCGACATACTGGAATTGCCTGTACGAGCCCTCGACGGTCTTCCAGGCGTTGGTGCGGAAGCCCGCGCCGGCCAGGACCTTCATCTGCACCTTGCCGAAGGCCAGCTTCTTCTTCAGGTCCAGATTGGCGCTGTACATCTGGTTGTTGGCGTTCGACTCCGACGTGCGGATGTTGTTGCCGATGTCGTCGTCGCGGTTGAAGCTGGTCGGGTCGCCCCAGGGCCGGCCGGCCGTTTGCTTCAGGGTCCAGGCGTTGGAGTCCTCCGACGCGCGGTCCAGGGTGAAGCCGATGCGGGTCAGGTAGCTGTCCGTGCGGACGAAGAAGCCCCGGTCATTGTCCTCGAAATTGAATTCCGAGCTGGAATAGCTGGTCCGCAGCAGGGCCTCGAACGTGTCGCCGCGATATTCCAGCTTGGGCGCGAACACCCAGGCCGGGGTGCCGGCGTAGCGGTGCGAGTACTGGGTGTGCAGGCGGGTGTTGGTCGTGTTCGGATTGACGACGATGTGCGTGCCGGTCGAGTCCGCGCTCGCCTGGGTCGCCGTCGTCGTGCCGAAGATCAGGTAGGTGTACTGGTTGAAGTACTCGACGTCGTAGAACGAGTAGGTCGAGCGCAGGGACAGGGCCAGCTTGTCGGTCAGCTTGTAGTCGAGGCTGAGATTGGCGGCCTTGCGGTGGGTCAGCTTCGGGCCCGGGCGCCACATCACCTGGTAGGGAATGACCCGGCCGTTGGCGAGGTAGGACCAGTCGGTCTGGACGCGGTCTTGCTGGACGAAGTTGGCGTTGTAGCTGGCGTTGAAGGCGATCCCGAGACGACCGTCCAGGAACACGTCAGCATAGCCGACCTGGGCCGAGGGGAAGATCGTCGCGTGCTTCTTGTCGTCGGGCAGGTACTGGCGGGCCAGCGTCGAGTCCGAGGTGGCGACGCCGCCGACCTGGAAGCGCAGCAGGCGGCTGGTGCGCTGGAAGGCGTACTTGCTGCGCAGGTTGATGGCGCCGCCGGGGCTGTCGGCGTCCATGTTGGCCTGCAGGGTGTTGTTCAGCTCGATCGAGTCGATGCCAGTGATCGACATTTGCTCGAAGGAGTTCTGGCGGCCGGCGTTGTTGTTCGAGGTGGCCGTGGCCATCCGCGCGCCGTCGGTGGTGAAGGTGGAGTACTTGGGATCCAGGCCGCCGATGCGGACAGCCGTGGCGTCGACCTCGGTGTAGTCCAGCGAGATGCCGGGCATGTTCTTCATGAACTCGCCGACGTCGCCCATGGTCAGGGCGCCGAAGTTGTCGGCGGCGACGACGGTCTTGGCGTTGGTCGAGGCGCGGCGCTCCATGATGGCGGCGGCCTGGCCCTCGCGCTTGGCGGTGATGGTCACGGCCTCGACCTCGCCGGCCGCCGCGGTGTGGGCGCCGGGGTTCAGCGAGACGTCGATCGTGGCGACCTGGCCGGGGGTTACGGTCAGGACCGTGCGCGACTCCTGCAGGCCCGTGTACTTCACCAGGACGCTGACCTCGCCGGCCGGGACGCCGGTCAGGCGAAACTCGCCGTCGTCCTCGGAATAGGCGACGATCGGCGCGCCCTCGACGCGGATCTCGGCGTTGCGGACATATTCGCCGGTGGCGGTGTTGAGGACGCGGCCTCGAACGACACCGCTACCGACTCCGGCCTGGGGGCGCGGGGCGCCGGCGGTCGAGCGCAGGGTGATGACCTGGCCGTCGTCGCTGTCGATCCGCAGCGGCGTGCCGGCGATCAGGCGGCCAAGGGCCGTGCGCACGTCCATCACGCCCTTCACCGCCGGGGTCTGGATGCCGTCCAACTGGCGGGCGGGGGCCACGATCTGCACCTGGCCCTGGCGGGCCAGCTCCGGAATGGCGCGGACGGCCGGCTGGGCCGGAACGTCGAAGACGCGCTCCTGCGCGAAGGCCGGGGCGGCGACCGCCATGGCGACGACGGACGCTCCGCAGGCGAGGCGGGAATAACGGGAATACATTGGCTTTAGGGCCCCCAGGCATCGCGCTGTGCGACGTTGCCGGTTGAGAGCCGTCGGGCGGGGCGTTCCGCTATATGTTGCAAAAACTTCTTATTGCCCGGCCGCCTGGGCGGGGCCGGCGCGGCTCAGTACGACCATGTCGCCGTCCTGCTGTAGGCGGGCGTCGAAGACGCGGGCGACGGCGCGGCTGAAGCCGGCCGGATCGTTGGCGGCGAAGAGGCCGGTGACCGGCTCGCGCGCCAGGTCGGGATCGCGGATCTGGATCCGGGTGTCGCTGTAGCGGGCGAAGACGGCCGCCGCCTGGCCCAGGGTCTCGCCCTCGAAGGCCAGCTTGCCCTCGCGCCAGGCCAGCTCGCGGGTGACCGTCTCGGGCGCGACCGGACGCGGCTGCTCGGTCGAGAGATGGGCGGGGTCTGAAAGCGCGAGACGCGTATTGGCCGTCACCGCCACGATGCGGGCGGCGCCGATCAAGGGGGCGGCTGAGACCTCGACCCGACCCTGGTTGACCAGCAGGTCGACCGGATCCTGGTTCAGCTTGCGGAGGCGGAAGCCGGCCTGGGCCGTGCGCAGCCGCCGGCCGTTCACCTCGACCACGAACGGACGCCGCTCGTCGCGGGCCACCGAGAAATAGGCCTCGCCCTTCAGCAGGGTGACCAGGCGCTGGCCGTCGTCGTAGCGGACGCGGATGCGGCTCTGCGTATTCAGCAGCACGGTCGAACCGTCCTTCAGCGGAACCATGCGGATCTCGCCACGGTCGGTGCCGATCACGGTTCCGGCCGCGGCGGTGGTGACGCCCAGGGCGGCCAGCGAGGCGGCGGCTGCGGCGCCGCCCGTCCAGGTCAGGGCCTGGCGGCGCGACAGGCGCGGGCGGCGGGGCTGGGCGAAGGTTTCGGGATCAAAGTCGGAGCCTAGGGCTCGCGCCGACTCGCTCATCATCGACAGGGCGCGGGCGCGCAGCATGGCGCCCTTGGCGCGGGGGTCGCTGGCCAGCCAGGCCCGGTGCGCGGCCTCCATCTCCGGAGACAGCGGCCCACGATCCAGCCGCGCCGCCCATTCGGACGCCGCCTGGTCAATGTCGCGACTGGTGTCTCGTTCGGCCATTTATCGGGGCGATCTCTGCTTCCGTGGTCTTAGAGGTTTGAGGTGGGGTGTTTCCGCTACGACCGAACCAATCAATCAGGAAGAGAATGCCTCGGGAGATGTGCGTCTCGACCGTGTTCTCTGAGATTCGCATCCTGGCGGCGATCTCGCGCTGGGGAAGGCCCCTGACCCGCCTGAGCACGAAGGCCTCGCGGGTCTTAAGCGGCATGGCCGCGATCGCCTTGGCCAGCTGCCGCAGCTCGTCCCGGTCGATGGTCCATCGCTCGGGCGAGGCGGCGTCGTCGGGATGCTCCAGCCGCTCCAGATCGTCGACGGCGTGGATGGCCACGATCCGCGCCCGGCGGACGTGGCGGGTGATCACCGAACGGGCCACCTGGAACAGGTAGGCTCTGGGATGGCGGATGTCCTCGACGCTCTCCAGTTCGGCCAGGATCGTATAGGCCTCCTGGATGATGTCGTCGGGATCGACGCCCGTCGGCGCGCCGCGCGACAGCCACCCCTTCAAGGCGGGCTCGTGCGGCAGGATGTGCCGCAGGAACCACCGTGTTCTTTCCCGGTCTTCGCCGCTCATCCCCGACTCGCTGGCTGGACACCCCGTTCGGCGGCCTGCCTAGCGGTCAATTGTGACAGTGGATTAGGGCGCACGCGGAGGATCGGGCGGCGCTAGCGCGCAACCCTGGCGAGGTCTTCCGCAGTCGCTGGGACGAACGGCCTGTCCGCGTCGCCGGTCCAGCGCGACAGGGTCAGGTCGGCGGTCTGCTTGCCATCCGCCTTGGAATTGACCGCCAGGTAGGCGAGGCCATGGCCGATCGGCTGCAACCCGACATCGGCCTTCTGGTTCCAGCCGCGGATCCCGGTGGCCGGGTCCTTCAGGCCGTCGTCGGCGAGGGGCAGCACCGGGCCCCGTTCCCAGCCCTGGCCGCCGGGACCAGGCACGCCGACCAGGTCGGCCGTGACGGGCCTCGCCCGCGCCTCGACGGCGAACAGGCCATAGTTCGGGAAGCTGGTCTTCTTGCCTAGATAGACGCCCATGAACCAGCGCTGGAGGCTGTCGTCATAGGCCAGGTTCTGCACGCCGTAGCTGGTGTTGCCGGTGCGGACGAAGACCTTGGCGGCCGGCGCGGCGGGGCCGTTGTGGTGCGGCGCGGCCTCGGTCAGCGGGCTGGCGTAGCGGGCCCAGTCGGCGACGTCGTACTGCAGCAGCACCTGGTGGTCGTTGTCGGTCCGCTCGACGTTCCCGTAGATCCCGTAGGCGACGGTCAGGTAGCGCTTGCCGTCCGTCTGGCCGAACGCCGGGCCGAACGCGACGCCGTCGATCCCCGAGCAGCCATAGCGATGGTCGGGCGTGGCGCCGACGTCGCCGTCGAACCTGCCGTCGACGTTCAGGTCGGCCGCGTAGTCCTTGGCGACCTCGGGCAGGTAGACGGTGCGGAAGAGCTGGCTCGCGCCGGCCTCGACGCCGATCCGGTCCAGGCGCGAGACGTCGATCACGGCGATGTAGAAGGCCTGGTCCTTCTTGTACTCCAGCGAGCCGTAGACCTTGCCGTCGGCCGGGTTGAAATCGAGGTCGCCCAGGTGTCCGGTCCAGCCGACCAGCGTGCCGATCAGCTTGCCGTCGAAGTCGTATTTCGCCAGCAGGTTGGTGAACGAGTAATAGACGTAGCCACCCTTCACATCGACGGCGATCCCCTGCACGTGACCCGACACCCAGCTTCCGCCGTTCTGGGTCAGCGGCGGGCGTGCGGGCGGCGCGGCGAGGGCGGGCGGGGCTGTCGTGAGCAGCAGAGAGGCCAGCAGGAAGAGGGCGCGCGTTTTCATCGGGACACGGACGGCGGCGAAGGGAAGCTGCCCGCTTATCGCCGTTGGATCACAGCTTTGCGACGATCGTCGGAGCGAACCCGCCGTGCTCAACCTCGCAATGGCCTTTCACAATATGAGATTGTTTCCTATAGAATGGAATGAATGGTCCGGCGGCGGTCGGAGCGACAGTTAGGGAGTAGACGATGCGACGCGCGCTTCTGGCCGGCCTGGCCCTCTGTGTTCTAGCCGCGCCGGCCCTGGCCCAGCCCATTGACCGCCACGCCCTTATCAGCCGCCACGACGTCACCCTGACCAAGGTCGACCCGTCCGCGCCCCTGATGGTCGGCAACGGCCAGATCGGCTTCACCGCCGACATCACCGGCCTGCAGACCTTCCCCGAGGCCTACTCCAAGATCGCGCCGCTGCTGACCGAGGCCCAGTGGGCCTGGCACGCCTTCCCCAATCCGAACAACTACACCTATGCCGACGGGACCGTGCCGATCGACGTGCGCGGGACCCCGCAGCCGTACGCCTACATGAAGGACTGGAGCGACGCCCAGACCCGTCCGGCCCTGGCCTATCTGCGCGAGAACCCGCACCGCTTCTCGCTGGGGCGCGTGGCCCTGGACCTGCGCGACAAGGCCGGCAAGCCGGCCAAGTTCGAGGATCTGACGGGAACCGAGCAGACCCTGGACCTGTGGAGCGGCGTCCTGACCAGCCGCTTCACCTATGACGGCCAGGCCGTGACCGTCCGCACGCGCGTCCACCCGACCCTGGACATGATCGTGGTCGACGTCGACTCGGCCCTGGTCGAGCAGGGCCGACTGAAGCTGTCGGTGAAGTTTCCGGGCGTCTCGAAGAACCTGAATCCGGACCCGTCCGACTGGGCCCATCCCGAGCTGCACACAACCAAAGTGACGGGGGAGGGCGCCCGCCGCCTCGACGTCGCGCGCCAGATCGACGCCACCCGCTATGTCGTCGCCCTGCAGGCCGACCGCGCGGTCAACTTCACCGCCGCCGGGCCGCACGCCTATGTCGTCGCGCCCAAGGCCAAGGGGCGGACCCTGGGGCTGGAGGTCGCCTTCTCGCGCGGCGCCCTGCCCAAGTCGCTGCCCGGCGTGACGCTCGCCGACCAGGCGACGCGGGCGCACTGGAAAGCCTATTGGACGCAGGGCGCGGCCGTCGACTTCTCGGGCAGCGTCGATCCGCGCGCGGTCGAGCTGGAGCGCCGGGTGGTGCTGTCGCGGTACCTGATGGCCCTGAACGGCGCCGGCGAGGTCCCGCCACAGGAGGAGGGCCTGTTCTCCAACAGCTGGAACGGCAAGTTCCACCTCGAGATGCACGCCTGGCACGCCGGCCACTTCGCGCTCTGGAACCAGCCGGAATACCTGGAGCGCAGCCTGCCCTGGTACCTGGGCCACCTGAAGGACGCCAAGGCCCGCGCCGCCAGCCATGGCCTGAAGGGCGCCTGGTGGCCCAAGATGGTCGGCCCCGACGGCGTCGACAGTCCCTCGAAGGTCTCGCCCTTCATCATGTGGCAGCAGCCGCATCCGATCTGGATGTCCGAGCTGGTCTGGCGCGACAAGCCGACCAAGGCGACCCTGGCCAGGTACGGCGCGCTGGTCTCCGAGACCGCCGACCTCCTGGCCAGCTTCCCGCACAAGGACGAGAAAGGCCGCTTCGTGCTGGGGCCGCCGATCATCCCGGTGCAGGAGAACTACGACCCCCTGACCACCTTCAACCCCGCCTTCGAGCTGGAATACTACCGCTGGGGCCTGGAGACCGCTCAAGCGTGGCGGACCCGCCAGGGGCTGGCGCGCAAGGCCGAGTGGGACGCGGTGATCAAGGGCCTGGCCCCGCTGGCGACCAAGGACGGACTCTACCTGCCCACCGAGTCGACGCCCGACTTCTGGGACGTGGCCAGGAGCGCCGCCTGCTCGAAGCATGCGGTCGACCCGAAGTGCATGAACCGCGACCACCCCTCGTTCCTGATGGCCTACGGCCTGATCCCGGGCAAGGGCGTCGATCCCGAGACCATGCGGCGCACCCTGCGGGCCGTCGAGAGCGATTGGGACCTGCGCCAGACCTGGGGCTGGGACTATCCGATGGTCGCCATGACCGCCGCGCGGCTGGGCGAGCCGGACAAGGCCGTCGACTGGCTGTTCTTCGAGGCCAAGAACAACAAGTTCGGCGTTTCGGGCATGACCCCGCGCGTGCACCTGGATGAGCACGCTCAAGCCTTCGTGCCCAAGGCCGGGGAGGGCGAGCCGGCCGGTCCCGACGGCCCCGGCTATACCCGCGCGGCCGAGACCTACTTCCCGTCGAACGGCTCGCTGCTGGCGGCCGTGGCGATGATGGCCGGCGGCTGGGACGGTTCGAAGGGCCCGGCGCCGGGCTTCCCGAAGGACGGCCAGTGGGTGGTCCGCGCCGAGGGCTTCAAGCCGTTGCCTTAAAAGCAAAAGCCCCGGAGCTGCGCTGCTCCGGGGCTCGTCCTTGAAGGTCTATTTCACCAGCCCGTTCACATAGTCCTCGATGTTCGTGTAGCCGTCGCCGTCACGGTCCTTGGCGGCGTCCGAGGGATCCTTGGGATTCAGGCCGTGGGCCTTTTCCCAGGCGTCGGGCATGCCGTCGCCGTCGGTGTCCTTGGGCGCGGCGGTCGACGACGCGGTGAACCAGCCTCCGACTTCCTTCTGGCTGTTGATGATCCTGCCCTTGCGGTCGATCACGCTCTGGACGACGCGGGCGTCGATCGGGTCGCGGGCCTTCGAGGCGCCGGATTTCGCCAGCACCGCCTTGTAGGCGTCCGGCGCGCCCTGGGTGGCGACCTCGCCGAACGGGAAGGGCTTGTCGACCACGTGCTCGCCCGGCGCGGCGGTCGAGGCCAAAACGAGGCTCTTCTGGTCGGCGACCAACTGGCCGTCCATGAAGTTGCCGTCGAAATAGGTGAGGCCGCTCTTGTTGCGGATGTAGAGCGCCAGCGGCCCGCCGGTGTTGGCGCCCTGGATGTAGTAGTTGCCCACGAAGTTGGAGTGGGTGGTCGAGTTGGTGTTCAGGTCCTCGCCGGCGGCGAAGCGCGAGGCGTTGTCGGGGCGACCGTAGAACGGGTCCATGGCGTAGCCGCGGCTGACGCCCGGCTCCCAGTTGTAGAAGTCCGTCGTGGCCCCGGGACCCCAGTTGTAGAAGACGTTGTTGCGGAAATCCAAGGTGATGCCCTCGGGATCGTCGGTCGCCTTGGCGTAGTTGCCGATGCGCGGCATCCGCGCCTCGTGGTGGGCCCACAGATTGTGATGGAAGCTGTAGCGGGCCCCGTACGAGCCCTGCAGCAGGCTGCCATAGCCGTGCTCACCCTTCTCGTGGATCGAGTGGTTCAGGCTCTCGGCGATCAGCGACCACTGCACCGTGACATTGGTCAGGTGCTTGACCTCGGGGCTCACCTTCTGGGTCACCGACAGGCTCTCGTCGATCGACCAGCCCGACGAGATGTGGTCGAGGATGATGTCCGAGCCGCCGCCGATCGAGATCGAGTCGTACTCCTTGCCGGCTTCGTCGCCGACGCGCGAGCGCAGGTAGCGGACGATCACGTGGTTGGCGTGGATCAGGAACTGGCCGTCGCGCAGGGTGACGCCGTAGCCCGGCGCGGTCTGGCCGGCGATGGTGATGTAGTCGTTGGCGATCTTCAGGTCGCTCTTCAGGCGGATCACGCCGCCGACGTCGAAGACCACGATGCGCGGACCCTCCGCCTCGACCGCCGCGCGCAGCGAGCCCGGACCCGAGTCGTTCAGATTGGTCACCTTGATGACCTTGCCGCCGCGTCCGCCCTGGGCGAAGCGGCCGAAACCCTCCGCGCCCGGGAACGCCAGCGGCTTGGCGGTTTCGGCGTAAGCTGAACTGGTAAATCCAGCGATTAGCCCAGCAAAAACAAACGCCTTTTGCCAGTTCATGGTCGTTTCCTCGTTTTACCTAGTTAGCCGCCTGCGGCGAAAATACGTCGAATTGGTAAGACCAGAGTTGCAGGTTTTCGCGCAATGTTACAAGATGTGGATATATATCCCACATTTTGAGAAACGTGGGATCAGTGAAGATACCGGTGTCACAAGCCGGCAGGGGAGAAACACAGGATGATCCTGACCACATTCAAAGCGCGTCTGCTCGTCTCTTGCGCGTTCGGCGCGGCCTTGGCCGCAACTGCCAGCGCTGGCGCCATGGCCCAGACCGCCCCCGCGCAGGACGACGCCCAGACCCAGGTCGAGGAGGTCGTGGTCAGCGGCTATCGCTCCAGCCTCAGCAAGGCCCTGGGCGCCAAGCGCACCAGCATCGGCGCCATCGACGCCATCCTGGCCGAGGACATCGCCGCCTTCCCCGACCAGAACCTGGCCGAGGCCATCCAGCGCCTGCCGGGCGTGACCATCGACCGCGTCGGCGGCGAGGGTCGCCAGATCTCGGTGCGCGGCCTGAACGCCGACTTCACCCGCGTGCGCATCAACGGCGTGGAAGCCATCGCCACGGGCGGCGGCAACCGCAGCCGCGGCTTCGACTTCAACGTCTTCGCCTCGGAACTCTTCAACAGCATCACCGTCCGCAAGACCCAGTCGGCCGACGTGGCCGAGGGCTCGCTGGGCGCCACGGTCGACCTGCAGAGCGGCCGTCCGTTCGACTACAAGGGCTTCAAGGCCGCCGCCTCGGCCGAGGGCAGCCTCAACAGCATCACCGACCGCATCCTGCCGCGCGCCGCGGGCCTCTTGAGCTGGTCGAACCCCGACCAGACCTTCGGCGTCCTGGCCTCGGTGGCCTATTCGAAGCGCCAGCCGGTGGCCGAGGGCTTCAACACCACCCGCTGGCAGGGCGGCGACGCCAGCGACAACTTCGCCAGCTGCTCCAAGTGCGCGACGCCGGAAGAGCTGGCCAAGGTCCAGAACGCCTTCTATCCGCGCATCCCGCGCTACACCGCCTCGAAGATCGATTCCGAGCGCCTGGGCATCACCTTCTCGACCCAATGGCGGCCGAATTCGAAGTCTGAGCTGTCGCTGGACGTCCTCTATTCGGACCTGAACCAGTTCACCGAGAGCCCTAACCTCGAGGCCATCTCGTTCAGCCGCTCCAACGCGGCCGGCGTCGGCTCGACGATCGTCCGCGACTACGCGATCAACGACCGCAACACCTTCACCTACGGCGTGTTCGACAAGGTCGACGTGCGCTCGGAGAACGGCACCCAGCGCGACCACACGACCTTCACCCAGGTGACCCTGGCCGGGAAGTACGAGTTCACCGACCGCCTGCGCGGCCAGGTCCGCATCGGCGTGGCCAACTCGGACTACCGCATGCCCGAGCAGATCTCGTTCCAGCTCGATCGCAATGACGTCAACGGCTACACCTACGACGCCCGCGCTAACGACCGCACGCCGATTATCAACTACGGCTTCGACGTCGCCAATCCGGCCCTCTACACCCTGACCGAGATGCGCTCGGCGGTGCAGACCTCGCTGAACATCACCCGCACCGCCAGCGGCAATCTGGAGTTCGATGTCGACGAGCACCTGAAGCTGCGCGGCGGCCTCGACGCCCAGCAGTACGTGGTCAAGTACCGGGGCGCCAGCCGCAACCAGGTCCTGACGGGGTCGAACCAGATCGTCGGCGTCGGCGCCTTCTCGAAGGTCGTCTCGTTCGGCCGCGACTTCCCGTTCCCGGGCGGCGACCGCAAGTACGTGGTGGCCGACATCGACAAGGCCCTGGCCTACACCAAGCTGCTGAACTTCCCGCTGATCGTGCAGCAGGGCGACACGCGCGACGTCGAGGAAGAGGACCTGTCGGGCTTCGGCCAGGCGGTCGTGGACGCCACCATCTTCGGCGGCATGCCGCTGCGCTCCGACTTCGGCTTCCGCGTGGCCCACACCAAGGTCACCTCGCAGGGTTTCATCGGCAGCGGCGTCTATCTGACGGCCAAGAACGACTACACCGACGTCCTGCCGTCGATGAACATCACGCTGGAGCCGCGCGACAACTTCATCCTGCGCGGCGGCGTCGCCAAGGTCATGGCCCGTCCGACCCTGGGCAGCCTGACCCCCGGCGGCTCGGTGGGCGCCACGACCCGGACGGTCAACTTCGGCAATCCGGAGCTGGAGCCGTTCCGCGCCACCAACTTCGACCTGGCGGCCGAATGGTATTTCGCCAAGGAGTCGCTGATCGGCGTGGCGGTCTTCTACAAGAAGATCGACAGCTTCATCGCCAGCCAGACCACGCGCGCCGTCTACAGCTCGCTGGGCCTGCCGGCCAGCCTGCTCAGCACCAGCGCCGGCGTGTCGGTCAACGACCTCTTCGACGTGACCAACCCCTACAATGGCGAAGGCGGCTGGCTGAAGGGCGTCGAGTTCCAGTACCAGCAGCCGTTCAACTTCCTGCCCGACTACCTGCGTGGCTTCGGTTTCATCGGCAACTTCACCTATGTCGACTCCGAGGTGAACTACGGCACCAAGGCCGCGCCGAAGAAGAACAAGCTGACCGGCCAGTCGAAGACCACGGCCAACGCCACGCTCTATTTCGAGCGCGGCAAGTTCAGCGCCCGCACCTCGCTGGCCCGTCGCTCGGGCTTCCTGACGCAGTTCCCCGGCTCGAACGGCAACAGCGAGCACGGCACGCACGGCAGCACGTACTACGACTTCTCGTCGAGCTATAAGCTGCGGCCGAACCTCGTGATCACCCTGGAAGGCATCAACCTGGGCGACAAGTTCACCGACGCCTATGTCGACACCGCCGACCGCATCAGCGACTACCGCCACACTGGCCGGGAGATCCTGCTGGGCGTGCGCTGGACCTACTGACCGTTTCGAAGAGCTCCTCCCCTGGGGCCTGGCGCGGTCCTCCCCGCGCCAGGCCCGTTCTTTTTGGCCTATTCCTTCTCGGGAGAATAAAGACGTGATCGCTCGCAGAACCGTTCTCGGCCTCGCCGCCGCCGCCCTGGCGACGCCGGCCCTGGCCCGGCAGGCGACGCCGCCCGCTCCCGTCTCCGCGCCCAAGGACTGGATCGATCCCAAGACCGGCCACCGCATCGTGCGCCTGTCGGAGGAGGGCGGCAGCAAGAACCTCTATTTCCACCAGCACGGCTACACGCCTCAGGGCGACCGGCTGGCCATCACCACGCCGTCGGGCATCGCCCTGGTGGACCTGAAGACCTTCAAGCTGACCCCGATCCCCAAGACCAAGGACGCCGACCTGCTGTTCTTTCCGCGCGGCTCGCGGCGGCTCTACTACTCGGTCACCGCGCCCGGCGAGGGCCAGCCGGTCGACCGGCCCAAGACCCTCTACGCGCTCGACATAGACAGCGGCAAAGCCAAGGTTGTCGGCAAGCTGGCCCAGGGCCAGATCGCCTCGGTCAACGCCGACGAGACCCTGCTGCTGGGGATCGTGACCTACGGCGGCAAGCCGCTGCAGCCCAACACCGTCGACGACCGCAAGCGCTTCGGCCAGGCCGAGTACGCGGCCAACGGCCCGGACGGCAAGCCGCTGTCCTTCGCCAAGGCCAAGGGCGTGCGGATGACCGAGCGGTTCGAGACGCCGACCCCGATGGAGATCTTCACGCTCGACCTCAAGACCGGTGAGCGCAAGGTGGTCCACGCTTCCGACAAGTGGCTGGGCCACGCTCAGTTCTCGCCGACGGATCCGACCCTGGTGATGTTCTGCCACGAGGGGCCCTGGCATCGCGTGGACCGCATCTGGACGGTCCGCACCGACGGCTCGGCCCTGACCAAGATCCACACCCGCACCATGAACTTCGAGATCGCCGGCCACGAGTTCTTCTCGGCCGACGGCAAGTGGATCTGGTACGACCTGCAGACCCCGCGCGGCCAGGTGTTCTGGATCGCCGGCCACGAGCTGGCGACGGGCAGGAAGCTCTATCGCCGCGTCGAGCAGAACGAGTGGTCGGTGCACTACAACGTCGCCGCCGACGGGGTGCTGTTCGCCGGCGACGGCGGCGACGCCGACATGGTCGCCCACGCGCCGGACGGCAAATGGCTCTACGCCTTCCGTCCCGAGACGATCCGCGACGCGGCCCTGCCGTACTACACCGACGACCTGATCACCGTGGACAAGATGGCCAGCGAACGGCTGGTCGACATGTCGGCTCACGACTACCGCCTGGAGCCGAACCTGACCTTCACCCCGGACCAGAAGTGGATCGTGTTCACCTCGAACATGCACGGGGCCAACCACGTCTACGCGGTCGAGGTGGCCAAGCGCTGAAATGGCCAAGCCTAGCTGAACCATTCGCCAGTATCGGCGTTATCGACACAATCCCCTTGTTGAGATCCCACTTCGGACCCCGGCGCGAAAGCGCCGGGGTCTTTCTTATGGGCCTCAGAGGCCGGTGACGCCCGAGGACTCCACGACCTCCGGCGGCTTGCCGTCCAGGGTGTCGATGCGGCTGCGGGTGAAGGTCCAGTCCCTGGCGTTGGCGATGCGGCCGCCGGCCTGGACGTCGAGGTCCAGGTCCGTGAACGCGAAGCGCTCAAGCGGCAGGTCGGAAAAGGCGGCGACCTCGAAGGCGGTCTTGGCGCCGATGGCCTTGATGTCCTTGACCCGCACGTCGCTGAGCCGGCAGCGGCCCTGCTCGGGCGGCACGTGCTGGGTCATCACCTTCCAGTAGGGCGGCACGTCGGTCATCCCCGCCGGGATCTCGGCGTAGCTGTAGGTCGGGTTCCAGTTCAGGTTCACGCGGAAGACGGTGAAGACGTCCTGCAGTTCCATGCCGGCGATATCGATGTCCCTGACCGCGCCGCCACGCGTGTGGGCCGACTTGAACAGGATGCCGACCGGGGTGGGATGGTGGACCTTCAGGCCCGAGACCTTGATGTCGTGGAAGCCGCCCGAGGTCTCGCTGCCGAAGGTGATCCCGGCCGAGGCGTCACGGATCACGCAGTCGCGGATGACGACATTGTAGGTCGGTCGCGCCACCCGCAGGCCGTCGGCGTCGCGGCCGGCCTTCAGGCACAGGGCGTCGTCGTTGCAGGCCACGTCGATCCGCTCGACTAGCACGTCGTGCGAGGAGTCGATGTCGACGCCGTCGGTCGAGGGGCCACGGCCGCCCTCGTTGTTGCGGATCTCCAGGTCGGCGATGTGGACGTCGTGCGAGTAGCAGACATGCACGGTCCAGAACCCCGCGCGACGCAGACGCGGGCCGGCCAGCTCGACCTGCTCGCTGTCGAACACCTGGATCAGCCGGGGGCGCTTGCAGTCGTAGTCGGCGGCCCAGCGCAGGCCCTTGGGATCGTACTTGCGGCGCAGGGCCCAGTAGCTGTCCCAGAATACCTTACCGTCGCCGTCGATGGTCCCGTCACCGACGATGCGGACGTTCTTCTGCCGGTAGACATTGACCAGGGCCGCCGGCCAGGTCAGCTCGATGCCGGCCACGCGGGTCGGCAGCTCCGGATAGTCCGCCAGGTTCTGGGAGCCCAGCAGGGTCACGCCCTTGTCCAGCCGCAGGGTGACGCCCGACTTCAGGAAGATCGAGCCGGTGCGATAGACGCCGGGCTTGAAGGCGACCGTCGCGCCCGTCTTGGCGGCCTCGTCGATGGCCGTCTGGATGGCCTTGGTGTTCAGCGTCCTGCCGTCGCCGACCGCGCCGTGGGCGTTGGCCAGGATCGCCTTGCCGGCCGCCAGGGCCAGGGTGGGCGCGCCAAGGGTGGTCGCGGCGACGAGGCCGAGCTGGAGGAGGGCGCGTCTCTGCATGGGAAGCCTCAGGCGCTGAAGGTGAAGGTGTGCGAGCCGGCGCCGACGTCGACGACGCGGCCCTTTCCATCTGGAGAAGGCAGCTCGACGCGAGCCGTTGTGTTGGCAGGGATCGTCACGGCCAGCTGGACGCCGCCGGACGTGCGCTTCCAGGCGCTGGAAATGCGACCGACCACGGACTCGTAGTCGCCGCGTGCGCCGGGCAGGCGGGGATCGATGAGCGGGCGGATGGCGATGCGGCGGAAGCCGGGCTCCAGGGCGTCGATGCCGATGATCCGTCGCCAGACGAAACCGCAGACCGCCCCGAACGCGTAGTGGTTCAGCGAGCCGGTGACGACGCCGTCCTTCAGCCCGTCCCAGCGCTCGAACACCGTCGTCGCGCCCTGGCCGACCTGGTAGCCCCACGAGGGCAGGTCGGTCTGCAGCAAGAGGCCATGGGCGAGATCCGCATGGCCGTGGTCGGCCAGCACGTCGAGGATGTAGGGCGTGCCGATGAAGCCGGTCGACAGCTTGGTCCCGCGCCGGCGGATGTCGGCCGCCAGCCTTTCGGCCGAGGCCGCTTGCAGCGCGGGCGGGACGAGGCCGAAGCGCAGGGCCAGGATATGGCTGGTCTGGCTGTCGTTGCCGACCCCGCCGTCGGGGCGGACGAACGCGCGGGCGAAGGCCTTGCCGATCCGGGCGCGCAGGGCGGTCAGGCGGGCGGCGTCGGCCGCGCGGCCGGTGGCCTGGGCCATCTCCGCCAGCAACTGCGTCGACCAGGCCCAGTAGGCGGTCGAGACCAGTTCCTTGGGCGTGGTGACGTCCGAGCGGCTCCTGGCGTCCACCGACAGCCAGTCGCCGTAATCCATGCCCCGGGCGTTGCGCCAGACGTGGTCGGGGTTGAGCGCCAGGAGCCGCCGGCTCCAGCGGTCCATGGCGTCCCAGTTCTCGTCGATGATCGCCGTGTCGCCATAGCGGCGCCAGACGGTCCAGGGCAGGATCACCGCCGCGTCGGCCCAGCCGGGGGTGTTCTGGCCCAGGGCCCAGAACGGCGCGGTGTCGGGCATCTCGCCGGTCGGCGCCTGGCCGGCCCGCACGTCACCCATGAACCGGCGGGTGAAGGCGTCGACATCCATGTTGAAGGCCGCCGCGTCCCAGAAGATCTGGGCGTCGCCGGTCCAGCCCATCCGCTCGTCGCGCTGCGGACAGTCGGTCGGCACGCCCAGGAAGTTGCCGCGCTGGCTCCACAGGGTGTTGCGGACGATGGCCTGGACCAGCGGATGGTCGATCCGCGCCGCGCCGGTCAGGGCCGCGTCGCTGTGCAGGACGACACCCTCGATCTCTAGCGCGCCCGGCCAGCCGGTGATCTCGACATAGCGGAAGCCATGGAAGGTGAAGCGCGGTTCCCAGGTCTCGCCGGCCGGATCGCCGCGCAGGACATAGGTGTCGGTCTGCAAGGCCCGACGGTTGGAGGTGGTGTTCAGCGTCCCGTCCGGATGCAGCGCCTCGGCGTGGCGCAGGACCAGGGTCCTCCCGGCCGGACCCTTCGGATGGATCCGGCACCAGCCGGAGAAGTTCTGGCCGAAGTCGACGATGCGCACGCCGGGTTTGGGCTCGGTCACCTTGACCGGCTTCAGCGTCTGGATCGCGCGGATCGGCGGTTCGGGATGGGCGGTCGGGCGATAGGCCGGCGCCTCGCCCCGGCGGGCCGGCGTCCAGGCGTGGTCGTCGAAGCCCGGCGCGTCCCAGCCGGCCTGGTCGAGGCGGGCGTCGAAGGTCTCGCCGTCATAGATCTCGGCCTTCAGTTCCGGCGCTCGCGCCAGGCGCCAGCCGTCGCCGTCGCCGTCGGTGGCGACGCGGCTGGTCGAGCCGTCGGGATGCGTGACCTCCAGCAGGGCCGAGAACCGGCGCGGCGGTGGCCCGAACACGTAGCGCAGGTCCAGGAACCCGAACGGGCTGCCGAACCAGCCGTCGGCGACGCTGGCGGCCAGGACGTTGTCGCCGCTCTTGAGCAGGCTCGTGACGTCGTAGGTTCGATAGAGCGCCCGGCCGCGGAAGTCGGTCGACTCCGGCGCCAGCACTCCGTCGCCGACCTTGGCTCCGTTCAGCCGCGCCTCGTAGCCGCCCAGAGCGGTGGCGTAGAGCCGGGCCTTGGCGACGGGCTTTTCCAGGCGGAACCCGCGCCGTAGGCGCACGGCCGGGCCGGTGACCCAGGGATGGCAATCCAGTTTGACGCGCGCCGGACCGGCCAGCGGCCAGGCCGCATCGTCAAAGTCGCGGGCGCGCCAGCCCTCGGGCGCGTCCAGGCTGGTGCGCCAGCCGTCCTTGGCGTGGACGCGGATCGCTTCGTCGCCCCGCGTGAGGTTCAGCCGCGCGGCCAGGGCGCCGCCGATCACCGGGCGCGGCTCGTCCAGGCGCAGGCCAACCTTGACGGAGAGGACGTGCGGTCCGGGCGTCATGTCGGTCAGAGCAAAGCTCGGTCCCTGGCCCCAGGCGGTGCGGTCGCCCGGCTTGATCAGCGGGACGCCATCCAGCCACAGGCCCGCGAGATTGTCCTTGGCCGACACGGTCACCGAGGCGGCCGTCAGACCCGCCGGCAGCTCGAAGCGCCAGCGGAAACGGCGGGGCGCGGCGTCGTCGGTGTCGCCCCAGACCCAGGACACGCCTTCCAGCCGTTCGGCCCGCATGTCCTCGGTCTCGGCCTCCAGCCAGCCGGCGCTCCAGTCGGCGGCCTCCAGCAGGCCCATCTCCCACCACGCGGGGGCGGAAGGGCGAATGGCCTTGCCGGCGCCGTCCCAGGCCTCGACCCGCCACCAGCAGCGCTGGCGCGAGGCCAGTGGCGCACCGGCATAGGCGATGTCGAAGGTGGCGTTCGAGGCGACCTTGCCGCTGTCCCACAGCAGCGGACCACCCGCCGTCAGGGCCTCGCGGCTGGCGGCCACGCGGATGCGGTAGGCGCTCTGCCCCGCGCCGGGGCCGCCGCCCTCCAGTGTCCACGAGAAGCGCGGCGTCCGGTTCTCCAGGCCCAGCGGCTGAACCATCTGGTCGACGCGCGGGGTGGCGAGGCGCGGGGCCGCCGACGCAGCGGCGCGCGCCGGTCCGGCCGCCAGGCCGACGCCGGCCCCGCCCAAGGTCAGCAGCTGGCGGCGGTCCATGACCTAACGCGCCGGGTTGAAGTCGGGCTTCTGGGCGAAGACGTAGGTCTCCCAGTCGGCGCGCGAATGGAAGTCGAGGCCTTTGTCCCAGGCCGCGCCCATGTAGTAGACGAACGGCTTGCCCGGCGTGACCTTGACCAGCACCAGCCAGTCGCTGTCGGTCTCGACCACGTCGACGATCTGGCGTGGGTCGACCAGCAGGGCGACGCCCATCGTGCCCTTGTCGGGGTCGGTGACATCCCAGAACGAGAACACGCCGTTGGCCTTGTCGGCGCGCAGGTCGCCAGCCTGCTTGGCGGTGGGAGCCTTGGTGATGCCCAGCGCCACGGTGATCGGCCCCTTGGCGTTCGAGCCGAAGGTCGAGACCATGCGCGTGAAGTTGGTGCCCATGGGCAGGGTGAAGGTCCGGCTTTCCCAGACCTGTCGCTTTTCACCCACCGTCCAGGGTGCGTAGCTGACCCTGAACGCGGCCGCGTCCGGGCCGTCCTTCAGGATCCTGTAGTCCTTCCAGTTGCGCGACACCCACAGCTTGCCGCCGTCCCAGACGCCCAGCCCGCCCGCGCCGCGGAAGGTCTTGACGTTGTAATAGTCGATGCCCTCGCCGTGATAGGCGTGCTGGTCGCCGGTGCGCAGCTGGCGGGTCATGAACGGGTAGCGGACGCTCTTGCCCCAGGCGTCGATCCCCGAGGTCGAGGGCGGCTCGAACTGTTCCAGGGCCGGACCGTAGATGCGGTGGGCCGTGCGGTCGTTCTCCCACAGGATGTCGTCGTAGCGCTCGGGCGCGTAGCGGACCGTGGCGCGCGGCTGGTCCTGGCCGGCGGGCGGCGGGGCCATGCGGTAGATCATCTTCGGCGGTGTCGGCTGGCCCGGCGCGGCGGGCGGGACCTGGGCCGGCGCCAGACCCGGCCCCTCGATCAGCGGATCGTAGGCGAGAGCGGCCACGGCCTTCATCTCGGTGGCGTGGCGGGCTTCCTCCTCCGGCCCCCGCACCGTGCGCGGCAGGGCCGGGGTCGGGGTGGTGGCGACGATGAAGTCGGCGGCGTCCTGGGCCGGCTCGGCCAGGGGCAGGGCGGTCGTTGGCTTGGACAGGTCCATCACCTCCAGCCCCGCCAGCAGGAAGGCGCCCGTGCCGTAGGGGCCGATGTCGGTGGCGGCGGTCGGCACCGGCTGGTCGCCGGTCTTCTGCACCGCGCCGATCATGCCGTTCGGGAGAACCTGGGCCTCCAGCGCCTTCCAGCCCTTCACGACCACCGGCTGGTAGGTCGCGCGGTCAAGGACGCCGTGATTGATCCCCCAGGCCAGGGCGTAGACGAAGAAGGCCGAGCCCGAGGTCTCGGCTTCCGGGAACAGATCCGGCTGCATCAGGCTGGACGCCCACAGGCCATCGGGGCGCTGCAGGCCGGCGACCCGCTTGGCCATGGCCTGGAACACCGTGATGTAGCGCGGGCGCTGGATGTAGTCGGCTGGCATCGCCTCCAGCACGCGGGCCATGCCGCCCATCACCCAGCCGTTGCCGCGCGACCAGAACAGCTTGCGGCCCTGGTCGTCGCGGCGCTCGACGAAGCGCTCGTCGCGGAAATAGAGGCTGTCGTCCGGGCTGTAGAGGCGGGCGAAGGTGCGCCACCACTGCTTGTCCATGGCCTCAAGATATTTCGGATCGCCGGTCAGGGCGCTCATCCGCGCCAGGACGGGCGGGGCCATGAATAGGGCGTCGCTCCACCACCAGACCAGGTGCTCGGGGATCGGCTGGCGAGCCAGGTGGGGCAGGCCCCAGTCCAGCCGCTGGCGCAGCGGCATGATCACGCCTTCCTGGCGGCGGCGGGCGTAGAGTTCTTCGTAGAGGTCGCCGATCGCCCATTCGTCGGCGTTCAGCATCAGCTTGGGCGAGCGCGACCCGCGCAGGCCGTAGTTGAAGTGCTCGGCCGCCTCGCTGAGAAAGACCAGGGTCTCCTTGTCGTTGGTCACGCGGGCCAGGCGGGCGGCGCCGACATAGTACGCAGCCGAGACCCAGTTGGACGACATCTCGCGCACGGCCCCGCCGGTCGAGACCGGGATCGGCTCGGCGCGCATGGCCTTGATCTGGGCGGAATTGGCGCGGTTCAGTACGGCCAGGACCGCGTCGGGCGCGGGCAGGACGTCCTGCTTGGCCGTGGCGGCCTTCGGCGCGCGAGGCGGAGCGGCCGAGACGCTCGCGCCCGACGCCAGGGCAGCGCCGGCGAGAACCAGGGCGATCACGGTGCGGTGGTTGGACACGACACGAAACATGGGTGATTTCCTCCGCACAACGCCACTGCAACCGGTGTCATTGTCATTATGTGGAAGCCTATGCCACAAAGTGGAATGGCTGGAAAGGCGATCGGGGAGGATCATATGACGTTCAAGTGGAGTCGCCGCGAGGCCTTGGCCGCTGGCGCCAGCCTGCCCTTAGCCAGCCTGATCCCGGCCCCCGCAAGCGCCGCCCGGAAGGTGCGCGACCAGGCTGTCTGGACCTTCGACAACCTCACCCGCATCGGCGGCGTCGAGGCCCATGCCGAGGGCGCGCCGAAGATCATCGACAGCCCTTGCGGCAAGGCCGTCCAGTTCGACGGCGTCCGGGACGTGCTGTTCGTCGAGCAGCACCCGCTGGCCGGGGCCCAGACCTGGACCTTCGAGGCGGTGTTCCGTCCGGACGGCGGGAACGAGGCCCAACGCTGGTTCCACCTTCAAGAGACGGCGCCGGAAGGGGCGCCGCCCTCGACCACGCGCTTCCTGTTCGAGATCCGCACCGTGGGCGGCGAGTGGTGGCTGGACGCCTTCGTCACCGGCCTCGGCTACAAGCACACCCTGATCTTCCCCGAGAAGCGCTTTCCGATTGGCCAGTGGTTCCACGTCGCCCAGAGCTATGACGGCAAGACGTATCGCTCGTATGTGAATGGCGAGCTGCAAGGCGAGGCCGAGATCGCCTATGCGCCACAGGGGCCGGGCCGCGCCTCGATCGGCGCGCGGATGAACAGGATCGACTTCTTCAAGGGGGCGGTGCGCGAGGCTCGCTTCACCCGCCGGGCGCTGGCGCCGGAGCGCTTCACCCGCCCGAAGGCCTGAGGACCGGGCGTTCCGTCCTCGGACGAGCGGCGGACCCTGGGTTCGTCGCCGAAGTGTCACGCTAGGACGCTAGTGGGACCTGGCGCGCGGGGCGTCGCGCGCGGGTCCCAGCATGCCGTCGTCCGACCTCATCCGTGCGCTTGTCCTGATGCTCGCCGCCGTCCCCGCGACGGCGCGGGCCGGCGAGCGGCCGCCGGCGACCCTGGCCGAGAGCGTCATGGCCTTCGCCGCCCAGCGCGACGTCGTGGTTGCGTTCGACACCGCGACCCTGGCGGGCCTTCCGGGCCGCGCCGCGCCGCGCGGGCTGTCGCCGCGCCAGACGATCGAGACCCTGGTGGCCGGGACCCACGTGTCGGTGCGCGAGGTCAAGCGCGGCGTCTTCGTGCTGCTGGCCGATGCGCCCACGTCGGTCGCGGCCTCGTCGCCGCCCAGTTCGCCGGCCAATCCGCCGGAAGCGCCGGCCCTGGTCGAACCGGTCACCATCAACGCCGCCTATGCGCAGAGCCTGGACCGGTCGCTGGCCCTGAAGCGCGCGGCCGCCTACAGTCTGGACGCCGTCAGCGCCGAGGACATCGCCCGCCTGCCGGCCTTCAACGCCGCCGAGGCCCTGCAGCTGGCGCCGGGCGTCAGCCTGGAGCGCCACCGCGGCGTCGGCCTCTATGTCAGCGTCCGGGGGCTGGGGCCGCAGTTCCAGAACGTGCTGCTGAACGGCCGGCCGATCGCCCTGAACGACCTCGTCGAGAATGGCGGCTTCCGGGGACGGCAGTTCCGCTTCGAGGTGCTGCCCGCCGACGTCATCGACCAGATCGAGGTGGTCAAGACCACGACCGCCGACATGGACGAGGGCGCCCTGGGCGGCGACATCGACGTGCGGACCTTCAAGCCGCTGGATCGCGGCCGGCGCTCGGTGATGTCGGTCCGCGCCTCCGAGGGGCGGGCCGGCCAAGTCGATCCGTCGGTCTCCGGAGTGTGGAGCTGGGTCGACGCCAGCGGTCGCCTGGGCGTGCTGGCCGGCGGCGTGGTCGAGCGGCGGCGGATCCGCAACGACCGCCTCTACCAGACTGGCTGGAACCTCGACCGCTTCACGTCGGTACTGGGACCGGGCCTCTACACCCCGACCCGCACGCGGCCGACCGTCGAGCTGGAGGACCGCCGGATGGCGTCCGGCGACTTTACCCTGCAGTGGCGGCCGACGGACGGCCTGAGCCTGGATCTGGACCTGCTGGCCACCCGACTGGACGCCCACTACGACGAGTACGGCCTGGACATCTATCCGGACGATCCGTCGGTCTCGAGCCCGCGCTTCGTGGCGGGCACGCAGGGGGTGAAGGGCGACACCGTCCAGGCCGGGACCATCGACAACGTCCGCTGGATGGCCTCGCACGAGATCAGCCTGAACCGCCACGACCTGGTCGCCGTGGGCGCCCACGGCCGCTGGGCAAGGGGCGCGTGGACGCTGGACGGCGACTGGGGCTATTCGCGGGCCCGCAGCTATCACCCGGACGGCCGGGGCACGGTGCGGGCCCGCGTGGCCTTCTTCGCGCCGCTGACCTACGACTTCAGCCATGGCCTGGCGGGCGGGCCCGATCTGCGGACGACCGTCGACTACGCCGATCCCGCCAACTATGTCGGCCAGTCGTTCGACTACACCTTCAAGGACTCCCGCGACGTCGACGAGACCGCCAAGCTGGACCTCCTGCGGCCCATCGGCGCGTTCGCCTTGCGCCTGGGCGTCGAGAGCCATCGGCGCTCGCGGGACTACCGTCGGCGCGACTGGACGCTGGATACGCTGGTCGGTCAGCCGCTGGTCGGGCTTGGATCATCCGCCTACGGATCGACGCCGTTCGCGGACTTCCTGTCGGGCGTCGACGCCGACCTCCCCCGGCGCTGGGTCGCACCCAACGCCCAGGCCTTTTACGACCTGCTCTACACCCCGGCGGTCGCCGCCTGGCCGCCGACGGCGGCGGACCTGCGCAATTCGTTCGTGGTCGAGGAAAAGATCCGCTCGGCCTACGCCCGGCTGGACTTCGAGGGCGTCGCGCTCGGCTGGCCGATCGATGGCAATCTGGGCCTGCGCTACGCGGCCACCCGCCAGGTGTCCAAGGGTGTCTTGTCCAGCGGCTCGGACCCGCTGCCGGCGCAGTGGCGCAAGGCGTACGGCGACTGGCTGCCCAGCGCCAACCTGAAGGTCCAGTTGCGCGACAGGCTCTATCTGCGCCTGGCCGCCTCGCGGGTGGTCAGCCGGCCCAACGTGGTCGACAACGCCCCGCGCATCACCATCGCCCGCGACACCCCGACGGCCAACGGCGGCAATCCCGAGCTGGACCCGTTCCTGGCCACCCAGCTGGACGCCTCGATCGAGTGGTACGCGCGATCGGGAGGCGCGCTGACCCTTGCCGCCTTCGACCGGCGGCTGGACGACTACATCACCGCCCAGAACACCTTCATCGAGGTCCCGGGACGCGGCCAGGTGCTGCTGTCGACCAATGTCAACGGCGGGCAGGCGCGCATTCAGGGGGTGGAGCTGACCTTCGCCCAAGTGTTCCGCGACTTGCCCGCGCCGTTCGACGGCCTGGGCGTGCAGGGCTCGGCGACCCTGGTGCGCAGCCAGGCCAACTACTTCGCCGGCGACCGGGTGATCCGCAATGCGCTGATGGGTCTGTCGCGCTCGACCTACAGCGCCGTGGTTTTCTACGAGAAGGGCCGGGGCTCGGTGCGGCTCGGCTACAATTGGCGGGGGTCATACCTGACCTCGATCGGCAGCTCGATCACCGCCCCGGCGACCACGGCCGCGTTCGGCTCGCTGGACGGCGCGGCCTCGTGGCGGATCGACCGCCGCGCCACCCTTTCCCTGGAGGGCGTCAACCTGACCGACGCCCGCCGCTACGTCTATGGCGAGAGCCGCGACCAGCCGATGGAGATCCATCACTGGGGCCGGTACCTGTCCGCGAGGATGAGATGGGCGTTCTGACCTTCCGTGGCGCGGCGGGAACCCGCGCCGACCTGCCCGACGGGCCCAGCGAGGCGGTGGAGGCCAATCCGCCGATGGAGGCGCCGCGCTTCGAGGCGCTGGTGTCACGCTACCGTCGTCCGCTGCTGCGCTTCTTCCAGCGTCGGTCGGTCGGGGTCGAGGACGCCGAGGACCTGACGCAGGAGGTCTTCATGCGGCTGTCGCAGCGGTTCTCGCGCCTGCACTGGGGCAATCCGGACGGGCTGGTGTTCACGGTCGCCTCCAACGCTCTTATCGACCACGAGCGCCACCAGCGGTCGCGGCAGCGAGGCCGCCATGTCGAGGTCGACCCAGCCCTGCCCGCCGACGAGCCGACCGCCGAGGCGACCCTGGCTGGACGCGAGCGGCTGGCCTTGCTGGTTGCGGCCCTGGACGACCTGCACCCGAACGCCCGCGCGGTGTTCGTGCTTTGCCGGTTCGAGAACCTGACCCAGGCCGAGGCGGCGGCGCGCCTGAACCTGTCGATCAGCGCCGTCGAGAAGCACATGATGAACGCCCTGGCGCGTCTGCGCGAAGCGATCGAGGTTTCGCATGACGCCTAGTGACGACATGGACCCGCGCCGCCTGCTGGCGGCCAGCCTGACGCGCCCGCTGACCACGGCCGAGCGGACCGCGCTGGACGCCTGGGAAGCCGGCTCCGCCGAGGCCCGCGAGGAGGTCGCCCGCACCCGCGAGGTCTGGCTGGCCATGGGCCTGGCCGCCGAGGACCCGACCGTGCGCGCCCTGCGCCGAAGCGTCGGTCGCAAGGCGCGGCCGGAACGCCGTCCGCTGTTGGCCGGTCTTGGCCTGCTGGCCGCCGCCCTAGTCGTGGGCGTGGCGCTGAACGCCCAGCCCCAGGTCGAGACCTACGCCGCGCCCGCGCACGCCGCCGCGCGCCTGACCCTGGCCGACGGCAGCCATGTGGTGCTCAGTCCGGGCGGCCGCCTGACGACGCGCTTCTCGCGGCGCGCGCGCGACGTGTCGCTGGAGGCCGGCGACGGCTTCTTCGAGGTGACCCACGACAAGCGCCGGCCGTTCGCGGTCGCCGCCTCGGGCCGGACACTGACGGTGCTGGGCACGCGGTTCAACGTGGCCGGCGGCGCGCGGCTGACCGTGTCCCTGGTCCAGGGCTCGCTGCGCGTCAGCCAGCCCGGCGCGCCGAGCGTGCTGCTGGTCCCTGGCCAGCGCTATGTCGGGGCCTCGGACGTCGGCGGCGCCGCCCAGGCGGGTGACGTCAGGAGCGACGCGGCCTGGACCGACGGCCGCGTGGTGCTGGCCGACGCCAGCCTGGCCGAGGCGGCGGAGCGCCTGTCGCGGGTGTCCGGGCGGCGGGTCGCGTTGACCGATCCGTCCCTGGCGCGTCTACGACTGTCGGGCTCGCTGCCTATCGAGCGCATGGACGACGTCGGCGCGGCGCTGGAGGCCCTGCTGCCGGTGCGGGCCCAGACCACGGCCGGGGGCGACCTGATCGTCTCACCGGTTTCCAGACCCTCCGCCAAATTCTCCGAACGCGGATAAAATATAGAGTTTTCAACAGGATCGTCGCAAATAATTCACCGGTTCCCGACTGAGGGGCCGGCGCCTGGCCCTCGTTCTTCTGCCCTGACCCGCCTCCCTGCGGGTTCAGCAAAAGATCGGGGGATAGATGTCCAGCTCGAAGTTCAATTCGAAGGTCCGGGGCGCGCGCTGCGCGGGCGCCGTCGCCGTCCTCGCCTTCGCCGCCCTGGCCGCGGGCCAGGTCCGGGCCGCCGAGGTCGCCGCCGCGCCGGCCGCCGCCGAACCCGCCGCCGACGCGGTCGAGGAGATTGTCGTCACCTCGTACGGCAAGAGCCTGCAGGCCGCCGCTCAGCTGAAGCGTAACGCCGAGTACGGCCTGGACGCCGTCAACGCCGAGGACATCGGTAAATTCCCGACCCGCAACGCCGCCGAGGCGCTGCAACTGGTCACCGGCGTCACCATCGACCGCCAGCGCGGCGCGGGCCTCTATGTCAGCGTCCGGGGCCTGGGGCCGCAGTTCCAGTACACCGAGCTGAACGGCCGCTCGATCGCCGTCAACGACCTGATCGAGAACGGCGGCGCCAAGGGCCGCCAGTTCCGCTTCGAGGTGCTGCCCGCCGAGCTGATCTCGCAGATCGAGGTGGTGAAGACCCCGACCGCCGACATGGACGAGGGCGCCCTGGGCGGTAATATCAACATCAAGACCTTCAAGCCGTTCGACCTGGGCAGGAAGGCCGCCTTCTCGGTGCGCGAGACCTATAACGACGTGCGCAAGAAGGCCGACCCGTCGTTCTCGGGCCTGGGCAGCTGGACCAACGCCGACAACACCCTCGGCGTCCTGGCTTCGGGCCTGTACGACGAGCGCCACGTGCGCAACGACCGCCTGTACCAGGTCGGCTGGAACCTCGATAAGTTCAAGTCGGTGCTGGGCAGCGGCTTCTACACGCCCTCGCGCACCCGCCCGACCATCGAGACCGAGCACCGCAAGCTGTATTCGGGCGCCGTCTCGGGCCAGTGGAAGCCGAACGGCGACTTCCAGACCGACGTCGACGTGCTCGTCACCCGCCTGGACGTCGACTACGACGAGTTCGGCCTCGACATCTATCCGGACGACAGCACCTTCGCGACGCCGCAGTTCGTGGCCGGCAGCCAGAAGGTCGTCGGCGACACCGTGGTCGGCGCGACGATCAACAACGTCCGCTGGATGGCCTCGCGCGAGACCAGCCTGAACCGCCACGACCTGGCGGTCTTCGGGATCAAGCAGGCCTGGACCCCCGGCGCCTGGGCGTTCAACGCCGAGTACGGCTATTCGCGCGCCCGCAGCTATCACCCGGACGGCAAGGCCACGACGCGCGACCGCATCGCCTTCTTCGCGCCGCTGACCTACGACTTCTCGCGCGGCTACACGGCGATCCCGCAGCTGACCACGACGGTCGACTACACCAACCCGGCCAACTTCGTCGGTCAGGCGTTCGACTACACGTGGAAGGACTCGCGCGACACCGACGAGACCTTCCGCCTGGACGGCTCGCGCGTGTTCTCGGGCTGGTTCACCAAGATCGCGTTCGGCGCCGAGCAGCACAATCTGAACCGCACCTATCTGCGTCGCGACTGGGTGCTGAACGACATTCTCAACGTGCCGCTGACGACCCTGGGCTCCAGCTTCTACGAGACCATGCCGTTCTCCGGCTTCCTGTCGGACTTCTCGGGCAATACGCCGCGCACCTGGGTCACGCCCACCAGCGACGCCTACTACAACAAGCTCTACACGGCGGCCGTCGCGGCCCAGCCGTGGTCGGCGGCCGACCTGCGCAACTCGTTCATCGTCGACCAGAAGATCCACAGCGCCTATGTGCGCGGCGACTTCAAGTTCGACCTCGGCGGCCTGCCGGTCAGCGGCAATCTGGGCGTCCGCTACGCCAAGACCAAGCAGTTGGCCTCGGGCACGCTGACCAGCGGCTCGACGCCGGTGCCGGTCGGTTACCTGAAGGAATACAGCAACTGGCTGCCCAGCCTGAACGTCAAGGTCGAGCTGCGTGACGACCTGATCGCCCGCTTCGCCGCGTCGCGCGTCGTCAATCGTCCGAACGTCACCGACAGCGCCCCGCGCATCAGCGTCTCACGCGACTCGCCGACGGCCTCGGGCGGCAACCCGGACCTGAACCCGTTCCTGGCCGACCAGTACGACGCCTCGCTGGAATGGTACCCGGCCCCGACCACGGCCGTGACCGGCGCGATCTTCGTCAAGAAGATGGACGACTACATCACCGCCCAGAACACCACGATCCAGGTGCCCGGCCGCGGCGACATCCTGCTGTCGACCAGCGTCAACGGCGGCGACGCCGAGATCAAGGGCTTCGAGGCGGCCTATAACCAGCAGCTGTCGTTCCTGCCCGGCCTGCTCGACGGCCTGGGCGTGCAGGCCTCGGTCACCCTGGTGGACAGCAAGGCGAACTACTTCGCCGGCAACCGTCAGATCAAGGACGACCTGGTCGGCCTGTCCAAGCGCAGCTGGAACCTGGTCGGCTACTACGAGAAGGGCCCGATCAGCGCCCGCCTTGGCTGGTTCTGGCGCTCGCGCTACCTGTCGTCGATCGGCAGCACCACCACGGCCCAATCCTATGTCGACGCCTACGGCTCGCTGGACGGCTCGCTCTCGTACCAGATCACCCCGCAATACGCGGTGACCCTGGAGGGTTCGAACCTCAGCAACGAGATCCGCTACCTGTACGGCAAGACCAAGGACCAGCCGATGGAGATCTATCACTGGGGCCGCACGGTTTCGCTGACCCTCCGCGGCAAGTTCTAGGCCTATCCCCATCCCCGGCGGCCCTCTCGCGACGAGGGCCGTCCACTTCACGCGGGCCGGCCAACGAAGGTCGGCCCGCGCCTTTCCTTCTTCCCACGAGGCCTCCATGCGCACGCTGATCCTCGCCGTCGCCTTGTCGGTCGCCGCCTTCGCAAGCCAGGCCGCCGAGCCGGCGAAGATCAACAGCCTGCGCTGGCTGGGCTCGCACAACAGCTACCGGCCGGCGCTGGACCCGGAGGCCATGGTCCACCAGCGCCAGGTGATGGGCGAGCGCTCGCGCGGCGTCGAATATGGCCACCCGCCGATCCAGGCGCAGCTGGACCTGGGTATCCGCCAGCTGGAGTTCGATCCCTACGCCGACGCGACGGGCGGCCTCTACGCCGCGCCGTACGCCAGCGACCCGGCCAAGAGCGCGATCATGAAGCAGCCCGGCGCCAAGGTGCTGCACGCGCCCGTGATCGACAGCCGCACCCTGTGCCTGCGGCTGTCCGACTGCTTCGCCGAGGTCGCGACCTGGTCCAGGGCCCATCCCGGCCACGCCCCGATCGTGATCTTCGTCAACACCAAGGAAGAACCGTTCAACACGCCGGCCATTCCGAATCCGCCGCTCTGGACCGAGGCCGACCTCGCCGGGATCGACGCCGACGCCGTGAAGGCCTTCGGCCGCGACCGGATCATCGCGCCCGACGACGTGCGCGGCGCCAGGGCCACCCTGCGCGAGCGCGTGACCGCCGGCGGCTGGCCGACCGTCGACGGCGCCAAGGGCAAGGTGCTGCTGGTGCTGGACGCCAATCCGCGCGTCGAGGACGCCTATCGCGCCGGCCATCCGTCGCTGAAGGGCCGGGCGCTGTTTGGCCTCTACGCCGAGACCGAGGCCGAGGCGGCGGTGTTCAACATCCAGGATCCGCGTCCGGAGGAGAACCGCATCAAGGCCTTGGTCGCCCAGGGCTTCCTGGTCCGCACCCGCAGCGACGCCGACACCACCGAGGCTCGCAACCACGACCTGACCCGCCTGCAATCGGCCGAGCGGTCCGGCGCGCAGATCATCAGCACCGACTACTATCCCGGCGCGCCCGATCCGCTGGACCTGAAGTTCGAGGTGAAGCCGTCCTGGTTCGGAAGATAGGACGCTACAGCTCGCCGCCGATCCGCTCGACCTCGTCGGCGAGGGCGGCCATGTCGAGGATCTTCAGGGTGCGGCCGCTCTGGCGGACGATGTTCAGGCTGGCCAGCCGGTTCAGCTCGCGGGTCACCGGCTCGCGCTGGCTGCCGACCAGCACCGCCAGCTCGGCATGGGTGGGGCAGGGGTGGATCACCGCCGTCTCGCCATCGCCGCCGGCGGCCGTGGCCATGCGCAGCAGCTCGATGTCGACGCGGCAGGCCACCGACACGGCGGTCAGCTCGAACAGGCGGTCGGTCAGGGCGCGGGTCAGGCTGGCCATGTCTTCCAGCAGGGCCCGCATGAAGCGCGGCGACTCCTCGAACAGGCGCAGCACCAGGCGCTGGGGCAGGCGCACCAGCCGCACGTCTTCCAGCGCCACGATGTTGACCGAGCGCGGCAGGCCGTCGATGGCGGAGATCTCGCCGAAATAGCCGCCGGGCAGGATGCGCCGGTAGCCGACCTCGCGCCCCGACCGCGCGTAGAGATTGGCCAGCAGGATGCCGTCCACCAGCAGGTAGATCCCGCCATCCTCGTCCCGCCGCTGGACGATCATCTCGCCCTTGCCGTAGCGGAGGTGTTCGATCTGGGCTCCCAACGCCTCGACCTCTTGGCGAGACATGTGACGGAACAGCTTGTTGGTCCGGTAGTCCTCGACCGTCGCGGTGTTCGGCGCGCGCGAGGATGATGAAGGAATCACGGTCATCGACTACGGTCCTTCGCTGTCGAGCGGGGGCGGCGGGAATGGAAAACCGACAGCGATACAAGGCCTTTATCAGCTATAGCCACCATGACCGCCAAGCCGCTGAATGGCTTCACCGCGCTTTGGAGACCTATCGCGCGCCCCCTAGGTTGACGGCGCGCGACGGCGCTAGCATCGCGGGTGGGTTGCGGCCGATTTTTCGCGATCGCGACGAGCTGAGCGCGACCGCCGATCTGGGCGAGACCATCCGGAACGCCCTCGACCATTCCGACGCCCTGATCGTCCTGTGTTCGCCCACCGCCGCCGAATCGCGCTGGGTCGACCAGGAGGTCGCCTATTTTCTGAAGGATCGGGGTCCTGGCGCGGTCCTCTGCGTGATCACCCCGGCGACGCCCGACGCCGTCCTGCTGCCCGACATCATGCCGCCGGCCCTGCGCGCGACCCTGCCCGAGGGGGTCGAACCCCTGGCCGTCGACCTGCGCCGCGACGCGGACGGCAGGCGGCTGGCGCGGCTGAAGATCGCCGCCCGGCTGTTGAACGTCAGCCTGGACCAGCTGGTGCAGCGCGACGCCCGTCGCCGCCTGAGCATGATGGCGGCCTTCACAACCCTGGCCGCGCTGGTCACGGTGGGCATGGGCGCGATGACCATCGCCACCCTGAAATCGCGCCAGATCGCCCGCGAGCAGCGCGACGAGACCGAGGCCCTGGTGGCTTACATGCTGGGCGACCTGCGCCAGCAGCTGGAGCCGGTGGGGCGCCTGGACGTGCTGGACGGGGTCAGCGCCAAGGTGCTGGCCTACTACGCCAAGGCCAAGACTGATCGGCTGGACGACAAGGCCCTGGCCCAGCGCGCCAAGGCCCAGACCCTGCTGGGCACGATCCGCGAGCAGCGCGGCGACCTGGCGGGCGCCCAGGACGCCTTCGGCCAGGCGGCCGCGACCACCCACGCCCTGGTCGAGCGCGACCCGACCAATGGCGAACGGATCTTCGACGAGGCCCAGAACGTCTTCTGGCTGGCCTATATGGAATGGCGGCGCGGCGACGTCGCCAGCGCCGAGCGCGGCTTCCGGCGCTATGACGAACTGGCCCGGACGCTGGTGAAGCTGGACCCCAGGCGGGCGGAGTGGCGCATCGAGGTCGCCTACGCCCAGAACAACCTCGGCACACTGATGTTCGAACAGGGGCGGGCCGAGGAGGCGCTGGTCGCCTTCCAGAAGGCCCTGGCGGTGTTCGAAGCCGAGCGTGTTCGGGATCCACGGAACCTGGCTCGGATCACCGACACGTCCGACACGCGCGCCTGGATCGCGGATTCGCTGCTCAGGCAAGGGCGAGTCCGCGAAGCCTTTGTCGAACGCCAGGCCTCGCTCGACATGTTGACCCAGGCCCAGAAACAGGCGCCGGAGGACAAGCGGCTGGCCGCCCAGGCCATCGCGACGGGATTGGCCCTGGCGCGTCTGGAACTCGACCTGGGCCGGCTGGACGACGCCCGGGCGCGCTCGAACGAAGGCCTGCGTCAGCTGCGGGAACTGGCCGCGCTGGATCCCACGAACGCCTACTGGAGCGAGTTTCTGCTGATCGGCCAGATCGACCTGGCCGACATCACGTGCTGGTCCGGCGACATGACGACGGCCAGGGCGGCGCACGCCGCGGCCGCGGCCGCCCTGGCCAAGCTCCGCGTGGGCGAGGCCGCCAAGGCTTGGCGCGGCGATCTGGATGGTCGCCTGGAGCAGCAGGCGGTGGTGCTGGCGCGGCGCGGCGGCGACGCGGCCGGGGCGCGGGCGATGGCCCAGGCGATCGTGGACCGCCTGCGGGCGACGCCGGCCAAGCGCGAGGGCGCGGCGGACCGCTCGCTGGTGCTCGGCTTCGCGCAGCTGGAGGCGGGCCATGCGGACGAGGCCATCGCGACCCTGGCGCCGCGAAGGACGTCGCTCAGCCCGGCCTACAATATCGTCCTGGCGCGGGCCTATCTGGCGACCGGTGAGCGCGCCCAGGCCGAAGGCATCGTGCGCGCGCTGAAAAAACATGGTTACGCGCACCCAAGCTTAATGGCCTTTTAGCAAAATTCCCCTGTAGGTGGAATCTTCAGTTGGGAGGCACTGAAATGACGGAACCTACACCCTCTAAAGTTGTCGAGCTGGTTATCGGCTTGGACAGCAACTTCAACTTCATGAACTTCCTGCATCCGGACCGGCCCACGCGTCTGTCCCTGGATTTGAGCGAACGCTGCGAACTGGTCTTCACGCTCAGCGATCAACTGATCAATGCTGGCTGGACCTTCCAAAGCCGACCGGTCAAGTTCCATCGCGACTACGGGATCAACTTCTCCAGCTTCGTCTGGGTGCCGTATTCGATCGATGGCGGCGATCCTGATGTGCGTTCGCGCTTCAAGGTCATCTACGAGGACCAGCGCATGGGCGAGTACACCTACAGCCTCTACATGCAGGACAACCACGGTCAGAAGGTCGACCTGGATCCTGACATCTCGAACGGCGCGGGTCGCGTTCCCTGATCGGGGACGCCTTGTTCGACGAGGACGAGATCGCCGCGCTGATCCAGCGCGGCGAGATCCTCGCGGCCTACGATCTCGCCCGCGCCGCGTTGGAGGCGGGTGAGACCTCGCGCGAGGCGGCCTACGCCGCCGTGCTCTGCCTGGCCCGCTCGGGCGCCGTCGACTTCGCGCGCGCCGAGTACGTCCGGCTGGGGTTGGACCGGGCCGAGGACGACAGCGACGCCGTCGCCCTGGGCGCGCGCCTGCTGAAGGACGTGGCCCTGTCCGCCCGAGGCCCGCGCCGCGCCGCCTTCGCCAAGGCCTCGATCCGCCGCTACGAGCGGCTGTTCCAGCAATTCGGCGGCCTTTACGGCGCCATCAACGCCGCGACCATGACCCTGGTGGCGGGCGATCCGGCCGGGGCCCGGGCCCGCGCCGCCGCCGCCCTGGAGATCCCGCCGCCGCCGGGCCTGACCGGACAGGCCGCCTACTACGAAGCCGCCAGCCGGGCGGAAGCGCGGTTCCTGACTGGCGATCTCGACGGCGCCCGCCGGACGATGGCGTCCGCCCTGGCCCACGCGCCGGACGCCTATGCCGCCCACGCCTCGACTCTGCGCCAGCTGGACATGCTGTGCCGAGAGACGGGCGTCGACCCGGCCTGGCTGGCGCCGTTCCGCCCGCCGGTCTGCGCCCATTTCACCGGCCATATCCTGGGTCCCGCCGACGACGGCGCGCGCCCCGACTGCGCCCTGCGCCGCCAGATCGACCAACTGCTGAAGGACCAGGGCGTCGGCTTCGGCTACGGCAGCCTGGCCGCCGGGGCCGACATCGTCTTCGCCGAGGCCCTGCTGGCGGCGGGGGCCGAGCTGCACGTGGTGCTGCCGGTCAGCCGCGCCTCGTTCGTCGAGATCTCGGTCGCGCCGTTCGGCGTCGAATGGCTCGAGCGTTTCGAGCGCTGCATGGCGCGCGCCGCCACCCTCCGCCACGCCTCGCAGGATCCCTATCGCGGCGACGAGCAGGTGTTCGCCTATTCCAGCCAGGTCGCCATGGGCTGCGCGGTGCTTCGGGCCCAGACCCTGTCGACCGAGGCGATCCAACTGGCGGTCTGGGACGGCCACGAGACCGGCGGGCCGGCCGGGGTCTCGTACGACCTGGCCTATTGGGCGCGAAGCGGCCGGCGGCGCGCGGTGGTCCCGATCGACCGGGTCCCGCCGCCTCGCCAGCCGCCCGCGCGGCCGGGCGAGCCGGTCCGACGCGCCATGAAGGCGATGCTGTTTGCCGACGTCCAGGGCTTCGGCGCGCTGCGCGACGACCAGATCCCCGCCTTCATCGAGATCGTGATGGGCCGAATGGCCAAGGCGGTCGAGGGGCTGGCCGCGCGGCCGACCCACGTCGAGACCTGGGGCGACGGTCTGTTCCTGGTCTTCGACCAGCCGATCGACGCGGCCCTGGCGGCCCTGGCCCTGCTGGAGGCGCACAAGGCGCTGGACCTGAAGTCCCTGGGCCTGCCCCGGAGCCTGGGCGTGCGCATCGCCGGCCACTACGGCCCCGTGCACCTGCGCACCCATCCCCTGACCCACGCGCCGGCGGTGATCGGCGCCCACGTCGTCGTCGCCGCTCGCCTCGAGCCCGACGTCGCGCCGGGGTCGGCCGGGGTCAGCGAGGCCCTGGCCGGGGCCCTGGCCACCTTCCACGGCGACAGCGTCGCCTGCGGCTATGTCGGCCGCACCCAGGGGCGCAAGGGCTTCCCGGCGACCCCCATCTTCAGCCTGACCCGAGCGCCTTAGCGGACGTCGCGCAGCCTCAAGGCGAGGCGGCAATCGATTGCCTCTTAGGCGGGTTTCGCGGACCGTCGATACGCGATCCGCATCCGGTGTGCAGATTCGCACATCGGAAATGGCGGTTTTTCTTCACGGTCTAGCTGTCGACCGCGACGAGCCAGGTCCGGGCGGCTGAACGTCTCTGTAGGCCCTCGTCACTGGGAGGCTCGCATGACCGACACCGCCCTCTGTCCGCGCCCGCCGCCGGCCGCGTGAACCGACTAAGGACCCGGCCACCCGCCGGCCGGGTCCTACTTTTCGAAACGCCATTCTCCGGGATCGCGGCGACGTCCGCGCGCGACCCGCCATGCCCATGGGAGCCCGACATGCTTCTCGACAAGTCCTCCTCCTCTTCTTCCGACGCCGCCAACGCCGTCCTCAACGCCGCGCCGCCCATCGACGACGCCGCCGCCCGCCTGCTGCGCCATGTCCTCAAGGTCTGGGCGCGCGAGCAGGGCGTGTCCGAGGCCGACGTGCCGGCCTTCATCGACGGCGTGTTCCACCACGCCGCGAAGACGATCCGGGACGGCCGCTTCTAACGTGGCGGTGCGCAGCCTCCGTCTCTTCGCCGAGCGCGGCGCCGGTCCGGCGCCGGCCAGGAGCTATGGGGGTGGCGCCGAGGCGCTGCCCCGGCTGGCCGTCGTGTCGCCCGAGCCGTTGCCCGCGCTGGAGACCGAGGCCTGGCGCCGCCTGCGCCTAATGGTGGCCGAGGGGCGCCGCCGCGCCGCGCCCGCCGCCGACATCGCGCGGGTCACCTGGTTTTCCGACCCGTCGCTGCTGAACGCCTGGGTCGACTTCACGACCGCCGCCGAGGCGTGGGATCCCGCCGTGCGCGGCGACGCCCGCAACCTGGCCGAGGACATCGTCAGCTACGCCCGTGACGTGGCTCCCGAACTCTACCGCCGCCTGGCGGCCCTGCTGGCGCCGTTGAAGACCCGCGCGCCGTCGCTGGAAGAGGCCCGGGCCAGCCAGGCGATCCTGGACGCCCTGAGCCGAGCCGCCGAGGAGCGCGCGCGCCGCGCCGCCGCGCTGGGCGGGACGATCGCGCCCCTGGCCCGGGCCGCCGCGCGACTGGGCGCGGTTTTCGCCGGCCGCGAGCGCAATCCCCCCGTCCGCGTGGTGCTGCCCCATGTTCCGGGCGTCTGCCTGGCCTATGACGACGCGGGCCTGGCCTGCGCCAGCGACATGGCGACCTTCGACAAGCGCCAGTCCTGGATGCTGGAGCCCAGCGGCGAGGCCTATGTCCTGGTCAGCGCGGCGGATCCCGACCTGGTGCTGGTGGTCGATCAGGACGAGGACCTGATCCCGCTGACCCGGACGCCGCCCCCCTTCACCTTCGCCGATCGCGGGCCCCGGCCGCGCGTGGCGCGCCGCGACCAGATCCCGGCCGACGCCGCCCGCTTCCTGGTCTCGGTGTCGTCCGACCTCTACCTGCAGAACGTCAGCTACCAGACCCTGGCCCTGGAGTGCCCGGGCGACGGCGGCTGGCGGCACGGCGCGCCGGTGGTGACCATGCTCAAGCGCGGCGGCGCGACCCAGCGCTGGTCATTCGAGCCGCCGCTGCGTTCGCGTCAGGAACTGATCTTCCACGACGTCGTCGCCCCGGCCGCGGACCATGGGCTGGAAGTGGGCGGGCTGGCGCGGCTGCAGGACGACTGGATGGCCATCGCCGACGATCTGCGCACCGGCGCGGGACAGGTCCTGCGCTGCGCCGAACGCAACCAGCCCTTCGTCGCCACGGGTTCGGTGGTGGACGTCCTGGACGGCTGGCGTCGCCTGGCCGCCGAGGCGCGCGTCGCCTCGACCGACCTGGTCGACTGAGCGGGAGGCGCCGACCATGCTGGATGCGATCCTTTCGAGTCTTCTGGCGGGTTCGCCCCTGGCGGCGGCCCTGAAGGTCGCCGCCGTGGCGGCGGGCTTCTTGCTGGGCGTGCGGCTGCTGGCGGCCGGCGGACGCACGGCCGACGATCGCGACCGGATGCTGGTCGAGGCCGCGCGGCGTCATGGCCCCGCGACGAGGACGGCCGATCGCGCCGATCCCGCCCTGCCGATCGGCTAGCTGGACAAGGGTCCCGGCCGGCGGAAGCGCAGGATGACGTCCACCCCCTCCGGATGCTGGGCCAGGGCGTCCTGGACCATCAGCAGCAGGGTCTCGGCCGAGACGTGCAGGTCGACGACCTGGGCGCTGTCCTCATAGACGATGTGCGAGTGCGGCTCGGGCACGGTGTCGTAGACCAGCTCGCTGGTCGTGGTCGGCAGCCGGCCGATCAGGCCGTGCTCGGCCAGAGCTTCCAGATGCCGGGCCAGGTCGCCGGCCGTCACCGCCAGCCCGGCCTCGGCCGCCAGCTCGGCGATCTCGGGCAGGGACAGGTGGGTCTCCGGCGACTCCCGCAGCAGCGCCAGCAGGTGCGCCGGCGCGCCCCGGCCGGACAGCCCGGCGCGGCGCAACTCTTCCTGGAACACGGCGTCGACCGTGTGGGGCATGGCGTCCTCCCTGGAAGTCGGACCGGGCGCGGTCGTTGAGGCCGCCGCGCCCTGGTCCTCGAAGTCTTCTACGCCAGATCGAACCGGTCCGCGTTCATCACCTTGGTCCAGGCCGCCACGAAGGCGGCGACGAAGGTGATGTCGGACTCGGCATAGACCTCGGCCAGGGCGCGCAGCTGCGAGTTGGAGCCGAACACCAGGTCGACCCGGGTGGCGGTCCATTTCGGCGCGCCGGTCTCGCGGTCGCGGCCCACGAACTCGGCCTCGTCCTCCGAGGTGGCGGTCCAGACCACGCCCATGTCCAGCAGGTTGACGAAGACGTCGTTCGTCAGCGCGCCGGGACGCTGGGTCAGCACCCCGTGGCGGGACCGGCCGGTGTTGGCGTCCAGCGCCCGCAGGCCGCCGACCAGGGCCGTCATCTCGGGCGCGGTCAGGGTCAAGAGCTGGGCGCGGTCGACCAGCAGCTCTTCGGCCGTCAGCGGCGAGCCGGCCTCCAGGTAGTTCCTGAACCCGTCGGCCCTGGGCTCCAGCACCGCGAACGAGGCGATGTCGGTCTGGTCCTGGCTGGCGTCGACCCGGCCAGGCGTGAACGGGACCTCGACGTCGAAGCCGGCGTCCTTGGCGGCCTTCTCGACCGCCGCCGAGCCGGCCAGCACGATCAGGTCGGCCAGCGAGACGGGCTTGTCGAAGCCGGCGCGGATTTCCTCCAGCCTGGCAAGCACGTTCGCCAACTGGTCGGGCTGGTTGACCGCCCAGTCCTTCTGCGGGGCCAGGCGGATGCGCGCGCCGTTAGCGCCGCCGCGCTTGTCCGAGCCCCGGAAGGTCGAGGCCGAGGCCCAGGCGGTGGCGACCAGCTGCGGGACGGTCAGGCCCGAGGCCAGCACCTTGGCCTTCAGCGCCGCGATGTCGGCCGCGCCGATCGGCGGATGGGTCGCGTCGGGCAGGGGGTCCTGCCACAGCAGCTCTTCGATCGGGACCAGCGGGCCCAGGTAACGGGCCTTGGGGCCCATGTCGCGGTGGGTCAGCTTGAACCAGGCGCGGGCGAAGGCGTCCTGGAACTGGTCCGGGTTCTCGTGGAAGCGCTTGGAGATCGGGCCGTAGTTCGGATCCAGCCGCAAGGCCAGGTCCGTGGTCAGCATCATCGGCGGGTGCGTCTTCGAGGGATCGTGCGCGTCGGGCGCCCGCGGGCCGGCGCTTGGATCCTTCGGCGTCCACTGGAAGGCGCCGGCGGGGCTCTTGGTCAGCTCCCACTCGTGGCCGTACAGGGTGTCGAAGAAGCCGTTGTCCCAGGCGATCGGATTGGGCGTCCAGGCGCCTTCCAGGCCGCTGGTGATGGCATGGACGCCGACGCCGCTGCCGAAGCTGTTCTTCCAGCCCAGGCCCATCTGCGACAGGCCGGCGGCTTCCGGCTCGAGGCCGACCTGGGCCGCGTCGCCCGCGCCGTGCGCCTTGCCGAAGGTGTGGCCGCCGGCGATCAGGGCCACCGTCTCCTCGTCGTTCATGGCCATGCGCGCGAACGTCTCGCGGATGTCGCGGGCGGCGGCCAGCGGGTCGGGCTTGCCGTTCGGACCTTCGGGATTGACGTAGATCAGGCCCATCTGCACGGCGGCCAGGGGCTTATCCAGCTCGCGGTCGCCGGTGTAGCGGGCGTCGCCCAGCCAGGTGTCCTCGGCGCCCCAGTGGACGTCCTCCTCGGGCTCCCAGACGTCCTCGCGGCCGAAGGCGAATCCGAACGTCCTGAAGCCCATGTGCTCCATGCCGACGTCGGCGGCGAAGATCATCAGGTCGGCCCAGCTGATCGCCGCGCCGTACTTCTTCTTGATCGGCCACAGCAGACGGCGGGCCTTGTCCAGGTTGCCGTTGTCCGGCCAGCTGTTCAGCGGCGCGTAGCGCTGCTGGCCCGCCCCCGCGCCGCCGCGACCGTCGCCAGTGCGGTAGGTGCCGGCGCTGTGCCAGGCCATGCGCACGAACAGCGGGCCGTAGTGGCCGTAGTCGGCCGGCCACCAGTCCTGGCTGTCGGTCAGCAGGGCGATGATGTCCCGCCGCAGGGCCTCGATATCCAGCGTCTTGACCGCGTCGGCGTAGCGGAAGCCCTTGGGCATCGGGTTCGACAGCGCCGACTGCTGGTGCAGGATCTTGAGGTTCAGCTGGTTGGGCCACCAGTCGCGGTTCGAGCGCCCCCCGAAGCTGGTGTGGAACCGGACGCCATGCCGCAGCGGGCACTTGCTGGTCGGTTCGATCAGTTCGCTTCCGTCCATCTGTTCTTTTCTCCGGTTCTGACTTCGTTGATGCGTCTTGGGTGTTGGCTGGCCGCGCACGGGCGTGCGCCGTCGAGCGACGGGCGCGTCGTGGCTGGCGGAGGATGGAGATCCTGACGCTTCTTCCCGGGCGGCCCTCTCTGGTCGGATTGCCTGCGCGAAGTGTTCGCCCAACTTGACGATAAATAGAAGCGGCAACCTGTAATGGCTGTGATAGGCTGAAGCTATGAGCCTGGAGCGGCCGACCCGATGAATCTGCGCGACCTCCGCTATCTGTTGGCCCTGGCCGAGCACGAGCATTTCGGCCGGGCGGCCAAGGCCTGCGGCGTCAGCCAGCCGACCCTGTCGGTGCAGATCCGCAAGCTGGAAGACCTGATGGGCGTGGTGCTGTTCGAACGCAGCAGCAAGACCGCCGCCCCGACCAGCGCCTGCCTGCAACTGATCGACCACGCCCGCGCGGCGGTGGTCTCGGCCGAGACCCTGCTGTCGACCGCCCGGGCCCTGCGCGATCCGCTGGCCGGCCGGTTCCGGCTGGGGATCATCCCGACTCTCGCGCCCTATCTGCTGCCGCTGGTCTTCGCGCCGCTGCGCCAGGCCCTGCCGGCCCTGGAGCTGGAGCCGTGGGAGGACCAGACCGAGCCGCTGCTGGAGCGCCTGCGCGCCCACGAGCTGGACGCGGCCCTGCTGGCCACCGACGTTCCCGGCGCGGACCTTCTGAGCCGGCCGCTGTTCGCCGAGCCATTCCTGGCCGCCCTGCCACCCGAGCATCCGCTGGCCCAGCGTCCGGTGATCGCCGAGGCGGACCTGGCGCCGGACATCCTGGTGCTGTCGGACGGGCACTGCCTGCGCGACCAGGCGATCGAGGCGTGCGGCTCGGACGCGGGCGGCGGCGGATCCCTGCGCGCGGCCAGCCTGCCGACCCTGCTGAACATGGTCGCCGCCGGCTACGGCACGACCCTGATCCCAGGCCTGGCGGCGGGAGCGGCCGAGGACGCCGGCATCGTCCTGCGGCCGCTGGCGGCGCGAGCGGGGCGCACGGTGCGGATCGTCTGGCGCGCGCACTTCCCACGCATGCCGGTGGTCGGCGCGGTCGGCGACGTCATCGCCGACCGGCTGCGCGGTTTCGCCGAGGGCGCGGCGGCTGGGGCCGTCTAGCGCGCGGCTACTTCTTCTTGGTCTTCTTGGAGGCGATCTCTTCCGGCGTCAGCTTGCGGACCTCGGTGACCGGATAGGTCGTCGGGCCGATCGAGCCCGGCACGATGATCTCGGCGTCCAGGCCCTGACAGATCCACGAGCTGCCGCGCGCCTTGATGCCGATGCGCTGGGTCCAGTCGATGTCGGGCGAGCGCGAGAACAGGGTCAGGCGATAGACGGTCTTGGAATTGATCGAGACGTCCACCGTCTTGTCGTCGACCACGTTGAAGCCGCTGACGTCGCCGGCGCGGAAGCAGGAGCGCTGGGCCGGGGGCATCTTCGCTTGCTTGCTGGCTTCCGACGCCAGGACGGGGCCGGCGAGCAGCATCGCGCCCAGCGCGACGGAACCGATCAGGACACGCATGATCAAACACTCCAAATGGCGCCCGCCGGAATACATCCTCGCGCCGAAGCGTGACCGGCTCAAGGCTCGAATGTTTCAAGCGTCGAGGGCCGCGCCAGCCGCAGGATCGCCATCCCGACCAGGGCCGAGGCCAGCGACCCGGCCAGCACCCCGATCTTGGTCTGGTCGATCAGGCGCGGGTCCTTGAAGGCCAGGGCGCCGATGAAGAGGCTCATGGTGAAGCCGACGCCGCACAGAACCGCCACGCCGTAGAGCTGGGCGAAGGAGGCCCCGCGCGGCAGGCGCGCCCAGCCCAGCTTGATCAGACCGAAGGCGACGGCGAACACGCCCAGTTGCTTGCCCAGGAACAGGCCCAGGGCCACGCCCAGCGGCGCGGGCGCCAGCAGGGCCGACAGCCCGACGCCGGCGAAGGACAGGCCGGCGTTGGCGAAGCCGAACAGCGGCGTCACCCCGAAGGCGACGGGTCCGTGCAGGGCGTGCTCCAGCCGGTGCAGGGGCGAGTGGCCGCCCTCGCGCAGCGGGATGGTCAGGGCCAGGGCGACGCCGGCCAGGGTGGCGTGGATCCCCGACTTCAGCACCAGGACCCACAGGACCGCGCCCAGCAGCAGATAGGGCCAGAGGCTCAGGACCTTCAGCCGGTTCAGGGCGACCAGGGCCAGCAGCACGACGCCCGCGCCGGCCAGGGCCAGCAGGTGCAGCTGGGCGGTGTAGAACAGGGCGATGATCACGATGGCCGCCAGGTCGTCCATGATGGCGATGGCGGTCAGGAACACCTTCAGGCCCGTCGGGACGCGCGGCCCGAGCAGGGCCAGCACCCCCAGGGCGAAGGCGATGTCGGTGGCCGAGGGTATCGCCCAGCCGGCGACGCTGTCGGGATGTCCCGCGTTGAAGGCCAGATAGATCACGGCCGGCAGGGCCACGCCGCCCAGGGCCGCGGCGCCGGGCAGCAGCACGTCGGCGGGGCGCGACAGCTGGCCGTCCAGCACCTCGCGCTTGATCTCCAGTCCCACCAGCAGGAAGAACAGGGCCATCAGCCCGTCATTGATCCAGTGCTGGGCGCCCATCGGTCCGATCGGCGTGTGCAGGGCGTGGACATAGGTCTCGGCCAGGGGCGAATTGGCGACGATCAGGGCCAGGGCCGCCGCCGCCATCAGCACATAACCGCCCGCCGCCTCGTTGCGCAGGAAGTCGGCGAGGGCGCGGCGGGCGCGCAGGCTGATCGCCTTCAGCGCCATCTCAGAGCGTCCTCAGGAAGCGATTGGCGAAGGCCAGGCCAACCAGGCCCAGACCGCAGGCCACATAGGCCCCGATCGCCAGGAACTGGCCCCACGCGATGTCGAGCTTGGCGAACGACTTCACCAGCAGCAGCGAGATGCTGCCGATATAGCCGAACGAGTCGGCGACATAGATCAGGAAGCCGGCGGTGCCGATCTTGCCGGTGGCGGCGATCATCCGGTCGAACAGCATGGCGTTGAACGGGGTGTAGCCCATGTAGAGCCCCGCTCCGGCCAGGATCATCCACCAGACCGGCGGCAGCACGTGCAGCTGGAAGGCCAGGGTCGAGGCGCCCAGCAGAGCAAAGCCCAGAGCCACGAAGCCGAGGTTGAACGCCACGGCCCGGCGGTTGTCCTTGACCCCCATCAGGGCGGCCAGGCCGACCAGCACGATGGCCGCCACCGGCAGTTCCGACAGGGTGAAGATCGAGGCGGCGTTCTTGAAGCCCAGTTCGGCCCAGATCTCGGCCGAGAAGTTGTCGCGGAAGTCGCGCAGCGCCGTCAGCATCACATAGACCGCGATCAGCAGGACCAGGGCCGGGGCGTGGGCGGCGAACAGGGCGATGCGGTCCTGGCGGTTCATCGGCGCGCGGCGCACGCGCTCGGCCTCGTCGGCGGCGCTGGGCGGCGGCAGCTGCGAGAGGGCGACGACGGCGACCAGCATCAGCGGCGCGAACACCAGGCCCGATATCGCGGGCATCCAGCGCTCGTCGACGTTCGCCAGCAGCAGCATCTTGCCGACCGACTTGGCCACGCCCGACGACAGGATGAAGCTGGCGCACAGCATGGCCCCCAGCACCTCGGTCAGGCGCCGGCCTTCCAGGAAGCCGAAGACCAGGCCCCAGATCATGCCCAGGCACAGACCGTTCAGATACAGGGCGATCGGCCCGAGCGCCGTGGGCAGCACGCCGAACAGCAGCAGCGCCATCTCGGCCCCGAAGATCAGGATCAGGATGGCCATGGCCCGCCGGCCGGCCCGCATCTCGGAGATCACCTTGACCCCGATGAACTTGGCCGTCGCGTAGCCGGCCACCTGGGCGATGACGAGGGCGATCTTGAAGTCGAAGGCGAACGGCCAGCCGTCGGGATGGGCGAAGGCCGCGGCGGTGAACGGCTTGCGATAGCCGAACATGGCGAAATAGACCGCGAACGAGGACAGGCCGCCATACAGCGCGAACAGCCAGGGCGGAGCCGAGGCCAGGAAGCGGGTCACCGGGCCTTCGCGGACAGTCGCATCGGCCGTTGGGGTCATGCTGTCGTCCACTTCGTCTCGCCAGGGATCTTCAGCTAGCCCGCTTCGCGGGAAATGTGAATCGAAGCCGCAGGCGTCTTGCTCGGGCAAGGTGAGATTGAGCAACCTTCAGGTCGGGAAGGTCGCGAGGTCAGCATAGGCGCGACGGTTTGTCGCAAGTTCAGAATATAATGGAGTTGTTGAGGTTTGGCGTTGATCTTCCGGATCGATGATCACGCCCTTCGACCAGGATATCGACGCCCTGCGGGCCAGCGAGGCGCTGTTCCGACTCCTGGCGGAACAGGCGGGCGACGTCATCAGCCGGCACCGTCTGACGGGCGAGATCGACTATGTCTCGCCGGCGATCGAACGCGTCCTGGGCTGGAAGGCGCAGGACCTGATCGGACGGGTCTCGTGGGAGCTGCTCGATCCCCAGGACGCGACGCGGGTGCGCGCGGCCCTGGACGGCATGCTCGCGGGGGCGGCCGAGCAGAGCATCGAATACCGCGCGCGCGCCAAGGATGGCCGCCTGGTCTGGGTCGAGGCGCACCTGCGTCTCGTCCGTGACGAGGCCGGCTCGCCCCAGGAGATCGTCGCCGTGACCCGCGACATCGACGCGCGGGTGCGCCTGGAGGAGGAGGCCCGCGAGACGCAGAGACGCGCGCTGCTGGCCGAGCAGATCGCGGACGTCGCGTTCTGGCGCGTGGACCTGCGCACCAATGCGGTGAGCCTGTCGCCGAAGTTCCTGGACATCTACGGACTGCCTCGGGACGCGCGGCTCTCCTTGGCCGAAATCCTGCGCCATTTCGCGCCCGAGGACCGCGCCCGCGTGCGCGCCGAGATCGCCGGCCATCTGCGCGCGGGAACGCCGTCGCGCAACCGCATCGACCGGATCGTCCGCCCGGACGGCGAGATCCGTCACCTGCTCGGGAGCTTCGAGTTCGATCTCGACGCCCAGGGGGCGCCGGCCGTGATGTTCGGCACCCTGATCGACGTGAGCGATCTGGTTCGGGCGCGCGAGGCCCTGGCCCAGACCGAGTCGCGGTTCCGCGACCTGTCCACGGCGACGCGGGACATCGTGATCGAGGTGGATCGCAAGGGGCGCATCATCTTCATCAGCGCCGCGGTCGAGAAGGTGCTGGGCTATGGCGAGACCGAGCTGATCGGCCAGAAGGCGGCGCATCTGACCCATCCCGACGATCTTCCGGGACTGGTCCGCGGCTTCGGCGCCCTGATCGCCGATCCCACCGGCGTTCCGCCGATCCTGGAGGCCCGCGCCCGCCACGCGGACGGCCGCTGGGTCTGGCTGCAGGGGCGACCCGTCGCCGACATGACGGCCGGGCGGCTCCACGGGGTGCTGCGCGACATCACAGACTGGAAGCAGGTCCAGGACGACCTGGCGGCCGAGCATGCCCGCGCCGAGGCGGCGCTGGAGGCCCGTTCGGCCTTCCTGGCCAATATGAGTCACGAGCTGCGCACCCCGCTGACGGCGGTGATCGGCTTCGCCGCCCTGGTCGAGGGGCTGGAGGACCTGCCCGACAAGGCGCGCGACTATGTCCAGCGCATCTCGACGGCCGGCAAGGCCCTGCTGTCGGTGATCAACGACGTGCTGGAGCTTTCCAAGCTGGAGAGTGGTCAGGTCGAGCCTCACCTGGCGCCGTGCGCGTTCACGCCCCTGGTCGAGGACACGATCAAGATGTTCGCCCTGGGCGCCGTCGAGAAGGGCCTGGAGCTGCGGTTACGCATGATCGACCCGCCGCCGCGCGTCCTGACCATCGACCCCGACCGCGTTCGCCAGGTGCTGATCAACCTGATCGGCAACGCGATCCGCTACACCGACGTCGGCTCGGTGACGGTCGAGGTCGCCTGGCGCGGCGACTTCGAGGAGCTGTTCGTGGCCGTGCGCGACACGGGCGTGGGCATAGACGCGACGCACCAGGAACAACTGTTCAAGCGGTTCTCGCAGGTCGAGGCCTCACGCTCGCGCTCGCGCGGCGGCACGGGCCTTGGACTGGTCATCAGCAAGGGGCTGGTCGACGCCATGGGCGGTCGGATCGGCGTCAGCAGCCGGCCCGGAGAGGGCAGCAGCTTCTGGTTCGCGATCCCGGCCACCGTTCCCACGCGCGACCCGGAGGCGGCAGACACCGAGACGGTCTTCGAACCGGTGCGCGCCGGCGGCCGCATCCTGCTGGCCGACGACAACGCCCTGAACCGCGAGATGACCCGGGCCATCCTGGGCGTGTTCGACGCCGAGATCGTCGAGGCCAGGGACGGTCGCGAAGCCGTGGCGGCCGCCCGTCGCGAGGTCTTCGAGCTGATCCTGATGGATATCCGCATGCCGGGCATGGACGGCGTCGACGCCACGCGCGCCATCCGCGCCGAGCCGGGGCCGAACCAGAACGTCCCGATCCTGGCCTTCTCGGCCGACATGGACTTCCAGGCCTCCGACCTCTTCGACGGCATGGTCCGCAAGCCGGTCACGGCCGCCAAGCTGATCGAAGCGGTGGCGGGCGCGGCCCGCGACGCCGAGCCCGCCCAAACAAAAACGCCCCTCGCTGAGCGGGGGGCGTCTTCGTAGTTCCGAATTCGGAAGGGGCCGTTTAAGCGGCCTTGACCAGCGACTTGGTCAGGATGCCGATGGCGGCTTCGCGGTCGATGCGCTCGATGGCGGCGACTTCGCGGGCCATGCGGTCCAGGGCCGATTCATACAGCTGGCGTTCCGAATAGGACTGTTCTGGCTGGTTCTCGGCGCGGTGCAGGTCGCGGACCACCTCGGCGATCGAGATCAGGTCGCCCGAGTTGATCTTGGCTTCGTATTCCTGGGCGCGACGCGACCACATGGTGCGCTTCACGCGGGCGCGGCCCTTCAGCGTGGTCAGGGCCTGATTGACGACATTGCCTTCCGCCAGCGGGCGCAGGCCGGCCGTCTTGGCCTTCTTGGTCGGGACGCGAAGCGTCATTTTTTCATGGTCGAAGGTGATGACGTAGACTTCGAGCGACATACCGGCCACTTCCTGGGTCTCGACCGCCTGAATGGTGCCAACGCCGTGCGCGGGGTAAACGACGTGATCGCTGACCGAGAATTCCAGACCGCTCTTGCTCATGTTCGTCCTCATCAATGCGGACCCATCGGATCCGAACGCCGTGTTCCGTCCCAAACCAAAAGCGACAGGGTCCCGCTCCGCGGAATACTGGGTGCGGGGCCAAGCCTGTCAGGATTTGGAATAGATCTCTAAGACACCCTTCGCCTTCGATCGGGCGAGCCGGTTCAAATTGGTTTCTCGAAACGGCTTCTTCGACAAGACGGACCGGTCGCGAGAAGCCGCAACCGTCACGTCGTCAGAGACAATAGCATAAAATTCAGCCCGATGAAAGGGTTGCGTCCCGACATGCGGGATCGCGCCGCCAAGCTTTCGCGGTTTGGCGGGGGTTCAACCTTCAGAAATCGGGGTGGGGATCAGGATCCCTTGCCGGGCTTTTCGCTGAAATACTTCTCGAACTTGCCCGTCTCGCGCTCGAAGTCCTCGCGATCGGCGGGCGGCTCGCCCTTGACCGTGATGTTCGGCCAGACCTTGGCGTAGTCGGCGTTGACGCGCAGCCACTTGCCGTCGGCCTCGTCCTCGGTGTCCGGCTTGATGGCGTCGACCGGGCATTCCGGCTCGCAGACGCCGCAGTCGATGCATTCGTCGGGATTGATGACGAGGAAGTTCTCGCCTTCGTAGAAGCAATCGACCGGGCACACCTCCACACAGTCCATGAACTTGCAGCGGACGCAGGCGTCGGTGACGATGTAGGTCATCGAGAACTCGAATGGTCGGACGGGTGTCGGCGGGCGCGTTTTCGAAGTCCCAGCGCCGCTTGTCAATGCGGCTTGCTCCCCTAAGCGTTCAGGAAATCTCAAGACGGGGGCCTGCAGCGGCGGCTTTCTGCGATCGCTTGGCGGATCGCGCGGCTATGTCGCGCGACAACCCGCCGTCTGGACGCCAACCCTTTCTTATCGAACGAACGTGATTATGCCGGCCTGGAAAGCCCCAATAAAAACAAGGTCGGAATGCCGACATTATGAAGATTGACGCCCTGGCTGTCCCGTCCGGCGTGGAAGCCGACCTCGCCACGCGCGCCTTGGCGAAGGCGCGCGCGCGGGCGTTCGGTGAATTCGTCCGTGAAATTCCCTTCGCCGCCGCCCTTCTGGACCGGGACCTGACCCTGGTGGCCGTCAGCCGCGAATGGGCGCTCCAGGGCATCGCCGCATCTCTTTCGATCGGCGACGACGCCGGGGCCGGCGGCCTGGTGGCCTCCGAGGACGCCGGCGTGCTGCTGACCTGCGCCGAGGCGGGGATCGCCTTCTCGCGCTACCTGCCGACCCTCGGCGACGACGGCGTCCAGCGCGTCTGGCGCACCGAGTTCAGCGCCTGCCTGGACGGCGACGAGCCCTATGCGGTGATGATCACCGCCCGCGACGTCACCGGCTATGCCGAGAGCGTGCTGCGCGCCGAGCGCGACCAGCAGCGCCTGAAGATGGCGCTGGAACTCGACGACCTGCTGGTCCGCGAATACGACCTGCGCACCGGCGAGATCTATTTCTCGGGCACTGCGCCCGAGCTCCAGCGATATTGCGTGTTCGACAAGGATCCGCTGGAGATCGTCCATCCCGACGACCGCCAGCGCTGCGCCGACGCCGTGGCCACCCGCAAGATCGGCGAGGCCCGGGTCTTCGAGTTCAGGCTGAACCGCGACGACGATGTCGAGACCTGGGTCCGCTCGGTCGGCAAGGTGTTCGTCGGCGCCGACGGCAAGCCCGAGAAGCTGGTCAACCTGTTCAAGGACATCACCGACCGCCGCCGCCAGACCGAGGCGATCGAGACCCTGGCCTTCAAGGACCCGCTGACGGGCCTGCCCAACCGCGCCCTGTTCCAGCACCGCTTCCAGGAGGCGGTGACGGCGTCCGAGACCCTGGGCGAGGTGTTCGGCCTGATCATGATCGACGTCGATCACTTCAAGGACATCAACGACACCCTGGGCCACGACGCCGGCGACGCCCTGCTCAAGCGCCTGGCCGGCATGCTGCAGCACGCGTTCCGCAGCAACGACACCGTGGCGCGCCTGGGCGGCGACGAGTTCGCGGTGATCCTGCGCGGCCTGCGCGGCGAGGCCGACATGACCCGGCCGATCGAGAAGCTGCAGGAGTTGCTGCGCCGGCCCATCGAGCACGGCGGCCGCAGCTTCACGGCCAGCGCCAGCATCGGGGCGGCCCTGCACGGCGATCCCGACGCCGATCCGGCCCACATGATCAAGAACGCCGACATCGCCCTCTACCGGGCGAAGGAGGCGGGCCGGAACCGCAGCATCGTGTTCGAGCCGTCGATGCGGTCCGAGGTCGAGCGGAGGCTGGAGCTGCTGCGCGACGTCCGCGCGGCCCTGGCCGAGAACGAGTTCACCCTGTTCTACCAGCCGGTCGTCGACATCCGCGAGCACAGGGTCGCCGGCTTCGAGGCCCTGATGCGCTGGATCCATCCCGAGCAGGGCGTGCTGACCCCGACCCGCTTCATGCCGGCCTTCGAGGACCAGGACCTGTCGCTGAAGCTGGGCGACGTCGCCTTCGAGGCGGCGCTGAAGCAGATGCGGCAATGGCTGGACCAGGGCGTCGAGTTCGGCCGCGTGGCGGTCAATATCAGCTCGGCCCAGTTCCGCTCGGGACGCCTGGCCGAGGAGATCCAGGAGCGCCTGGCCCGCTGGAACGTGCCGTGCGAGCGGCTGACCATCGAGGTCACCGAGAATGTCTATATGGGCTGGGGCTCGGACCTGGTCAGCGAGACCGTCCGCCGCCTGCACGAGGCCGGGGTGATGATCGCCCTGGACGACTTCGGCACCGGCTACGCCAGCCTGGCCAACCTGCGCCAGTTCCCGATCGATCGGCTGAAGATCGACAAGTCCTTCGTCCAGAACGCCGAGGACGAGGCCATCGTGAAGGCCGTCATCACCCTGGGCACGTCGATGGGCATGAAGGTCGTCGCCGAGGGCGTCGAGGACGCCGAGCAGCTGGCCGCCCTGGCCCGCTACGGCTGCGACCAGATCCAGGGCTACCACTTCGGCCGACCCATGCCGGCGGACGCCGTGGCCGGGTTCCTGAAGGGATTCGGGAGTAGCGCTCGCCCTTAGTGGCCTCCGGCGCCGCGCGTCGTGTAGCCTCTGGGCATGACGATGACGATGCGCAGAGTGGTCGGGTGGTCCCGCGGCCTGGTGGGGCGGTCCATCCTGGTGGTGGTGGCCATCGTCCTGATGCAGCTGACGGCCAGCGTCGCCTTCTACAGCGCCATCGACCGCCAGACCCTGCGCGAGGACCAGGCCCGCCGGATCGCCGAGCTGCTCGTCGTCGGCGAGCGCGTGGCGGGGCTGGCGCAGGCCGATTTCGACAAGGTGATGACCTCGCATTATCTGGAGGCCGAGGTCGTGGCCCTACCGCCCGAGGGACCGCCGGCCACGCGGGCCGGGACGGCCGAGGCCAACGCCATCGCCGAATATCTCCGGCGCTGGGAGCCGGGCCTGGCCGAACGACCGCTGCGCCTGTGGTCGGAAAGCCGGCCCGAGGGCCGCGACCTGGTCGGGGTCATGGGGCTGAAGGACGGGCGGTGGCTGACCTTCCGGTCGCGCAACTTCCCCCGCCCCTGGCCGATCGCCCTGCGCGCGGTGGCCACGACCCTGGTGTTCTCCCTGGCCTGCGTGGCGCTGGGCGCCTACGCCCTGCGCCAGCTGGGCGCGCCCCTGCGCCGCCTGACCGAGGCCTCGCGCCATGTCGGCGAGACCCCGCCGTCGCCGATCGTGATCGAGGGGCCCAACGACCTGGTCGAGCTGGGACGGGCCTTCAACGACATGCAACGCCGGATCTCGGGCCTGATCGAGGACCAGGCCCGCGCCATGGAGGCGCTGAGCCACGACCTGCGCACGCCGCTGGCCCGCCTGACCCTGGCGGCGGACTATATCGAGCCGGAGGACATCAAGACCCTGGTCGCCGACAATGTCGGCGAGCTGGACGCGATGCTGCGCTCGCTGTCGGACTGGCTGCGCGCCCAGCACTCGGCCAGCACCGCCGAGACCGTCGACCTCCCGTCGCTGATCCAGGGCGTCACCGCCCGCTGGCCCGACGCCGTCCGCTACGAGGGCGGCAAGGCCCTGGCCGTGGCCACCCATCGCGTCCCGCTGGAGCAGGCCCTGATCCGCCTCGTCGACAACGCCGTGCGCTTCGGCGGCCAGGCCAGGGTCCGGCTGGTGGCCGACGGTCCCGACGGCCCGCTGATCGAGGTGCTGGACCAGGGGCCGGGCCTGACCGACGAGGCGATGGCCCGCATCTACGAGCCCTTCTTCCGGGGCGACGCCGCGCGGGCCCGCGACACCGGCGGCTTCGGCCTGGGCATCCCGACCGCCGAGCGGCTGATCAAGCGGTTCGGCGGCAAGCTGGTGATCGGCAACCGCGACGGCGGCGGCGTCAGCGCCCGGATCTGGCCGCCGGTCGGGACGCCTAGCGCTTGATCTGGACCGGCGCGATCTGGCCCTGGCCGACCACCCAGATCTGGTCCTTGCCCGTGCCGACGAAAAGCGGCTGGCGATAGAGCAGGCTGAGGAACACGTGGGTCTCGACCGGGGTCGGCGAGACGATGTGGTTGACGAACAACCCCTCCGGCTTGGCGCCGGGCGGCAGCTGCGGCGCCTGGATCACCAGGCAGCTGGCCGACAGCGCGTCGCGGCGTTCCAGCGTCTTGCCGTCGGCGCTGATCGTGAAGCGATAGTGGCCGCCGACCGGGATCGCGCCCGCCGCGGGGCTGGGCGCCAGCAGCCAGACCAGCCAGCCCTCGCCGTCCGGATCCTTGAGGATGGCGCTGTTGTAGCCCGCGCGACACAGCGATGGCGGCAGATTGGCCATCGCCGTCTGGCGGGCGGCGAACATCGTCCGCTCCTCGTCCGTTAGGCCACGGTCGCTCGGCTCGACCACCGGTCCGGCGCCCTTGCTGGTCACCTCGACGTCGTAGCCGGCCTCCAGGCCCTGGCCGATATCGCGGAGGAACCGGACCTTGGCGACCTTGCCGTCGTCCTCGACGATCCAGCCCTTCACCCCGGCGGCGGCCAGGTCCGGGACCTTGGCGCGCAGGACGTCGGTGGCGCGCCAGGCCGAGAGGTCCTGGCGATAGAGCGCCACGCCCATCTTCTGCAGGTCGGGAAGCTCGAAGACCCGGATGGGCGGCGGCGGTTCGGCCGCGCGCGCCGGATGGGCCGACAACAGGGCAAGGCCCAACAGGCCGAGCAAGTAACGCGACGCCATCCGCTGCTCCTTAGAATTCCACCTAAGGTAGCGAATGACGTGGCGACGTCTAGCCTTCGACGGTTTCGTACAGCCCGCGCGCCTCGGGCGCGGGGCCGCGGCGCTCGCCGCAGTCCAGGACCCGCACCGCAATCAACCGTCCGGCCAGGCCGAACAGCAGCACGTCGCCGGGCTTCACCGTCCGCGAGGGCTTGTCGATGCGGCTTTCGGTTCCCGACCGGGTCAGGCGGATCCGGCCCTCGTCGACGAACCTCGCCGCCAGAGAGCGGGTCTTGAAGAACCGCGCCCGCCATAGCCAGACATCCGCGCGCACCGCCTCGCCATGCGTGTCGGTCATGACGCGGCTTTCTGGCCAGTCCCTTGAGCGGCTGGCTTGCGGCGGCGGGGCTTCTTTCGGCGTGGCGGCGGCGGCTCGGTCAGCTTGGCCAGGGCGGCGAACGGCGAGTCCGGACGCGCCTTGACCGGCTTCTGCTCCAGCTTGGTCGCGCCGCGACGCTTCCAGACGATCGGCTGGTCGGGCTTGGCGCGGATGGCGGGGGTGTAGTCCAGGGCCCGCATCACGGCGGAGGCCTGGCTGGCGGTCCAGCCCAGCTTTTCCAGCGCCGCGTCGGTCAGCACCACCCCGCCCGGTCGCTGCTCGGCGCGCAGCAGAGCGTCCAGGGTCTCCAGCGCCTCCACGGGCATGGTGAAGCCGGCCACGGCCCGCAGGCCGCTGGCCGAGAGCTCGCGGGCCGATGGCGCGGGCGAGGGCAGGGGCTCCAGCGTGGTCAGCGCTCCACGCCAGCCACTCGGGTTCAGGGCCCGGGCGCAGGCGATGGCCTCGGCCCGCAGCACGCCGGGGCAGAAGAGGCTGAACGCCCCGATCCGCACGCCCAGGCTCTTCAGGGTGCGGCGCTCGCCCTGGCTAAGGGCCTTGAGTTCCGGATCGACGGGCGCCTTGTCCAGCACCCCGCCGGCCTCCAGCAGGCGGTGGGCGACGCCGCGCGGCAGGCCGCGCAGCTCGCCGCCGCCCAGGGCCCGCTCCAGCTTGCGCAGCGGGGCCAGATGCCGATCGACCTCGCCGGCCAGGAAGGCGTCCAGCCGCCGTTCGGCCCGCTCGCGCGCGGCGGCGGGGCCCAGCTCGCCCAGCAGGCGGGCGCGGGGCGACAGCAGAGGCAGGTCGCGGCGCACGGCCCCGGCCGCCTCGCCGCGCCACAGGATCGCGCCGTCCGGCGTCAGGGTGAAGGCGTCGTCGGCCTCGCTGGCCAGGGCCCCCAGGCGGCGGGCGATCTCGGGCCCGACCGCGCGCTGGGCGGCGTTGCGCAAGGCCTTCTCCTCCAGCGCGGAGGTCGCCTTGACCGGGGTGAAGGCCACGCCCGCCAGATGGCCGACCACATGGCCCTCGACTGTCACCTCGCCGTCCTGGCCGACCCCCGCATAGAGGGTCTCGCGTTCGCCCAGCTGCTTCATCAACACGCTGGTGCGGCGGTCAATGAACCGGGCCATCAGCTTCTCGTGCAGGGTGTCGCTGATCCGATCCTCCAACTGGCGGGTCAAGCCTTGCCAGTGGGCAGGGTTCGCCACCCAGTCGGGACGATTGGCGATGTAGCTGAGCGTGCGCACGCCCGACAGCCGCGCGGCCAGGCTGTCGATCTCACCGTCGACGCGGTCCAGCGCCTTGTACTGGCTGTTGATCCAGTCCTCGGGCAGGCGCTTGCGGCCGGTGGTCAGGTCATCGAACAGGGTGCGCGCCATGCGCTGGTGGTCGTCGTCGGTGGTCTTGCGGAAGTCCGGCGTCTGGCAGACGTCCCACAGCCGCAGCAGGGCCGAGCGGTCGGTCTTGCAGCGGGCGACGACGTCCTCCTGCTTGGCCAGGGCCCGCAGGGTCCGTTCGTCCAGGGCTTCTTGCGACAGCGACAGGCCATTGCGCTTGGGTGTCTCGGCCAGAGAGCGCAGCAGGCCCGGCAGCGAGCCGAAGTCCAGCCGCGCGTTGCGCCACTCGGCCGCAACGATCGGCTCGAACGCATGGTTCTCGACGGCCTCGACCAGGTCCTCGTCGATCTCCTCGCAGTCGCCGGTGACGCCGAAGGTGCCGTCGCGGGTGTAGCGGCCCGCCCGGCCGGCGATCTGGCCGACCTCCTGCGGATAGAGCCAACGGGTCCGCTTGCCGTCGAACTTGCGCAAGCCCGCGAAGGCCACGTGGTCGACGTCCATGTTCAGGCCCATGCCGATGGCGTCGGTGGCGACCAGGAAGTCGACCTCACCGGACTGGTAGAGGGCGACCTGGGCGTTGCGGGTGCGGGGGCTTAAGGACCCCATCACCACGGCCGCGCCCCCTCTTTGACGGCGGATCAGCTCGGCGATGGCGTAGACCGCGTCGGTGGAGAAGGCGACGATCGCCGTCCGGCGCGGCAGACGGGTCAACTTCTTGGAGCCGGCGTAGGACAGGTTGCTGAACCGCTCGCGCCCGACGATCTCGGCGTCCGGCAGCAGGCGGCGGACCAGCGGGGCCATGGTCCCCGCGCCCAGGAACATGGTCTCGAACTTGCCGCGCGCGTGCAGCAGGCGGTGGGTGAAGATGTGCCCGCGCTCGGGATCGGCGCACAGCTGGATCTCGTCGACGGCCAGGAAATCGACTTCGCGGGCCAGCGGCATGGCCTCGACCGTGCAGACGAAATAGGCCGCGCGCGGCGGGGTGATCTTCTCCTCGCCGGTGATCAGGGCCACCGAGGCCTTGCCGCGCAGCTTGACGATCCGGTCGTAGATCTCGCGCGCCAGCAGGCGCAGCGGCAGGCCGATCATCCCCGAGGCGTGGCCCAGCATCCGTTCGACGGCCAGATGGGTCTTGCCGGTATTGGTGGGCCCCAGGACCGCGGTCAGCTTCGAAGGCGCCAGGCCGGTCGAACGATCACTCATGGAGTCAAGGTGGGGCGGGAATCGAGGGGAGGCAAGGCGGCGGCTTCAACGCCGCGATGCGCGCGCCCTGCCCACCGAGGTCGACGCCCAGACGACGAGCGCCGTCGACAGCAGCACTCCGGTCATCAGCGCGCCGATGGCCAGGATGCCGACTGGGGTGACGCGCACCTCGGCGCGGCCGCTGAACGGTCCGGCCTTGAACTCGGCGAGGGCCGTCTGCGGATCGCGATCCAGAAGCTGGTCGTCGTACATGGGATCTCCCTGAGCCTTAGTTCTCGAACACCACCTTGCCGTCGACGATCGTCAGCACCGTCTTAGCCGTCAGGATCTCCTTCGGCGCCACGACCATCAGGTCCTTGTCGAAGGCGGTCACGTCGGCCTTCTTGCCGGCCTCCAGCGTGCCCAGCTCCGTCTCGCGGAACACGGCGTAGGCGGGCGCCAGGGTCAGCATCTTGAGGGCCTCGGCGCGGGTGACCGCCTCCTCCAGATGCCAGTCGGCGTTGGCGAAGCCGTCCAGCCCGTGGCGATGGACGGCGGCGTAGAACTCGATGCGCGGGTCGCCGACCTCGACCGGGGCGTCCGACCCGGCGGCCACCACGACGCCGGCGGTCAGGAAGTCCTTCCAGCGATAGCCCTCGTGCAGGCGGTCCTTGCCGAGGCGCGCCGGAGCGAAATAGAGGTCGCCGATCGCATGGCTGGGCTGCATCGAGGCGATGACGCCCAGCTTGGCGAAGCGCGGCACGTCGGTGTCGGCGACGATCTGGGCGTGCTCGATACGCCAGCGGGCGGTCGTGTCGCCCGCGAGCGCTTCCTGGAACCAGTCGAGGGTCATGCGGTTGCCGCGGTCACCGATGGCGTGCATGGCCACCTGGGCGCCGGCCGCCTTGGCCCGCTTCATCAGCGCCAGGCCCTGGTCGCGCTCGGTCAGCTGCAGGCCCAGCCCCTCGGCGTCGCTGTAGGGCTCCAGCAGGGCCGCGCCGCGCGAGCCCAGGGCGCCGTCCATGTAGAGCTTGATCCCGCGCGTCCGGATCAGGCCGGTGGCGTCGGTCGCGGGGCCCTTGGCCAGCACCTCGGCCGCGCCGCTGGGGTCCATGTAGTTGTCGACCCGGATGCGGAAAGCGCCCTTGGCGGCCTCGTCGCGCAGCAGGGCCAGGTCGTCGGCCATGACGCTCATGTTGTCGAGGCCCGTCCAGCCGCGCGAGGCGTAGAGCGCGCCGGCCTTGCGCAGAGCCTCCCGCTTCAGGGCTTCACCGGGCGGCGGGATGACGTCCTTCACCAGCGCCTGGGCGCGGTCGATCAGCATGCCGTCTGGCTGGCCGTCGGCGCCCTTCAGGATCTGGCCGCCGGCCGGGGCGGCGGTGGCGGCGGTGATCCCGGCCTTGGCCAGGGCGGCGCTGGAGACGACGCTGGCATGGCCGTCCGAACGGCCCAGCACGACGATGCGGCCCGGCGCGGCGGCGTCCAGGTCGGCCTTGGTCGGGAAGCGCTTCTCGGGCCAGTGGGTCTCGATCCAGCCCCGGCCGTAGATCGCGCCCTCGGGATGGGCGGCGGCGTAGGCCTTCACGGTGGCGATCAGTTCGGCGACCGACTTCACCTGGTCGAGGTTCAGGGTCAGCTCGCGCAGGCCGACGCCTGTCAGGTGGGCGTGGGCGTCGACGAAGCCCGGATAGGCCGCCGCGCCCTTCAGGTCGAGGTCGCGGACATCCTTGGCCGCCTTGGCTTTCGCCGAAGCCAGCGGGCCGACGAACAGGATCCTGTCGTCGCGGATCAGCACCGCCTCGGCGGTCGGGGCGGCGTCGACGCCGGTATGGATCGGGCCGCCGTGGATCAGCAGGTCGGCGGCCCGCGCTTTCGAAAGGGGCGTCCCGGCGAAAGAGGTGGCGGCCAGCAGGGCGGCGAGCAGGGTCCGGCGCAAGGCGGCCTCCGAAGTGAGCAAGTTCCGGAAATCGTAAGGGCCACCCCTCCCAAGTCGCAACAGGCCTGCTAGTTTTCCCGCATGTCCGCCCAGGGTTTCACCCTTTTCGACACCGTGATCGGGCGCTGCGGCCTCGCCTGGGGCGAACGCGGCCTGATCGGCGTGCAACTTCCGGAGAGCTCGCCAGGCGCGGCCTGGGCGCGGCTGCGGCGGCGTTTCCCCGAGGCGGCCGAGGCCGAACCGCCCTTGGAGATCGAGCGGATCATCGACCGCATCCGCGACCTGCTGGCCGGCGGGCGCGACGACCTCTCGGACATCGCGCTGGATCTGGACGGCCAGCCGCCCTTCAACCTGCGGGTCTACGCGATCGCTCGGGCCATCACGCCGGGCGACACCTCGACCTATGGCGAGGTGGCCAAGGCCATGGGCGAGCCGGGCGCGGCGCGGGCCGTGGGCAAGGCCCTGGGCGAGAACCCCTGGCCGATCGTGGTGCCCTGCCACCGCGTGCTGGGCTCGTCCGGAAGCATGGGCGGCTTCTCGGCCCCCGGCGGCGGCGAGACCAAGGCCCGCCTGCTGACCCTCGAGAAGGCCAAGACCAGCGCGGTCCCGACGCTGTTCGACCTGGAGTTCTCGGTCGCGCCGCCGCGCGGAGGCTAGGTCGCGCGCTGGTCCCAATGCTTATTGCGCGCGCACGGCCCGGGCCGTCGCGCCATTCACGCTGATCCTCATCTCCTTGGCCTCGCTACCGTCAGAGTCGAACACGACGCTGGCGTCCACGCCCCGGATGAAGAACCGGTCCACGGCCTCGGCCAGCAGGCCGGCTTCGTCGCGTCCCTCCACCTTGAAGACGAGGCCATTCTCGTCCTGGGTAATCGATATGCGCCGGTGATCGGTCAGTTCGTAGACGCCCAGGTAGCGCTTGAACTGTCCCGCTGGAAGTTCAACGGGATCCGGGCGGCGCATGAGGTTGTCGCGAGGGAGAAGGAACGGGAAGGCGGCGTTCGGAAGCGCCGGGTAGTATGAGATGTGCTGCTCGCCCTCGAATGCCTCGGTCCGGAGGACAATGCCGTCGACCCCGCTGAGCGCCTGGGCGACCTGACGCGCGCCGTCGATCATGTAGGGCTCTTCGTTCGCGCCGTAACCCAAGAAGACGCGGCGCGGCGGAGCCTTGATCTGAACGGTGCGCAGCCGTTCGACGATACCGGGATCGGCCCATACCGATGGGCTGGCGATCAGGTAGCTGACGAAGTCCGAAGGATGGCCGGCAAGGACATTGGCCGCGAAGACGCCCGACAATGAATGGCCGAACAGTGCTGACCGCTCACCATCCACCGGGTAGCGTGCTTCCATAAACGGTTTCAGCTCCTCGACGAGGAAGCGGCGGAAGGCGTCCGCGCCGCCGCCTTTCGCGACCATGCCATCGGGGCTGGTCGCGGGGCCAGACAAGAGGTCGACTCCACGGGCCGAAGCTCCCGCAGGATAGCCCACGGTGACGATGTAGGCCGGCGCCATCGTGCCCGCGGCGCCCAGGAGCCATCCGGCCGGACCCGCCAGGTCGTAACCCCCATCCAGGACGTAGATGACTGGCGCGGTTTGCCCCGGCAGGATCGGAGGCGTTCGCGGCGCCGTGACCTCGACGACGAAATCTCGACCCACGATCGCGGAATGGACTGTCAGGCTGGTGGCGCCGCTAATGACGACTGGCTCCTCCGCCTTGATGGCCAGGGACGATGGTTCGGCCAGGGCGCGCCCGTGCAGAGCCGAGATCAGCAGCCAAGCTGCGAGCAGGCACACCTTCAAGGAACACCCCCAGACATTCTGAGGAGATTTACCGGCGTAGACTGCGCCGTCAATCTTGGGTTGCTTGGTTGCGAATTGCCGTTGTCGGTGACTACGTCGGCAACTGCCCTTGACGATATATCCTCGCCAAGAGAGCCAGAAGTGTCTGGGGGAAGCACGGGTGAATTCGCACCCTCTAAGTTCGTCCGCCCACGCCTCTTAACGCGCGCTAACGGTTCTCCGAACAGGGGCGAAACGAATCATGACCGAATCGGCGACGTTCTCCGATTCAGTGTTTGTTCCCTACAAGCTATTGTAGCTTAAACCGGATTAACCACAAATCGGTTTCACCGACGCCGTCCGGCGGTCGCCTATTTCGCGGCTGTTTCATCGGACGGGCACTCGGCCGAGAGGCGCTTGGCCGTCAGGCTGCCGGCCAGGGGCATGCCGCTGATGGTCTTGATGTGGATGTTCATCTTGAAGGCCTCGGGCGAATAGGTCCCGTCGGCGGTGACCGGCGAGACGCGGTCCTTCTTGTCGGTCCAGGTGCCCTTCAGCTGGATCTTGCCGTCGCGGACGACATTGGTCGTGTAGTCGCAGCGATAGCGCTTGGTGCAGATGCCGCGCGAGAACTGCTCGGCGTCGGCGGGCTTCAGGCACTTGGTCTCGTTGCTGACCGGGATGACGCCGATCTTGTAGTCGTACTCCCACTGGCCAGGGAGAATCGTCGCCTTGGCCGGGGCGTGAGCGGCGGCCGCGCGGACCACGGGCTGGGCCAGGGCGACCCCTCCGATCGTGATGGCCCCAAGAATCAGGAATGGGACGGAAGCGGCGAGGGCGGTCGAACGCATACGGCGGGTCTCCTTCATGCGGCCCATATATAGAGCGCCAGATGAACCGTGCTTGAAGGCGAGGGTGAGGCGTCGGGTTCCTTCGCGAATGCGAGAGACCTTTGGCGGAACGAGCCAGACCAGCCTTGACTCAAGGGTGACCCTTCGCCTATATCGCCCGCTCTCGCGCGGTCGGCCTGGCCCAACCGTGTGTCCGAATTCATATCTTAGCGGGCCTGGCTCTCCTCATAAGAGGGCGCGGCTTCGCCCAAGCCAAGGTAACCACCATGTCGCGCCGTTGCGAACTTACCGGTATCGGTCCGATGGTCGGCCACAATGTGAGCCACTCGAACATCAAGACCAAGCGCCGCTTCCTGCCGGCCCTGTCGCCCGCCACGCTCCAGTCGGAGTCGCTGGGCCAGAGCTTCAAGCTGCGCATCAGCAACGCGGCCCTGCGCACGCTCGACTTCAAGGGCGGCCTGGACGTGTTCCTGCTGGGCGCCAAGGACGAGCAGCTGTCGCCGCGCGCCCTGAAGATCAAGGCTCAGGTCAAGGCCAAGGCCAAGGCGACCGCTCAAGCCGCCTAAGGCTGACGGCTCCGGGCCTTAGCCGCCGAAAGGCGGCGGTCTGAGCTCAAGAGTGACAAAAAGCCCGCCGGGTTCGCGCCCGGCGGGCTTTTCGTCGTGCTCGCGTTGGATCTCGCGCGTCGGCGTGGTCGCGCCTCAGGCCGTGATGGCGTCGTAGACGACGACCTTCGCCCAGAGGTGCGCGCAGTCCTTCACGAACTTCAGATGCAGCGGATGATCCTGATAGAGCTTCTGATCCTCGACGCTCTTGAAGACCATCAGCTCCGAGACGTCGTAGCTGTTGTCCACGACGTCGCGCTTCTCGGTCGAGGCCGGAACGCCGATGTGCAACTGCTGGACCACCTCGACGCCCCGGAGAGCGTTCAGGCCGGCGATCAGCTGGTCGCGATCGGTCCTGGAGCCCGGGGACTTCAGCCAGAAGAAGACGTGGTGGACCAGGGAAGGCGCGTCCGGGCCTCCAGGGGCGGCCATAGCGGCGTTGGCGCCGACGCCGGCCGCCAGGCCTCCAGAGAGCAGGGCGCGGCGATCGAAGGGCATGCGCGGGGATCCTCCATCCTGGCAGGTCCGCTCATGAAAGGCCAAAGCCGGCGACAGGCAAAGCAAAACCCGCCGTGGCGGAGCCGCGGCGGGTTTGAACGCTGGGTACTGGTACGCGGGTACTAAACTGTGGCGTCGCCTAGCGGGCGACGACAGCGCCCGACGACGGGTTGGCCGCATTGTAGGCGGTCAGGGCCGGGTTGTTGATCTTGGCCACGGCGTCGTTGACCGAGGCGCGGATGCAGGCCGGGTACAGGTAGCCGGCGAGGGCTTCGCCGCGCACGTCTTGCCAGCACACGGTCGAGGCGGCCTTGACGATTTCGGCGCGGACTTCGGCGGCCGACTTGCCGGCCAGCTTGACGCGCATTTCAGCGGCCGAGGCGGGAGCGGCGGCGGCGAGGACGATGGCCGAGGCGGCCAGAACGATGGAGCGGATCATCTCGAAAGTTCCGAAAGGGGGTTGTGATCAACCACCTCCAGACGCGTTCCCCTGACGGCCCCTGCTCGATCTTCGTCTGTCGCGCCGTCGGATGTCGATATAGCGATGTTCGTCTGAGTTATCAACGATTATGTTGCGACGCACCCTGAGCTTGAGCATTGCGGTGTTTCGCGTGCGTACAACCGTTTGCAGGCTTGAAACCGGGCATGAAAAAGCCCGCGAGACCGAGATCTCGCGGGCCTGTTCAGCTCATGGAGCTTCCGCTTAGCGGATGGCGACTCGCATGAAGTAGACGCTGCGGCTCTGGGCCTTGTCGAAGGCGACCAGCTCGGGGCTCTTGGTGCGCAGCACGGCGTCGCGGGTCACTTCGCGGACGCAGTACGGGGCCAGGTCCGAGGCGTTCGGGTTGCCGGCCAGGTCGTCCTGGCAGAGTTGCTTGGCCACGGTGACGATTTCGGCGTGGACTTCGGGCGTGGCGCGACCACGGACCTTGACGGTGTATTCAGCGGCGCTGGCCGAGGTGGCGGCGGTGGTGGCCATCAGAGCGGAGATGGCGACAACGAGCAGACGGATCATGTTGGTAGTCCCGGAAAGGAGGTTGGGTTCAACCGCCTCCCGGCGCGTTCCTCTGACGGCCCCCAGGATCTCGCCTCGTCGTCCGTCGTCGTCAGAAATGCATGACAACGTTGTCTGCCGCAAGTGCGAAATCGCATTGCGGCGGAAAAAATGTTAGCGGTAACATATCGTTTCCAACGAAACGAAATCAGGGACTTGGCTAAGCGCCCGTCTTCATTGGAAGTCAGCGCCTGCGGACGGGCTTCTTGGCCGGCTTGGGCGGAAGCGGCGGCGGGGCGGGGGGCGCGACCCAGTCGAAGGCCAGCAGCAGGGTGCGCTGGTTCTTGCCGACCGCGCCGTCGTCCGAGATCAGGTAGAGCCGCGTGGCGCCAGGCGGCGCGCCCGGGGGCGGACCCGCCAGGGCCAGGCCCTCGAAATTGTCGCGCGGCATGGCGCCGTCGATATGTAGGGCCGCGATGGTGCGCTGGCGGGCGGGCGGCAGGGTCGGGTCGGAGATGAACCGCACCACGGCCCGCCAGCCGCGGATCGGGTCGTAGCCGCGATGCAGGGTGGCCACGGCGGTCCCCGCGAACGGGGCGAAGGCGGTCAGCCCCCAGGTGAAGTCCGGACCGGATTGCGGCGGCAGCGACCTGCACTCCGACGACAGGCGGCACAGCCACACCTCGCCCTCCTCGCCGCCGACGATGTAGGCGTCGGGACCGGCGGCCGGATAGGCCGCGATCGCCTCCATGCCCTCGTTGTCAGGGAAGATGGTCGAGGGCTTGGGCGCGGGGGCGGGTCGGCTCCAGGTCCCGTCGGGCGTGACGGCGTAGCGCCAGATGCGGTGGTCGCCCTCGAAGCTGACCAGGCGCTCGCCATTGGGCAGCACGGCCAGGCCCTCGGCGTCGGCCTTCTGCTTGCCGGGCAGCGGCTGGCCGTCCAGGCCCGGCAGCGGGCGCAGCTTGCCGCCGCTCAGGCCGACAAGCTTGCCGCCGGCGTCCAGCCGCAACTGGGCTTCGAACACGTCGCCCTCGTCGCTGATCGCCGTCAGCCGGCCGTCGGTGGTGACCGAGAGGTCCGACAGGCCGTGCAGGCGCGAGGTGTCGGCGCTGGTCAGCGCCAGACCGCCGGCATAGGTGAAGCCGCCGCCGACGACGACCTTGGCCGGGTCGGCCGGATCCAGCGGCACGGGCGTCGTGGTCACGGTGATCTCGGGCCCCGCCTTGACCGGCGCGGGCGGGGTGGCGACCACGGGCGGCGGCCGGCGCGGTGTGCACTGGGTGGCGAAGCCGCCCGCGCCGCTGACCAGACCCAGGACGAGCGCCGCGCGAAGACCGATCACGCCGGGACCTTGGCGGCTTTCGGCGCCTGGGGCGTGACCACGGGCGGCGGCGCCAGCAGGCCGCGCGTGCGGGCGATGGCGCGGGGCTCTTCCTCGAACAGGGCCGCTAACTGCTCGACCAGCACGCCGCCCAGCTGCTCCACGTCGACGATGGTGACGGCGCGGCGATAGTAGCGGGTGACGTCGTGGCCGATGCCGATGGCGATCAGCTCGACAGGGCTCTTGCCCTCGATCTCGGCGATGACCTGGCGCAAGTGGCGCTCCAGATAGTGACCCGAATTGACGCTCAGGGTGCTGTCGTCCACCGGCGCGCCGTCGGAGATCACCATCAGAATACGGCGGGCTTCGGGCCGGCCGACCAGGCGCTGGTGCGCCCACATCAGGGCCTCGCCGTCGATGTTTTCCTTCAGCAGCCCCTCGCGCATCATCAGGCCCAGGTTCTTGCGGGCCCGCCGCCAGGGGGAATCGGCGGCCTTGTAGATGATGTGGCGCAGGTCGTTCAGGCGGCCCGGCGCGGCCGGCTTGCCCGCCTTGATCCACTCGTCGCGGCTGGTCCCGCCCTTCCAGGCGCGGGTGGTGAAGCCCAGCACCTCGGTCTTGACGCCGCAGCGCTCCAGCGTGCGCGCCAGGATGTCGGCGCAGATCGCCGCCACCATGATCGGCCGCCCGCGCATCGAGCCGGAATTGTCGATCAGCAGGGTCACGACCGTGTCGCGGAACTCCTGGTCCTCTTCCTGCTTGAAGGACAGCGGCGCGGTCGGGTCGATGATCACCCGCGTCAGGCGGGCGACGTCCAGCATCCCTTCCTCGAGATCGAAGGTCCAGGCGCGGTTCTGCTGGGCCAGCAGGCGGCGCTGCAGCTTGTTGGCCAGGCGCGAGACGACGCTGGAGAGGGCCGACAGCTGTTGGTCCAGATAGGCGCGCAGCCGCGTCAGCTCCTCGGCGTCGCACAGGTCCTCGGCTTGGACGATCTCGTCGTGGGCCGTGGTGAAGATCTTGTACAGCGGCTCGCCGCCGGACGAGGGGCCGGTGTCGGGACGGGCGGGCTTGGCGCCGTCGCCCATGTCGGGCGTCTCGTCGCTTTCCTCGGGCTCGCCTTCCTGGTCCGACTGGACCATCTCCTCGTCGCCGGCTTCGGTCTCGCGGTCCGAGGCCTCGCTCTCCTGCGGCGAGGAGCCCTCGGGCTGTTCGCCTTCGCCCTCGCCCTGATCCTCGTCGGAATTCTCGGTGGGGGCGTCGTCCTCGCCTTCGTCCTCGTCGGCGCTCTCGGTCGCCTCGGACATCTCCTCGCCCAGGTCCAGGTCGCGGAGGATCTCGCGGGTGACGCGGGCGAAGGCGGCCTGGTCGTCGATGGCGGCGGCCAGGCGGTCCAGGTCCTTGCCAGCCCGGGCCTCGATGTCGTTGCGCAGGATGTCGACCAGGGCCTTGGCCCCGTCCGGCGGCGGATCGCCGGTCAGGCGCTCGCGCACCATCAGGCCCAGGATCTCGGCCATCGGGGCCGACTGGGTGTCGGTGGCGACGGCGCGGGTCAGGCCCTGCCGCTCCAGCCGCGCCTCGAGGGCGGCGGTCAGGTTGGCGCGGACGCCGCCCAGGGCGTTGGAGCCGATGGCTTCCAGGCGCGCCTGCTCGATCGACTCGAACGCCGCCTGGCCGTCAGGCGAGCTGGGACGCGCCCGAGCGTGGGCCATCGGATCGTGGTGGGCCAGGCGCAGGGCCATCTGGTCGGCTAGGCCCCGGATGCGCGCGGCCTCCTTCGAGGACAGGTCGCGCGGCGGATGCGGCAGCACCGCCCGCTTGCCCAGCAGCTGAGGACCGTCGCCCGAGAACACGACCTCGAGGTCCGGCGTCTCGGCGAGCGAGCGCGCGGCGTGCGCCAGGGCGCGCTTGAAGGGTTCGGTCGGGCTTTCGGGCTTGGAGGCCATGGCTTCCGAGTTAGCGGCCCCGGGCGGCGAAAACAAGGAACGCCGTGCCTCGACGGGGCGTTGATTTTTGAACGGCGCCGTCAGCGCGCCTCTCGAAGGAAACAGACATGCTCAAGTGGGCCATCATCCTCGCCATCGTCGCCCTGGTCGCCGGGGCGCTCGGCTTCACCGGCGTGGCCGGCGCGGCCGCTGGCGTCGCCAAGATCCTGTTCTTCCTGTTCCTGCTCGGCTTCGTCATCGTGATGTTGCTGGGCGTGACCGTGTTCAAGGCCGCGGCCGGCCCGAAATAGCCGCCGCGGACCTTGCGCGGGCCGGGAGCGGACGTCGCGACCCGCCGCCGGCATTCGATGGCGCTAGGGCTCGTGGGTGAGTCCTAGCGTCCCGCGTACGTCTTGGCCTGACGATCGACCAGGGCGACCAGGTCGCCCATCTCCAGGTTCACGTCGATCAGGTGCAGGCCCCAGTCCTTGAGGGGCTGGCCGCCCACCAGAATGTCGCCCGTGATCTCGTCGGTGCGGGGATCGGCCGGATCGGCGTTCACCTTGACCGAGAGATAGGTGAAGTCCCCTTCGCTGACGCAGCGGGCCGAGATCAGGCCGGGCAGCGCCACGAACGGCGTCGACACGGTCAGGCCCTTGGCGAATGGCTTGGGGTCGCCGCTCGACAGGAAGCCCTTGCTGCTGAGATAGGCCTGGACCGGGACGTCCTCGGTCGAGGCCTTGCCGGCCAGGAGGGCGGCGGGGTTCACGCAGCCGGCGCGGCGGCCCTGATCGTCTGTCTTGCCAAAGCGGCTGTTGGCCGGCGGCGGGGCGGTTTCGCGGAACGAGACATAGGTGACGATGCAGCCGGCCTGGTCGGCCTTCGCGCACAGCGGGATCGAGCCGAACTTGCCGGCCGCGTCGACCGGCGTGTTCATGCCCAGCACATAGGCGGAAATCAGCTTCGCCTGGGACAGCTTGCCGTCGACCTCGTTCTTCAGCAGGTCCAGCAGCATGCGCGAACCCTGGCTGTGGCCGATCAACACGACGCCTCGGCCCTTGTTCTCGTTGGCCAGGTACCAGCGCCAGGCGTCGCGGACGTCGCCATAGGCCAGCGGGCCGTTGCCGGGCGAGGGCTGGCCCATCATCACCGCGCGCAGGGCCGCCAGGGTCACCTGGCGGTACATCGGGGCGAACACCCGGCACTTGGCCGCGAAGCGGGCCAGCTGCTGCTCGACCACCCGCCGCTCGGCCTCGTCGATGACCAAGTCGCTGTTGCCGCCCGGATCGGTCGAGACGGTCGGGTAGATGTAGAAGCAATCATAGGCGGGGTCGGCGGCGGCCTTGAACGCCTCGACCGAGGTCTTGCCGTCGGCCTGGACGATGGTCGTCGTCTGGTCGACCGCGCAGGCGTCCTTCCGGCCGGGCAGGCACAGCCAGGTCTCGGTCTTGCCGTAGTCGTTGGGCTCGGTGGAGACGGCGGGCGCCTGGGCGCAGGCCGCAGTTGTCAGGGCCAGGCCCATCGTCAGGCCCAAGGCCGCCAGGATCTTCGGCCCAGGAATCTTCGCCATCTTCGTTTCCCCGTCGATCTCAAACGATCGTTTTGCGGGGAGCATGGCCAAAAGAACGCGGATCGCCAAGGGGCCTTGGCCCACGCTGGCTCAAAGCGACAGCCAGCGGCGCGGGCTCTTGTCGCCCAGGGATCGCGCCTCGCCGGGCTTCAGGCCCAGCTCGCGCATGCGATAGGCGACGATCTCGCGCAGGGCCTCGACGGGTTCCTTGCCGGCCACGGGGCTGGAGGCGACGGCGCCGGCGTTCATCGCCAGGTCAACGGCGGCCCATTCAGCCTGGGCGCGATCGGCCTTGCCGACGGCGAAGTAGTGCCGGACCGGGACGCGCTCGCCCGGGACCTCGACCATGACGCCGATGACCCAGCCTTGAACGATCAGATCGGCGTCGGGGCGTTGGCGGAACATAGGCCTTCTCTAGCCGCCCGCGACAGAATCCGAAACGCCTTGTGACCCCAGGCCCGCCCGTCGCCGGGCTAGGAAGGCGTCATGAGCACCCTTCGCGCCGCCGTCGTCCAGTTCCAGCATCTCCCCGGCGACAAGGCCGCCAACTTGGCGACCCTGACGGGCTTCGTCGAACGCGCCGCCGCCGACGGCGTGAAGATCCTGGCCTTTCCCGAAATGTGCCTGACCGGCTATTGGCATTGCGTCGGCCTGCCGCGCGACGGGTGGCTGGCCCTGGCCGAGCCGGTTCCGAACGGACCGTCCTCCCTGGCCCTGGCGGCCCTGGCCCGCCGCCACGACATGGTGATCGGCTCGGGCCTGATCGAGCGGGGCGAGGATGGCCGGATCTTCAACACCTACGTCGTGGCCCTGCCGGATGGCCGCGTCGAGCGCCATCGCAAGCTGCACGCCTTCGAGAGCGAGCACGTCAGCAGCGGCGACGCCTTCACCGTCTTCGACACGCCGTTCGGCGTGCGCGTGGGCGTGTTGATCTGCTGGGACAACAATCTGGTCGAGAACGTCAGGGCCACCGCCTTGCTGGGCGCCGACATCCTGCTGTCGCCACACCAGACCGGGGGCACGGCCTCGCGCAGCCCGCACGCCATGGGCGTGGTCGACGTCGCCCTGTGGCGCGACCGCGAGGCGAACCCTGAGGCGCTTCGGGCGGCGTTCCAGGGCGACAAGGGACGGGGCTGGCTGTTGCGATGGCTGCCGGCACGGGCTCACGACAACGGGCTGTTCGTGCTGTTCGCCAACGGGGTCGGCGAGGACGCCGGCGAGGTGCGGACCGGCAATGCGATGATCCTCGACCCCTACGGCCGCGTCGTCGCCGAAACCGACGCCATCGAGGATGCGCTGGTTGTCGCAGATCTGGATCTGGACCTTCTGCCGCTGGCGACCGGCCGGCGCTGGATCCGGGGGCGGCGACCGGAGCTGTACGGCCTGCTGACCGAGCGCCGAGGCGACGAGCTGTCGCCGCTGGAAGCGCGGTTCTCGACCGCCCCGACCATCAGCCGATCAGCTGGAACGCCGCCTGACTGATCAGGCCCAGCACCAGCCAGGCCGACAGCGCCACGACCACCACCGCCGTCCGCGGCGCGCGGCGACGGCGATAGGACGGAATTTCACGCACGAACGTCATCACCGTCTCCCATCCCAACCTTGGCCTTGATCTTGGCCGGAGCTGTTAACGCCTGTGGCGAAATTTGGATGCGGGCGTTTTCCGTCTGTCACGGGAAGGTGAGGGCGGCGTGACGCGCGGGCGCGCAGGCCAAGAAAAAGGGCGGAGCCTCGCGGCCCCGCCCTCAATCGTTTCAGCGTTGAGCTGACTTGGACGTCTTGGATTAGAAGTCCATGTCGCCCATGCCGCCGGGCATGCCGCCCGGGGCGCCGCCGGCCGAGGCCTTCTTCGGCGCTTCGACGATGGCGGCTTCCGTGGTGATCAGCAGGCCGGCCACCGAAGCGGCGTTCTGCAGAGCCGTGCGGACGACCTTGGCCGGGTCGATGACGCCGTCGGCGACCAGATCGACATACTGCTCGCTCTGGGCGTTGAAGCCGAACGCGCTGCTGTCGCTTTCCAGGATCTTGCCGACCACGATCGAACCTTCGACACCGGCGTTCTCGGCGATCTGGCGGATCGGCGATTGCAGGGCGCGACGGACGATGGCGATACCAGCCGTCTGGTCGTCGTTGTCGCCGGTCACGCCGGCCAGGGCCTTGGAAGCCCACAGCAGGGCCGTGCCGCCGCCCGGGACGATGCCTTCATCGGCGGCCGCGCGGGTCGCGTTCAGGGCGTCGTCGACGCGGTCCTTCTTTTCCTTCACTTCGACTTCGGTCGAGCCGCCGACGCGGATGACCGCGACGCCGCCGGCCAGCTTGGCCAGACGCTCTTGCAGCTTTTCCTTGTCGTAGTCCGACGTGGTGTCTTCGATCTGGCGCTTGATCTGGGCGATACGGGCCTCGATGTCGGCCTTCTCACCAATGCCGTCCACGATCGTGGTGTCGTCCTTGGTGATCGAGACCTTCTTGGCGCGGCCCAGCATGTCCAGGGCGACGTTCTCGAGCTTGATGCCGAGATCTTCGCTGACGACTTGGGCGCCGGTCAGGATGGCGATGTCTTCCAGCATGGCCTTGCGGCGGTCGCCGAAGCCCGGAGCCTTGACGGCGGCGACGCGCAGGCCGCCCCGCAGCTTGTTGACGACCAGCGTGGCCAGGGCCTCGCCTTCGACGTCTTCCGCGATGATCAGCAGCGGACGGCCCGACTGAACGACGGCTTCCAGCACCGGCAGCAGCGGCTGCAGCGACGACAGCTTCTTTTCGAACAGGAGGATCAGCGGCTCTTCCAGCTGAACTTCCATCTTGTCGGCGTTGGTGATGAAGTACGGCGACAGGTAGCCGCGGTCGAACTGCATGCCTTCGACGACGTCGAGTTCGGTCTCGGCGGTCTTGGCTTCCTCGACGGTGATGACGCCTTCGTTGCCGACCTTGTCCATGGCCTTGGCGATCATCTCGCCGACTTCCTTGTCGCCGTTGGCCGAGATGGTGCCGACCTGGGCGATTTCGGCGTTGGTCGTGACCTTCTTCGAGGACTTCTTGATGTCCTCGACGGCGATCAGGACGGCCTTGTCGATGCCGCGCTTCAGGTCCATCGGGTTCATGCCGGCCGCGACCGACTTGAGGCCTTCCTGGACGATGGCTTGGGCCAGCACCGTGGCGGTGGTGGTGCCGTCGCCGGCCTTGTCGTTGGTCTTGCTGGCGACTTCGCGGATCATTTGCGCGCCGAGGTTCTCGAACTTGTCAGCCAGTTCGATTTCCTTGGCGACCGAGACGCCGTCCTTGGTGGTGCGCGGGGCGCCGAACGACTTCTCGATGACCACGTTGCGGCCCTTCGGACCGAGGGTCACCTTCACCGCGTTGGCGAGGATGTTGACGCCGCGCAGCATCTTGTCGCGCGCGTCGGAGGAGAAATAGACGTCTTTAGCGGCCATTTGAGAGCCCTTCTAAAAGAGAAACGAGAGTGGAAAGCGATCGGGAATAGGGAGGCCTTAAGCCTCGACCACGCCCAGGACGTCGCTTTCCTTCATGATCAGCAGGTCCTGACCGTCGACCTTCACTTCCGTGCCCGACCACTTGCCGAACAGGATGCGGTCGCCAGCCTTGACGTCCAGGGCGACGACGTCGCCCTTGTCGTTACGCGCGCCGGGACCGACGGCGACGACTTCGCCCTCTTGCGGCTTTTCCTTGGCGGTGTCGGGGATGATGATCCCGCCCTTGGTCTTGGTTTCTTCTTCGACGCGCTTCACGAGGACGCGGTCGCCCAGGGGACGAAACTTCATTGTTGTTCTCCGTCGGAACGGTTTGTGTAAAGGCTTCGCTGGTCGGGGGGAGCGGTGCTGTTAGCAGTCGCTCCCATCGAGTGCCAACGCCGAGCGTGAGTTAGGCAGGGGGCTCCAGGGAGTCAAGGACGCCGCCGGCGAACTTTTTACGGCGCGGTTAACGCGGGAGGCTTTCGATGATCGACCATATGGGCGTGACGGTGCGCGATCTCCAGGCGGCGAAGGCGTTTTATGACGCCGCCCTGGCGCCCTTGGGCCTCGCGGTGGTGATGAGCGTCAGCGCCGAGGAAACCGGCGGCGCGGCCCATTACGGCTACGGGGCCACTGAGGATGGGCGCGACATCCAGGCCGGCAAGCCCAGCCTGTGGCTCACCGAGGGCGGGGCACTGACCGGTCCGATGCATCTGGCGCTGGTCGCCGCCGAGCGCGCCCAGGTCGACGCCTTCCACGCCGCCGCCCTGGCCGCTGGCGGGACCGACAACGGCGCGCCCGGCGTGCGGCCTCATTATCATCCCAATTACTATGCCGCCTTCGTGCTTGACCCCGACGGCCGAAACATAGAGGCCGTCTGCCACAAGCCGGCCTGAGGAGCATCGATGTCCAGCTATGTCCTGTCGTTGTTCATGGCGGTCGTGGCCTGCGTCATCGGCGGCACGCTGGGCGGCATGATCCTGGCGCGGCCTCAGGTGATGCTGGAGCTGGCGGGTCTGGCCGACGAGGCGACCCCCAAGCCGAAGCTGTTCGCGGAGGGCCGGGCCCTGGGCGGGGTGCTGATCGCCTCGCACGGCGTGGCGGCGCTCTATCTCGGCTACCAGCCCCGGATCGGGGCGGCCATGGCCCTGGCCCTGGCGGTCGCCTGGCTGGGCGCTGCGGCGGGGCGGGCGCTCTCGGCGGCCCTGGACGGCCAGGCGGGACGCTTCAACACCAGCTCGATGGTCTTCAACGCCCTGATCGGGATTACGCTGAGCCTGCCGTTCTTCAACATCGGCCGGGTGGTTCTGCGCGGCGCCAGCGGCCTGGCCTAGTCGCGGCGGGCGCCTTCGTGCGCCAGCAGCCAGCGCTTGCGTTCGATGCCGCCGCCATAGCCGGTCAACGCGCCGTCCATGCCGATCACCCGATGGCAGGGGGCGACGATGCTCAAGGGGTTGGCGCCGTTGGCGTGGCCGGCGGCGCGGATCGCGGCCGGACGGCCGGCGCGCCGGGCCAGTTCCGAATAGGTGATGGTCTCGCCCGCCGGGATCTGGGTCAGCGCCGTCCACACCGCGTGCTGGAAGGCCGTGCCGTTGGTCGCCCAGGGGATCGTGTTCAGCGCTGCGAACTCACCGTCGAAATAGGCTTCGAGGGCGTCGCTGATCGCGGCGGGCGCCGACCCAGCGTCCGGCCGCAACGGGCCGTAGTGGGTCTTCAGCAGGCGGTCCAGCCGGTGCTCGTAGTCATGGAAATCCAGCGCCCGCAACACGCCCGCCCCGTCGGTCACGATCAGCAGTTCGCCGATCGGCGAGGGCTGGCGGTCCAGGATCAGGCGAGCGGGACGACTCATGGAGCGATGATCGCCCGGGGAGGGAAGGGTGTCCGCCCGGAATTTGCTCCCTTCTCCCCTTGCGGGAGAAGGTGGCCCAGAAGGCCGGATGAGCGGTTGAAAGTCCGATCCGCCGCCCACGAAAAAGGGGTCGCCTGTGCGACCCCTCATCCGTCGGCCTACGGCCGCCACCTTCTCCCGCAAGGGGAGAAGGGTGGCTACCGGATTCCCGGCACGTGGCGGGCGGCTTCGCGTTCGACCTTCTGCTTGTAGGCCAGGTCGCCGTACTTGGACATTTCCATGCGGGCGATGGTCCGGCAGTGCACCTCGTCCGGGCCGTCGGCCAGGCGCAGGGTGCGGATGCCGGCATAGGCCTTGGCGAGGCCGAAGTCGGTGGTCACGCCGCCGCCGCCGTGGGCCTGGATGGCGTCGTCGATGATCTTGAGCGCCAGCCGCGGGGCGGCGACCTTGATCATGGCGATCTCCAGGCGGGCCGACTTGTTGCCGGCCTTGTCCATCATGTCGGCGGCCTTCAGGCACAGCAGGCGGCACATCTCGATGTCGATGCGGGCCTCGGCGATGCGCTGCTCCCAGACCGAGTGGTCCGAGATGTACTTGCCGAACGCTTTGCGGCTCATTAGGCGCTGGACCATCTTCTCCAGCGCCACCTCGGCCGTGCCGATCGTGCGCATGCAGTGGTGGATGCGGCCGGGGCCCAGGCGCCCCTGGGCGATCTCGAAGCCGCGGCCCTCGCCCAGCAGCAGGGCGTCCTCGATCGGCACGCGAACGTCCTTGAGGATCACCTCGGCGTGGCCGTGCGGGGCGTCGTCATAGCCGAACACCGGCAGCATGCGGACGATCTCGATGCCCGGCGCGTCCAGCGGCACCAGGACCTGGCTCTGCTGGCTGTGAGGGGCGGCGGTCGGATCGGTCTTGCCCATCACGATCGCCACCTTGCAGCGCGGATCGCCCACGCCCGAGCTCCACCACTTGCGGCCGTTGATCACGTAGTGGTCGCCGTCGCGCTCGATGCGGGTCTCGATGTTGGTCGCGTCCGAGCTGGCCACGGCCGGCTCGGTCATCAGGAAGGCCGAACGGATCTCGCCGTTCATCAGCGGGCGCAGCCAGCGCTCCTTCTGCGCCAGAGTGCCGTAGCGCATCAGCACTTCCATGTTGCCGGTGTCGGGCGCGGAGCAGTTGAAGACTTCCGACCCGAAGCCGACCTTGCCCATCTGCTCGGCGATCAGGCTGTATTCCAGGTTGGTCAGCTGCTCGCCTTCGAACTCGAAGGTGTCGTCGACATGGGTCTGGCCGCTGTGCGGCGGCATGAAGAAGTTCCACAGGCCGGCGGCCTTGGCCTTCTTCTTCAGCTCCTCGACCACCTGGACCACTTTCCAGCGCTCGGCGCCCAGGACGTTCATCTCGGCCTCGTAGGTCGGGATGGCCGGATAGACATGCTCGTCCATGAACGCGGTGACGCGGTCCATGAAGGCGCGTTGCTTGGGGGAGATGTCGAAGTCCATGGCCGTTCCCTCTACCCGCTCTCTTTGAGTCAAACAATTGTTTGAAGTGGTTGTAGCACCGCCTTGACGCGAGGGGCAAGCGGGCATGCGGCCGATTGCGGCGGGAATCCGAGGGCGGCGGGTTGTCAGAGCTCCTGTCCTGGTCGAAAACACCGTCATGCTGACCTTGACCGCCGACACCCTGCAGGGCCGCTACGTCCGGCTCGAACCGATCACCATCGACCATCGCGACGAGCTGAAGGCCGCCATCGACTGCGATCCCGAGAGCTGGGAGATCATGTCGGTCAACGGCTGCGGCGAGGGCTTCGACGACTTCTGGGGCGCGCTGCAGGGCGAGACCGACCGGGGCGAGCGCATCGGCTTCGCCATCCGCCGCCTGTCGGACGGCAAGGTCATCGGCACCTCCAGCTACCTGAACATCCGCAGGCTGCACGGCGGGCTGGAGATCGGCTCGACCTTCCTGAACCCCGACGCGCGGTCGGGCCCGGTCAATCCGGAGAGCAAGCGCCTGATGCTGGCCCACGCCTTCGAGAAGGCCAACGCCATCCGCGTCGAGTTCAATGTCGACGTCCGCAACGCCCGCAGCCAGGCTGCGGTACAGAAGCTGGGCGCCAGCAAGGAAGGCGTGCTGCGCAACCACAAGGTCACCTGGACCGGCCACATCCGCGACACGGCCGTCTTCTCGATCACCGACTATGACTGGCCGGCGATCCGCGAGCGGCTGGAATTCCGCCTCAGCGAGACCTTCGTCTAGGGTCCTGGCGGCCTTCGGAAAGCGGACGGACTCCGGGACGGTTTGTCGCGGGAAATAAAACGTCGTTTTCCTGTCGGTTGTAAGGATTCACAAATGAAGGGCCGGTAGCGTCAAACGTCATGACGGCCATCGCCTGCTTGCGAATTTTGTTTACCGCCGACGGCGAGAGCGCGCCGGGTGATATCCCCAAGCACAAGGCGCAGGGGGTGGCGGACGCGTTCCTGAAGGCCCGCTGGCGCGCGCCGCGCAAGTGCGGGGCCGTGGCGCCCCTGGCCTTCGTGGTGGCCGATCACCATGTCGAGCAGCTGGATCCCACCGAGGTGCAGGGTCTGGCCGCCGAGCTGGAAAAGGTTCTCTTCCCCGGCCGCCCGATCGGCCAGATCGCCCTGATGACCTTCGAGGGCGACGAGCAGGCGGTGCTGAAGTTCGCCAGCCTGTCGCAGAAGGCGCTGAAGGGCCTGCTGAACGGCGAGGGCTACGGCGGCGAGCCGGGCCGCGTCCACGTCATCACCGCCGACTCCATCGAGCCGCTGCCCGCCACCCGCGCCGAAGCCAAGGTCCACGCCGAGGAGAAGGCCGCCGAGAAGAAGTCGGGCCTGGCCGCCGCCACGACGATCGAGCGCGAGCCCGCGCCGGCCAAGGCCGCGCCCGCCCCGGCGCCGGCCATTCCCGTCATCGAGCCCCCCAAGGCTGAAGCGCCGGCCGAGACCGGCCCGCCCGTCGTCAAGCCCGAACCCGGCAAGGCCAAGCCGCAGCCGGCCCTGGCCGCCAAGCTCGCCGCCAAGGCCGAGATCCCGCCGCCGCCGGCGGAAACCGGCTGGTGGGGGATCTACGACCTCGCCGAGGGCGTCTTCGTCGGCTCGGCCATCGGCATGCGCGCCGATCTGATCGGGCCGCCGCCGGAAGACGACTCCAAGCTGCTCAAGCGCGACCTGATCGCCCTGACCGACGCGCAAGGCGCGCTCAAGACCGCCTCGTTCGGCGAGATCCACGTGCCGTTCGGGTTCTGGAACCTGACCACGCCGTCCTCGCAGGACTCTTACAAGACCCGCCTGTCGCGCTATCCGCTGGACAAGCAGCCGCGTCTGGTCGCCACCATCTACGGCACGCCGCGCGAGGCCTCGATCGGCATGCTGCAGCAGGCGCGGGCGTTCCTGCAGGGCAGTTTCGCCCAGATGGACGTGCGGATCACCGACCCGACCTTCCCGATCTCGGGCCTGCCGCCCGAGCTGGTCGACACCATCACCCTGGTGCTGGACGGCGAGACCGACCACGACCGCCTGAAGCAGATCCTGAAGTTCGTCGAGCGCAAGTCGCAGTACGTGGCCAAGGGCGTGCGCCAGGTCGTGGCCAACGTGGCCTCGGACGTCGAGCTGGAGGCCTGCAAGGCCGGCGGCGTCACCCGCGTCCAGGGACCGGCCGTGACCGACCTGCTGGACAAGCCCGTCGCCAGCGCCGAGGGCGCGCCGCTGGCCCTGGCCCAGAACGCCGCCTAGCCAGGCGTCGGCGTCTCGAAACTGAAGACCACGCTGTCGGCCGAGCGCTCGGCCGGTCCGTGAAACACCGCCTCGATATTGTTGCCGTCCGGATCCCACAGGAACGCGGCGTAGTAGCCCGGATGATACGGCCGCTCGCCCGGTCCGCCGTTATCGCGGCCGCCGGCGGCCAAGCCCGCCTGGTGGAAGCGCGCGACCGCGTCACGATCCCGCGCCTGGAAGGCCAGATGGACATGGGTGGCCGGCTCGCCCGCGTCGATCCACAGCTCGTCGGCGTCGAGGTGGTGGTCGTCCTCGTTGAAGGGGACGCCCAGGACGTCCAATACCGCGCGGTAGAAGCGCTTGGTCGCCTCCAGGTCGCGCGCGCGCAGATGGATGTGGTCGATCAGTCGACCGCGGTGGATGTCCATGGCGGGGCCTCCGGGTTTGACGAGCAACGTCCCGCAGGTCGGATAGGTTCTATCGGCGCCCGAACAGCTTCTCGATATCGGCCAGCTTCAATTCCACATAGGTCGGCCGGCCATGGTTGCACTGGCCCGAATGGGGCGTGGCCTCCATCTCGCGCAGCAGGGCGTTCATCTCGACGCCGTTGAGGCGGCGGCCGGCGCGGACGCTGCCGTGGCAGGCCATGGTCGAGCAGACCTCCTCCAGCCGCTCCTTCAGGGCCAGGGCCGCGCCGTTCTCGGCCAGGTCGTCGGCGATGTCGCGGACCAGGGCGGCGGCGTCGGTCTTGCCCAGCAGGGCCGGGGTCTCGCGCACCAGCACCGCGCCGGGGCCGAAGCTTTCGATGACCAGCCCCAGGCTGGCCAGCTCCGCGGCGCGGGCGACGACGCGCTCGGCCTCGGCGGGGTCCAGGTCGACCACCTCGGGCAGCAGCAGGGTCTGGCGGGCCACGCCGCCGGCGGCCATCTCGCCCTTCATCCGCTCGTAGACCAGGCGCTCGTGGGCGGCGTGCTGGTCGACGATGACCATGCCGTCGCGGGTCTGGGCGACGATGTAGGTCTCGTGCACCTGGGCCCGGGCCGCGCCCAGCGGGAAGTCGACCGGGTCGAACGGCGCGGCGGCGGGCGGGTAGTCCGGGCTTGGGCGGTCCTCGAAGGCGACCGACGTGTAGGCCTCGCGCACCACCTCGGCCAGTTCGCCGCCAAAGGAAGGCTCCACGCGGGCCGACACCTCGTTCAGCCCCGGCAGATCCATTGGCCGCTGCGTCGGCGGCGTCCAGCCGCCCTCGCGCCAGGCCGAGAAGCCGGCGGGCGAAGGTCCCGGCTGATAGCCAGGGAAGGGGCTCTGCTGGGCGCGGATGCTGTCCAGGGCCTGGTTGGCGACCGTGGTCGAGGCGCGGTGCCCGGCCCCGGCCAGGGCGTGGCGCAGGGCCCCGACGATCAGGCCGCGCACCAGGGCCGGATCGCGAAAGCGGACCTCGGCCTTGGCTGGGTGGACGTTGACGTCGACCTCGGTCGGGTCGAGCGTGACGTACAGGGCCGCCGTCGGGTGGCGGTCCCGCGCCAGGAAGTCGGCATAGGCCGCGCGCAGGGCGCCTTGCAGCAGGCGGTCGCGCACCGGCCGGCCGTTGACGAACAGGTACTGGTGGGCGGCGTTGCCGCGGTTGTAGGTCGGGAGCCCCGCGAACCCCGACAAGCGAACGCCGTCGCGAAGCTGGTCGATCTCGATGGCGTTGTCCTGGAAGTCGCGGCCCAGCACGGCGGCCAGGCGCGCCAGGCGACCTTGAGGTCCCGGATGCTCGGCCGGCAGGCGCAGGATCTTGCGGCCGTCGATGTCCAGCGAGAAGCCGACGCTCTCATTGGCCATGGCCTGGCGCTTGATCTCCTCGGTGATCGCCAGCGCCTCGGCGCGCTCGGACTTCATGAACTTCAGCCGCGCGGGGGTGGCGTAGAATAGGTCGCGCACCTCGATGCGGGCCCCGTGCGGGCCGGGGAAGGCGGCGGGCGCGACGTCGCCCACCTGGCCGCCCTCGACCAGGATCGAATGGGCGTCCTGCTGGCCCTTGGCGCGCGAGGAGATCTGCAGCCGCGCCACCGAGCCGATCGACGGCAGGGCCTCGCCCCGGAAGCCCATGGTGTGGATACGCAGCAGGTCCCACAGGCCGTCTTCGTCGGGGGCCAGCTTGGACGTCGCGTGGCGCTCGATGGCCACCGGCAGCTCGTCGGCCGACAGACCGCAGCCGTCGTCGGCGACCAGGATCCGGGTCAGGCCGCCGCCATGGGCCTCGACCTCGATCCGGCTGGCGCCCGCGTCGATGGCGTTGTCGACCAGCTCCTTGATGGCGCTGGCCGGGCGCTCGACCACCTCGCCGGCGGCGATGCGGTTGACGGTCTCGGGCGGCAGGCGGCGGATCGGCATCTAGCGGACTTTCAACGAAGCAGTCCGGTCCGCGTCGAAGCTGGACCGTACATTGCAACTCCTTAAGTTGACCGGACGAGCGCCGATCAGCGAACGAAGAGGCGAGGGACGACTTTAGTGCGATTCCGCGCGCCTTCGAGGAACTCAAGATAGTGACGCTGACCCGTTTCGCCGCCGCCGGCCTGGCGCTTTCGTTGCTGATGGGCGGCTCGGCCCTCGCCCAGGTTCAGGGCAAGAACGAAGTCTCTATCCACCAGACCAAGCCTGTCGACCTGACCCCGGTCGACAGCCAGGCCAACCTGGTCGAGGAGCTGATCGTCAACGCCCGCCTGCCGGGCCCGGCCTGGTGGAAGGTCACCGACGGCGACACCACGGTCTATGTGATGGGGGTGCCGGCCTTCACCCCGGACAAGCTGGATTTCGACGACTCGGTGCTGCGCCGCCGGCTGGACGGGGCCAATGTGCTGATCATCGGCCAGGAGCCGGAGGTGCGGATCCTGAGTCTGCTGGCCCTGATCCCCGGGCGCGGCAAGCAGTTCATGATGGGCAGGCCGATGCGCGAGACCCTGCCGCCCGACCTGCGCGCGCGGCTGGAAAAGCAGTTGAAGGCGCGCGGCAAGGCCGAGAACGACTCCGACGACATGAAACCCGCCCTGGCGGGCTTCATCATCGCCAACGACCGAGGCGGCGGCGTCTCGATCACCCTGGGCAAGCTGACCGACCGCGTCCGCGACCTGGCCAAGAGCAAGGACCTCAAGGTCCAGCCTCGCATCAAGAAGCTGGACGACTACGACCTGATCGGCATGGTCAAGTCGTTGGCCGAGGCGCCTCAGCCGCTGCAGGAGCTGTGCCTGGACGCCGGCCTCAAGCAGGCCGAGAATGGCCTGGCCAGCGTCCGCGAGACCGCCGAGCAGTGGGCCGAGGGTCAGGTGCGCGAAGTCGTCTCGGCCGAGCGCGGCTATCAGCGGTGCCTGGCGTCCACGCCCTGGATCGCCCGCCAGTTCCAGGACGGCCAGGACGACGCCGTCGGCGCCATCACCTCGGCCCTGAAGAAGCCCGGCAAGGCCGTGGCGGTGATCGAGCTGCGCTCGCTGCTGACCGAGGGCGGCGTGCTGGACCGCCTGCGCGCCAAGGGCTTCAAGGTGGTCGCGCCGGAGTAGGCGCGGGCTCTAGCTTCGACCCGCCGCCGCCGTTTCGCGGGGCCGACTCTGGAACCGGTCGACCTGCCGCATCGGCGCGTCGATCCGTTGCGCCGACGTCCGCCCGAGGCCTCGCTCACGGCACCTGGTCCAGCACGCGGCCGACCAGAGTCAGCAGCTCCTCCGACGGCGGGGTGGCGTCGAGCAGGTTGCTGTTGCCGGCGTAGACGAAGTTGCGGTTGTCGGCCAGCGACACCGACTTGACCGAGGAGTCGCTGGTGATCCGCACCCAGATCAACACGCATTCGCGCAGCGGCGGGATGGTGGCGTCGACGATGGTCTCCAGGCGCAGCTGCCACCGGTCGCCGGTAAAGGCGGCCAGCGGGTCGTCGACCCGGCCGGTGTCGCGAAACAGCGAGCCGGCGGGGATGAACAGCGCGGTGGTCGACGGACTGGCGCTGTCCATCTGCCGGCACGCCGCCAGGGTGGCGGCCCGGGCGGGGAGAGCGACCGCGACGATGGCGAGCAGCATCGCCGTCGCGGCCACGCCCCGACCGGCCGACGTCCGAACCGGACGCCGACCGCCTTGTCTCCGATCCCGCATGGACCGGCCCGGCTACTGGCTGAGGCTGATCGTGTAGCCGTTGGCCGCGGGCGTCGAACTGATGTCCATGGACGCGTCGGCGCTGGTCTGGCTGATCAGGATGCCAGCCCCGCCCGCCAGCGAGCTGCCCAGGGTGAAGGCCCCGCCGTCGACGGTCAGCGACAGCGAGGTGGCGCCGCCGCCCGACTGGGTCACCCGCACCTTGCCCGCCGCCGTCGCCGCCCCTACGACGTTCGACAGGGTGACATTGGCCACCGAGGCGGCGCTGGAGGTCAGGCCGTAGTCGACCTTGGACCCCGTGCCGGTGACGGTCAGGTTCGAGGTCTGGACGCCGCTTCCGGTGAAGGCGTTGCTGATGGTGTTGCCGTTGGCCGCCGGCAGGCTCACCGAGAAGGTCTTGTCGCCCGCCCCGCTCGAGGTGTTGGTCACGGTGTTGTTGTCGGACAGCAGGGTGATCGAGCCGGTGATCGTCGTCGCCCCCGAGAAGGTGTTGGTGATGGTGTTGTTCGAACCGGTCACGCTCTCGGTCACCGAGATGGCGCCGGACGCCGCCAGGGTGTTGACGACGGTGTTGGCGTCGCCGGTGAAGGTTTCGGTCAGGCTGTTGCTGCCGCTCGTCGAGGCCACGGTGTTGGTGATGGTGTTGTTGGTGCCGTTGACCGTCAGGCTGTAGGTGAGGGCGGCGCCGTCGAGGACGTCGGTGATGGTGTTGGCTGTGGTTCCCGGATCGGTGTTGACCACATTGACCGTCACCGTCGGGGCCACCGGCGGCGTCGTGGCGCCGATGGTCAGCGAGTGGGTGTTGTTGCCGCCGGCGGCGGCCGAGCCGTAGTTCAGCGTCAGGCTGCCGCCCGTGGTGGCGTCGGTGAAGGCGCCCTTCAGGACGTTGCCGGCGCCTTGCTGGTTGATGCTGACCGAGCTCCACGGGCCGTGGATCAGCAGGGCCGTGCCGCCGGGCAGCCCGTTGGCGCTGATGGTGTTGCTGGGGTGGGTGGCGTCCTGGGTGATGGACAGGCTGTTGACGGAGTTGCCCGCTCCGCTGGCGTTGATCTTCAGGGTATTGGCCGCCAGGGCCGCGCCGCTTGTCATCAACAGCGCCGCCGCCAGGGCGGTGGTCGCCAGGAACAGTGCTCGTCTCTCGAAGATCCTTGCCATGGTTGTGTCCTCCTTATGGTGAAGCAGATGCGCCGCGCGATCGGGGATCGCCGGGACAGCCCCCTGCCTGGACTGCCGTCATGACCACCAGCCATCGTGGATGCCCTGGTCGATGAGTTGGGTGAGGGCGCTGCGCACCGCCGAACTGAGGGCCAGGCCCACCGGTTCGTTGGCGGAGCCGCCGAGTTCGAGGTCGAGCACCGAGGTGCTGTAGATCTTGGTGATGTGGCCGCCGACGGCCAGGGAGTTGACCGACTTGGTCACCGTGGTCTGGCCCAGCACCTCGCCGGTCTGCACCGCCACGGCCCGCAGGCTGAAGGTGACCAGGTCGGTGACATGGACGCCGCTGGCGCCGACCGCGCCGACGGCGGCCCCGGCCTTGACCTCGCGGGTCGAGCGGTCATAGGCGACCACCTGGCCGACCAGCAGGATCTCGGCGACGCGCAGGGTGTAGAGCTTGCGCGACGCGGCGGGGGCCCCGCCCGGCTCCTGACTCCCGCCTCCCGAGCCGGCCGCGGCTTCGGGCAGGCTGTTGAGGGCCAGGGTGGCCAGCTGCCGCTCGCGCAGCAGCTCGTCGACGTGCTGGCGCTCGACCAGATAGACGTAGCCGGGCCGCAGCGAACGCACGGCGTCGATCAGATAGGGGGTGCAGTCCATCGGCACCGCCGTGCTCAGTTCCTGCGGCAGCTGGGTGGGCCGCCGCTGGCCCGAGGTGTCGATGCAGCTGTAGACCCCGACGGTGAGGGCGCGGGGCGGCGGCGGCGGCAGGGGGATCTCGGTCCGCGGCGCCACGGTGGGCGGCTTGACCAGGGACGGTCGCGTGGCGCACCCCGACAGGGCCAGAAGGCCAGCGACGCAGACCCTCGCCCAGACGGTCCGCCGCGCGCCCATGCCCTCAGCCCCCCGAGGGCACGGTCAAGGTGGTGGAGCCGGTCGGGCTGGTGATGGTGATGCTCAGCTGCCCGTCCGAGTTGGTGTAGGTGATGGTGACATTGCCCGAATGCACCGAACCGGAGGTGCCCGGCGCCGAATTGGCGATCTTCTGGGCGATCGACTGGGCGACCAGGCCGTTGAGCTGCGAGATGATGGCGTTGACGAACGGGGCGTTGGGGTCGGGCGGGATCGCCGCCTTGGCGGCCGCCGCGGCGGCCGCCGCGCGAGCCGCCTGCAGGCTGCGGTCGAACTGGGCCATCTGCAGGCCGATGGGATTGGTCCCGCCGAAGCTGGGCGACAGCATGGTGTAGTGCAGATCGGTGGCGCGGACCGGCCCGGCCGTCGCGAGCATCGCCAGGCCGGCGATCGCCGCCACGGCGACGCCGAGGGGGCGACGGCGCCGCCATTCAGCGCCTGGCGCGATGACCGACGCACGATTTCTGTTCGAATTCGCAAGCGAATCCGATGGCGATAAGGTCTTCATAGAGAAGCCCACCCTGTAGTGAACGGGCATTCACCCGTTTACCGGATTTATTCTAAGCAGAAATAACAATGTTCGCAAGGGTGTAGAGAGTCATTAAGCTTGCGGATCCCGCGAATTGACTCATTGAAGAATCGATTTTGATTTCAAAAACTAAGGCATGCATAAAATTGAGACAGTAGTAATTCTAACTATATCGATGTATATTCCGACTTGCCTAAATTGTTAACAATTGCTTAACGGTATCCCCAGCTCAATCTTGCCTGGTCCTGTTGAGATTAGTCGCCCGGGAGAGATTGCCGAACTTGAGTAGCCGCGCCGCGCGCGCCGTCGGCCGAAGGGTCTCGCCCTGAGGTCGGGCCTTGAAGCCGGACCCCAGGGCCCGGACATGAAGATCATGACCCCGCGCGCGCCGCCGCATGGCCTCCGAGGCGAAGGCCGGAACGAAAAACGGCCCGGAACCGCGAGGCTCCGGGCCGTTTCGAATCTCAGGAGATCAGGCCCTAGAGGCCGGGCAGCTTGATGCCGCCCTTCTTCTCGCGGCTGATGACCACGCCGCCGGCGCCGACCAGCTTCTTCAGGCGGGCTTCCTCGGCGGCGGCGTCGATCTCCACCGGGGCGTTGGCGCCCGACTCGGCGGCGGTGGCGACATTGGCCTTGGACTGGCCCTTCTTCCAGAACATCACCTTGCTGGCGAAGCTCTCGTCCTTGTGGGCCAGGTCGCCGTTCTCATCATCGACGACGAAGCGGATCAGCGGGTCGGCCTTGTCGGTGCCGGCGCGGGCGACCAGCAGCTTCTCGCCTTCCGAACGGCCGGCGGCGTTGCTCTGGCCGATCAGGGCGGCGCGCGCGGCGCTCTCCGGCTGCAGCTCCTGCGGACGCGGCTCGCCGGGCGCCGGCGGGCGCAGGGCGTAGTCCGGCGGCACGGCCAGCGGGGCCTTGCTGACGACGCGGAATTCGTCGGGCACGACCTTGCTCATGCCCAGGGCCTTCTTGGTGGAGGTGCAGCCGGCCAGGCCGATGGCGACCACGGCGGTCAGGGCGCTCACGGTCGCGACCCGATTGAAACTCATCTAACCATGCTCCAGCGGCCGACCCCCGGCCAAAATTTCGGACGCTCTCGATACGACATCATCGCGCGGGCGCCAATCTCCCACGCGATTGCGGCGTCATTCGGCCCAAATCATTGGGCCAATGTTACTCGGTTTGGTGCGACAGCTTGTTTTCCTCGGAGAGGAAGCTGTCCAGCAGCAGCAGGGCGACCCCGATCGAGATGCCCGAGTCGGCGACGTTGAACACCCAGGGGAAATAGAGCCGCGAGACGTCGATGAAGTCGACGACATAGCCGTACAGCACCCGGTCGATCAGGTTGTTGCCGATGGCGCCGCCGATGATCATGCCGATGCCCAGCGTTGGCAGCAGCTTGGTGGCCTTGCGCGCCCACCAGGCCAGGCCGACGACCACCAGGATCGAGAAGCCGGTCAGCAGCCAGCGGCCCCAGTCGGTCCCCCGCAGCAGGCCGAAGCTCATGCCGTAGTTATGGACCATGGTCAGGTGCACCGGGCCCAGCAGAGGCAGGGACGAGCCCTGCGCGCGGCCCAGCAGACCCAGGATCCAGAGCTTGCTGACCTGGTCCAGGATCACGGTGGCGGCGGCGATGGCGTAGGCGGTCCAGCCCAGGCGAGTGATGGATTTCATCTGCTTAGCTAAACCGTCCTACGCCTCTTGGTCACCTGCTTAGCCGCGCTGGGCGTCCCAGTACGCCACGGCTTCGGCGTCGCGAAGGCTAAGCTCCGGATAGCGGGGATCGGTTCCCACCTCGGGCAGGATGCGCCACGAGCGGGCGCACTTGGCGCCCTCGGCCAGCTTCGGGTCGACCGACACGCCCTTGACCTCGTCGGTCCGGAACGCGCCGGCGTCGCCGGCGACCAGGGTCGCGGCCGACGTGCGGAACACCTCGGCCGGATCCAAGCCCTCGAAGGCGGCCAGCAGCTCGGCGTCGGCGACGTGGACCACCGGCGCGGCCTCAAGAGCCGAGCCGATGCGCTTTTCGCGACGCTCGACCTCCAGGGCGCCGGTCACGACCGACATCACGGTCTCGACCTTGACCCAGCGGGCGGCCTCGGCGTCGTTCTTCCACTGCGCCGGCGTGACCGGAATCACCCGCAGGCTGTTGGAGCCCGCCTCGGGGAAGCGCGTTTGCCACGCCTCCTCCATGGTGAAGCTGGTCAGCGGCGACAGCCAGATGGTCAGGCGCTCGAACACGTAGTCCAGCACCGTGCGATAGGCCCGGCGACGGATCGCGTCGGGACGGTCGCAATAGAGGCTGTCCTTGCGGATGTCGAAGAACAGGGTCGATAGGTCGCCCTGGCAGAACTCGATCAAAGGCCGGACCACGTCGCTGAAGCGATAGGCCTCGTAGGCGGCGCGGACGTCGCGATCCAGCTCCCACAGGCGGTGCAGGATGTACTTTTCCAGCGGCGGGAAGTCGGCGTAGTCGGTGACCCGCTCGGCCTCGTCGAAGCCGGCCAGGGCGCCCAGCAGGTAGCGCGTGGTGTTGCGCAGCTTGCGATAGGCGTCGGTGGTGGTGGCCAGGATCGTCTTGCCGATCCGCTGGTCCTCGGAATAGTCGACCATCGCCGCCCACAGACGCAGGATCTCGGCGCCGCTTTCCTTGGTGATGGTCTGCGGCTCGACGGTGTTGCCCTTGGACTTGGACATCTTCTCGCCGTTCTCGTCCTGGGTGAACCCATGGGTGAGAACCGCCTTGTAGGGCGCGCGGCCGCGCGAGCCGCAGCCTTCGAGCAGGGACGACTGGAACCAGCCGCGATGCTGGTCGGAGCCTTCCAGATAGAGGTCGGCCGGCCAATGGCTGTCGTCACGGCCCTCGATCGTGAAGGCGTGGGTGCAGCCCGAGTCGAACCAGACATCGAGGATGTCGGTGATCTTCTCGTACTGGGCCGGGTCGTGGGCGCCCAGGAAGTCGGCGTCAGGACGGGTGAACCAGGCGTCGGCGCCGCCCTCGCGGATGGCGTCCAGGATGCGGGCGTTGACGGCCGGGTCGTTCAGCGGGTGGCCGGTGTGCTTGTCCACGAACATGGCCAGGGGCGTGCCCCAGTTGCGCTGGCGGCTGATCAGCCAGTCGGGGCGCGTCTCGACCATGGCGCCGATGCGGTTGCGGCCGGCGTCGGGGTGGAAGGCGGTGTCGGCGATGGCCTGGACGGCCGTCTCGCGCAGGGTCTTGCCGCCGAGGCTGTCCACCGCGTGGTCCATGCGGATGAACCACTGCGGGGTGTTGCGGAAGATCACCGGGGCCTTCGAGCGCCAGCTGTGCGGATAGCTGTGCTCGACCCGCCCGCGGGCCAGCAGCGCCCCGGCCTCGATCAGCTTGTCCATCACCGCGCCGTTGGCGGGCCCGAACTTGCCGGTCTTCTTGCCCTCGGTCTCGATGACCTTCAGGCCGGCGAACATCGGCACGTGCGGATAGTAGGCGCCGTCGGGATCGACCGTGTCGGGGATCTCGCGATGACCGTGAGCCAGCCAGACATTGTAGTCGTCGGCGCCATGGCCCGGGGCGGTGTGGACGAAGCCCGTCCCCGCGTCGTCGGTCACGTGGTCGCCGGCCAGCATCGGCACGGCGAAGGCGTAGTGCGTATCCAGGGCCGCAAGCGGATGGGCCAGGACCATGCCTTCGCAGTCGACGCTCTCGATCTTCTTGAAGGCGGCGACCTTGGCCGCCTTCATGACGTCGTCGACCAGCTTCTCGGCCACGATCAGGCGATCGCCCGGAGCCGACCAGGGAGCGAACTCGAGGTTCTCCTCCAGCGCCGTGACCTCGTAGGCGGCATAGGCGACGTCGGGATTGTAGGAGACCGCCCGATTGGCCGGGATGGTCCAGGGCGTGGTGGTCCAGATCACCACGCTGGCGCCGACAGCGACGTCCGAGCCCTCGACGACCGGGAACTTCACCCAGATCGTGGGGCTGACGTGGTCGTGGTACTCGATCTCGGCGTCGGCCAGGGCCGTGCGCTCGACCGGGCTCCACATCACCGGCTTGGAGCCGCGATAGAGCTGGCCGGAGCTGAGGAATTTGTGGAACTCGGCCACGATCGTGGCTTCGCTGGTGAAGTCCATGGTGGCGTAGCGGTTCCACCAGTCGCCCAGCACGCCCAGGCGCTGGAACTCGGTCTTCTGGGCCTCGATCCAGCCGCCGGCATAGGCGCGGCACTCGCGGCGGAACTCCTCGGCCGGGACCTCGTCCTTGCGGCGGCCCTGGGCGCGGAACTTCTCCTCGATCTTCCACTCGATCGGCAGGCCGTGGCAGTCCCAGCCGGGGATGTAGTCGACGTCGTAGCCGAGGGCGAAGCGCGAGCGGACCACGAAGTCCTTCAGCGTCTTGTTCAGGGCATGGCCGATGTGGATGGCCCCGTTGGCGTAGGGCGGGCCGTCGTGCAGCACATAGAGGGGCGCGCCGTCGGCCTGGCGCTTGGCGCGGACCGCGCCGTACAGGCCCTTGGGCGACAGGGCGGCCCAGCCCTCCAGGATCTCGGGCTCCTTCTTGGGCAGGCCCCCGCGCATCGGGAACGGGGTGTCGGGAAGGAAGACGGTCTCGCGATAGTCGCGGGCGGTCGTGGCGTCGTCGGCCATGGAATGGAATCCGGCTTTGAAAGATATCGGAAGAGGGCGGGAAAACCCGGCGCGCGCTGGAAGGTCGTCCGGCGGCGTCACGCCGGGCGGATAATTCGCGAAATCTTCCGAACGGAACTCATGGCGTGGGGGATAGCAGAGGGTTGGCGTCAAGGCCAGTCTGACAGATGTATCGCGCCCCTCCCCCATCAAGGGGGGGGAGACTTCCCTAAAACGCCGGCGCGACGATCGCCCGGGCGTCCTTCTCGTCCTGGCGGATCTGCTCGATCATCAGCTCCAGGCTGTCGAACTTCAGTTCCGGGCGCAGGAAGGCGATCAGGTCGGTCTCGATGATCTGGCCGTAGAGGTCCTCGTCGAAGTCGAACAGCCAGGTCTCCAGCCGGGTCTCGACGATGCCCGTGGTCGGGTTGTTGCCCAGGTTGGCCACGCCGGGCACCTCGCGGCCGTCAGGCAGGCGGGTGCGGGTGGCGTAGACGCCCAGCTTGGGGACCACATAGTCCTCGACCTCGACATTGGCGGTCGGGAAGCCCAGCTGGCGGCCCAGCTGTTGGCCCCGGCGCACCACGCCCTCGATGGCGAAGGGGCGGCCCAGGATGCGGGCCGCCTGCTCCGGGTCACCCTCGCGCAGGGCGTCGCGGACGCCGGTGGACGAGAACTTCTCGCCGTCGCGTCCCTCTTTGGAGATATCGGCCACCGGCTCGGCCACCGAGACGGTGAAGCCGTATTCCTCGCCATAGGCCTTCATCAGCGCGGCGCTGCCGGTGCGGCCCCGGCCGAACGAGATGTCGAAACCGACGGCCACGTGCTTCACGCCCAGGCCCTCGACCAGCACCTTCTCGACGAACTCGCGGTCGCCGAAGCTGGCCATCTCGAAGTCGAACGGCAGCAGGTACAGCAGGTCGACGCCTAGTCCGCCCAGGGCCCGGGCCTGCTGCGGATGGGTCATCAGCTTGAAGGCCGGTTCGGTCGGGCGGAACAGCCGGCGCGGGTGCGGGTCGAAGGTGACCACGCCCAGGGGCGTCTTGGACGCGAGCGCGGCTTTCGCCGCCTGGGCGATCACCTGCTGGTGACCCCGGTGCACGCCGTCGAAATTGCCCAGGGCCACGGACGCGCCGCGCTCCTCCGGGGGCAGGTCCTTCCAGGCGTGTACGGTCTTCAGGGTCATCAGGCGGCCTTGCGCGGAACCATGACCAGGGCTTCGCCGTCGACCACCGCCTTGCCGTTGACCTTGCAGACGGTGGCGAGGGTGACCTGGGCCTTGGCCTCGTTGATTTCGGTGATGGTGGCGGAGGCGGTGACCGTGTCGCCGATCTTGACTGGCCGGCGGAAGCGCAGCGCCTGCGACAGATAGATCGCGCCCGGACCGGGCAGGGTCGTGCCCAGCACCGCCGAGATGTAGCCGGCCGACAGCATGCCGTGGGCGATGCGCTCGCCGAAGCTGGTGCCGGCGGCGTAGTCGGCGTCCAGGTGGACCGGATTGTTGTCGCCGGTCACATCGGCGAAGGCCTGGATGTCGGCCTCGCCGACGGTGCGGACCAGCTCGGCCGTCTGGCCGACGCTGAGCTCTTCGAGAAACTTGCCTTGGATTTGGCCCTGCATGACGCTTTCCCCTGCGGTTTTATTGTGCGTTGCACACAATGTAGCGCTTCATGGATTTGTCACCAGACCAGATCGCCGATCGCGTGGGTCGCGCCCACCGCTTCGGCGTCCAGCAGGGCGTGAACCGCGTCGGCGTTGAGCTGGCCGTCGGGGCCGATCGCCTTCTCGCCGTGGATGCCCTTGGCGATGAACAGGCAGGCCAGCTTCTGGTCGTGGGCGCCCTTCACGTCGGTGATGACGCCGTCGCCCACGCACAGCACGCGGTCGCGATCGACCGGGCGGCCCAGCAGGCGGGCGGCCTCGGCCAGGGCCAGGTCGTAGATCGCGCCATAGGGCTTGCCGGCCATGACCACCTTGCCGCCCAGGCTCTCATAGAGGTCGGCCAGGGCGCCGGCGCAGAAGATCAGGCGATCGCCGCGCTGCACGACGCGGTCGGGATTGGCGCAGATGAACAGCAGGCCCCGGTCGGCGGCGACCTTCAACCGTGCGCGATAGTCCTCGGGAACCTCGTTCTCGTCGTCGTACAGGCCCGAGCACAGGATGAAGTCGGCGTCCTCGCAACCGGCGAGGGTGAGGTCGAACCCGGCCCACAGCGGCGCGTCGCGCTCGGGGCCGACCTTCCAGACCTTGGTCCCCGCGTGCGGCGTCAGCAGCGCGCGGGTCGCGTCGCCGGAGGTGACGAAGCCGTTCCAGGCCGAGCGCGGGACGCCCAGGCCGTCCAGTTGCGCCACCACGTCGGCCGACGGGCGCGGCGAGTTCGAGATCAGCACCACCGGACCCTGGGTCTGGCCCCACCGAGTCAGGGCGTCGCAGGCCTCGGGAAAGCTCGCCACCCCGTTGTGAATCACGCCCCAGACGTCGCACAGCACCACGTCGTAGCGGTCGGAAAGGGCGGACAGGCCGGCGGGGAAATCCATCATGGCGTGGGCGGTAACGGTCCGGGGGCGGGGCGTCAATGTCGCCACCGGCCTTAGCTGTCCCCGATCGGCCGGGATTCAAGGCCCTCACGGCGGCTTTAAGGTGAAGCTTTCGGAGAGCGGCGTTCCGTGACTATGCTGTGGTTAATAAGGGGGAGGGGCCGATGACGATTTTGATCCTGGGTCTCGTGGTGTTTCTGGGGATCCATTCGGTGCGGATCCTGGCCGCGCCAGTCCGCGACGCGCAGGTCGCCGCCAATCCGAAGCGTTGGAAGGGTCTCTATTCGCTGGTCTCGGCCGTCGGACTGGGGCTGATCATCTGGGGCTGGATCCTGGTCCGGCCGACGGCGCCGCAGCTCTATGATCCGCCGGCCTGGGGGCGGCACGCGACCCTGGCCCTGGTCTGGATCGCCTTCGTGCTGATGCCGACCGCCAACGCCCCGACCGGGCGGATCAAGGCCACGGTGCGCCATCCGATGCTGCTGGGCGTGATCTTCTGGTCGTCGGGCCACCTGCTGGCCAATGGCGACCAGGCGTCGGTGGCGCTGTTCGGGTCGTTCCTGGTCTGGGCGATCCTCGACCTGGCCTCGGCCCTCGGCCGCAAGGAGCCCGCGCCGGTGGCGACCAAGCCGAGGTCGGACGTGATCGCGGTGCTGGCCGGCACGGTGCTGTGGTGCGTGTTCGTGGTCTTCCTGCACCGCGTGCTGTTCGGCGTCTCGCCGCTGGGGTGAGGGGTTGGGCTTTTCTCTCCTCCCCCTCTGGGGGAGGGGGACCGCCGAACGGCGGTGGAGGGGGCTTTGGGGCGAGGCCTATTCAGAACCGCTTCGCGGACCCCCTCCGTCTCGATGCGTATTCGCATCGAGCCACCTCCCCCTAATGGGGAGGAGAGTCATGTCGCGTCGTGGAAGATCACGCCCAGCGTCCGCCGCCGTCCGGCGCGGATCTCGCTGACCCCGTGCCGCAGCACGCGCCGGTGCACGCCGCGCGTCCCCTCGGCCGGGCGTTCGCGCACCGCGAAGATCACGCCCTCGCCCTGGCGCAGGGGCACGACCTGGGGCGCGGACTGCTGGCGCGGCCGCTGCTCGACGATGACGAACTCGCCGCCCTCGAAGTCGCGCCCGGGATCGTCCAGCAGGAACGCCGCCTGCAGCGGGAAGACGTGCTCGCCGTACAGATCCTGGTGCAGGCAGTTGTAGTCGCCGGGGCCGTAGGTCAGCAGCAGCGGCGTCGGTCGGACCTGGCCGGCCTCGCGGCAGCGGGCCAGCATGTCGTCCAGCGCCTCGGGAAAGCGCCGGCCCTCGTCCAGGCGTTCGGCCCAGCGGTTGGCGATCGTCGACAGCGGGCCGTACAGTCCCTGCCGGAGCCGTTGGACGAGGTCCGGCAGGGGGTAGCTGAAGTACTTGTACTCGCCGCGCCCGAAGCCGTGGCGGGCCATGACCACCCGGCTGCGAAAGCCTTCGTCCCGGGGATAGAGATCGGCGATGGCCGCGCAGGTCTCGGGCTTCAGCAGCGGGCCGGTCAGGGCCCAGCCGCGCGCGTCCAGCTCGGCGCTGATACGGCTCCAGTCCATCCTAAGAACAGGATTGGGGGTCACGCCGCCTCCCGAGCCAGCAGCGCCCGCTTGCGCTCGACACCCCAGCGATAGCCCGAGAGGCCGCCGTCGGCGCGGACCACGCGGTGGCAGGGCGTGATCACCGCCAGCGGGTTGGCCCCGCAGGCCTGGGCCACGGCGCGGAAGGCGCTGGGTCGGCCGATGGCCTTGGCGATGTCGGCGTAGGAAGCGGTCTGGCCGGCTGGGATCTCGCGCAGGGCGGCCCAGACGGCCTTCTGCAGGTCCGTGCCCTGGGCGTCGATCGTCAGGTCCGGGCGCCCAGACAGTTTCTGGTCGGGGTGGTCGACCAGATCGGCCACCGCCGCGAGGTCGGCCGTCAGCCCTTCGGCGTCGGGGACGATGCGGGCGTGCTTGAAGCGCTTTTCCAGGTCCGCCTTCAAGGCCTCGGCGTCATCGCCCAGGGTGACAAGGCGCAGGCCGGCCTCGGAACGGGCGACCAGGGCAAGGCCCAGGCTGGTCTCGCCGACGGCCCAGCGCAGGGTCTCGCGGTTGATGTCGGGCTTGCAGCGCAGGCAGGCGCGCAGGCCGGCGGCGCGGGCGTCCTCCCGGGTGGCGTAGAAGGCGACGTTCTTGCGCAGCGGGCGGCCGCCGCAGCTGGCGACGCAATAGACGCCGGTCGTGCGCACGCCGATGTAGAAGGCGCCTTCGGCGGCGCGGTCCTTGGCGCGCATGGCGTCCCAGCGCGCGTCGTCGTTCAGGTATGCGGTCATGGGGTGGTCTCCTTTCGTGGGGAGACCATGAGCCTGTCCTAGGGACGGGTCATTCCGATGCTTGCGGCCTGGCGCCCAAAACTGTCACCAGTCTGGCGGAGCTTACCAACCCGAAGCGCGGCGGCGCATGGCGCCACGCATGAAGTCGACCGGCGGTTCGGCTTCGGCCAGCACCGCGTCGCGGATGGCGCGGGGCTCGCCGAACAGGTTGCCCTGGCCATAGCCGATGTCCAGGTCGAGGATGTCGACGATCTGCTTCTCGGACTCGACCTTCTCGACGACGACTTCGATGCCGTAGCGGCGGGTCAGGGCGGCGAAGTCGGCGGCGTTCAGGTCGGGCAGCGAGGCGATGACCAGCTTGCCATCCTGCTCTTCCAGCTGATCCAGCATCATCTGGGCGCCGACCTTGATGTAGCGGACGTCGGCGCGGGCCAGGTCCTGGAAGTCCAGGTCCAGGTCGTTGACCTTGTCCAGGCTGAAGCTGAAGCCCAGGCCGGCCAGGCGGCTCATGTGGCGGGCCTCGACCGGACCGCGACGGTCGAACGACGCCTGGCCCAGCTCGAAGATCACCGCGCCGGCCAGGTCCTTGTTGGCCTGCATGAATTCCAGGAACTGCGGGAAGAAGCTCTCGTCGCCCAGGCTGGCCAGCGAGATGTTGCAGAAGATCCCGACCTTGCGGTCCTGCTTGGCCAGGCGGCGGACGATCTGCACGCAGCGGAACAGCAGCAGGTTGTCGATGGTCGTCATCAGGCCTTCGGGCTCGGCCACGGCCAGGTACTCGGCCGGCATCATCACGCGGCCGCTCTCGTCGCGCAGACGCGAGAAGCTTTCGTAGAAGACCGTGCGGCGCTGGGGCAGGTTGACGATCGGCTGCAGATAGAGGTCGACGCGGTTCTCGGCCAGGGCGTCCTGCACGATTTCCAGCATGTGGCTGGCGTGCGGCGCGCGCTCGCGGCCCGGAATGGCGTGACGGGCCGAGGCGGCGGCGACCTGGTGGCTGAGCTGGTGCTCCAGCCGGTCGTTCATGCTCTGGATCAGGTCCTCCAGCTGGTGGACCTCGGTCGACAGCTCGTCCGAGCGGCGCTGGGAGTCAGCGGCGACGGTCTCGACCAGGTCGGTGACGCGGGCGTCGACCTTCTCGATCTGGTCCAGCAGGATGGCGTGGGCCTCGCGCACGGTGTCGATCTCGCCGCGCAGGCCGGCGGCGACGAAGGCCTGGGCGACCAGGCCGTGGAAAGCGAAGCAGAGACCCAGCGCGCCGACGAAGGCCGAGACGCCGACAGCCGGGGTCGCGCCCATCCTCCAGAGGAAGAGGGAGACGATCAAAGCCAGACAAAGATAGGCGCCCGTCAGGAGCGCCAGCATCAGCCTACGCATAATCCGCCCATACGAATCGTTACACGCAATCAGACCGATCCAGGCGCGCGAAGTCGAATCTATTAACGACCCTGCGCCATTCGGTCCCAACAGCCCTTAAGCGGTAATCATAACCCAGAACGGCAGGATCGCTGAATCGACATTGGTCTCTTCGACTGATAATCGTTCGCAATCAATCGGAGCCATTATGTCCGAAGCGTTCGTGTTGTCGCCTGACCTCAACCCCGCCGGGATCGAAACCGCCGGCGTCCGCCCCCTGGCCAGCGCCGGGCGGGGCGAGCGCGGCGTGATCGTCCGGGTGACCGGCGTTTCCGGCGCGGCCGAGGCCGTCGTCGCCGAGGAGCTGGAGCGTCGCCTGCTGGAGATGGGCTTCGTGGAGGGGGCGAGCATCGAGGTGCTGCACGAGGGCCTGTTCGGGCGCGATCCGATCGCCGTGCGGGTGGACGACACCCGCGTGGCCCTGCGCCGCCGCGAGGCCGGTGCTGTTTCCGTGAAGTTCGACGGGCGCTAGGACCTTGGCCCTCGATACAGCTCCCGCCGACGCGGCGCGCTCGCCCGTGTCCGCCGACCCCGCCCGGGTCGCCCTGGTCGGCAATCCCAATTCCGGCAAGACGGCGCTGTTCAACGCCCTGACCGGCAGCCGCCAGAAGGTGGCCAACTACGCCGGCGTCACCGTCGAACGTAAGGAAGGCGTGCTGACCACGCCGACCGGCCGCCAGATGCGCGTGCTGGATCTGCCGGGCACCTACAGCCTCCGCGCCCGCAGCCCGGACGAGGCGGTGACCCGCGACGCGGTGCTGGGCAAGCTGGCCGGCGAGGTCGCGCCCGAGGCCCTGATCTGCGTGGCCGACGCCACCAACCTGCGCCTGGTCCTGCGCCTCGTTCTGGAGCTGAAGCAGGTGGGCCGCCCGTTCGTGCTGGCCCTCAACATGTTCGACATCGCCCAGCGCCAGGGCCTGCGCATCGACCTCGACCTCCTGTCCAGGGAGCTCGGCGCGCCGATCGTCACCACGGTGGCGACCCGCAAGCGCGGCCTGCCCGAGCTGCTGGAAAAGGTCGAGGCCATCGTCGCCACCCGTGGGCTCGAGGCCGAGAACGTCTGGCGTGAGCCGACCGCCGGCGAGATCCGCGCCGCCCACGCCGAGGCCCAGCGCATCTTCAAGGCCTGCGTGAAGCCGCCCGAGCGCCCCGACACCGTCACCGGCAAGATCGACGCCGTGTTGCTGCATCCCGTGGCGGGCCTCGTCATCCTGCTGACCCTGCTGTTCGTGATGTTCCAGGCGGTGTTCACCTGGGCCACGCCTTTGATGGACGGCATCGACGCAGGCTTCGCGGCCCTGGTCGCGTTCACCAACGCCCACCTGCCCCAGGGCCTGCTGACCAGCTTCATCGCCGACGGCCTGATCGCCGGCGTGGGCAGCGTGCTGGTGTTCCTGCCGCAGATCCTGATCCTGTTCTTCTTCATCTTGATCCTGGAGGACAGCGGCTACATGGCCCGCGCGGCCTTCCTGATGGACAAGATCATGGGCGGCGCCGGCCTGCACGGGCGGGCCTTCATCCCGCTGCTGTCCAGCTTCGCCTGCGCCATCCCCGGCATCATGTCGACCCGGGTGATCGACAACCGCGAGGACCGGCTGACCACCATCCTGGTCGCCCCGCTGATGACCTGCTCGGCGCGGATCCCGGTCTACACCCTGATCATCGGGGCCTTCATTCCGCAGCAGACCGTCGGGGGCTTCCTGTCCCTGCAGGGGCTGGTGATGTTCGGCCTCTACGCCAGCGGCATCGTCAGCGCGCTGCTGGTCTCGTTCGTGATCCGACGCGTCTTCTGGCGCGGCGCGGTCGAGCCCTTCATGATGGAGCTGCCGACCTATCGCTGGCCCGAGCCGCGCAATCTGGCGATGAACCTGTGGACCCGCGCGCGGATCTTCATGGCCCGCGCCGGCCGCATCATCCTGCCGCTGATGGTGCTGGTCTGGGTGCTGTCGACCTTCCCCTATCCGCCGGAGGGCGCGACGGGACCGGCCATCGACTACAGCATCGCCGGGCGGGTGGGTAAGTTCATCGCTCCGCTGATGGCCCCGATCGGCTTCAACTGGCAGATGACCGTGGCCCTGATCCCCGGCATGGCCGCCCGCGAGGTCGCCGTGGCCGTGTTGGGCACGGTCTATGCCGTCAGCGGCGAGGACGGCGAGACCGGCGCCCTGTCGACCCTGCTGAAGAACCAGTGGTCCCTGGCCAGCGCCCTGTCGTTCCTGGCCTGGTACGTCTTCGCGCCGCAGTGCCTGCCCACCCTGGGCGTGGTCAAGCGCGAGACCAACAGCTGGGTCTGGCCGACCGTGATGTTCGTCTACATGGTCAGCCTGGCCTATCTGGCGGCCTTCGCCGTCTACCACACGGCCGTGGCGTTCGGGCTGGGGTGACGCGGACGGGCGCCTACCCCGCCCGCTCCAGGTCCTTGCCGTAGGACAGTCGCCGCCAGACCCATTCCAGCGGACCCATGCGGAAGCGGGCCAGCCACAGCGGCGACCAGATCAGCTGCAGGGTCCAGATGGCGATCACGCACAGCCACAGCTGCACGCGGTCCAGCTGGCCGAACAGGCCCAGGCCCCGGCCGCTCCAAAAGAGCGTGGTCATGATGATCGACTGGGTCAGGTAGTTGGTGAAGGCCATCTGGCCCAGGCGCGCCAGCGGCGTTAGCAGGACGCGGACGGCCGCCGAGCGGATCAGCAGAATAGCCAGCGAGGCGTAGCCCAGGGTGATGGGCAGGGTCAGGAACTCGTAGCCCAGCTGGTAGCGGCCCATGGCCTGCGGTTTGGCGAAGCCGGTCGCCAGCTTGATGCTGTTCTCCCAGCCGCTCCAGGCCAGGCCGACCGCGCCCAGGGCGATCAGCGCCAGATAGACCCCGGTGCGCGCCCGGCCGGTCAGGAAGCCCCATTTGTACAGCGCCATGCCGATCATCATCAGGGCGCCCGTGCGCCAGCTGAAGATGATCACGCTGCCCGCCTGCAGCACGCCCCAGTCCTTGGCGTTGTGCAGCAGGGCCGAGGCCAGGCCCGCGCGCATCTCGGCGATGGCCAGGGGCACGCCGCCGGGCGTGGCGGGCTGGCCGATCTGGGCGATGACGTTGCGTTGCACGTCCGGCGGCGCGTTCTCGATGGCCAGGTACGGCGCCACGGCCAGCACCGAGCCCAGCAGGACGACGCCCAGCCCCACGGCCAGCAGCCGCCCGGGCGGCCAGGACCGGAAGCGCATCACCACGAAGCCGACGCAGGCGTACAGCAGCAGGATGTCGCCGAACCAGATCAGCAGGCCGTGCAGCACGCCGATCACGGCCAGCCATCCCAGCCGTCGGCGCAGCAGGGCGCTCCGGGCGACGTCCGACCGCTCGCCGCCGACCAGCAGGATCGACACCCCGAACAGCATCGAGAACAGGGTGACGAACTTGTAGTGGAAGAAGGTGTGGACCACCCACCAGGCGGCGGCCTCGGACCCGACCAGCGGGAACGGCGACAGCTCCGGCGAGATATAGACCGACATCGGCTGGGCGAAGCCCACGGCGTTGACGGCCAGGATGCCCATCACGCCCAGGCCGCGCAGGATGTCGAGGCTGAGATGCCGATCGTCCTTGGCGACCGGCCTCAGGACCGGCCCGGGCGTCTTGTCGGCTTCGGTCATGGCGGCGTCCCCCTTACGAGACGCCGCGCACTCGTCTAGCGCGTGGGAACCGGCGTCTCGCCCCGGTAGTCATAGAAGCCGCGACCGGTCTTTTTGCCAAGCCACCCGGCTTCGACATATTTCACCAGCAGCGGGCAGGGGCGGTACTTGCTGTCGGCCAGGCCCTCGTACAGCACGTTCATGATGCTCAGCACGGTGTCCAGGCCGATGAAGTCGCCCAGCTCCAGCGGGCCCATCGGATGGTTGGCGCCCAGCTTCATGGCCGTGTCGATGGCGTCGACGGTGCCGACCCCCTCGTACAGGGTGTAGATCGCCTCGTTGATCATCGGCACCAGCACGCGGTTGACGATGAAGGCGGGGAAGTCCTCGGCGTTGCTGGTGATCTTGCCCAGCGACTGGGCGAAGGCGACGGCGCGCTCGTAGGTGGGGACGTCCGTGGCGATGCCGCGGATGATCTCCACCAGCTTCATCAGCGGCACCGGGTTCATGAAGTGCAGGCCGATGAAGCGCTCGGGACGGTCCGTGGACGAGGCCAGGCGCGTGATCGAGATCGACGAGGTGTTCGAGGCCAGCAGCGTGTCGGGCTTGAGGTGCGGCTGCAGGCTGCGGAAGATCGACTTCTTGATCTCCTCGTTCTCGGTGGCCGCCTCGATGGCCAGGTCGGTGGCCCCGATGGCCTCCAGGCCCTCGGCCGGCTGGATGCGGGCCAGGGCCGCCTTCATGGCGTCGTCGTCGATGATGCCGCGGCCGACTTGCCGGGCCATGTTCTTCTCGATCAGGGCGAGGCCCGCGTCGATCCGCTCGCGCGAAATGTCGTGGAGACGTACGTCATAGCCGCCCAGGGCGACGACATGCGCGATGCCCGACCCCATCTGGCCGGCGCCGATCACGCCGACCGATTTGATTTCACTCATAAAAGCCAAGCCTTCGCTTGAATGCGCGCCAGGCTTCCCGCCCAGGCCGTCTGATATGACCGCTTTTCTAGCACGAGAAACCGTGGCGCCGCCAAGGCTTTGCTGCGTTGCAACGCGAGCCTGGCCGCAACGCCTTGCCCCGCTGGGGTCAGGCCTGAACTCAGGCTTGGGGCGGGTAGGGACGGGTCGCGCCGTTCGGATCCTCGACCGACCCCTCGGCCACGTAGTTCGGACCGACCGGGACCTTGCCGTGGCCGCCCGGGATGTCGAGCACGTAGGTCGGCTGGGCCAGCCCCGACAGCGTCCCGCGCAGGGCCTTCATGATCGCCTGGCCCTCGGCCAGGGTGGTGCGCAGGTGGCTCGTGCCCGGGGCGTGGTCGCCATGGTGCAGGTAATAGGGCCGCACCCGTGTCTCGACGAAGGCCCGCATCAGGTCGGTCAGCACGGCCGGGTCGTCATTGACCCCGCGCAGCAGGACGGTCTGGCTGACCATCGGGATGCCGGCGTCGACGATCCGGGCGCAGGCGGCGCGGGCGGCCGGCGTCAGCTCGCGGGCGTGGTTGGCGTGCAGGGCGACATAGACGGTCTTGGTTCCGCGCTTCAGCGCCGCGATCAGCGCGGGCGTCACGGCCTCGGGATCGACCGCGGGGACGCGGGTGTGGAAGCGGACGATCTTCACGTGATCGATCGCCTCCAGCCGGTCCATCAGCTCGGCCAGGCGGCGGGGCGACAGCACGAAGGGGTCGCCGCCGGTGACGATGACCTCCCAGATCTCCGGCCGGCCGGCGATGTAGGCGAAGGCCGCGTCCAGCTGGGCCGGGGTCAGGTTCGACAGCCCCTCGGGCCCGACCATCTCGCGCCGGAAGCAGAACCGGCAATAGACCGCGCAGGTGTGGGTGGGCTTCAGCAGAACCCGGTCGGGATAGCGGTGGACGATCCCCTCGACCGGGCTGTGGACGTTGTCGCCGATCGGGTCGCCGTCCTCGCCGGGGCTGGCGACCAGCTCCTCGGAAGAGGGGACGAACTGCCGTGCGATCGGGTCATCGTCGTTCGTGGGATCGATCAGTTCGGCCATCGCCGGGGTGATCGCCACCGCGTAGCGCGCCGCCACCGCCTCCAGCGCCGGCAGGCGCTCGGGCGGAACCAGCCCGGCCTCGGCCAGGGCCTTGATATCGCGAAGCGTTCGGGCGTCGCGAAGGGTCTTGTCCTGGCTTTCTTGGGGGGCGGTCATGAGGGGCGGGGATATGAGGGATTTCAGCCCCGGAGGCAAATCCCGCCCTAGACGACCGCGCCGAACGCCTTGCCGATCAGGGCCGTGGCGGCCAGGGCCAGCGCGCCCCAGAACGTCACGCGGATCGTCGAGCGCAGCGGCGGCGCGCCGCCGGCCCAGGCCCCCAGCCAGCCCAGCACGGCCAGGAACAGCAAGGTGGCGACGCTGATCGCCGGGATCATCGTCCCGAGCGGCGCGAAGACGGTCACCGCCAGCGGCAGGGCGGCCCCCACGGCGAAGGTGGCCGCCGAGGTCAGGGCGGCCTGGATCGGACGGGCCGCCAGGTGCTCGGAAATGCCCAGCTCGTCGCGGGCGTGGGCGGCCAGGGCGTCCCCGGCGTTCAGTTGGGCGGCCACCTGGCGGGCCAGCTCCGGGGTCAGGCCGCGCGCGACATAGATCGCCGTCATCTCCTCCAGCTCCGCCTCGGGCTGGCTGGTCAGCTCCTCGCGCTCGCGGGCGAGGTCGGCGGCTTCGCTATCGGCCTGGGAGCTGACCGAGACGTACTCGCCGGCGGCCATCGACATGGCGCCGGCCACCAGGGCCGCGCCCGCCGTCAGGATGATCGCGCCGCGCGTCGTGTCGGCGGCCGCCACGCCGACGATCAGGGCCGCCGTGGAGACGATGCCGTCGTTCGCGCCCAGCACCGCCGCGCGCAGCCATCCGATCCGCGAGACCGCGTGCCGTTCGACATGGACCTTTAATCGCGTCATGCGAACCCCCAGACCTGAACCCGTCCTTCGTGACGCCATACGGTCCGCCACGCGTTGATCGACCGCAAGGCCTGGAGCTTGCGGAGTTAGGCGACCGGCGTCCAGACCACGTCTTCGATCCGCCGCGCGCCGGTCGCCAGCAGCACCAGCCGGTCGAAGCCCAGGGCCGAGCCGGAGGCTTCCGGCATGGACGCCAGGGCGGCCAGGAAGTCCTCGTCGATCGGGTAGCGCTCGCCGTAGATCCGCGCCTTCTCGTCCATCTCGATCAGGAAGCGGCGGCGCTGCTCGGCCGGGTCGGTCAGTTCGCCGAAGGCGTTGGCCAGTTCGACGCCGCAGGCATAGAGCTCGAAGCGCTCGGCCACGCGCGGGTCGGCGTCCTTGGGGCGGGCCAGGGCGGCTTCCGAGATCGGGTATTCGCAGAGGATCGTGGCGCGGCCTTCGCCCAGGCGCGGCTCGACCTTCTCGACGATGATGCGGCTGAAGACGTCGGCCCAGCCGTCGTCGTCGGCCACCCGGATCCCGGCGTCGCGGGCGGCGGCGGCCAGGGCGTCTCGGTCCGTCGACCCGTCCGCCGCGACGCTGGCCAAGAGGTCGACGCCGGCGTGGCGCTGGAACGCCTCGGCCACCGACAGCCGCTCGGGCGCGGCGAAGGGGTCGCAAGCCGTGCCCCGGAAATCGAAGCGCGTCGTTCCCGCCGTCTCGGCCGCCAGGGCCAGCAAGGTCGCGCAATCGTCCATCAGGGCCTGGTAGGGGGCGCCGGTCCGGTACCACTCCAGCATGGTGAACTCGGGATGGTGCAGCGGCCCGCGCTCGCGGTTGCGCCACACCTTGCCCAGGCTGAAGATTTTCTCCTCGCCGGCCGCCAGCAGCTTCTTGCAGGCGAACTCCGGCGAGGTGTGCAGATAGAGCGGGCTGGCTTCGCCCGAGAGGGTCAGCGCCTGGGTGGCGAAGGCGTGCAGGTGCGCCTCGTTGCCGGGCGAGACCTGCAGCGCCGCCGCTTCGACCTCCTCGAAACCCTCGGCCTCGAACCAGGCGCGGAAGGCCTTGGTGATCCGGTTGCGGGCCAGCAGGAACGGGCGGCGGTCGTGATGGACGTCGGCGCGCCACCAGGTGGACGAGAGTTCGGACAAGGCGGCTACCGGGCTAACAACCGAAGAGGCTGGAGATTTCGGCCCATTCGCTATAGGAGGGCGCTCACGGATCAATAGCACGAACGCGCCAGCGCACTCGCGCGCGCATTCCACCCAAGGACGATAAGTACGTGAAGGTCGCAGCCAGCTCGCTCCGCAAAGGCGCCGTCGTCGACATGGACGGCAAGCTCTACGTCGTCCTGACGGTCGACAACATCCACCCCGGCAAGGGCACGCCGGTGACCCAGCTGAACATGCGCCGCATCTCGGACGGGGTGAAGGTTTCGGAGCGCTACCGCACCACCGAGCAGGTCGAGCGCGCCTTCGTCGACCAGCGCAACCACACCTTCCTGTACCAGGACGGCGAGGGCTTCCACTTCATGAACCCGGAGACCTACGACCAGCTCGTGGCGACCGAGGACGTGATCGGCGACGCCGCGCCCTACCTGCAGGAGAACATGACGGTCCAGCTGTCGACCCACAACGACGTGCCGATCGCCATCGAACTGCCGCGCACCGTGGTTCTCGAGATCGTCGACACCGAACCGTCGGTGAAGGGCCAGACCGCCAGCTCGTCGTACAAGCCGGCCGTGCTCAGCAACGGCGTTAAGACCACCGTCCCGCCGTACATCACCGTGGGCACCCGCGTGATCATCCTGACGGAAGACAACAGCTACCAGGAACGCGCCAAGGACTAAGCGTCTTTCGGACTCGGAATTAGGAAAGGCCCGGCGGGAGACCGCCGGGCCTTTTTGCTTTCGGCCTTGGCCGGTGGACTAGAAGTCCGCCGACAGCGTCACGAAGCCCATGCGGGGCGCCTGCGGGAAGGCCGTGTAGCCGCCCGAGTTGCTGGTCACGCCGGCCGTCGAGACGCCCTTCTTGTCGAAGAGGTTGGTGACGTTGCCGGTCAGGCGCAGGCCCTTCACGAAGCCCTTGTCCCCCATGTCGAACGTGTAGCCGGCCTGCAGGTCGACCAGCATCATCGACTTGACCGACAGGTCGTTGAGGTAGGTGACGAAGCGCTTGCCGACATAGTCGCCGCTGACCTGGGCGTCGAACCGGCCGTAGTTCACGCGGGCGATGGTCTTGTTCAGCCACTTGGGCATCAGGGGCACGTACTTGCCGCCGGTGGCGACCGTGACCGGGGTCGAGACGCCGCCGACGATCGTCGTGCCCGACTGGTAGTCCTGGTCGTACTTGGACTCGTTGTACGACAGGGCGTTGTAGAGCTGGAAATGCTCGCCGAACTTCAGCGTGCCGGCCACGTCGACGCCCTTGGTGGTGACGTCGCCGACATTGGCCAGGATGGCCGGCGCCGGGTTGATGAAGTTGTAGGGCGCGATGTTCAGCAGGCGGTTGCTGAACTTCACAGTGTAGGCGTTGACCTGGCCCTCGACGCCGGTGATCGGGCCCCAGGCCACGTCGTGGCGGGTGCGCAGGCCGGCTTCATAGGTCCACGAGGTCTCCGGCTTCACCGTCTGCTTGAACAGGTCGAAGGCCGCCTGGGTGCCCAGGCTCCAGGCCGAGAAGCCGTAGAAGCCGCTGCCCGCGCCGTACGGGATGAACTGGCGCATGTTCTGCTGGACGTTGACGAAGACCTGCTCGGTCTCGGTGGCGTCCCACAGCAGGCCGGCCTGGGGCAGGAACCACTTGTTCGACTTGATCGAACCGGTCGGATAGTGGACCGGCACGGCCACGGTCGGCAGGTTCTGCTGGTTGATCGGGAACTTGCCGGTGGCGTCCTGCAGGCTGGACTTGAAGCCGGCCTGCAGCAGCAGCTTGGGCGTCACCCGCCACTGGTCCTGCAGGTGCAGCTGGATGTCGTTGGTGAAGAACTCGGCCGCGTATTGGGTCAGGGCCTTCTTGCCGCGCGGCACGTCGTACGGCGACAGGTCGTTGTTCTCCTTGGTCATCGGATACCAGACGCGGTGCTGGGCCGGTTCGTTGTGCTCGAACCAGACGCCGCCCTTGATCTGGTGGTCGCCCAGGGTCCACTCGGCCGTCGAGATCACGCCCGGACGGTTGATGCGGTACTCGGTGGTGCGCACCGCGTTGCCGCTGCCGCCCATCAGGTTGACGATGTTGGTCAGGGTGGCGGCGCTGGTGGGCGTGCCGACCACGAGGCCGGGATAGTAGGTGGCGAACAGCGCCGGCAGGCCGGCGGTGTTGACCGGACCGGCCACGATCCCGCGCCCGAAATTGTAGTGGTAGTAGGCCTGGTTGGTCCAGGTGAAGCCCTCGACCGGCGTCCAGGCGTACTTGACGTAGGCCAGGATGTCCTCGCGCTGGGCGGCGCTGAAGCAGTTGGAGAAGTTGTTGCCCTGGGCCGGCGGCGGCGTGCCCGGGCCGCCGGTCAGGTTGCTCGTGCAGGCCGCCAGGTTCGGATACAGGAACGGGCGGCTATACGGCGTGAAGCCGGCCGCCGCGGCGGTCTGCTGGTTGCCCATGGCGGTGGCGTCCTCGTTCGGCTCCACCTTCATCTGCCAGTCGGCGTAGACGGTCAGCACGCCCTTCTCGCCCTCGCGGACCAGCTTCAGGTTCACCTGGTGGCCGCGCTGGTGGCCGTCGAAGTCCCAGGCCTTGGCGTCCTGGCGCAGATACGAGATGTAGCCCTTGAAGCCGCTGGCCATCTCGCCGGTGTCGAAGCGCACGAAGGTGCGGCTGGCCGAGTGGCTGCCCAGGGTCTGGCGCAGGTTGAAGCCGCGCTCGGCAGACGGGTCGCGGCTGAAGGTCTCGATGGCGCCGCCCAGGTTGCTGGTCGAGGCCACGCCCAGCGAGCCGGCGCCCGACGACAGGGTCACCCGCGCGACGTTCTCGCTGGTGACGGCGCGCGAGACCGACAGGCCGTTGTAGTTGCCGTACTGCTGGTCGCCCAGCGGCACGCCGTCCAGGGTGAAGCCCAGCTGCTGGGTCGAGAAACCGTGGACGAACAGCGACACGTTCTGCTCGTTGGCGCCCCACGGATCGGCGGTCCGATAGACGACGCCGGGCAGGAACTGGATGGCCTTCAGCGGGCTGGCGCCGGGCAGGACGCGCTGGATCTGCTGGGCTTCCATGGCCACCGCCGAGCGCGTCTCGCGCTGGCTGGTGATGATCACCTGCTCGACGCTGGTCGAGTCGGCGTCGGCGGCGGGCGCGGCGGCGACCTCGGCGGCGTGAGCACCCGTGGCCAGAAGCGCCGCGAAGGCCGCGCCGCACACCAGTTGCGCCTGGCGCTTGAACGTCTTGTTGGACAGCATGATTCCCATATCCCCCATCGCGATTGCGGTGGGCCGGGGATAGGGGCGCCGTGGAACGGCTCCACGACAGATTGACGACGCTCACGTGACGGTGGCGCGGGCGCCACAGGGCGCCAAAAGGGGGCGGCTACAGCCCGATCGCTTCCAGCTGGGCGCGGTCCATGGCGTCCAGCTGGGCGGCGGTCAGCTTGTTGACCTGGGCGCGCGACAGTTGGCTCAGCTGGGACGGCGCGAAGGCCGCGATCTGCTCGCCGGTGAAGCCGGCGATCTGGCTGGGCATGATCTGGCCGATCTGGCTCGAGGTCAGGCTCTGGATCGCCACCTTGGGCAGCTGGCCGACCTGGGTGGTGGTCAGGGCCCCCAGCTGGGCGCCCGACAGCCGGGCCAGGCCCTCGGCCCCGAAGGCGGTCAGCTGCTCGGCCGTGAAGCCGCGCACCTGGGTCGCGGTCAGGCCGCCGAACTGCTCCGCGTTCAAGCCGGTCAGCGCGGTCAGCGACAACGCCCCGATCTGGCCGGTGGTCAGGGCGGCGACCTGGGTCTTGTTGAACTCGCCGATGTCGGTCGCCGACAGGCCGCGCACCTGGACCGGCGACAGGGCGGCGATCTGGCCGACCGTCATGGCCGCCACCTGGGTCACGTTCAGGGCTGAGATGTCGGCGGCTGAGAAGCCCTCCAGCTGCGCCGCGCCCAGGGCCCCGATCTGGGTGGTGGTGAACTCGCCGATGTCGGCGGTGCTGAACCGCTCGATCTGGGTGGCGGTCAGGCCGCGCACCTGGGTGGCGGTCAGGCGGGCGAACTGGGCGGCGTCCAGGGCCGAGAGGATCTCGCCGCGCACCGCGCCCATCTGGCTGGCCGAGAGGGCCGCCACCTGGCTTTCCGACAGCGCGCCGAAGGCGGCGGCGTCCAGGCTGGCCACGATCGTGGTGGAGAGGCCCGCGACCTGGGTCGTCGCCAGGCTGGGCAGGCGCGAGGTTCCCAGGGCCGCGAAGGCCGTCGGCGTCAGGGCCCCGATCTGGGCGGCGCCGAGGCTGGCCAGCTCGGTGTTGGACAGGCCTGCGATCAGGCTGGTCGACAGGCCGCCGAACTGGGTGGCGGTCAGCTGTCCCAGGCGCCCTTTGAACGCGCTGTCGGGCAGGCCGGCCATCTGGGTCGTGGTGAGGCCCGCGAACTGGGCCGCCGACAGGCCGGCGATGGTCGTGGTCGACAGGCTGCCGAGGTTGGTTCCCGACAGCGCTCCGATCTGGGCGGCGGTGAGGGCGGCGACCTGGGTGGTGGTCAGCTCGCCGAAGTCCGTGGTCGAGAGCGACCCGACCTGGGTGGTGGTCAGGCTCTGGACCTGGGTGGTCGACAGGCGCGCGACCTGGGTGGCGCTGAACGCGGCGAAGGCGGTCGCCGACAGGGCCGACAGGAAGCTGCTGGACAGGCTGCCGACCTGGGTCGTGGCCAGGGCCGCCAGCTGCTGGCCGGTCAGGCTGCCGGCCTGGGTCGCCGACAGGCCGGCCAGCTGGGTGGAGGCCAGGGCCGCGACCTGGGTGACGTCCAGGGCCGGCAGGACATCGGTCGACAGCGCGCCCAGCTGCACCGAGGTCAGGGCCGCCAGCTGGGTCGAGGATAGGCCGGGCGCCTGCGATGGGCGCAGGGCCGAGATCTGCGACGGCGCCATGGTCTTGAGCTGGGCGGTGGTCAGGGCGGCCAGCTGGGTCGCGCTCAGCGCCGCGACGTCGGTGGCGGGCAGGGCGGCCAGCTGGGCGGGCGCGATGGCTCCGACCTGGGTGGCGCTGAGTTCGGCCATGTCCTCGGGCGTCAGGCCGCGCAGCTGGGTGGCGGTGAGGGCGCCGATCTGGGCGGTGGACAGGGCCGCGATATGGGCGGCGTCTAGGGCCGAGAAGGCGGTGGACGACAGGCCGCCGATCTGGGTCGGGGTCAGCAGGGCCAGGCGGCCGGTGTCCAGGCCGGCGACGGCGGTGGCCGACAGGCCCGCCACCTGGGTGGCGCGCAGGGCGGTCCACTGGCCGCTGGTCAGGGCCCCCAGGTCGGCGGCGTCCAGCGTCGAGAGCTGGGTGGTCGAGAGGCCCTGCACCTGGCTCGCGCTCAGCCCCGCCCATTGGGTGGCGGTCAGCTCGCCGACCAGGGTCGCCGACAGCGCGCCCACCTGGGCGGTGGTCAGGGCGGCGACCTGGGTGGCGTTGAGCACGGCGAAGGTGGCGGGCTCCAGGCTGCGGAGCTGGGTGGGGGTCAGGCCGCGGATCTGGGCGGTGTCCAGCCGCTGCAGGCCATCCACCTTGAGGGCGGCCAGGTTGGTCACCGACAGCGCGCCGATCTGGCCGGCGGTCAGGGCGCCGATCTGGGTCGGGCTGAGGGCCTCGATCAGGTCGGACGGGGCCTTGCCGATCTGGTCGTTCGACAGGGCGCGCAGCTGGGTCGCGCTCAGCGCCGCCACCTGGGCGTCGGTCAGGCCGGCCAGGGCCGTCGCCGACAGCTTGTTGATCTGGGCCACGTTCAGATTGCCGACCGCCGTCGCCGACAGATGGTCGACCAGGACGCTGACCTGGGTCCCGTCCAGCGCGCCGATCTGGGTGGGGCTCAGCTGGTCGACGTCGGTGTCCGTCAGGCCCTTGAGCTGGGTGGTGGTCAGGCCCTTCATCTGGACGGCCGACAGGCGCGCGGTCTGGGTGGCGTCCAGGGCCGACAGCACCTCGGGCGTCAGGCCGGCGATCTGGACGGCGCTCAGGGCCCCCAGCTCGGTGGTGCTGAGCCGCGCGATGTCGCTGGGCGAGAAGACCTTCAGCTGGGCGGCCGTGATCCCCTGGAACTGGGCCGGGGTCAGGGCGGTGACGCTCCGCAGGGCCGTCAGCTGGGTCCCCGAGAGGGCGCTGACCTGGCCGGGGCTGAGAGCGCCGACCTGCTCGGGCGTCATCGCGCCGACGTCGCCGACCGACAGGGCCTTCAGCTGCAGCGGCGTCAGGGCCTTGATCTGGGTGGGCGTGAACGCGCCGAACGCCGCGTCCGGCAGCTCGGCCAGGCGCTCGGCCGGCATCTCGCGGATCTGGGCGGCGGTGAAGGCCTTCAGCTGGGCGCGGGTGAACTCGTTGAAGTCCTCGCCGTCCAGGGCCTTCAGCTGGTCGGTGCGCAGGCGCGCGATCTGGCTGGCGTTGAGCGCCCCGACCTGGGTCGCGTCCAGCGCCGCGAAGCCCGTCGCCGACAGACCGCCGACGGCCAGCGGGTCCAGGGCGGCCAACTGGCTCGCGGACAGGCTGGTGATCGTCGTCACCGACAGGGCGGCGGTGTGGGCGCCGGACAGGCCGGCCAGCTGGGCCGGGGTCAGGGCGTCCAGCACGGTCGCCCCGGCCTTGCCCAGCTCGACGGCCGAGAAGGCCTTGACCTGGGTCGCGGTCAGCGCCGCCAGGCGGTTCGGAACCATGGCCTTCAGCTGGTCGGCGTTCAGGGCCGACAGCTGCAGGGTGGTGGCGCGGCTCCACTGGTCGGGCGTGGTCAGGGCGACGGCGCTGGCGGACAGGCCGCGCAGGGCCGCGACCGACAGGCTGGCGAACTGGGTCGCCGAGAGCGCGCCGACCTGGTCGGCCGACAGCAGGGCGACCTGGCTGGACCCCAACACCGACACCTGGGTGGGGGTGAGGGCGTTGATCTGGTCGCGGCTGAACTCGCCGATGTCGGTGGCCGACAGGCCGCGCAGCTGGGCGGCGCTCATCGCCCGGACCTGGGCCAGCGACAGGCTGCGCACCTGGTCCTGCGACAGGGCCGAGACCGCCGTCGCGGTCATGGCCGCCATCTGGGTGGTGGCCAGCACGTCCAGGACCTGGGTGCTTAAGCCCGCGACCGTCGTGCGCGACAGCGACTGCATCTGGGCCTGGTTCAGCACCACCAGCTGGTTGGCGCTGAAGGCGACGGTGGCCGACAGGCGCGGCAGCTGGGCGGTGGTCAGGGCCGTGACCTGGGCCGGCGAGAAGGCGGCGAACTGCTCGGCGGTCATGCCGCTGATCGCCGTGACCGAGATGGCGGCCACCTGGGCCTTGGTCAGCTTGGCGAACTCGGAGGGCGGCGCCTCGGCCAGGGCTGCGCCGGTCAGGGACGCGATCTTGGCCGGAGTCAGGCTGGACAGGACCGAGGCGTCGGAACTGATGGCGACCATCGCGGGACTTCCACCGTACTCGGGCCGCGCGATCCCCTTCGAGGAGGCTCGGCCGAAAAACCGCCAACATTCCCGGACGGCGAATCGTTAACCTCCACTCTAGGTGGAAGGGCGTTTAGTTCAAACTGTATTTCCCGACCTGGCATAGGCGGTCAAGCCGGCGACCAGGGCGTCGAACACCAGGCGCACGCGGCGGACGTCCTTGAGGTCCTCGTGGGTGACCACGAAGGTCTCCAGGTCGAAGCTGAAGACCTCGGGCAGCACCCGCTCCAGCATCGGGTCGCGGACGGCCAGGCCGACCTGGCAGATCCCCAGGCCCAGGCCCGCCCGGATCGCCGCCAGCTGGGCCAGGTCGTTGTCGGTGCGGAAGGCGAACTCCTCGACGCGCAGGTCCAGGCCCATGGCCTTGACCGCCCGCACCCCGATGGTCTCGCTCTCGTAGCCGATCAGCGGCAACCGGCGGGCTTCCTCCAGCGTGGCGGGGCGGCCCCAGGCGTCCAGCAGGCGCTTGTGGGCGTGCATGCCCAGTCTGATGTTTCCCACCCGCTTGGCGACCAGCGCCTCCTGGATTGGGCGGACCATGCGCACGGCGATGTCGGCCTCGCGGCGCAGCAGGTCCTCGCTGCGGTTGGTCAGGGCCAGCTCGAAGACCAGGCCCGGATGGGCCTCGCGCAGGGCGGCCAGGATCGGCGGCAGCACTTCCATGCCGACCACCTCGCTGGCCGTGATGCGCACCGCGCCCGAGGCGGCGTGGGCCTCGGCCGAGGCGGCGCGGGCCAGGGAGGCCGCCGCCATGGCCATGGCCCGGGCGTGCTGGGCCAGTTCCCGGCCCAGCGGCGTCGGGGTCAGGCCCGAGGGCGAGCGGGTGAAGAGGGCGACGCCCAGCTGGGTCTCCAGGTCCTCGATCCGCCGGCGCACCGTGGGCTGGGCCGCGCCCAGCTGGCGGGCGGCGGCCGACAGGCTGCCGGTGTCGACCACGGCCAGGAAGGCGCGCTGGCGTTCCCAGTCAACAGGGGTGGCGACGGGTGTGGCCCCGGGCGTCACGGCGGGGGAGGGCGGATCGAGGCTCATATATTTTTGATAGTCCGATCGATCGTTCTCGACAATTTCTGTCGAGGCGAGCGCGGCGCATCTTTGGGGCGTCGAACAGCCCCCAAGCGGGCAAGGAGCCCCCGATGACCTTCTCCGAACCTCGCATCGCCCTCGTCCTCGGCGCCAACGGCGGCGTGGGCGGAGAGACCGCCGCCGCCCTGGTCCGCCGGGGCTGGAATGTCCGCGCCCTGGTGCGCGACCCGGGCAGGGCCGAGCGCCTGGCCGGCGTCTCGTACCAGGCGGGCGACGCCCTGGACCGCGCGGCCGTGGTCGCCGCCGCCGAGGGCGCGGCCATTATCGTCCACGCGGTGAACCCGCCCGGCTATCGCGGCTGGAAGCAGCAGGTCCTGCCGATGCTGGAGAACACGATCGCCGCCGCCCGGGTCAGCGGGGCGCGGATCCTGCTGCCGGGCACGATCTACAACTACGACCCCGCCGCCCAGCCGGCGATCGACGAGGCCACGCCGCAGCGCGCCTTCACGCGCAAGGGCGAGATCCGCGTGGAGATGGAGGTCCGGCTCGAGGCCGCCGCGTCTGAAGGCAAGGCTGGCGGCGTCCGTTCGCTGATCCTGCGGGCGGGCGACTATTTCGGGCCGCGCTCGACGGCCAACAGCTGGTTCGCCTCGGGCCTGGTCAAGCCGGGCCAGCCGGTGAAGACCATCCTCTATCCGGGCGACAAAGCCATCGGCCATGCCTGGGCCTACCTGCCCGACGTCGGCGAGACCTTCGCCCGCCTGGCCGACCGCGAGGCCGAGCTGCCGGCCTTCGCCCGCTTCCATTTCGAGGGGCTCTGGGACGCCGACGGGACCGCCATGGTCCGCGCCATCGCCCGCGCCGCCGGCCTGACGCGTCCCGACGTCCGCCGCCTGCCCTGGGGGCTGCTGCCGGTCGCCGGGCTGTTCAACGAGACCATGCGCGAGTTGGCCGAGATGCGCCCGTTCTGGCGCCATCCCGTGCGCCTGGAGAACCGCCGCCTGGTCGCCTTCCTGGGCGAGGAGCCGCGCACGCCGCTGGACGTCGCGGTCCGGGCGACGATGGCGGGCTTGGACGTGCCGGTGGCCGACACCGCGCCGCGCCTGTCCCGGGCGGCCTGATCCCTCAGGCGTCCAGCACCGAGCGGACCTTGGCGGCCAGCGAGGGGGAGTCGTAGGGCTTGTCGAGCATGGGGTACTCGTCGGCCCAGTCGATGGCCTCCTCGCCGATGAAGCCCGAGGTCAGCAGGACCTTCAGGCCCGGATTGGCCCCGCGCGCCCGCCGGGCCAGGTCCAGGCCGCTGACGCCGCCGGGCATGACCACGTCCGAGAACAGCATCTCGAAGGCCTGCGACCCCTTCAGCCGGCGCAGGGCGCTGGCGGCGTTGCGGGCGGTGGTGACGCGGTAGCCCAGCGACTCCAGGGTGTCGACGGCCAGGGCCAGGACCGACGGGTCGTCCTCGACCACCAGGATGTGCTCCGAACCGGTGGCCTCCTCGGACGGCGCGCTGGGGGAGGCCTGGGTCGTGGTCGGCGCCTCGATGGCCGGCAGGGTGATCTCGAAGGCCGCGCCCTCGCCCAGGGCGGTGACCACCGTGACCTCGCCGCCGGACTGCTGCACGAAGCCATAGACCTGCGACAGGCCCAGGCCCGAGCCCTTGCCGACGTCCTTGGTGGTGAAGAACGGCTCGAAGATCCGCGAGGCGACGTCGGGCGCCATGCCCGGGCCCGTGTCGCGGACGATCAGGCGGTGGACCCCGCCCGGCGCGCTGCGGATGGCGATGGTGACGCCGCCCGCGCCGTCCATGGCGTCGCGGGCGTTGACCGCCAGGTTCAGCAGGGCGCTTTCCATCTGGGCCGGGTCGACGTGGACGAAGGCCGGGGCGTCGGCGGGCTCCAGCGACACCGACACCGCGTCGCCGACCGCCTGGCGGATCAGCGGCGTGAAGTCGCGGACCAGCTCGTTCAGGTCGACGGCGGCCGGGTCCAGACGCTGGCGGCGCGAGAAGGCCAGCAACTGGCGGGTCAGGGCCGCGCCGCGCTCGGTGGCCTGGCGGATGGCCTTGACCTGACGGGCGAGGGGAAAACCCTCGCCGCAGCGCCGCTGGATCAGGTCGACATTGCCCAGGATCACGGTCAGCAGGTTGTTGAAGTCGTGGGCGACGCCGCCGGTCAGCTGGCCCACCGTCTCCATCTTGCGGGCGTGGCCCAGGGCCTCTTCCAGGGCGCGGCGCTCGGTGTTGTCCAGCAGGGTGCCGAACACCACGGCCGCCCCGGTGTCGGGGTCCTCGCCGAGGATGCCCTGGTCGATCAGCGACTTGTAGGTCCCGTCGGCGCACAGCCAGCGATACTCGCAGGTATAGGACCCGGCGCGGCGGGCCTCCTCCTGGGCGCGCTGGACGATCCGCTGGTCGTCGGGATGGACATGGCCGTAGCCGAAGTCCGGATCGTCGGTGAAGTCGGCGGAGTCATAGCCGGTCAGGCCCTTGATGCTGTCGCTGACCGACAGGGCCGCGTAGGGCGGGTCGGCCATGCGCGAATAGAACACGATCGGCAGGGCCCGCTGGATGGCCTGCTGGCGGCGCAGGGACGCCTGCAGCGAACGCTCGGCCTCCAGCTTCTCGGCCTGGACGCGGGCGTGTTCCTCCAGGAGGCGCTGGCGGCTCTCCAGCTCCCGGGCCAGCTCCAGCCGCTTGATGTGCAGGTCGACCAGCACCTGGACCTTGGAGCGCAGGATGAACGGGTCCACCGGCTTGAACACCACGTCGACGGCGCCGGCCGAATAGGCCTTGAAGATGTGGCCCTCGTCGCGGAACACCGCCGTCAGGAAGACGATCGGCACGTCGCGGGTGCGCCGCCGTTCGCGGATCAGGGCGGCGGTCTCGTAGCCGTCCATGCCGGGCATGTGCAGGTCCAGCAAGATGACCGCGAAGTCGTCGGTCAGCAGCTTGCGCAGCGCCTCGGGGCCCGAGCGGGCGACGACCAGCTCCTGGCCCAGCGCCTCCAGCGCCTGGGTGGCGGCGAAGGCGTTGCGCTCGTCGTCGTCGACGATCAGCACCTTGGCCCGCGGTCGGTCGACCGGGACGGGCGTTGGCGGAAACTGGACGGCGGGCGTCGACATGATCGTCGTCACTACTGGGCGACGCTGGACAGGTTGACGCCAGAGAGGCCGATGACGTTGCCGCCGACCAGCTTGCGGGCGTCGGCGCGCTGCACCGAGACGCGCAGGACCGAGATCAGCTGGTCCAGGTCGACGGGCTTGGACACGTAGTCCGAGGCCCCGGCCTGGATGCACTTCTGGCGGTCGCCCTTCATGGCCTTGGCGGTGACGGCCACCACGGGCAGGTCGAAGAACCGGGCGCGCGAGCGGATCTCGCGCATGGTCTCGTAGCCGTCCATGTCGGGCATCATGATGTCGACCAGGACCATGTCGACCGACGGCAGGCTGTCCAGCAGCTCCAGCCCCGCGCGGCCGCTCTCGGCGTAGCGCAGCTCGATGCCGTATTCCTCCAGGGCGCTGGCCAGCGAGAAGATGTTGCGGATGTCGTCGTCGATGACCACGGCCGTACGGCCGGTGAGAACAGCGTCGGCGTGCTTGGTCTTGGTCAGCATGGCGCGGGCCGTGTCGGGCAGGCGCTCGACCGGGGCGTGCTGGATCAGGGCCACGTGGTCGATCAGCTGCTCGGCCGTGCGGGCCAGGCGGGCCGCGCCGGTGAACACCGCCAGGCGCAGGCGGCGCTCGTCCTCGGCGTCCAGCTCGCCCGGCGCATAGAGCACCGTCGAGCCCGAGACCGCGCCGCGCGCCTTCAGCAGGTCCAAGGTCGGGCCGACCGCGCCGCCGCCGCCTTCGGCGCCGATGGGGACAACCAGGCAGCCCCGCTCGCCGTCGAAGGTCTCGGGTGGCAAAGCGTCGAGGGCGGTCTCGATCCGGAGGACCGCGTCGAACACCGACTTCAACAGCTCGGCCGTCGTCTTGTCGCCGCCGACCAGGATCGGCGTGCGCTCGGGACGGTCGGCCAGACGGCGCACGCGGTCGAGGGTGGAGACCACCGCCTCTTGCTCCACCGGCTTGCTGGTGAAGCCCAGGGCGCCCATCGACAGCGACAGGCCGCCGCGATCGTCGGCCGAGATCACCTGCACCGGGATGTGCCGGGTCTCGGGGGTGCGCTTGAGCAGGTCCAGAAGGGCCAGGCCGTCCATGTCGGGCAGGCCAACGTCCAGCAGGATGGCCTCGGGCGCGAAGCGGCGGGCCAGGGACGGGACGCTGGAGCCCTCGGCCGTGACCACGCCCTTGAAGCCGTTGTCGCGGGCCAGGGCCAGCAGGATCGAGGCGAAGCGCGGATCGTCCTCGACGATCAGCACGGTCGGATCCTCGGGCCTGACGGTGTCGCGGTCGTCGACCACGCTCTCCACCGGCTCGTACGAGGGCGCGTCGGCCGTCGAGAAGGTGAAGGTCGAGGACGGCGCGGCGGGGACGCGCGGCGAGGGCGTCGGGGCCTGCTGCTGGGCGGTCGGGCTGAAGTTCAGCGGCAGGTAGAGGGTGAAGGTTGAGCCGACGCCGGGGGTCGAGACGACCTTCAGCTCACCGCCCAGCAGGCGGGTGATCTCGCGGCTGATCGACAGGCCCAGGCCCGTGCCGCCGTACTTGCGGCTGGTCGTGCCGTCGGCCTGCTGGAAGGCCTCGAAGATGATCCGCTGCTTGTCCTCGGGGATGCCGATGCCAGTGTCCTCGACCTCGAAGGCCAGCACCTGGCCGGCCTTGTTCAGGTGGTCGTTGCCCAGCGCCCAGCCGGACACGGCGCGGCGGACGGCCAGCTTCACCGAACCGGCCTGGGTGAACTTGAAGGCGTTGCTGAGCAGGTTCTTGATCACCTGCTGCAGGCGCTTGTCGTCGGTGTACATGGCCGGCGGCAGGGCCGGGTCGATGTCGATGGCGAAGTCCAGCTTCTTGTCCTGGGCCAGCTGGGCGAAGGTCCGCCGGGTCTGGTCGCGCAGGTCCCCGAACGGCATCTGGCCGATGTCGAGCGTGACCGTGCCGCTTTCGATCTTCGACAGGTCCAGGATGTCGTTGATCAGGCCCAGCAGGTCGGCGCCGGCCGAGTGGATGTTCTTGGAGAACTCCACCTGCTTGTCGCTGAGGTTGCCCTGGGCGTTCTCGCTGAGCATCTTCGAGAGGATCAGCAGGCTGTTCAGCGGCGTGCGCAGCTCGTGGCTCATATTGGCCAGGAACTCGGACTTGTACTTCGAGGTCAGGGCCAGCTGCTCGGCCTTTTCCTCCAGCGCCGCCTTGGCCTGCTCGACCTCGGCGTTCTTGGCTTCCACCTGCTTGTTCTGGGCGGAGAGCAGGACGGCCTTGTCCTCCAGCTCGGCGTTGGTCTGCTGCAGTTCCTCCTGCTTGGAGCGTAGCAGCTCCTCGGACTGGCGGAGGCTGGCGGCCTGCAGTTCCAGGCGGTCGTTGGTCTTCTTCAGCTCTTCCTGCTGGGCCTGCAGCTCGGCGGTCAGCAGCTGCGACTGTTCCAGCAGGCCCTCGGTCCGCATGTTGGCGGCGATGGTCGAGAGCACGATGCCGATGGATTCCATCAGCTGGTCCAGGAAGGCGCGCTGGGTCTCGTTGAACTCGCCGAAGCTGGCCAGTTCGATCACCGCCTTCAGCTCGCCCTCGAACAGGGCCGGCAGGACGATGATGCTGCGAGGCGCGCTCTCGCCCAGGCCCGAGCTGACCTTGACATAGTCCTTGGGGACGTTGGTCAGCAGGATGCGTTCCTTCTCGGCCGCGCACTGGCCGATCAGGCCCTCGCGCAGGCGCAGCTGCGCCGCCGGCGGCTTGCGGCGATTGCCGGCGTAGCTGGCCGCCAGGGTCAGGACCGGCTGGCCGTCCTCGTCGGCGTCGGAGACGTAGAACACCCCGTGCTGGGCGTTGATCAGCGGAGCCAGCTCGGACAGGACGAGGTTCGACACGGTCGACAGGTCGCGCTCGCCCTGCAGCATGCGGCTGAACCGGGCCAGGTTGGTCTTCAGCCAGTCCTGCTCGGTGTTCTTCAGAGTCTGATCCTTCAGGTTCCGGATCATCTCGTTGATGTTGTCCTTCAGCGCCGCGACTTCGCCGGACGCTTCCACGGTGATCGACCGGGTCAGGTCGCCCTTGGTCACGGCGGTGGACACCTCGGCGATGGCGCGGACCTGGGTGGTCAGGTTGGCGGCCAGTTCGTTGACGTTGTCGGTCAGGTCGCGCCACAGGCCGGCGGCGCCAGGCACCCGCGCCTGGCCGCCCAGCTTGCCTTCCGAGCCCACTTCGCGGGCCACGTTGGTCACCTGGTCGGCGAAGGTGGCCAGGGTCTCGATCATGCCGTTGATGGTGTCGGCCAGCGAGGCGATCTCGCCCTTGGCGTCCAGGGTCAGCTTGCGCTTCAGGTTGCCCTGGGCCACGGCGGTCACGACGTCGGCGATGTTCCGCACCTGGCCGGTCAGGTTGGCGGCCATCATGTTGACGTTGTCGGTCAGGTCCTTCCAGGTGCCGGCCACGCCGGGCACCTGGGCCTGGCCGCCCAGCTTGCCCTCGGTGCCGACTTCGCGGGCCACGCGGGTCACTTCCGAAGCGAAGCCGTTCAGCTGATCGACCATGACGTTGATGGTCGACTTGAGTTCGAGGATCTCGCCCTTCACGTCGACGGTGATCTTCTTGGACAGGTCGCCCTTGGCCACGGCGGTCGTCACGTCGGCGATGTTGCGGACCTGGCCGGTCAGGTTGGCGGCCATGAAGTTGACGTTGTCGGTCAGGTCCTTCCAGGTCCCGGCCACGCCCTTCACCTGGGCCTGGCCGCCCAGCTTGCCCTCGGTGCCGACTTCCCGCGCCACGCGGGTCACTTCCGACGAGAAGCTGTTCAGCTGGTCCACCATGACGTTGATGGTGTTCTTCAGCTCCAGGATCTCGCCCTTCACGTCGACGGTGATCTTCTTGGACAGGTCGCCCATGGCCACGGCGGTGGTCACCTCGGCGATGTTGCGCACCTGGCCGGTCAGGTTGCCGGCCATCAGGTTGACGTTGTCGGTCAGCTCCTTCCAGGTGCCGCCGACGCCCTTCACCTGGGCCTGGCCGCCCAGCTTGCCCTCGGTGCCGACTTCGCGGGCCACCCGGGTCACTTCGCTGGCGAAGGCGTTCAGCTGGTCGACCATGATGTTGATGGTCGACTTCAGCTCGAGGATCTCGCCCTTCACGTCGACGGTGATCTTCTTGCTGAGGTCGCCATTGGCGACGGCGGTGGTGACGTCGGCGATGTTCCGCACCTGGCCGGTCAGGTTGGCGGCCATGAAGTTGACGTTGTCGGTCAGGTCCTTCCAGGCGCCGGTGACGCCCTTGACCTGGGCCTGGCCGCCCAGCTTGCCCTCGGTGCCGACTTCCCTCGCCACCCGGGTCACTTCCGACGAGAACGAGTTCAGCTGGTCCACCATGGTGTTGATGGTGTTCTTCAGCTCCAGGATCTCGCCCTTCACGTCGACGGTGATCTTCTTGGACAGGTCGCCCATGGCCACGGCGGTGGTGACCTCGGCGATGTTGCGCACCTGGCCGGTCAGGTTGCCGGCCATCAGGTTGACGTTGTCGGTCAGCTCCTTCCAGGTGCCGCCCACCCCGGTGACGTTGGCCTGGCCGCCCAGCTTGCCTTCGGTGCCCACTTCGCGGGCCACGCGGGTCACTTCGCTGGCGAAGGCGTTCAGCTGATCGACCATGACGTTGATGGTCGACTTCAGTTCGAGGATCTCGCCCTTCACGTCGACGGTGATCTTCTTGGACAGGTCGCCATTGGCCACGGCGGTGGTCACCTCGGCGATGTTGCGGACCTGACCGGTCAGGTTGGCGGCCATGAAGTTGACGTTGTCGGTCAGGTCCTTCCAGGTGCCGGCCACGCCTTCCACGCGCGCCTGGCCGCCCAGCTTGCCCTCGGTGCCGACTTCGCGCGCCACCCGGGTCACTTCCGAGGCGAAGCCGTTCAGCTGGTCCACCATGACGTTGATGGTGTCCTTCAGCTCCAGGATCTCGCCGCGCACGTCGACGGTGATCTTCTTGGAGAGGTCGCCGCGCGCCACGGCGGTGGTCACCTCGGCGATGTTCCGCACCTGGCCGGTCAGGTTGCCGGCCATCAGGTTGACGTTGTCGGTCAGTTCCTTCCAGGCGCCGGTCACGCCCTTCACCTGGGCCTGGCCGCCCAGCTTGCCTTCCGTACCGACTTCCCGCGCCACGCGGGTCACTTCCGAGGCGAAGCTGTTCAGCTGATCGACCATGACGTTGATGGTCGACTTCAGCTCCAGGATCTCGCCCTTCACGTCGACGGTGATCTTCTTGGAAAGGTCGCCGTTGGCGACGGCGGTAGTCACCTCGGCGATGTTGCGGACCTGGCCGGTCAAGTTGGCGGCCATCAGGTTGACGTTGTCGGTCAGGTCCTTCCAGGCGCCGGTGACGCCCTTGACCTGGGCCTGGCCGCCCAGCTTGCCCTCGGTGCCTACCTCGCGGGCCACGCGGGTCACTTCCGAGGCGAACGAGCCCAGCTGGCCCACCATGGTGTTGACGACCTTGCCGATGCGCAGGAACTCGCCGCGCAGGGGGCGGTCCTCGTTCTCCAGGTCCATGGTCTGGGAAAGGTCGCCGTTGGCCACGGCGCCGATCACCCGGGCCATTTCGGCGGTCGGGTGCACCATGTCGGTGATCAGGCTGTTGACGGCGTCGACGCTGTCGGCCCAGGCCCCGACCGCGCCGGGCAGCTGGGCCCGCTGGGTGATCTTGCCCTGGCGGCCCACGACGTCGCGCAGGCGCTCGAATTCCTTGGAAATCCGGTCGTTCAGGTCGACGGCGTCGTTGAAGGCCTCGGCTAGCTCGCCGTCCAGGCCCGAGAGGTCGGTGGGCAGGCGGACCGAGAAGTCCCCGCGCCGGAACGCTCGCAGCGCCGCGAGAAGTTGATGGCCGTCGAGCTCACGGCCACTGGCGGACCGTTCCAAAACGCCTTGCATGCCCTGCACCCCCAACGTGCGATGACCAAAAGCGGGGGCTAAAGCGCGCGGTTCGGACGAACAGCGCGCTTAGAGCAAACCCACCCCCAAACTCTTTCGACAACGCGGCTGTTGAGGGCGAGTTCCGAAGCTTTGCAATTCAGGCGCCGGGCGTCGGCTAGTCGACCTTCTTGAGGCGCAGATCCTGGTAGTCGTAGCTGAAGTCGGCCAGGGGCGAGACGGCCTTGACCAGGGCCGAGACGACCTTGCCCCCCGCCAGGTCGAAGCTGAAGAAGGCGTCCTCCTGGGTGCGGTCGTCGAAGACGGTCTTGAACGTCTCGCCGTCGAACGGCAGCAGCTTGCCCTTCAGGGCCGGGGTCTTGTCGAACGAGACGGTCAGGCCCTGCGTCCTGCCTTTACCGGAGAGGCCGATGGTCACCGTGCCGTACCAGGGATCGCGATAGACGCCGGCATAGGCCGCGAGCGGCAGGCTGGGCTTGGCCCCGCCGGGGCTGGAGGTCGTGACCGAGCGGGCCGCGTCCTTGATCGTGTTGGCGTCGGCCTCGGCCTGGACCCGCTTGCTGGAGGCGATCCAGTCGAAGTCGCTGCGCCCCTGCAGCCGGTCGGGCCCGCCGAAGCGCAAGGACCGCAGCACCGGGGTCTCCTCGGCGTTGGTCATGATCATGATGCCCGACTTGCGGCCCGGCAGCAGGCCGGTGAACGAGATGAAGCCCGCCAGGCCGCCGGTGTGCCACAGGAAGCGCTCGCCGCGGTGGTCCTGGACGAACCAGCCCAACGCATAGGCCTGCAGCGAGGGGCGGACCGGGTTCTCGTCGATCGGCCCGTCCGACCAGGTGGTGATGGTCTGCGGCTTCCACATCTCGCGGGCCGAGGGCTCGGTCCACAGCCGCTTGGCGTTGGGCAGCATGCCCAGGCCCAGCTGCACCAGCATCCACTGGGCGATGTCCTTGGGCGTGGAATTGACCCCGCCGGCCGGGGCGGCGGCGTCGAAGCTGTTGTCGAACGGCAGCACCGTCTGGGGCCCCAGGCCGCGCACCGGCGGGCCCAGGCGCGCGTGCGGCGAGGCCCGGCGGCTCTTGTCGACCAGGGCGGGGCTGGAGACGGTGCTGGCCATGCCCAGGGGATCGAAGATCCGGGCCTTGATCATCGATTCCCAGCTCTGGCCGGTCACCGCCTCGATCAGCGCGCCGGCGGCGACATAGAGGACGTTGTCATAGGCGTAGCCGCCCCGGAACTGGCCGCCGATCGGCAGATACCTCAGGCCCGCCACGATGTCGGCGCGGGTGTGGGTCGGGGCCGGCCAGATCATCAGGTCGCCCGCGCCCAGCGTAAGACCGCTGCGGTGGACCAGGAGGTCGCGGACGGTCATCAGCCTGGTGACCACCGGGTCGCTCATCTGGAAGTCGGGCAGGTGCTTGGTGACCGGATCGTCCCAGGCCACCTTGCCCTCCTCGACCAGCATGGCGATCAGGGCGGCGGTCATGGCCTTGGTGTTCGAGGCGATGCCGAAGACGGTGTTCTCGTCGCAGCGGTCCTGGGTCCCCAGAGTCTTGACGCCATAGCCCTTGGCCAGGGTGACCTTGCCGCGCTCGACCACGGTGATCCCCAGGCCCGGCTGGTCGGGGAAGGCGGCCATCACCTCTTGCGCGAACTGGTCAACCGCCGCGGCGACCGAGCCGGTCTGCTGGGCCCCGTTTCCTTGAGCAAGGGCCCTGTTTCCGAACGCCGCCAGGCCCGTGGTCGCGAGCGCCGAGACGAGGGCGGAGCGGCGGGTCGTGGCGAGCATGGGCGGTCCTCATGGTAAAGGCCGCGAGGCTAAGCTGATGCTCAAGGGCGGGACAAGAGAGCAAAATAAACCGCTCATCCCCGCGAAAGCGGGGACCCAAGCTGAGCTCGCTTTCCAGACCACGCTGCAAGAAAGTTCGCCTTCCTAGGCCTTGTGCCTAGGACCCATGGATCGGCTGGGCTCGGACTTTCCAGAATGACGCCGCTCGCGTTGGCGAGAGCCAGGTTGGCCTAGCGGCGGCGGAACGATGGGTCCTAGGCACAGGGCCTAGGAGGGCTGAAATATTGGACCTTCAGCTTGGGTCCCCGCTTTCGCGGGGATGAGCGGTGTTTGGGGCTTAGTTGCCGCCATCCAATAATCTCCGCGCGATCACCTGGGCCTGGATCTCGCCGGCGCCCTCGAAGATGTTGAGGATGCGGGCGTCGGCCAGCAGGCGGCTGGCGGCGTATTCCATGGCGAAGCCGTTGCCGCCGTGGATCTGCAGGGCGTTGTCGGCGGCGGCCCAGGCGACGCGGGCGGCGATCAGCTTGGCCATGCCGGCCTCGAGGTCGCAGCGCTTGCCCTCATCCTTCTGGCGGGCGGCGTAGTAGGTCAGCTGGCGCACGCCCATGATCTCGGCGGCCATCATGGCCAGCTTGTTGGCCACGCGCGGGAACGCGAAGATCGCCTGGCCGAACTGCTGACGGTCCAGGGCGTAGCCAAGGCCGACCTCCAGGGCCGCCTGGGCCACGCCGACCGCGCGGGCGGCGGTCTGGATGCGGGCGCTCTCGAAGGTGGCCATCAGCTGCTTGAAGCCCTGGCCGGGGACGCCGCCCAGGAGGTTTTCGGCCGGCACGGTGAAGCCGTCGAAGCCCAACTCGAACTCCTTCATGCCGCGATAGCCGATCACCCCGATCTCGCCGCCGCTCATGCCGTCGGCCGGGAAGTCGTTCCCCTCGCCGCCGCGCGGCTTGGGGGCCAGCAGCATGGAGAGGCCGCGATAGTCGGTGGTGGCCGGGTCGGTGCGGACCAGCAGGGTCATGACGTCGGCGCGGGCGGCGTGGGTGATCCAGGTCTTGTTCCCGGTCACCACGTAGTTCTCGCCCTCCAGCACCGCGCGGGTGCGCAAGGACCCCAGGTCGCTGCCGGTGTTCGGCTCGGTGAAGACGGCGGTCGGCAGGATCTCGGCGCTGGCGATGCGGGGCAGCCAGTATTCCTTCTGGGCGTCGGTGCCGCCGGTCAGGATCAGCTCGCCGGCGATCTCCGAGCGGGTGGCCAGCGAGCCGACGCCGATCCAGGCGCGCGATAGCTCCTCGGAGACCACGCACATGGCGGTCTTGCCCATGCCGCTGCCGCCGAATTCCTCGGGGATGGTCAGGCCGAACACGCCCAGGGCCCCCAGCTCCTCGACCAGCTCGATCGGGATCAGCTGGTCCTTCAGGTGCCATTCGTGGGCGAAGGGGGTGACCTTTTCCTCGGCGAAGGCGTGGAACTGGTCGCGGATCATCTCGAACGTCTCGTCGAGGCCGGTATGTTCCAGCGTCGGGCGGCCGCGCGCCTCGGCCAGGCGCTGGGCCACGCGGGTCTTCACGCCTTGCGTCCCGCCCTCGACCATCAGCTTCATGAGGCCGTTGGAATAGAGGCGGTTCAGGATCGCGCGATCCTCGACCAGATGGGCCGGGCGGACGATCTCGCCCTGGTTCATCGGCACGCCGCCGACCAGCTGGGCGCAGTATTCAGAGAACAGCAGCTGGGCCAGCAGGGCCTCGATCTCGCCGAACCGACCCTCAGCCTCCAGCCGCTCGGCCCAGCCTGCGACCTGGTTCAGCAGCTCGGCATAGGCCGCGTACCAGCCGTAGCCGTGGACGCGGTGCTGGTGGACGTCGGCCAGCTTGCGATCGATCTTGCCATTTTCACCGGTGATGTGGGCCAGCACCTGGGGCTTGGCCTCTGCCACGAACAGCCCCGCCGCGTCGGCGGCCTCGCGCAACAGCCCCGTCAGGCCCGGCAGAATGAGGCTGGTTTCCTTGGTCGCCGTGTCGGTCATCGCTTACTCCCCTGCGCATACATTTGTTTTTCTTCACCGTGGCCCATTTCGCATGTGCGAGCAATGCCGCGCTGCAGCATGAGGTTGGAAAAAGCGGGTCGTCCGGTCGTCCACTGGAAAATGTATCGACTTCGAAACAATCGGCGGCGGTCTGAAATGTTCGGCGGCGTCTAACCAGAGTGGCGCCCCTCGGCCACGGTTCGTCCGTGTCCAGCCAGAGCGCCCTGCCGGGGGGCGCCAATGGAAGACTGCGCGAAGACGATCGCGATCGTGCTGCACGATCTGCCGCTGGGGGGATCCGAGCGGATCGCGGTGCGGCTGGCCAACCGCTGGGCCGCGGCGGGCCGGCGGGTGACCCTGTTCTGCGGTTCGCGCGAGGGGCCGCTGGCCGCGCTGATCGACGCGGGGGTCGAGGTGGTCGAGTGCGATCCGCCGATCCCGCGCGGGCGCGGCTCGCGCCGCCGGCTGGGCCATGCGACCGCCGACTATGTCGCCGCCCACCGGCCCGACATCCTGTTCGTGCCTGGCAACTATCACTGGCCGATCCTGCCGGCGATCGACGCCCTGCCGGCCGACCGGCGGCCCGGCGTGGTCGCCCAGATCGGCACGCCGCTGTACCGCCACGGCCGAGGTCGGCTGGCCCAGATCCCGTACAACCTGCGCACCTGGCGGCAGCTGCGCCGGGTCGACCGGGCCATCTCGCTGTCGGACAGCATGACCCGCGACGCCGACCGGGTGCTGGGCCGGCGCGTGACCCAGCGGATCCGGCTGCCGGCCCTGGACGACGCCGACCAGGCCTTCGCCCGCCCCGCCGAAGGCAAGGTGATCCTGGCCGCCGGCCGGCTGGTCAAGGAGAAGGGCTTCGAGGTCGCCCTGCGCGCCTTCGCCAAGGTCGAGGACCCGGAGGCCCAGCTGGTGATCGTGGGCGAGGGCGGCCGTCGCGAGGCCCTGACGGCCCTGGCCCGGGAGCTGGGCGTGGCCGACCGGGTCAGCTTCCCCGGCTATGCCCGAGACATCCGCCCGTGGCTGGAGACGGCCCGGGCCTTCCTGCTCAGCTCCTATTACGAGGGCTATGCGGCGGTGATCGTCGAGGCGCTGGGCGCGGGGCGTCCCGTGGTCAGCACCGACTGCACCCCGGCCGCCGGCGAGCTCTTGGGCTCGCGCCTGGCCGGCCAGGTGGCGCCGATCGGCGATGTCGAGGCCTTGGCCGCCTGTCTCAACGACGAGCTGGCCCGACCCGCGCCGGATCCCGCCGCCCTGGCGGCCCTGGTGGACGACTACCGGATCGGCCCGATCGCCGACGCCTATCTGCGGGTGTTCGACGCCGTGGCCGCCAAACGCGCCGCCCGCGTGCGGGTCAGGTTCGTCGCGCCCGCTTTCGCCATTCCCTTCGCACGTCCAGCGCCAGGGAGGCTGGCGACAGCTCGAACCGCTTGGCGTCGATCAGCGTGACCGGCCCCGCCGCCGCCAGGGTGTGCAGCCCTTGGACGTGGCGGCCGAAGCTGGGCGGGGCGGTGATCGGTTCGTCCGCCTCGGCCTCGAAGCGGTCCGGGGTCAGGGTGGTGATCCGCAGGGCGCGGATCGCCCCGCCATAGGTCCGCCGGCAGTCCTGCACGGGCAGGACGATCGCGCCGTCGACCACGACCGGCGTGCCGCCCGGCCGCGAGCTGCCGGGATCGTAGCGCACCGGATTGCCGGCGTGCGGCGTCCAGGGGCCGGTCAGCCGCTCGGCCCAGGCCACGTGCAGGGCGCTGACCTTGTCGGCCTTGGTCGTGGCCGGCGTGTAGAACAACCACCACAGGCCGTCGTGGAAGATCGGGGTGGCGTCGATCGCCACCTGGTCCAGGTCCAGCACCGCCGCCGGGACCCAGCGGGTCGGGAACTCCTCGGCGCGATACAGGGTCAGCCGCCCCGACTTGTGCGCCTCGGGCAGCATGTAGGTCTCGTCGCCCGCTTCGATGATGAACGGGTAGGACAGGTGCCAAGGCTCCTTCAGGGCCGGCCGGCGGTCCAGCAGCGTCAGGTCCGCGTCGAAGGTCAGCACCTCGATCGCCCCGACCCGGTCGCGATAGTCGTAGATCTCGGCGAACACGTAGAGGCGCCCGTCGCGCCAGACGCCGATCGGGTCGGCCAGGAAGCGCAGCGGCCCGGGATCGGGGACCCAGGTGACGGCGTGGCCGGCCAGGGCCCCTGGCGCCAGCAGCTCCGCCAGCGGCGCGCGCACCAGGCCCACGCGCCACATGTCCTTCACCAAGCCCAAGAGCGCCCCCCAACACACACAAAGCGTCGAAACCCGCTCCCATCATGACGGTCCGAGCGCTGGGGCCAAACTTTTTTCGAACATGAACGAACTCTGTCAGTCGGGTCGCCGACACCGTTCAGCTTGCCCCTGCCATGGTGCGTCTCACGGGGCCGAAACGGCCTCGGACACATTCCAAGGGACGAAGGAGTTCTCTCATGTTCGGCAAGAAGACCAAGACCATCACCCTGACCATCGGCGCCGCCGCGGCGGCTCTGAGCATGGCCGCCGCCGCCCCGCAAGCCAGCGCCGGCGTCGTCGGCTGCAAGGCCTCGGGCAGCAAGCAGGAAGTCGGCGCCGTCCTGGGCGGCCTGCTGGGCGGCCTGGCCGGCAACAAGATCGCCGGCAAGGGCGATCGCGGCACGGGCACGGCCATCGGCGCCGTGGTCGGCGCGGGCGCCGGCTCGGCGGTCGGCTGCAAGATGCAGAAGAGCGAGGCGGCCAAGGAGGTCGGCGGCATCTACAAGTCGGGCGGCTACCGCTACGCCCAGACCGTCCACGCCGAGCCGCTGGTCAAGATGGACCACAAGTACGTCACCCGCTCGACCGTGAACCTGCGCGCCGCCTCTTCGACCCGCGCCGAGCGTCTGGGCGCGGTGTCCTCGGGGACGACCTTCCAGGCCCTGGGCCGCACCGGTGACGGCCAGTGGATCCTGGTCGGCCAGGACGGCGTCGGCGTGGGCTACGTCTCCAGCGCCTATGTCTACCGCGCGTAACAAGGTTTGAGTTTCGGGACGCGTCCCATCCGTCCCTCAGGCCGCGTTTCGAAGAGAGCCCGTCCGGTCCCAGACCGGGCGGGCTTTTTCGCGTTCGATTTTTGTTTGGCGCGTGGCGGGCGCCGAAACCGGCGTCCACTTTCGGCTGCCACGCGCTAGGCCAGCGCGCTGACCCCGCCCAGCCAGGTCTGCCAGACCACTACCAGCGCCCAGTGCAGCAGAACCGCCGGCCACAGCGAGCCGGTCTTCCACCGGGTGATCGCGCAACCCAGGCCCAGCACCGCGCAGCACAGCAGGAAGTCGGGCCGCAGGAAGACGGGGGCGGCGGCGGGCAGGAAGGTCAGGGCCTCGATCACGTGCCACAGCGTGTAGAGCGTCGTCGACACCGCTATCGCCAGCCAGGGCCGGCGGCTCTCGCCGGGACCGGGTGTCATGATTCCCCGGAACGGGATCTCCTCGCCCAGGGCCGGGACGAACAGCACGGTCAGCAGCCGCAGGGCAAGGCCGGGCTGGGTCGGGGTCAGATGGTAGAGGCCCGTGGCGAACCCGATGACGGCCATGGTCGCCAGGGTGACGGCCGAGACGGCCAGGCAGAGCAGCCACCCCCGCGGCGAGGGCAGGGTGCGAAGGCTGGCGAGGAGGCGGCGGAAGATCGGGACGCTCCACGAAATCCCTCTCTCTTGGAGAGAGGGCGGGGCCCGCCGCGAAGCGGTGGGAGGGTGAGAGGTTACAGCCTCGCCGAGCAAAGCACAGCCAGGATGTCGTCCGCCGTTCCACCCGGATCGGCCAGGACCCTCTCGTTGCGAAATCTCACGACGACATAGCCGTACAGCTCCAGCGTCTGGGTGCGGCGCTCGTCATGGTCCTCGCGATCGTCATGAACGGCGCCGTCCAGTTCCACGATCACCTTGGCGGCCTCGCAGACGAAGTCCGCGATGTAGCGGTCTATGGGACGTTGCCGAAGAAACCTGAAGCCGCCCAGGCGGCGGTTGCGAACGAGGTTCCAGAGAACCTTTTCCGCGTGCGTCTGGTCCCGTCGCAAGCGGCGAGCGTTGGCGATCTTGTCCATGGCGGGAGCATGGGCTTGGCTGTTGGAGGCGCTCAACAGAAGGAATCTGGGTTTTTCGGTAGGGGTGAAACCTCTCACCCTCCCACCGCCTTCGGCGGCGGGCCCCTCCCTCTCTCTCGGAGAGAGGGATTCTTTACGTCCGCCAGCGCAGCGTCTGGTCGCGCACCGGGTTCACGAACGGCCGGCCCTCCCGTCGGCTGGCGTTCCATTCGCGTTTGCACTGGTGGTACCAGCGGGCCTGCTGGTCGGCGTCGCCGACCCACATCAGGGGCGGGTTGCACTGCAGGCCGGGGGTCTGGCAGTCGACGATCTTGCCGTCCTGGCGCAGGAAGGCGCGGGCCGCGATCCGGATGATCGGATAGAAGGCCGTGAAGGCCCAGTGGTCCGACCACATGATCTGGTTCATGCGGGTCTTGTGGGCGTTGATCGGGGTCATGGCCGACAGGGCCAGCACCTGCTTGTCGCCCACCGTCACATGCTCCCAGCGCAGGCCGGGCAGGCGGAAGGTGATCTCGGTCAGCGGCTCGCCGCCCAGGATGGCGTAGGCCTTGGAGTTCTTGGACGGCTCGTGCCGCACCATGGTGAAGCCGGCCTCCGACGGCGCGAAGCGCTTCTTCTTCTCGTGCTGGCTGGCCTTGGTCCGCCACCACCATTGCTGATGCACATAGGGGCCGTGGGCGGGGTCGATCAGGCCCAGCACCGCGTGGTCGATATGGATGTCGTAGTCCAGGTGGTCGATCAGCTTGGGCTTGCCGCCCACCACGCCGGGGATGGCCGGCGGCGGCTCCGGCGGTTCGCCGTCGAAGCGCGGGTCCGAGCTCATCCAGATCCAGACCAGGCCCTGGCTCTCCACCGTCGGATAGCGGCGCACGCGGACCTTGGAGATGTCGAAGTCGCTGTCGCCGGTCAGGGACGGGATCGACTTGCACGCCCCGTCCGGGCCGAAGCGCCAGCCGTGATAGGGGCACTCGATGCTGTCGGTCCCGTCGGCCTCGCGATGGACGCGGCCGGACGACAGGGCGGCGGCGCGGTGGGGGCAGATGTCGCGGATGGCGTAGGCCTGGCCGCCGCGGGTGCGGCCCAGCAGGACCGGCTCGCCCAGGTACTCGCGCTTCTCGGCCTTGCCCGGTTTGATCTCGGGCGACAGGCAGGCGACGTACCAGGCGTCCCAGACGAAGCCCTCGCCGAACTTCTCGGGAAGCTTGCCGGGTTTGGCCTTCAGCAGCGGAGCGTCGTCGGCGGGCATGGGGCTTCTGGCGGCTTTGAGTGAACGCGGAGCTAGAGGCGCGTGTCACACCTGCCCAGAACGCGTGACGCGCGCTCGTACAGACGGAATGCGACACCCGTTCACGCGCTCGAAAAAGCGACAGCCAAAGTTGTGGGCGGATTTCGCCGCCAAGTCCCCCGACCGTGTTCCCCCGAACACGTCCCTATCCGGATGAAGACGTCACCGCGACGCGGCGGTCTCCACCAGACGCTGATAGAAGCGCACCATTCTCTCGACATTGTCCAGGCTGATGTGCTCGTCGGTGCCGTGGATGATCTTGGTCTCGTCGACCTTCAGCACCAGCGGCTGGAAGCGATAGACGTCGCTGGCCACCCCGCCCATGTAGCGGCTGTCAGTGCCGGCCGTGACCAGGCCCGGCACGACCGGCGCCTGGCTCTCGTCGGCGGCCAGGCCCGCCAGGGTCTTCCAGGCCTCCGAGCTGGTTGAGGACACGGCCGAGGGCTCGTCGGGCGTCTTGGCCCAGGACAGCTGGACCGGCAGCTGGCCGACCGCGTCCTTGGCGCGCGCCATCACGCTGGTCGAGGTGTCGCCGGGCGCGATGCGGTAGTTGATCCAGGCCGTGGCGTCCTGCGGCAGGACGTTCTCCTTGGGCGAGCCCTTGATCATGGTCGGGGCGATCGTGGTGTGCAGCATCGCGGCCCCGGCCGGGGACTTGGCGGTGACCTTCACCAAGAGCGGCGAGAACAGCCAGGTGTTGGCCGCGAAGATCTTGACCACCGGCGAGGCGTGCGGGGCGATGGCCTTCAGCATGTCGGCGCCGGGGCCCTGGAACTTCATCGGGAACGGGTGGTCGTTGATCGCCACCACGGCGCGCGACAGGGCGACCACGCCGCCGCCGTCCTTGGGCGGGGCCGACGAGTGGCCGCCGACCGCCGGGGCCGAGACCTTCATCGTCGCATAGCCCTTCTCGGCCGTGCCGATGATGGCGGCGGGCTGGCCGGTGACCGGGTGGTCGGCGACCACGGCCATGCCCTCGTCCAGCACGAACTGGGCCTTGATGTTACGCGACTTCAGCAGGGCGGCGGCGGCGCGGGCCCCGACGCCGCGCACCTCCTCGTCGTGGCCGCTGACCACGATCACCGTCCGTACGGGCTTGAAGCCGCCGGCGGCCACCGCGTCCAGGGCCTCGAACAGCGTGACCAGCGAGCCCTTGTCGTCGATCGAGCCTCGGCCCCACACCGCCCCGTCAGCCACGACGCCGTCGAACGGCGGATGGGTCCACTGGCCCTCGCTGCCCGGCGTCACCGGCACCACGTCCTGGTGGGCCATCAGCACGATCGGGGGCAGGGCGGGGTTGCTGCCGGCCCAGGTGTAGACCAGGGTGTGGTCGGCGATCACCTCGCGGGTCATGGCCTTGTGGGCGTTCGGATAGGTCGCCTGCAGCCAGGCGTGCAGCTTGTCCCACTCGGCCGGCTGGTCCTCGGCCCGGTCCTGGTGGCTGACGGTCTGGAAGCGGACGGCCTGCGCCAGGTGATCGGCGACCTTGGCGACGTCCAGCGGACGGGCGGGGGCGAGCTTCACCGAGGACGCGTCGACCTGGGCCGGCGGCTTGAACATCGCCGTGCGCGCGGCGACCACCGCCGTCACCGCCAGCACCAGCCCCACGGCCGTCAGCGCGACCTTTCCCCCGACACCCATCACCGTCTCCCCGAACTTTTCTGGCCCAAAGCGTTCTGGCCGAACATTTGTTGGGACGGACTGTGCGGTGGGGCGAGGCGGCTGGCAATCGGTTCGGCGACGGAAAAATCAGGCCGGCTTGCCGCAGCGCGCGAGGAAGGCGACGACCTCCGGGGTGTTCAGGTGAGCCCCGGGTTTGCTGGGCGGCATGGTGCGCGCGATCGCGGGGCGAAGGATTGTGGCGCAATATCCCTCGGGGACGGCGGACAGCTTCGGGAAGCGTCCGGCGTCGTCCTGGGTATGGCAGGCGCCGCATTGGTCCGGGACGTCGGCCTCGGGCTCCATGTCCTGGTTCAGCCACCACGACGCGGCGACGAGCGGCGAATAGCGGTCGGGCGAGAAGGCCGACAGCGATCCCATCAGGACGCCGCCCAGATTGGCCTTGGGATGGATGACGAACGGGTTTTCGCCCGCGTGGCATTCGGTGCAGACGCCGCCGTCGCCGCCTTCGAGTTCCGCGCCGCCGGCCTGGTACTTCCCTTCGGGATTGACCGCGAGGTTCGCCACGCCGATCGGGATCAGCGTTCCGGACGGGAAGGGAAAGCCCGAGCCGCTCATCTGATTGTCCCAGAAGCAGGTCTTGCCGGTGGTCTTTCCGAGGCAGATGACGCCGTCCAGCGCGACGGTCGCCTTGCTGTCGTCCTCGTAGCGCGGCAGCGCGAAGCAGAGCCCGGTGTCGGTTTCGTAGCTGCGCAGCTCGGCCGGCGTGCCGACGATGAATTGCGCGGCCTGCGGAATGAAGCCCTGGGTCTTCCAGCCGGCGCGGCCGTTGGGGTCGAGCTGGCCGATCGGCGGTGGGATCGGCACGCCGGCCGCGCTGCATTCGTCGATGTAAGCCTGGCCGGAATTGACCGTGCCCGGCCCTCCCGGAGAGGCCGCCGGCGCATTGTCCAGCCTCAGCGCCAGGTCAGGGTTCAACTTGAAGGGCTTGACCTTCATGAAGGCCGTGGTCGGCTTGCCGGACGCCGCGGCGCCGAGCAGGTAGTCCAGCGCTCGCAGCTTGCCGAGCGTGCTCGGGTCGACCTTCCCCGCCGGCGCCGAGGCGGCGAACCAGGTCAGGGCGCGTTGCTGGGCGACCAACTGGTCGGACTTCTGCAGCTTCAGCCCCTTGGTGAGCTCGCCCTCGAAGCTCTTCAGCGCGTCGCGCCGTCCGGCGACCGCCGCCGTCAGCAGCTTCTTGCGATAGTAGGCCTGGGCCTTGGCGATGAACTCGGGCGTCATCTCGATCTGCCGGCCCTGGGCGTCGAAGAAGCCGCCATGCCCGATATAGGCGATGGGCTCCGGGGCGTTTGTCTGGGCGTGGGACGAGACGACGAAGCCCGTCGCCAGGGCGATCGCGGCGAACGCGATCAGCAGGTTGGCCAGCGTGTTGAGGGTTCTCATGGCGAGCTCGCGCTGAAGGGGCGGGGAACGCGGCACGAAGGGGCGCCAGGCGCCAAGCACTGAAACTCGTTATGCGGGAACATTCCCATAGTGCTGTGCGAGGTTGTTATTGTCCAGCTTCGACGGTTGAGTGTCGAAGTTATCCACAGGGCGGCGCTCAATCCCCGTACTTTTCGCGGTCCGATCCAATGAATTCAGAGGCTTGTGGGAAAACGCGCGTTTCCTGTCCCCGCCGCCTGGCGCGGTCGCATGCTTGGGGCATGACCCAAACCTCCACACACACCCAGTCTTCCACACAGACCTGGTGCGAGCGTCTGCAGGGCAAGCTGATGGCGGCGATCGACGCGGCCTGGGACGCCATCGCCGCCACCGACGATCCCGCCGTCATCCGCAAGGCCCGCGACAAGGCCAGGGCCTGCGGCGAGCTGGCCGCCATGGCTCGCAAGGTCGCGGCCCTGACGCCTCGGCCGAGGCCGGTCAGGCCGTCGGCGGGGTTCCCGCCGCCGGCCTTCGAGCCGCCAATCCTCGAGCCCGAGGAGGCCGAGCGGCCCCTTCGCAAGCTGGATCGGCTGAAGGGCGGCGGACGCGGGCGATTGTGAGGCGCTAGCGGGCCGTGAGCACGCGTCGCGGGGCCGACAGGACGCCGAACTCGCGCCCCAGGCGGATCAGCCGCTCGGCCAGGCCGTCGATCTGTTCGTCGGAATGGGCCGCCGAGATGGCGCAGCGCAGCAGGCTCTCGCCCGAGGGGGTGGCCGGCGGCAGGCCGACATTGACGTAGTAACCGGCGTCCAGCAGGGCGCGCCACATCGCCAGGGTCGTGGCCTCGGCGTCGAGGCAGACCGCCACGATCGGGCTGGGCGTCGGGCCCAGCTGGAAGCCGGCGTCGTCCAGGGCGGCGTACAGGCGATGGACGTTGCGCCACAGCCGCTCGCGCAGTTCCGGCCGCTCGGCCACCGCCTTGAGGGCCGTCCGCACCGAGGCCGCCGTCGCCGGCGGCAGCGAGGCGGTGAACATGTAGGGCCGGCAGGCCAGGCGCAGCAGGTCGAACCGCGCGTGGTTGGAGACGCAATAGCCGCCGACCGCGCCCAGGCTCTTGGAGAAGGTACCGACGATGAAGTCGACCTGGTCCAGCACGCCCTCCTGCTCGGCCAGGCCCGCGCCGCGCGCGCCCAGCACGCCCATCGAGTGGGCCTCGTCCACCAGCAGGTAGGCGCCGTGGCGGCGGCAGACCTCGACGATCGCCTTCAGCGGGGCCATGTCGCCCAGCATCGAATAGATGCCCTCGACCACCACCAGCTTGTCGCCAGGCTCGTCGGCCAGCCGCCGCAGGCGCGCGTCCAGGTTGGCGGGGTCGTTGTGCTTGAAGCGGATCGCGCTGGCCTGGGTCTGCTTGCAGGCGTCGTAGATCGAGGCGTGGCTGTCGGCGTCCAGCAGCAGGAAGTCGCCAGCCCCGACCAGCGACGAGATCACCCCCAGATTGGCCTGGTAGCCCGTCGAAAAGGTCATGGCGTGGCGCATGCCGTGGAAGGCGGCCAACTCCTGCTCCAGCGCGACATGGTCGGCGAACGAGCCGTTGGCGATCCGCGAGCCGCAGGTGCCGGTGCCCTCGCGCCGCACCGCCGCGACCGCCGCCTCGATGCAGGCCTCGTCGAAGGCCAGGCCCAGATAGTTGTGGGTGCCGACGGTGACGGTGCGGCGGCCGTTGATGATCGCCTCGCTCGCCGACAGCAGCCGGTCCATGACCACGCCGGTGGGCATCTGGCCCGAGGCTTGGGCGGCTTCGTAGCGAGCCGCCAGGGCGGAGTGCGAGCTGAACAGACCCAAGGGCGTGCTTTCCAAATTGCGCTAAAGCGGGATCGCGGCTACCGCCACGCTTTAATTTGGAATAAAGTCTAAAAATAGATCGTGCAATGAAATTGGAATTGAATCCATCTTTGACCGGATCGCTTCGCGAGCGCGGCAAGGCGCGGCGCTACGCCGAGATCGTCGCCGCGGCCGCGGGCCTGTGGCGCGAGCATGGGTTCGAGAACGTCTCGCTGAGCCAGATCGCGGCCGCGGCCCAGGTGGCCCCCCAGACCATCTACAACCTGATCGGCGGCCTGGACGCGGTGGGGCTGGCGGTCATCAACGTGGCGATGGACCGCGTCGAGGCGGCGCTGGCCGACACCGCCGCGACCGGCGTCGCCCTGGCGCTGGAGGCGGCGCGGGTCTCGGCCCAGCTCTATATCGACGACGCGCGCCTCTATCGGCAGGTGCTGGTGCGAATCCCGCGCGTGCTGTTCGACGGCACCCACATCGGGCGCGACGCCGCTGATCCCGCCGTGCGCGCCATGCTGCAGGCCCAGGCGGCGGGCGAGATCGCGCCGGAAGTCGACGCCGACCGGCTGGGGCGGGTGATCTATTCCAACTATCTGGGCGCGATCTACGACTGGGCCTGCGGCGACTCCACCGACGCCGAGTTCTTGGAGACCAGCCAGATCGGCGTCTTGGCCCCGGTGGTCGCCTGCGCCACCGACGCCGCGCGGCCGGCGCTGAGCGCGCGGTTGTTCGCGCTGCTGGGGGCGAAATCCGATGCGCCCTGTCCCCTGACGGCCTAGTCTCCCACCGAAACGGGAGGGGACGATGGACGACGCCAAGGCCAGGCTCGAGAGGGCGTCGCCGATCTGGGTCGTGCTGGCCGTCTGCCTGCTGGCGGCGATGCTGGAGGGGTTCGACATCCAGTCGATGGGCGTGGCCGCGCCGCGCATGGTCCCGGCCCTAGGCCTTTCGCCCGGCCAGGCGGGCTGGGCGTTCAGCGCCAGCCTGATCGGCCTGATGATCGGGGCCTCGGCTGGCGGGGTGGTCGCCGATCGGATCGGGCGGCGGCCGGTGCTGGTCGCCTCGGTCGTCGCGTTCGGCCTCTTCTCGCTGGCCACGCCCCTGGCCGCGAGCTTCGCGGCCCTGATGGCGGCGCGGATACTGACCGGCCTTGGCCTGGGCGGGGCCATGCCGATGCTGATCGCCCTGGCCTCGGAGCAGGCCCCTCCCGCGCGCAAGGCGACCCTGGTGGCGGTGGTCACGGCGGGCCTGCCGCTGGGCGGGGCGGCCGCCGGCTTCCTGGCGCGCTCGCCCTTGGCTGAGGACTGGCGGATGATCTTCGTGGTCGGCGGCGTCGCCCCCCTGCTGGTCGCGCCGCTTCTGTACCGGACCCTGCCGCTGGGCCGGCCCGAGGCGATCGACCGGCAGGGGCGATCGGCCCTGGCGGCCCTGTTCGCGCCCGGTCGCCTGACCATGACCCTCAGCCTGTGGCTGGGCTGCGCCCTGGCGGCCTTGACCCTGCACCTGCTGCTGAACTGGCTGCCGACCCTGCTGGTGGCGCGAGGCCTGCCCAGGAGCGCAGCGTTCGGGGCGGCGGCGCTGTTCAACCTGGGCGGGGCGGCCGGCGGCGTCGCCCTGGGCCTGCTGGCCGACCGGTTCGGGCCGCGCTGGCCGATGATCGGCGCCTTCGCCGGCCTGGCCCTGGCGCTGCTGGGCCTGGCGGGAGCGGGCGACGGCGGCGCGATCGCCGGCCTCGCCTTCGTCGCCGGCTTCCTGCTGATGGGCGGCCAATTCACCCTGTACGGCCTGGCGCCCCGGCTCTATGCCGACGCCGTGCGCGGGACGGGCGTCGGCGCGGCCATCGCCGCCAGCCGCCTGGGCTCGATCTTCGGCCCCTTGGCCGCCGCCCAGCTGATCGGCGGCGGCGCGGCCGGCGGCGCGGTGGTCGGGGCCCTGGTCCCGGTCGCGTTGGCGACCGGGCTGGCGGCGGCGGTGCTGGCGTGGCGGAGGGCACCCTGAGGGCCCCCTACCGCGCCGCGCTCAACTCCTGCACTTCCTCGAACGTCCGCAGGCCCGGGCGCTGGGCGCAGACCAGGACGGCCATGTTCCCCGGCAGGTGCTGGTTGGCCAGCATCTTCTCGTGGGCGGCGGGGATGTCCTTCCAGGGGAAGACCTCCGACAGGCACGGGTCGACGCGGCGGTCGATGACCAGCTGGTTGGCCGCCGAAGCCTGCATCAGGTTGGCGAAGTGGCTGCCCTGCACGCGCTTCTGGCGCATCCACAGGAAGCGGGCGTCCATGGTCAGGTTGAAGCCCGAGGTGCCGGCGCAGATGGCGACCATGCCGCCGCGCTTGACCACGAACACCGAGACCGGGAAGGTCGACTCGCCCGGGTGCTCGAAGACGAGATCCACGTCGCGGTTGCCGGTGATCTGCCAGATCGCCTTACCGAACTTGCGGCTTTCCTTCATGTAGTCGTTGAACTCGGGGCCGTTGACCTTGGGCAGCTGGCCCCAGCAGTTGAACTCCTTGCGGTTCAGCACGGCCTTGGCGCCCATCGACAGCACGAACTCGCGCTTGTCGTCGTCGCTGACCACGCCGATGGCGTTGGCCCCGGCCACGGCGGCCAGCTGCACGGCGAAGACGCCCAGCCCGCCCGACGCGCCCCAGACCAGGACGTTCTGGCCGGGCTTCAGCTCATGCGGCTTGTGGCCGAACAGCATGCGGTAGGCGGTGGCCAGGGTCAGGGTGTAGCAGGCGGCCTCTTCCCAGGTCAGATGCTTGGGGCGCGGCAACAGCTGGCGCGATTGCACCCGGCAGAACTGGGCGAAGCTGCCGTCGGGCGTCTCATAGCCCCAGATCCGCTGGCTGGACGAGAACATCGGGTCGCCGCCGTTGCACTCCTCGTCGTCGCCGTCGTCCTGATTGCAGTGGATGACGACCTCGTCGCCCAGCTTCCACCGCTTCACCTTGGACCCGACCTTCCAGACGATGCCCGAGGCGTCGGATCCGGCTATGTGATAGGGCTGCTTGTGGCCGTCCAGCGGGCTGATCGGCTCGCCCAGGGCGGCCCAGACGCCGTTGTAGTTGACCCCGGCGGCCATCACGAGCACGAGCACCTCGTCCTCGCCGATCTCCCAGGTCGGGACCACCTCGACCTGCATGGCGGTCGACGGCTTGCCGTGGCGCTCCTTTCGGATGCTCCAGGCGTACATGTTTTTCGGCACGTGGAAGGCCGGCGGGATCTCTCCGATCTCGTAGAGGTCCTTCAGCTCGGTCTTTGCAAGCGTCTGCGTTGTCATCTCACTCCCCGTTCCTTCTGCGCTGCAACAACGCGTGAAGGCCAAACTCGGCTGCGCCCGCCCTCGGGTGAAGCGGTGAATTCGCCTCCCTTGGGGTCGTTTTTTGGCTTCCAGGCGCAAAAATCCGCCCGGAAGATCGTTAGGCTGAGACAGATGTTTGAAACTGGCAAGCGGAATCTTGTGCGTCGCAACATGAAGCGGCGCGGCGCCGTGACGTAAGGTTGCGGACCGGCCCGGCGCGGGCCAGTTTGGCGCCGCCATGATCCATCTGTCGCATCCCGAACCTTCGATCGCCCTCGTCGAAATGGACGCCGCCCCGGCCAATGTCCTGGCCATGGCCCAGCGGGCCCGACTGCTGGAGGCCTTCGCCGCGATCGAGGCCGACTGGGCCGTCCGGGTCGTGGTCCTTACAGGGCGCAACGGCGCGTTCTGCACCGGCGACGACCTGGCCGAGTCGCTGTCGCGCGATGTCGAGACGCAGACGGCGGCGATCCTGCACTTCCTCGCCATGTGCGACACCATCGCCGCCGCTCGTGTGCCGGTGATCGCGGCGGTGGACGGCTGGTGCATCGGCGGCGGGCTGGAGCTGGCTTTGGCCTGCGACATCCGCCTGGCCAGCACCCGCGCCAGCTTCGCCTGCTCGGCGGTGCGGATGGGCCTGACCGCCTCGGCCGGCCGCCTGACGAGGCTGATCGGCGAAAGCCGCGCCAAGCCCCACCTCCTGACCGGCGCCCCCTTCGACGCCGCCCGGGCCCTGGCGGACGGGGTGGTGGCCGAGGTCCATCCGGCCGAGGGCCTGCTGGACGCGGCGCTGGGGATGGCGAGGGTCATCGCCTCCCGCGCCCCGCTGGCGGTGGCGGCGACCAAGCGCGTGGCCTCGGGGGCGTCGACGACGGCGGCCGAGATCCCCGCCCTGGCCGCCTCAGCCGATCACGCCGAGGCCCGCGCGGCGTTCATGGCCAAGCGGCCGGCGGTGTTCGAAGGCAAGTGATCCTTCTCCCCTTGCGGGAGAAGGTGTCAGCGAAGCTGACGGATGAGGGGTTTCTCAGCGTCGCCGCGCGACCCCTCACCCGACCCACTTCGTGGGCCACCCTCTCCCGCAAGGGGAGAGGGAATTCGCACCCGCGAAACGGATATTGCATCGCAGCAAATCCCGGATCATGATCGGCGATAATCAAGGCCGACAGAGCCGCCCCGGGAGCGACCATGACCGACAAGCCGTACCAGCATGCGCCCGATCCGCCGTGGATCTTCCGCACCTATGCCGGGCACTCGACGGCGGAGAAGTCCAACGCGCTCTACCGGGCCAATCTGGCGCGGGGCCAGACCGGCCTGTCGGTGGCCTTCGACCTGCCCACCCAGACTGGCTACGACCCCGACCACATCCTGGCGCGCGGCGAGGTCGGCAAGGTCGGGGTGCCGATCAGCCATCTGGGCGACATGCGCGCCCTCTTCAGCGAGATCCCGCTGGAGAAGATGAACACCTCCATGACCATCAACGCCCCGGCCGCCTGGCTGCTGGCGATGTATGTGGCCCTGGCCGACGAGCAGGGGGCCGACCGGGCCTTGCTGCAGGGCACCACCCAGAACGACCTGATCAAGGAATACCTGTCCCGGGGGACCTACATCTTCCCGCCCGCGCCCAGCCTGCGGCTGATCGGCGACATGATCGCCTGGTGCTATCGCGAGGTTCCCAAGTGGAACCCGATGAACGTCTGCAGCTACCACCTGCAGGAGGCCGGGGCGACGCCCGAGCAGGAGCTGGCCTTCGCCCTGGCCACGGCGATCTCGGTGCTGGACACGGTCAAGGCCGGCGGCCAGGTGCCCGACGAGGACTTCGAGATCGTCGCCTCGCGGATCAGCTTCTTCGTCAACGCCGGGGTGCGGTTCGTCACCGAGCTGTGTAAGATGCGCAGCTTCACCAAGCTGTGGGACCAGATCCTGCTGGAGCGCTACGGCGTCCAGGACAAGAAGGCCCGGCGGTTCCGCTACGGGGTGCAGGTCAACAGCCTGGGCCTGACCGAGCCGCAGCCCGAGAACAACGTCTACCGCATCCTGATCGAGGCCCTGGCCGTCACGCTGAGCAAGGACGCCCGCTGCCGGGCGTTGCAGCTGCCGGCCTGGAACGAGGCCCTGGGCCTGCCGCGTCCGTGGGACCAGCAGTGGTCGCTGCGGCTGCAACAGGTTCTCGCGTATGAGACCGACCTGCTGGAATACGAGGACCTGTTCGACGGCAGCCACGTGGTCGAGGCCAAGGTCGCCGAGCTGTCCCAGGGGGCGCTGGCGCAGCTGGCCCTGATCGACGAGATGGGCGGGGCCTCGAACGCCATCGACTACATGAAGTCCGAGCTGGTCAGCTCCAACGCCAAGCGGGTGCGCTCGGTCGAGACCGGCGAGATGACCGTGGTCGGCGTCAACCGCTGGACCGACAGCGAGGCTTCCCCGCTGACCGCGACCGGGGCGGCCGGCGAGAGTTCGATCGAGACGGTGGATCCGCGCCTGGAGGCCGACGTCGTCGCCCGCATCAAGGCGTGGCGCGAGGCGCGCGATCCCGCCGCCGTCGAGGCCGCCCTGGCCGCCCTGAAGGCCGCCGCCCGCGACGGCGGCAACGTCATGGAGCCCTCGATCGCCGCCGCCAAGGCCGGCGTCACCACCGGCGAGTGGGCAGGGGCCCTGCGCGAGGTGTTCGGCGAATATCGCGGCCCGACCGGCGTCGCCGTCGTCGTCTCCACCGGCGAGGCCGAGGATGTCGAGGCCGTGAAGCGCGAGGTCGAGCGGGTCTCGCGCGTGCTGGGCCGCACCCTGACCTACCTGGTCGGCAAGCCGGGCCTGGACGGCCACTCCAACGGCGCCGAGCAGATCGCCACTCGCGCCCGCGCCTGCGGCATGGAGGTCGTCTATGACGGCATCCGCTCGACGCCCGAGGAGATCGTCCGCCGCGCCAAGGAGAGCCGCGCCCACGTGGTCGGCCTCTCCATCCTGTCCGGCTCGCACCTGGATCTGGTGCAGGAGGTGATCCGCGTGATGCGCGCCGAGGGCCTGGGCCACATCCCCGTCGTCGCCGGCGGCATCATCCCCGAGGCCGACGCCCTGATCCTGAAACAGATGGGCGTGGCGCGGATCTACACGCCCAAGGACTTCAAGATCACGGAGATCATGGGCGACGTGGTCAAGCTGGTGGAGGCGACGGCGCTGGAGCGGGCTTGAGGCCCGCGCGTGCTCAGGCGATCGCGGCGCGGGTCGCGATCCAGTCGCGCACCGCGAAGAGAAAGTCGTTGTGAGTCAGGCGGCTCGGATCAAGTCGACGCGGGGCGAGCAGGGCGCCGATCTCGGCCTGGAACAGGCGATAGTCATCCTGCATGGCGCCGGCGCCGGGAAGCGGCGCGGCGTTGTGCGGGCGATGTTCCGACAGCCAGTTGCGCACGCAGGCGATGGCCCGATCCGGCTCGTTGTTGTGAGACTCGATGTCCTGGCCGCTGATGTCGGACAGGGCCGCGTCATAGCGGTGGGGCCGCGCGTCGAGGATCAGGGCCCGTTTCCGTCGATGACGCGGCTCGCCAAGCAGTCGCGCGCCCAGGTGAAGGCCCAGCTCCATGGGCATGTTGAAGCGCGGCAAGCCGCCGGCGTCGACCTCGACGCGCGAAAGATCGTGGATGCCCCAGTCGCACGCGCCGATCAGGGCGGCGATCTTGCCGACCCGGACCTCGGCGCCATCCGTGGCGTCGAGCGCGCAGCGTGGGAAGTAGCCGGACGCGATGATGGTGAAGACCATAGCGCGCAGGAGCGGCTTGAACCCTTCGTCAAAGGGACAGTTGATGAAGACGGACTTGGCGGGCGTGATCCTAGACCTTGCCGGGGTCGCCACGCAGCTTCTCTGAATTGATCTTCAGGCCATCCCGAATGGCTTCGGCGATCTTGGAGCGCTTGCCGATCATCGGCGCGATCTTGATGCCGCGATACACGACCACGCGCTCGGTCGGCGCCGAGCGCCGCGGGGAGTCCATCTTCTTTACGGGCGTCGCCATGATCAAAATATGCGGCCTCGCGAAGAGACTGACAAGAGCCGCGAGGGCCGACGCGCGCTCGATCGCGGCCTAGCGTCGCCCCAGCCGCCAGGCCGCCCCAAAGCCCACCACGGCCAGGGGCAGGAAGGCGCCGAACAGCACCAGGCCGTGCGTCGCGGCCAGGGTCGGGTCGATGCCGTGGCTGAAGCCCAGGACGTTGGCCAGGGCCCCGGCGCCGGCCGCGCCGACGGCGCCGCCGATCAGCTGCGCGGTAGGCACGGCCGAGGAGGCCATGGCCTGCTCGTCGGCCGGGGCGCCGCCGATGGCGCGGCGGGCGACGAAGGCGTGGGCCAGGCCAAAGCCCGCGCCCAGGACGGCGAAGGCGGCGGCGGTCTCGACCAGGGTCCCGCGCGCCGTGGCCCAGGCCGCCAGGCCCGCGCCCAGCAGGATCACCCCCGCGCCCAGGCGGACCAGCCTGCCGTCCTTCTCGGCGGGGGTGTGGCCGAAGACCATGGCGCACAGGGTCCAGCCGGCGGCGATGGCCCCGACCACATAGCCGGCGGTCAGCGGCGAGGCGTGGTGGCGGGCCTGGATGAAGGCGGGGCCGTAGACCGTGAAGCCGATCACCGCCGCCTCGGTGGCGAAGATGGTCAGGAGGCCCAGGCCCGTGGCGGTGCGCAGGTCGGCGGCTGTCCGGGGCAGCAGGCGGTCGAGGGTGCGGGCGTTGACGGCCAGCATGGCGGCCATGCTGGCCACGCCGCCGGCCGCCAGCAGCGCGGCCCAGGTCGGCGAGGCGACGACGCCGGCTCCGCCGATCAGGCTGACCCCGACGACCAGGAGGACGAGCTGCAGGGTCGGGATGCGGCCGCGCCCCTTGTCGCTCTTGTCGGCCGGCAGCATGACCAGCACCGCGCCCACGAAGATCACGGCCTGGACCACGAACAGCCAGAACGCCCCGCGCCAGAAGCCGGCGGCGGCGAAGAGGCCGCCCAGGAGCGGGCCCAGCAGGGTCGCCGCGCCCCACACCCCGGCTACCGCGCCATAGACGCGCGGCCACAGGCGCTCGGGGAAGAGGGCTGTGATGGCCACGTAGCACAGGGCGACCACGGCCCCGGCCCCCAGGCCCTGGATCAGCCGGCCCAGGACGAAGGTGACGAACTCGGGCGCCAGGGCGCTCATCGCGCAGCCGATCGCGTAGGTCAGGCCGGTCAGGGCGGTGGCCGTGCGCAGCCCGAGATTCATCGACAGCTTGCCCGAGCAGGCCCCGGCGACGATCGAGCCGGTCAGGTAGGCCGCCACCGACCAGCCGAAATACTGGTAGCCGCCGATCTCGCGCGCGACGCTGGGCATGATGGTGGCCGTCACCAGGGTGTCGGCGGCGTTCAGCCAGACGCCCAGGCACAGCAGGGCGAAGCGCGGCGCCAGGGCCTTGTCGATCTTCAAGCGTGCGCCGGCCATCCCGTCCCTCCCGATGCCTCCATCTAGAGGCGACCGGCCGGCAAGTGAACCCGCGCGGCGATGCTTCGTTGGTCGAGGGTGACCCGCTTCTCACCCCAGATCCTGGCCCTGGCCCAGCTGTGGGCCGTCCTGATGGATCTGGCCCTGGCCGGGATGCTGGCGTTCATGCTGGTCGATCGGATCGCTCCGCCGCAGGACCCGCCGTGGAAGCCGTTCTCGCTGGCCCAGCCGATCGGCCTGGCCACGGCGGGCAAGCTGGCCAGGATCACCGCCGATCCGGCCGCCTGCCGGGCGGCCCTGCGCGAGGGCGGCGTGGACGTCGTCGACCAGCCCGTGCGCGACCAGGGCTTCTGCTCGACCCGCGACACCCTGCGGGCCCAGGGACGGCTGTCGCCCCGTGCGCCGGTCGTGAGCTGTCCGCTGGCCCTGGGCTACGCGCTTTGGGAACGGCAGGTCGTCCAGCCGGCGGCGCGCGAGATCCTCGACGCCCGGGTCACGCGGATCGACCACTTCGGGACCTATGCCTGCCGTACGCTGTACGGACGCCCCGGCGAGCGGCCCAGCGAGCACGCCCGCGCCAACGCCCTGGACGTCGCCGGTTTTCGCCTGGATGACGGGCGGCGGGTGACGGTGTTGAAGGACTTCGCCAACGACGCGGCCGAGGGGCGCTTCGTCCGCGCGACTCGCGACGGCGCCTGCCGGGTGTTCGGCGCGACGTTAAGCCCCGACTACAACGCCGCGCACCGCGACCACCTGCATCTGGACATGGGACGCTGGACGCGGTGCGGCTGACGCCGGGGCCTCACAGCGTCCGCGCCAGCGCCGCCAGCTGGTCGGCGACGACGCCCCAGCCTTCGTGGAAGCCCATCTGTTCGTGGGCGGCCTTGTCCTCGGCGCTCCAGTGGCGGGCCACGGCGCGGTAGCGGGTCTGGCCGTCGCCCAGGTCCTCGAAGGTGACGATGGCGACCATGAAGGGCTTTTCCGAGGGCTTCCAGGTCTCGGTGAAGGCGTCGGTGAAGACGATCTTCCTGTTCGGGATCACCTCCAGATAGACGCCCGGCTGCGGCATGACCTCGCCGTTCGGGCCGTTCATTTCCAGATAGGTGTTGCCGCCGGTGCGCACGTCCATGCGGACGTTCGAGACCGTCCACGGCTTGGGGCAGAACCACTGGGGCATCAGCTCGGGCGTGGTCCAGCAGCGGTAGAGCTTGTCGGCCGGGACGTCGATGATCCGTTCCAGGACCAGTTCGCGATCGGCAGGGAAGTCGGCGGTGTCGAGAGGCATCGGGCGTCTCCTTGTCGGGGTGAACTCTCGCCCCAAGGACGGCGGCGATCCACCGCCGCCGACACGGGCCCTGAACTTTTTTCATCCTCCCCCCAAAGCGGGTGAGGATCTTTCCCTGCCTTGACCTCGTGAGTTCCGCGTCCCACTGTGACGTAAATTCAAACAATCGTTTAGGGAGCGCGCCATGGGCCTCTTCGACCTCTCGGGCAAGGTGGCGATCATCACCGGGTCCTCGCGCGGGATCGGCAAGGCGATCGCCGAGCGGATGGCCGAGCACGGGGCCAAGGTGGTGATCTCGTCGCGCAAGCTGGAGCCCTGCGAGGCGGTCGCGGACGCGCTGAACGCCAGGCACGGGGCGGGGACGGCCATCGCGGTCCCGGCCAACATCGCCTCCAAGGACGACCTGCAGAACCTGGTCGACGAGACCCGCAAGGCGTTCGGCCGCGTCGACATCTGCGTCTGCAACGCCGCCAGCAATCCCTATTACGGCCCGCTGGCCGGGATCAGCGACGACCAGTTCCGCAAGATCCTGGACAACAACATCATCAGCAATCACTGGCTGATCGGCATGGTCGCGCCCGAGATGCGGGCGCGCAAGGACGGGGCGGTGATCATCGTCTCGTCGATCGGCGGCCTGCGCGGCAACGCCATCATCGGGGCCTACAACATCTCCAAGGCCGCCGACTTCCAGCTGGCCCGCAACCTGGCCCACGAGTTCGGCCCCGACAACGTGCGGGTCAACTGCATCGCGCCGGGCCTGATCAAGACCGACTTCGCCAAGGCCCTGTGGGACAATCCCGAGACCCTGGAGCGCTCGACCAAGGGCGTGCCGCTGCGCCGGATCGGCGAGCCCGACGAGATCGCCGGCGCGGCCGTCTACCTGGCCAGCCAGGCCGGCAGCTTCATGACCGGCCAGGCCCTGGTCGTGGACGGCGGGGCGACGATCTAGGGCGCCACAGCAAAGAACCTCGCCCAAAGCACGGCCAATAGATACCCAAACCGCGCAGCGATTGGCGGTAAGCTTAACTGGTCCTACATCAATCCTCACGAAGGCTGCCTCGCGACTATCCAGGATACGGATTTGCGGCGCCTTCTGATTCCCGTCTTGATGATCGGAACCCTCGCGGCCGGCGCCGCCTGGGGGCGGACGAGCGCGTCCCCATCCGGCGCGCCGCCGTCCGGCGCGCCTCCGTCCGTGGCGTCCTCGACCGTCTCGCCCCTGGGGCAGAAGCTGGAGCAGTTGAGCCGGGAGATCGGCGCGCACGAGGCGCGCGAGGCGCCGCGCGACAACGAGGACATCGAGCGGGCCGGCAAGCGGGCCCTGCACGAGCGCGGCCAGGCCCGGCTCTATGGCCTGTGGCGGGTGCTGTACGCCTACAAGAGCAACCAGATCCCCGAGCGCTTCGACGCCTGGGCGCGGCTGGCCGGCGAGGCGGCGCGGCGCGGCCACGACCCGGCCCTGGCGACCCTGGTCGAGCTGGAGACCCTGGCCTATCGCCACGAGACGCGCGGCTACCGCGCCTTCACGGACGCCGACTGGACCCGGTTCATGACCCGGTCAGGACCGGACATCCGGGCGATGGCCGGGATCGAGCGGGTGCGGCACCTGGGGCAGGTGGGCCGCTGGGCCCAGGCCGCGCGCCTGGCCGCCGACCTGACCAGCGACCTGGAGCGGCGCGGCCGCCTGTCCCAGCCGCTGCTGGCCGAGCTGCACCAGGTGCACAGCTACACGCTGTCGGACATCGGCGACAAGGAAGGAGCCCTTGAGCACATGGCCCAGGCCGCGCGGCTGGACGAGCGCGACGCCTTCCACATCCGCCGGATCGAGCGGCTCTACGACATCGCCTACACCGCCGCCGAGCTGGGCGAGCTGGACGCGGCCGAGCGCTTCGCCGGCCTGCACCACAAGATGGTCTTGGCCTATGGCGACCGGAACCTGCTGACCTGGGACCGCTTCCTGTGCGCCCGGATCGCGGCCCGCCGCGAGGCGCCCGCGCGGGTGCTGGCCTGCCTGGAGCCGGCCGCGGCCGCCCTGGCTAGTCCCGACCGTCGCCTGCAGGTGCTGATGCTGGGCCAGCGCGCCCTGGCCAAGGCCCAGCTGGGCCGCGCCGCCGAGGCCCGCGAGGACCTGCGCCGGCTGCGCGCCGCCCCGGTGGCCCTGGCCCCGCGCGACCCGCACGCCGAGGCCCTGATCGAGGCCTATATCGACCAGGCCGAGGGGCGCGGCGCCGAGGCCTTCCGCCAACTGGACGCCTGGCGGCGCATCGACGGCGCCGAGGAGGACCGCGCCCACTCGCGCAGCGTCACCGAGATGTCCTCGGCCCTGGACAGCGAGCTGCGGGCCAAGCGCGACGAGAGCCGCCGCCTGACCGAGGAGGTGCGGCTGTCGCGCAGCCTGGCGCGGGCCTCGGTGGTTATCGCCCTGCTGCTGGCCGTGCTGGTCGCCGGCGGGGTGGCCTGGGCCGTGCACCAGCGCCGCGCCTCGCGCCGCTTCAAGGACGCCCAGGAGCACGCCGAGGCGGCCAACAAGGCCAAGTCGGCCTTCCTGGCGGTGATGAGCCACGAGCTGCGCACACCGCTGAACGGCATGTTGGGCGTGGGCCAGGCCCTGCGCGGCGGCGAGCTGACCGCCGAACAGAAAGAACAGATCGACCTGATCATGGACAGCGGCGACACGCTGCTGGTCCTGCTGAACGACATCCTGGACCTCTCCAAGATCGAGGCCGGCAAGCTGGAGATCGCGCCGACCGTCGGCGACATCGTCCAGACCTGCGCGCGGCTGGTCGGCGGCTACCAGCCCACCGCCCTGGAGAAGGGGGTGGGCCTGACCTTCAAGCTGGAGAGCCAGGCCCCGGGGCCGCTGATGTTCGACGGGGTGCGGGTGCGCCAGTGCCTGACGAACCTGGTCTCCAACGCCCTGAAGTTCACCACCCACGGCAAGGTCGAGGTGGCCCTGGCCTGCTATCCGGAGGATGATGGCCGGATCCGTATCCGCCTGCGGGTGGCCGACACCGGCATCGGCATGAACGCGGCCACGGTCGCCAAGCTGTTCCGCCCCTTCACCCAGGCCGACGCCTCGACCACCCGCAACTTCGGCGGCACGGGCCTGGGCCTCAACATCACCCGACGCCTGGTCGAGATGATGCGCGGCGAGATCCGCGTCGAGAGCGAGGAAGGCCTGGGCTCGGTCTTCACCATCGAGATGCTGGTCGACCCGGCCGAGCCGTCCGAGCTGCCGGTCCGCGAGATCGAGGCCGGGGACGAGGACACGGGCTTCGTCGCCCTGCAGGGCCGCCGGGTGCTGGTGGTCGACGACCATCCGGTCAACCGCCGGGTCATCCGCCTGTTCCTCGAACCGTTCGAGTGCGACCTGGTCGAGGCCGAGAACGGCCAGCAGGCCCTGGACGTGCTGGACGGCCAGCCGATCGACATCGTGCTGATGGACGTCAACATGCCGGTGATGGACGGGCTGGAGGCCACCCGCCGCCTGCGCCAGGACCCGCGTTTCTCCCGCCTGCCAGTGGTGGCCCTGACCGCCGACGTGATGTCGGCCCAGATCAAGACCTGCCTCGACGCCGGCTGCGACGCCCACGTCGCCAAGCCGATCGACCTGCGCAACCTGCTGTCGGCCATGGACCGGTGTCTGGCCCGGACGACCGCGCGGGAAGTGATGGCGGGGCTGGGGGCGCTTTAATTTTCCTTCTCCCCTTGCGGGAGAAGGGTTAGCTGAACGAAGCTTTCGCCGCCGCCAGCCGCGCCACCGCCGCGTCCAGCGTCGCGTCGGCCTTGGCGAAGCACAGTCGCACGACATTCCGCACCGGGTCCTCGGCGAAGAAGGCCGAGACCGGGATGGCCGCCACGCCGTGCTCGACGACGCAGCGCTCGCAGAAGGTCACGTCGTCGACGGTGATCCCCGAGGCGGTCAGGTCGACGTTCAGGAAATAGGTCCCCTGGCTCTCCAGCACGACATAGCCGGCCGCGCGCAGGCCGGTGGTCAGGCGGTCGCGCGAGCGTTGCAGGGCCGCCGGCATGTCGTCGAACCAGGCGCGGTGGTTGTCGAGGCCCCAGGCCACGCCGGCCTGCAGGTTGGGCGGGGTGGTGAAGGTCAGGAACTGGTGGGCGGCGGCCAGGACCTTGGTCAGGGCGGGGGCGGCGATCAGGAAGCCGACCTTCCAGCCGGTCATGCCGAACAGCTTGCCGGCCGAGCCGATCTTGACCGTCCGCTCGCGCATACCGGGGAAGCCGATCAGCGGGCGGTGGCGGCGGCCGTCGAAGACCACGGCCTCCCAGACCTCGTCGCAGACGGCGATCGCGTCGTGGCGGACGCAGAACTCGGCCAGCAGGGCCAGGTCTTCCTCGGGCGCGACGACGGCGGCCGGGTTCAGCGGGCTGTTCAGCACCACCATGCGGGTCCTGTCGCTGAAGGCGGCCTCCAGCATCGCGCGGTCGAAACGCCAGTGCGGCGGCGCGAGGCGGACCAGTCGGGGGATCCCGCCCGCCCGGCGGACCAGCGGCAGGTAGGCGTCGTACAGCGGCTGGAACAGCACCACCTCGTCGCCCGGCGAGATCAGCGACAGGAACGCCGCCGCCAGGGCCTCGGTCGCGCCGGAGGTGACGGTGATCTCGGTGTCGGGGTCCAGCTGGAGATCCTGGGTCCGCCCATAGTGGCCGGCGACGGCGGCGCGCAGCTCGGGCAGGCCGCGCATCGGCGGATACTGGTTGGAGCCCTCGATCAGCGCCCGCGCCGCGGCCTCGCGAACGGGCAGGGGGCCCTGGTCGTCAGGAAAGCCCTGACCCAGATTGATCGCGCCGTGCTGGCGCGCCAGGCCGCTCATGCGCTCGAAGATCGTGGTCGGCAGGTTGTCGAAAACGGGATGGACCATGAAGGCTGACTAGCACGTCTTCCTCATCCTCTCCTCCCCCTTAGGGGGAGGGCGTGTGTTGCTCTCCTCCCCCTCTGGGGGGAGGGGGACCGGCGAACGCCGGTGGAGGGGGCTTTGGGGCGAGGCATGCTCAGCACCGCTTGCGCGGACCCCCTCCGTCTCGATGCGTATTCGCATCGATCCACCTCCCCTGATGGGGAGGTGGGATCAGCCCGTCAGCGCGTCGCCGTCGTCCGCGTCCTCGCCCGCCCGCCGCATCTGCTGGGCCATGTTGGACAGCAGGAAGCTGGGGATGTCGCCGACCGGCATCGGGCGGCCGTACAGGAAGCCCTGGAAGGTGTCGCAGCGCATGTCGGCCAGCAGGCGGGCCTGGGCGGCGGTCTCGACGCCCTCGGCCGTGACCTTCAGGTTCAGGGTCTGGCCCAGCAGGGCGACCGTGCGCAGGATGTCGGCGATGGCCGTGTTGTCCTGCATCTCGGCCACGAACGAGCGGTCGATCTTGATCTTGTCGAACGGGAACCGCCACAGATAGGCCAGGCTGGAATAGCCGGTGCCGAAGTCGTCCATGGCGATCTTGACGCCCAGGGCCTTCAGGGCCGCCAACTGCTTCAGGGTCTTGACGCTGTCGTGCAGCAGGAGGCCCTCGGTGATCTCCAGCTCCAGGCGCGCGGGAGCCAGGCCCGAGACCTTCAGCGCCTTGCGCACCTGGGAGACGAGGTCGCCGGTGGCGAACTGGTTGGGCGACAGGTTGACGGCGACCGACAGGTGCGAGGGCCAGGCGGCGGCCGTGTGGCAGGCCTCGAACAGCACCCACTCGCCGATGGCCCCGATCAGGCCCCACTGCTCGGCGCATTCGATGAAGTCGGCCGGCGCCACCAGGCCCCGGGTCGGGTGCTGCCAGCGCAGCAGGGCCTCGAAGCCGGTGACCTCGTGCTCGCCGCTGCCGATCAGCGGCTGGAAGAACAGCTTCAGCTCGTCCTTGGCCAGGGCGTCGCGCAGGTCCAGCTCCAGGGCGCGGCGCTCCTGGGCCCAGATGTCCATGGCGGTCTCGAAGAAGCGATAGGCGCCCCGGCCGTCGCCCTTGGCGCGGTAGAGGGCCAGGTCGGCGTTCTTCAGCAGGCCGTCGGGATCGTCGGCGTCGAACGGGGCCACGGCGATGCCGACGCTGGCGCCGATCAGCACGTGGTGGCCGCGCACGTCGTAGGGCAGCGACAGGGCCGAGACGATGGCGCGGGCCAGCTCGCCGAGGGCCGCGTGGCCGGGCGAGGGCGCGATGACCACGGCGAACTCGTCGCCGCCCAGGCGCGAGACCAGGCCGCCGTCGCCGACCAGGTCGTCGACGCAGTCGCGCAGGCGGGCCGAGGCCTGGATCAGCAGGTCGTCGCCGATCGGATGGCCCAGGCTGTCGTTGACGCCCTTGAAGTGGTCGAGGTCCAGGCACAGCACCGCGCAGCCGGCGCCCGCGCCGCCCTTGCTCCGGGGCTTGCCGTGGTCGGTCCAGGCCTTGGAGAGCGCCTGCAGGAACGACAGGCGGTTGGGCAGCTGGGTCAGCACGTCGTAATGGGCCAGGCGCGAGATGCGGGCCTGGTCCTCGCGGGCCTGGGTGATGTCGGCGCCCACGCCCCGGAAGCCGGTGAACAGGCCGCTCAGATCATGGACCGGCTTGGCCGACAGCGACCACCAGTGGGTCTGCTTGTTCTGGCTATCTGGGCCGACGGCGACCGACACGGTCACGTCGCGGAAGGCCTTCTGCTCGGCGAACAGGGCCGAGAGGGCGGCGACCGGGCCGGTCGGGGTCTCGGCCGCGCCACACAGCTCCGACATCGGCTGGCCGATCAGCACGGCCTTGTCGACGCCGGCCGCGGCGGCCATCCGGTCGGAGACGTAGGTCAGGGCGCCGACGGCGTCGACTTCCCACAGCCAGTCGCTGGCGCCTTCCTCGAAGTCGCTGAGCAGCAGGGACACCACCTGCTTCTGCTTTTCCAACTCCTCGGCGGCGACCAGGCGGTCGGCGAAGATCTTGGCGTGCGCCAGGCACGAGACGCTGACCACCATGTGGCAGAAGATCAGCAGGCCCCCGAGGGCGTAGAGGACGGGATCGTTGCTGGTGGCCAGGACCCACAGGGCGCCCAGCGCCATCGGGGTCGAATAGGCGATGGCCGCCGCGGGCAGGGTCAAGAGGGCGAAGCCACCGCAGCCGATCATGCCGGCGATCACCGAGGCGACCAGCATCGGCATGGCGCCGGCGAAGCCCTGTTCCTTGGGCATGGTCAGGATCGGCAGGGCGGCCCACAGGCAGCCCAGCAGGCCGGCCTGGATCACCAGCCGGTTCACGCCGCGCTGCGAGACGGTGCTCTTGCCGCCCTTGCGCCGCCGCGCGGCGAACCAGCCGCGCAGGCCCAGCAGGGCGTAGCTGATGACCAACGCGGCCCAGATCGTCAGGGCCACGGTGTGCGGGCTGGCCAGGCCGGCGGCGCCGACCAGCAGGGCGATGACGATATTGGCGCCCATCATCACGGGCGTCATGCGCAGGATGCTCTGGACCTGCTCCATCCGCACCCGGCCGGCCATGGCCTCGGGCACGTGTGGAACCAGGCGGGCGTACAGGGCGGACAAGCCGCGATGGATGAGCGTGCTGGCGGCTGTGCGCACGACGCGTGCCCTCTGGTCCAAACTGGAGAAGTGCCCCGCTGGGACCATGGTCCGCACGGGTAAACCCCGGGTTAAGCTAGAGTATTCGGGGAGCTCCGCTCGCTAACCGTTGCGCGCCTTCCTGTTGGGGGCTTACCTGTCCGAGATTGGAGGCGAGCTCATGACGCAAGCCATCTTGGCCATGGCGATCGCGTTGGTCGCGGTCGCGCTTCTCGCGGCGATGTCGCTGCGCGCCAACCGTCGCTTCCAGATGGAGCCTCGACTACCGATGCAATGGTGGCTGGATGGCTCGGTCACCTGGACAGCGCCCCGTCGGGTGGCTCTGGCGTTCACGCCCGTGCTCGCCGCGATCTGTTTGGCGGCTGTCGTCGCGTTGGCGATCTTCGTGAAGCCCAGAGCCGGTCAGGAGCACCTCGTAACGCCCGCGATCCTTGCCGTCGCGCTCGTCTGCCTCTGTGTGCACGCCGTCCATCTGTGGATGATGCGGAGGACCGTTCAGCGGAAAGCGTAGCGTCCGCCTTCGACCCGTCGCGGGCGTTCGCGCCCTCTCCCCTTGTGGGAGAGGGTGGCCCGCGAAGCGGGTCGGGTGAGGGGTTGCGCTCCGCTATCCGGACAGGCCTTTCGACCCCTCATCCGGCCCTTCGGGCCACCTTCTCCCGCAAGGGGAGAAGGAAACTAAAGGTCAGCTCTCCACCCTACTCGGACGTTGAATCAGTCCGCTTCAAGCCTCCCCACCCCGCTTCCCCGGCGAAAGCCGGGGCCCAGATCGAACCCACGGGCGCTTATCTGGATGGCGAGGCGAGAGGGCGCGTCAGCCTCAATCTCTCTGGATGAGCCCGGGCCGGGGCATTCGCCGGGGAAGCGGGGGTGATCGCGGGGGGCGAAGCCATGAAAAAGGCCGCCGTCCTTGTGGGCGGCGGCCTCGATCATGGAACCCGGAAGACTAGTCTTCCTTCACGCGCTTCTTGCGGAACGAGGGGTTCAGGGTCTGCTTGCGCAGGCGGATGTTCTTCGGCGTCACCTCGACCAGCTCGTCGTCCTCGATATAGGCGATGGCCTGCTCGAGGGTCATCTTGCGCGGCGGGGTCAGGCGGATCGACTCGTCCTTGCCCGAGGCGCGGACGTTGGTCAGCTGCTTGGCCTTCATCGGGTTGACGTCCATGTCATCCTGGCGGCTGTTCTCGCCGATGATCATGCCCTGATAGGTCTTCTCGCCGGCGCCGACGAACATCACGCCGCGCTCTTCCAGGTTCCACAGCGCGTAGGCGGCGGTTTCCCCGTCCGAGTTGCTGACGAGCACGCCCTTGCGCTGCTGGTCGATCGCGCCCTTGTGCGGCTCGTAGTGGCTGAACACGCGGTTCAGCACGCCCGAACCGCGCGTGTCGGTCAGGAACTCGCCCTGATAGCCGATCAGCGAGCGCGACGGCGACAGCAGGGTGATGCGGGTCTTGCCCGCGCCCGACGGGCCCATGTCCTTCAGCTCGGCCTTACGGGCCGACAGCTTCTCGATGACGATGCCCGAGAACTCGTCGTCGACGTCGATCATGACGTCTTCCATCGGCTCCAGGCGCTTGCCGGTCTCCGGGTCCTGCTGGAACACGACGCGCGGACGGCTGATCGACACCTCGAAGCCTTCGCGGCGCATGTTCTCGATCAGCACGCCCAACTGCAGTTCGCCGCGGCCGGCGACTTCATAGGCGTCCTTTTCCGAGGTCTCGGTGACGCGGATGGCCACGTTGCTCTCGGCTTCCTTCAGCAGGCGGTCGCGGATGACGCGCGACTGGACCTTGTCGCCTTCGCGGCCGGCCAGGGGCGAGTCGTTGACCGAGACGGTCATCGAGATGGTCGGCGGGTCGATCGGTTGGGCGGGCAGGGCGTCGGTGACTTCCATGGCGCACAGCGTGTCGGCCACGGTGGCCTTGGACATGCCGGCGATGGCGACGATGTCGCCGGCCTCGGCGCCTTCATCGACGGGCTGACGCTTCAGGCCGCGGAAGGCCAGCACCTTGGTGATGCGGCCGCGCTCGATCTCGTTGCCGTTGCGGTCCAGGGCGTGGATGGCCATGCCGGGGACGGCCTTGCCGCTCTCGATGCGGCCGGTCAGCAGGCGGCCCAGGAACGGGTCGCTTTCGATCAGCACGTTCAGGATCTGGAACGGCTTGTCCTTGTTCTCGGCGACCTTGGGCGGCGGCACGTGGCGCACGATCAGGTCGAACAGCGGGGCCAGGGTGTCGCTGGGCTGGTTCAGGTCCAGCGTGGCCCAGCCGGCGCGGCCCGAGGCGTAGATGTGCGGGAAGTCCAGCTGCTCGTCCGTGGCGCCGATGGCGGCGAACAGGTCGAAGGCGGCGTTGTGGACGCGGTCCGGATCGGCGTGGGCGCGGTCGACCTTGTTGATGCAGAGGATCGGGCGCAGGCCCATCTTCAGCGCCTTGGTCAGCACGAACTTGGTTTGCGGCATGACGCCTTCCTCGGCGTCGACCAGCAGGACGCAGCCGTCCACCATGCCCAGGATGCGCTCGACCTCGCCGCCGAAGTCGGCGTGGCCGGGGGTGTCGATGATGTTGATGCGGGTCTCGCCCGCCTCACCATTCCACAGGACGCTGGTGCACTTGGCCAGAATCGTAATGCCGCGCTCGCGCTCCTGGTCATTGGAGTCCATGGCGCGCTCGGTGGTGGCTTCGTTGGCGCGGAAGACGCCGGACTGGGCCAGCAGCTGGTCGACGAGGGTGGTCTTGCCATGATCGACGTGCGCGATGATGGCGATATTTCGCATGTTCATGGGAACGGACGGACTTTCGGGAGGAATAGGGGATGACGAGTCACGCGTCAGGCGCGCGGCTTTTACGCGACTGCGCTGGATTTATCCACCCCCACCTCACTGAAACCCTTGTCGCAGGAAACCGGTGTCATGCAGAAAGCCTTGCCGGATCAGGCTTTGAGCGGTGTTCTCGTGAGAGACGGTTTCAAACGCAACAAATTGTGCAGTGCAGCATGCACAAAATTTGTGCGCTTCCAAATAGCGACGTTACGTAATCCTTGTGGCGCAAAGGGTTGCATCAATTCCCCTCGAAAAAATCGACATTGCTGTCCACTTTTCCGCTTGCCTAATTTTGCGTCGCACCCTATAAACAATCCTGTGAGGCGGCGCTGCCGCTTCTGCCCTTCCTGGGCGTTTCCTCCCTAATGAACTGGCCCGGCGGTTTCGCCGGGCTTTTTTTTTGGCCCAAGCGGCCGGGGCCGTCGTTGATCGAGGACAACGCGCGGATCGCGCGGCGGGTTCGGATCAAATCCGGCGGCCGTTCGACTGGCGCGGAGGCCAAACGGCCGGCTTCGGGGTCGACGCGGCGCTCGCCCCGTCAGGACGCGCCATTCGCCGCGTCGCGCCGCGCGAAGATCCGGGTGACCTCCGCCAGATTGTCCACGCCCCACACGCTCAGGGGAACCAGCGCCTGCGCCAGGCCGCGGCCCAGCGCCGTCAGGTCGTAGTCGACCCGCGGCGGAATCTCCTTGTAGTCGGTGCGCTTGACCAGGCCGTCGGCCTCCAGCTCCTTCAGCTGCTGGATCAGCATCTTGTCGCTGGCGTCCCGCACCGCGCGTCGCAGCGCGCCGTAGCGCACGGGTCCGCCCTGGGCCAGGAAGTACAGGATCAGCGGCTTCCACTTGCCCGCGACGACCCGCAGCGTCGCATCCAGACCGCAGGTGAAGCCGGGCAGCCTGGGGTCGCAGGCCTGCGGCTGTTCGGACGTGGGGGGCGGGGCGTGATCTTCCGACATTTTCGGGTACTTACCAAAAGGTGCATACTTGCCGCAAGGTGAGCAAGGAGCCAGGTGTGCGCCACCTCGATGAAGGAGCACATCATGAGCGAACTGATTGGAAAGCGCGCCCTGGTCACGGGCGGGTCGCGTGGCATCGGCGCGGCGATCGCCGTGGCGCTGGCCCGCAAGGGGGCCGACGTCGCGATCACCTATGACCGCTCGGCCGAGCGCGCCGCGCAGGTGGCGCGCCAGATCCAGGACGAAGGCCGCCAGGCGCTGGCCATCCAGGCCGACAGCGCCGATCCGGCGGCCATCAAGCGGTCGGTCGACGTGGCGGCCGAGGCGCTCGGTGGGCTGGACATCCTGGTCAACAACGCCGGCGTCGCGCTGTACGGGGCCATCGCGGACATCGCCGTCGGCGACATCGACGCCCTGCTGGACGTCAATGTGCGCGCGCCGATCCTCGCCGCCCAGGCCGCCATCCCCTACCTGAAGGCGGGCGGGCGCATCATCACCATCGGCTCGGCGGGCGCCGAGCGGATCGTCGGCGACACCGGCACGGTCTACTACATGACCAAGTCGGCGCTGCATTCGTTCACGCGCGGCCTGGCGCGCGAGCTCGGGCCCCGGGACATCACCGTGAACCTCGTCCAGCCGGGCTCGACCAACACCGACATGAACCCGGCCGATGGCGAGTATTCCGACTTCCAGCGCGCGCTGATGCCGCTGGGACGCTACGGCGAGCCCGAGGACGTCGCCGCCGTCGTGGCGTTCTTCGCCAGCCCAGCGGCTAAGCACCTCACCGGCGCGATCCTGAACGTGGATGGCGGTCTCAACACCTGAGCGGATCGACGCTCAGCCTTGAGCCACCCAAAATCCGCTCATCCCCGCGAAAGCGGGGACCCAAGCCGAGTTCGCTTTCCAGATCACGCTGCAAGAAAGTTCGTCTTCCTAGGCACAAGGCCTAGGAAGACGGGAATGTTGGATGCTCAGCCTGGGTCCCCGCTTTCGCTGGGATGATCGGTGATGGGACGCCAAGATCCCGGCAGCCTCGATGGGTGCGATCCGCCCTACCGCAGCTCCGCCACGTCCAGCTCGGCCAGAGCCCGGGTCAGGGCCTCGGCGTCGGCCGTCAGCCGCGCCAGGCCTTCGGTCGGCTCGCGCGTGGTCTCGTCCATATAGAGCGCGCGGTTGATCTCGATCTGCAGGGCGTGGGTGCGCTTGGCCGGGCGGCCGTAGTGCTCGGTGGTATAGCCGCCGGCATAGGGGGCGTTGCGGACGACGCGGTAGTCCATGGCCTCCAGCGCCCGCTCGACCATGGCCGTCAGCTTGGGCGAGCAGGCCGCGCCGAAGCGGTCGCCCAGCACGATGTCGCACGGCCCTCCGCCCTTGGCCCGCTGGCCGCGCGCGGCGGCCGCCGGCATGGAGTGCCAGTCGATCAGGATCGCCGCCCCGTGCGCGGCGCGCGCCGCCGCCAGCTGGCGGTCCAGGGCGTCGTGATAGGGGCGGTGGGCCAGTTCCACCCGGGCCTTGGCCTCGGGAAAGGTCAGCTTGCGGGCGTAGATCGGCCGCCCCTCGCTGGCGACGCGGGGAATGGCGCCCAGCCCCGCCGCGACGCGGGCGGTGCGGCCGTGGGCGTATTCGGGCAGGTCGCCGTCGAACATCGCCGGGTCCATCTCCCAGGGCTCGCGGTTGAGGTCGATGTAGGAGCGGGCGAAGCGGGCGCGGATCAGGGCCGCGCCCAGGGCGGGCGTCCCGGCGACGATGCGGTCGACGAAGGCGTCCTCGGAGGCGCGCAGCGTGGCGACGGGCAGGCGGGCGGCCGAGGTCATGTCCTCGGGATAGACGTCGCCCGAATGGGGCGAGGCGAAGACCAGGGCGGTCGGCGGCGGCGCCCCGGCCGGCGCGGCGCGCGACACCTCGAACGCCGCGCCGCCGAACGTCTCCAGCGCCGCGGTCGCCGTGGCTTCGGTGTGGACGGGCCGCCTAGCGCTCATGCTTCTCATCATCGAAGCCCGCGCGCGCCGGGTCAAATCGCAATCGGTCTAAAGAGCGTCCATCCACAGTCCTGAGGGGGGCGCGACGTTTAGGTTCATCCCCGATTTACGGACAACGCGCTAAGGTGGCCCTTCGACCGACGCCTTGCTTCCTTCCGGACACGTGACCTCATGGCCCGCATCCTCCTCGCCGAAGACGATGATTCCCTCCGTGGCTTCCTGGCCCGGGCGCTGGAACGCGCCGGCTTCGAAGTCCAGGCGTGCGCGGATGGCGAGGAAGCCGTCCAGCACCTGGAGCATCCCTGGGACCTGCTGCTGACCGACATCGTCATGCCGGGCATGGACGGCATCGAGGTGGCCCGCCAGGCCGCCGCGCGCGATCCGTCCCTGCGCATCATGTTCATCACCGGCTTCGCGGCCGTCGCCCTCTCGGCCCAGGACCGCGCCCCGGCCGGCGCTAAGGTGCTGTCCAAGCCCGTCCACCTGCGCGACCTGGTCGCCGAGGTGGAAAAGATGATGGCCGCCTAAGAGGCCCGAAAAAAGTTTCGCTAAAAGTTTTGGGGGGCGGCTTGCGCCCCGGCCAAGCCGCCGCTATACCCCCACACCTTCCCGGCCGGGACGTCTTCACCAAGGCGCTTCGGATCGCTTCGGCGGACGCGTAGCTCAGCGGGAGAGCACTACGTTGACATCGTAGGGGTCACAGGTTCAATCCCTGTCGCGTCCACCATCCTCCTCCTTTCTTCTCTGTGGTTTACGAGCAATCGGCTCGCGCCGCTCGACGACCCGATTTCGGCCCGGCGTCAAATCGCCGCCGTCAAGGTGACCCCTCCCCGGGGAGTTGATCGAATTTTCGCGGCGCTGACGGATGTTCGGGACCCCCGGGGAAGGGGGTGACCCGGCCTGGGTCCCGTCTGGCGCTGGTAACGTCTCTGGGCTGCCGCGCGCAGCGAGCAAATCTCAAAACGTCGACCAGGCGCAGCGCCGTTGGCGGGTCAGTCCGTGAAGAAGCCTTCGTCGATCGCCTTGATCGCGATGGTGTCCCGCGTCACGACGCCCTCGCCATGACGGACCATAAGTTCCGATGGTCGTTCACCGCCTCGGGGCCGACGGCGCCAGCGCCGCCGAGCGCATGCGCCATTTCTTCACGGCCCGGACAAGCAGAAGGATGATCAGCGCTTCGAAGTCGCCAGGGTGCATGACCCGAACTCGGTCGAGCAGTTCGCGGCCACCTAGGCCTGGAACTCTACGATAAGGCCCTCGACGCTTTCGACGAGGTGTTCACAGGCTATCGCGCCGACGGCTTGGCAAGCGGCGCTCGCGCCGAAGACCACCAAGGCGAGTTTGCGAGCGACAGATTGGATGCTGGCGGACGCGTCCGGTGCGATCAGGAGAGCGAGCCGATCGTGGAATCGTTCGATCTCCTCGTGGATCGCCTGATGAATTGGCGTTCCGGGCTGGGCGTATTCGACCGCCAGGTTGAGGGCGAAAAGGCCCCGGCTTGGCGAGTCGGCGAACGTGGCGGCGAAGTAGGCGCCGATCGCTCGGAGGCGTTGGCTCGGTTCGCATGGCGCGAGCTCGACCGTCTCCGCCAAGGCCCGTCTTGTCTGGCGTCCTTCCTCGTGGAGGCAGGCGACGACCAGGTTCTCCTTGCTCGAAAAATGCCGATAGAGCGTGGGCTTGGTGAGGTTGGCGGCCCTGACGATGTCATCGATCGACGTCGACTGGACGCCGTAGCGACGAAAGAGATCCGTCGCCGCGCCGGTGAGGCGGCGGTGCGTGCGTTCCCAGCTCGCGGCCGCCCGCGTGGATCTGGTTGATCGTGATGAACGGGACGAGCGCTCTGAGGTCATGGTGGCGTCGGTCAAGATGAGGATCGCGGCGGCCGGGGAGGGGGCTGCGGCCGCCGCGATCGGGCGCTCCGGGCGAGGCATGATCAGGCCCGGCGCGCGCGCCCCTAGACGGTGGCTGCGTCGAGGGGCGGAGGCATCGAAGGATCGTTTCGTGACCCCGCTTGGATCCGGAACCAGAGCGCGTACAGCGCCGGCAGGAACACCAGGGTGAGCACGGTGCCGCCGATCGTCCCGCCGATCAGGGTGTAGGCCAGCGACGACCAGAACACCGAGAAGGTCAGCGGCACGAAGGCCAGCACCGCGGCCAGGGCGGTCAGGATCACCGGCCGGGCCCGCTGGACCGTGGCCTCGACCACGGCGTGGTAGGGATCCAGGCCGTCCTTCTCATTGGTGTGGATCTGGCCGATCAGGATCAGGCCATTGCGCATGATGATCCCCGCCAGGCCGATCAGGCCGAGGATGGCGTTGAAGCCGAACGGCTGGTGGAAGATCAGCAAGGTGGGCACCACCCCGACCAGGGCCAGGGGCGCGGTCAGCAGCACCATCCACATCGCCGACAGCGACCGGACCTGGAAGATGATCACGATCATCATCAGGATGAACATCAGCGGGAAGACCGCCGCCAGGGCCGCGTTGGCCTTGGCCGCTTCCTCGATGTCGGCGCCGGCCTCGATCCGGTAGCCGGCCGGCAGCTTGGCCTTGACCGGTTCCAGCGCCTTGATCACCTCGGTGGAGGCGGCCGGGGGCTGGAACTCCGCGCCGACGTCGGCGCGCACGGTGATGGTGGGCAGGCGGTCGCGGCGGCGCAGGATCGGATCCTCCATGCGGATCTCGGCCTTGCCGATCTGGTCGAGCGGCACGCGCTGGCCTTCCGCGCCCAGCAGGGTGAAGGCGCCCAGCTTGGCCGGATCCAGGCGGTCGGCGCCGCCGGTGCGGGCGATCACCTCGACGGTGCGGATGTCCTCGCGGACCTGGGTGACGGGCGCGCCGGTCAGCAGGAACTGCAGCTGCTCGGACGCGTCGCGGCTGGACAGGCCCATGGCGCGCAGGCGGTCCTGGTCGAGCACGAAGTGGACGCTCGGGACCCGCTCGCCCCAGTCGGTATTGACCTGCCGCAGGGCGTGGTTGGCCTGCATGACGCCGCGAACCTGCTCGGCGATCTCGCGCACCTTGGCCGGATCGGGCCCCATGACGCGGAAGGCCACCGGCCAGGGCGAGGGCGGGCCGAAGACGATCTGGGTGGCGCGGATGCGCGCGCCCGCGACCGAGCCCTGCTGGGCGAACTGGCGAACCCGGCTCTTGAGGGCGTCGCGCGCCTTCTCGTCCGAGGTCAGCACCACGATCTTGGCGAAGGACGGATCGGGCAGCTCCGGCGACATGGCCAGGAAGAAGCGCGGCGCGCCCTGGCCGATATAGCTGGTGACGATCTTGGCCTCCGGCTGCTGGCTCAGCCACGCCTCGACCTTGGCCGTCGCCTGGCTGGTGGTCTCGATGCTGGAGCCCTCGGGCGTCTGCACCTCGATCAGCACTTCGGGCCGGTCGGAGATCGGGAAGAACTGCTGCTTGACCAAGCCCATCATCACGAAGGACACGACCAGCGCCGCCACCACGCCCAGCACCACTTTCAGACGATTGGCGACGGTCCAGCCGATCAGGCCGCGGAACTGGCGATAGCGCGGGGTGTCGTAGATGGCCGCGTGACCCCCCTCGACCGGCTTGATCTTCGGCAGCAGCACCACGCCCAGGAAGGGCGTGAAGATCACCGCCACGAACCACGAGGTGATCAGGGCGAAGGCCACGACCCAGAAGATGTTGCCAGCGTACTCGCCCGCGCTGGACTTGGCGAAGCCCACCGGCATCAGCCCGATGATCGTCACCAGGGTGCCGGCCAGCATCGGCGCGGCCGTGTGGCCCCAGGCATAGGTCGAGGCGAAGATGCGGTCGCGGCCTTCCTCCATCTTCACCACGATCGTCTCGATGATGATGATGGCGTCGTCGACCAGCAGGCCCAGCGACAGGATCAGCGCGCCCAGGGTGATGCGGTCGAAGTCGCGGCCGGTGGCCAGCATGATCACGAACACCGCCGCCAGGGTCAGCGGCACGGCCAGGGCCACGACGACCCCGACGCGGAAACCCAGGCTGACCAGGCTGACGGCGATCACCACCACCAGGGCCACGAAGAACTTCAGCATGAACTCGTCATAGGCCTCGGTGATGTTCACCGCCTGGTCGGTGACCTTGGCGAAGGTCAGGCCCAGCGGCAGTTCGCCGGCGATGGCCTTGGCTTCCTTCTCCAGGTCCTTGCCCAGCTGAAGGCCGTTGTAGCGCTCCTTCATCACGACCCCGAGCTCCAGGGCTGGCTCTCCGCCATTGCGGATGAAGAAGGTGGCGGGGTCCTCGTAGCCGCGCTTGACCTCGGCCAGATCGGACAGCTTGAGGGTCTTGCCGCCGACCACGATCGGCGTGTCCTTGATCGTCTGCAGGTCGTCCAGCGCGCCGTCCAGGCGCATCTGGATCTGCGGGCCTTTGGTCTCGATCGAGCCAGCCGGCGTGACGAGGTTGCGCTCGTTCAGGGCGGCGAAGATCTCCCGCGGGCTGACGCCCAGGTTCGACAGGCGCGCCTGGGAGAACTCGACGAAGATGCGCTCGGGCCGCTCGCCGATGATGTTGACCTTCTTGACGCCCGGCACGTGCAGCAGGCGCTGGCGCAGGGTCTCGGCCTGGCGCACCAGCTGGCGATGAGGCTCGCCCTTGGCCTTCAGGGCATAGAGCGCGAAGGTCACGTCGCCGTACTCGTCGTTGATGAACGGACCCAACACGCCGCGCGGCAGGTTGGCGGCCTCGTCGCCCAGCTTCTTGCGGGCCTGATAGAATTGCTCCTGCACTTCCTTGGGCGGGATCGGATCCTTCAGGGTCAGGGTGGTGAAGGCCAGGCCCGGACGGGTGAAGGTCTCGGCGCGGTCGTACCACTTCAGCTCCTGCAGCCGCTTTTCCAGCGGCTCGGCCACCTGGTCCTGCATCTCCTGGGCCGTGGCGCCCGGCCAGGCGGTGACCACGGTCATCACCTTGATGGTGAAGCTGGGATCCTCGGCCCGGCCCAGCTTGAAGAAGGCGAAGGTCCCGGCCAGCACGACGGCGATGATCAGGAACAGGGTGACGGCGCGTTCGCGCACCGCCAGGGCGGAGAGGTTGAAGCTCATTGCGCCGCTCCGGCTCGCAGGCTGACGCGTTCGCCCTGGTGAAGCATGTGCGCGCCCAAGGCCACGAAGCGCTCGCCGGCGGCGAGACCGGCGGTGACCGTGGCGGTGTCCTCGCCGACGGCGGCCAGCTGGACGGGCCGCCAGCTGACCGTCGAGGTCTTGGCGTCGACGATCCAGACGCCCGGACCCTTGCCCGCGTCGTAGAGGGCGCCCAGGGGGACGGCGCGGCCGCCGGTCCTGGTCGCGCCGGCCACGGCGCCGGGAAGGGCGATGGTCACCGTGGCGCCCAGCGGCGCTGAAGCCAGCGCGCCGTCCAGGACGTAGCGGGCCTCGAAGGTGCGGGTGCGGGGATCGGCGGCGTCGGAGATCTGGCGCAGGCGGGCGGGCGCGGCGGCGGCGTTGCCGAACACCGAGGCGGTGGCGGTCGAACCGACGGTGGGACGCAGCGTCTCGGGCAGGGCGATCGTCGCTTCGCGCGGGCCTGCATGGGCCAGGCGGACGACGGTCTGGCCGGCCGCGACCACCTGGCCGGGCTCGCCCAGGGTCTCGACTACGACGCCGTCGGCGTCGGCGACCAGCACGGCGTAGCCGGCGGTGTTGCGTGACACCCGAGCCTGGGCCTCGGCCGCTTGCAGCTGGGCGCGGGCGGCCAGGGCGGCGGCCTTGATCTGGTCGTAGGTCGAGCCCGACACCGCGCCGGCCCCGACCAGGTCACGATAACGGGCCTCGTCGGCCTCGGCCTGGACGGCCCGGGCGCGGGCGGCGGTTACGGTCTGGTCCTGGGCGGCTTGGGCCAGGACGTAGTCGGCGCCGTCGATGCGCATCAGGGGCTGGCCCCGGCGCACCGTCTGGCCGGTGTCGACCAGGCGCTCGACGATCTTGCCCGGCACGCGGAAGCCCAGCTGGCTCTCGATGCGGGCCGAGACGACGCCGGTGAACTGGCGCTCGCCGTCGATCGCGGCGGGCGCGGTGGCGACCCGCACGACCGGCGGCTGGGTGCGGGAATCGACGGCGGCGTCATGGCCGCCGCACGCGGCGAGCGGGGCGGTCAGGCCGCCGACGAGGGCGGCGAGGAGCAAGCGATGCGACATGGCGAAAGGGGTCCTGCCTTGAGCGGAGATCCCCACATCGTGCCCAGTGACCAATTTGTCAATTAGTCACTATTAAAATTTCGCGGCGGCTACGGCGCCAGGCTGCGCAGGATCAGGTTGATGACCTGGGTCTGGGTCTCGGGCAGGCCGTCCAGATTGAACTCCAGCAGCAGCGGATGCATGAACGGCTGCATGGCCAGCATGATCGCCGAGCAGGTCTCGTCGATCGGGGTCTTGCGCTCGAACTCGCCGGCCTCGCGGCCCTGCAGGATGATATCGCGCACCGTCGCTTCCATCCGCTCCAGATAACCGATCGCCGAGGGCCACTTCTCGGTCGCCGAGTTGGCGGCCAGATCGTAGAGCAGCTTCTCCTGGAACAGGAGCTCAGTGCTCTTTTCGGTTACTGTGCTGAAAAGTCTTCGGAACTTCTCGGTCGGTGTCCGCGCGCCGGCCACGCTGGCCAACGCGGCCGACATGATCTTCTCCAGGCATTGGGCGCAAATCGCCTCGCCGATCGCCTGCTTGGACTCGAAGAATTTGTAGATGTAGGCCTTCGAGAAGCCGATCGCCTTGGCCAGATCCGCGACCGTCGTCTTGCCGTAGCCGAAGCGTGCGAAATGGGCGTCGGCGGCGTCGATGATCTGCTGGCGGATGGCGTGGTCGGCCGGCCCGCGGCGGCCCGCGGCGGCGTCTGGGGGCGAGGTGTCGGTGATCATGCCTCGATAGGTAGCATCGCGACTCGCAATTGACAACGAGTGACCAAGTTAGCATATGGTCACAATCGTTCATGCGAGCACTTCACGAGGAGATCGCAATGCGATCGGTTTCGAGCTTGGCCCTGCTGGCCTTGGCCGGCGTCACGATTGGCGGTTGCGCCGTGGGCCCTGACTATGTGGCGCCGCCACCCGCGGTTTCCGGGACGTTCATCGGCGCGGGCGCCGTGGCCCAGCGCGCGGCCCCGGTCGCGCCGGCCGACCAGACGGCTTGGTGGAAGGGCTTCAACGATCCGGTTCTTGACGGTCTGGTCGAGCGCGCCCTGGCCCAGAACCTCGACCTAGCCCAGGCCACGGCTCGGGTGACCCAGGCGCGGGCGGGATTGACGGCGGCCACGGCCGCCCTGCTGCCGTCGGGGGGCGTGCAGGCCAGCGCGGCCAGCGCCCATGCCTCGACCCAGACGCCCACCGGCCGCCTGGCGTCCAGCGCGCCGGGCTTCGACCGCGACGGATCGCTCTACGAGGCCGATGCGACCGCCGGTTGGGAGATCGACGTCTTCGGCGGCCTGCGGCGCGACCGCGAGGCGGCTGCCGCGGACTATCAGGCGGCCAGGGTCGGCGTCGCCGCCGCACGCCTGTCCGTCGCCGCCCAGACGGCCGACACCTACCTGGTGATCCGCGGCCTGCAAGCACGGCTGGCTATCGCCCAGGGCCAGGTCGACACCCAGGCCCGGTTGGTCGAGACCGTCCGCCTGCAACAGAGCCGTCAGGTCGCCTCGGAGCTTCAACTGCATCAGGCCGAAGGCGCCCTGGCCCAGACCCGCGCTCAGATCCCCGTCCTGCAAGAAGGCTTGGAGGCGGCGATGAACGCCCTCGACGTCCTGCTGGGCGCCCAGCCCGGCGCCACGCGCGCGCAGTTGGCCGCCGCCACGCCGGTGCCGCGGGCTCCAGCGATCACCGAGGCGGTCGGCCCCGCCGACCTGATCCGCCGACGCCCCGACCTGGCGGTCGCCGAATGGCGGCTGAAGGCGTCGAACGCGGCGATCGGCGCGGCGGTCTCCGAATATTATCCAAAATTCTCGCTGACCGGTCTGGTCGGGACGGCGACCACCGCCAGCGGGGCGCTGTTCGAAGGCCCGGCCAATCAGGCCCAGGGCGTGCTGGGCTTGCGCTGGCGTCTGTTCGACTTCGGTCGGGTCAATGCCGAGATCCGGACCGCCAAGGGCCGCAACGCCGAGGTCCTTGCCGCCTATCAGCAGTCGGTGCTGCGGGCCACGGCCGATGTCGAGGACTCGTTTTCCAGCCTGGTGAAGCGAGAGGACGAGGCACGGATCCTGGTCGGCGGCGAGCAGTCGTTGTTCAAGGCCCGCACGGCGTCTGAACTGGCTTACAAGGCCGGGGCGGTCAGCCTGATCGAAGTGCTGGACGCCGACACTCGCCTGCTGGCGGCCCGAGACGCCCGCGCCCAGGCCGACACCGAGGCGGCTCGCGCGGCGGTGCGGTCGTTCCGGGCTCTGGGGGGCGGCTGGAGTCCGACCACGGGGAGCTGAGCGCCGCGAACGCGTCCTCGAAGCCGTCCGCCAAGGTCGGGTTCCTGCGCCGTCCTCAGAGCCGGAAAATGGCGCGCCGTCGTCAAAACGCGTCGGGCTAAGGCAACCTAGGTCGCGAGCAAGGCGCATGTTCGCAAGATCGTCCGCGCCGCCTCGCGGCCCGCCGCGAGAATGCGATCGGACATCTCCGCGCCGTCGACGGCGCGGGCGATTTGCAGCGTGCCGATACAGGTCGCCAGGAGCGCCATGGCGGTGGCTTCCGGGTCGGCGGCTTGCGGCGGAACGTAAGCGGCGACCTGCTTGGCGAGCGCGGTGACGCGCTCGGTGTAGGCGGACCTCGTCTCCTGAGGCTCGCGCGCGATCTCGGCGGCGAGCGCGGAGGTGGCGCAGCCGACCTGCGGATTGTCGCGGTGCTCGGGCGTGAGATAGGCGGCGATAAGCCCATCTAGACCGTCGGCGGCCAGGATATGGCGCATCTGCTCGGCCTGGGCGTCGAGCGCGCTGGCCAGGCTTTCGCGCACCAATTCGGCCTTGGACTCGAAGTGCGGATAGAAGGCGCCATTCGTCAGGCCGGCGTCCTTCATGACGCGGGACAGGCCTGAGGCGGCGATGCCGTCGGCCCGGAAGCGTTCGGAAGCCGCCTGCAGGATGCGCTCTCGCGATGCGTCCCGACGACCTTTTTCATAGCGCATGTCCTGCCTCCGAGATTCTCATTGCATTATGATCATAATTTCACATTATGATCATAATGCAATGCGCGGCGCCGCTCCGGCGTTTGCTGCCTACGGGAAGGCTCATGACCATTCAACGCAAGAAGATCGCCCTCGTGACCGGGGCGTCCGCCGGCATCGGCCTGGCGAGCGCTCAGGCCTTGGCCGCGGCCGGCTACACCGTCTATGGGACCAGCCGCCGGTCGGCCGCCAACGCGCCCAAGGACGTGCGCATGCTGGTTTGCGACGTCACCGACGACGAGTCCGTCAAGGCGCTGGTCGCCAAGGTGCTGGCCGAGGCGGGCCAGATCGACGTGCTGGTCAACAATGCCGGCCTTGGCCTGACGGGCGGGGCCGAGGAAAGCTCGATCCGCCAGGCCCAGGCCCTGTTCGACGTCAATCTGTTCGGCGTCATGCGGGTGACCAACGCCGTGCTGCCGTCGATGCGCGCTCGCCGCCAAGGGCGCATCCTCAATATCAGCTCGGTCCTTGGGCTGATCCCCGCGCCCTACTCCGCCCACTACGCGGCCACCAAGCACGCGCTGGAAGGCTATTCGGAGTCTCTCGACCATGAGGTCCGGGCCTTCAACGTCCGCGTTTCCCTGATCGAGCCGGGGTACATCCGCAGCACCTTTGACCAGAACGCCGTGCAGGCGGACGCCCAGATCAGCGTCTACGATCAAGCGCGGGCGGGCGTCCGGGCGCTGCTCGACGAAGTCATGCCGACCGCCGAACTGCCGGAGGTGGTGGCTGACGTGGTTCGCGCCGCCACTGTCGATCCTCGGCCGCGCCTGCGTTACCCCGCCGGCAAGCTGGCCAAGCAGATCTCGCTGCTGCGCCGGTTCGCGCCGGCCAAGGCCTTCGACAAGAGCCTGCGCAAGCAGATGCGACTGCCCGCCTAAGCGCGCCCCGACGCTTTGCGACCCTCATCTCCCAGGAATAGAGAAATGACCGACCAGGCCCTCGAAATCCATATTCCTCGCAAGGGGCCGGCGACGGTGCTGTCAGCGGTGGAGCGCCGTCTGCCCCCGCCGGCCGCCGGTGAAGTCCGGGTCGTGATCGAGGCGGCTGGGGTCGCCTATGCCGACATCATGATGCGGCAGGGCGTCTATGCCGGGCACAAGCCCCCGATTACGCCGGGCTATGACATGGTCGGCCGGATCGAGGCGATCGGACCAGGCGTCACGGACCTGGCCATCGGCCAGCGGGTGGCCGGGATCACCGTCTTCGGCTCCTATGCGACCCGCCGTAACGTCGCGGCGCGATGGCTGGTCCCCGCGCCCGAGGGAGTGGATGCGGGCCGGCTGGTGGCGGCGGTCCTGAATGGGGTGACCGCCTGGCAGATGCTGCATCGGATCGCCAACCCCGCGCCCGGCGAATGGGTGCTCGTGCATGGCGCTGGCGGCGGCGTGGGCGGCTTGCTGCTCGACCTGGCGCGCATCGCCGGCCTACGCGCCATCGGAACCGCCTCGCGTGGCAAGGCCGACGCCGTCGCCCAGCGTGGCGGCGAACCGATCGACTACGCGCGGGAGGACGTCGTGGCCCGGGCCCGGGCCCTCAGCGGCGGCGGCGTGGCCGCGGCGTTCGACCACCTTGGCGGCAAGCACTTCAAGGCGGTGTCCATGCCGGCGCTGCGTCCTGGCGGCGTCGGCGTCTTCTACGGAGCCTACGATGTGAGCCGCGGCGGCAAGGTCAACCCGCTGGCGGTGGCCGACCTGCTCCTGAACGCGCGGTTCTCCAGCCTGGGTCTCTTCGCCAAAGGGCAGGGCGTGGTCGCCTATTCCAGCGAGCCCTGGCGCGACGGACGGCCTGGCGCCTATCAAACCGACCTCGTCACCGTGCTGAAGCTGGTGGCCGACGGCGTCCTGAGGCCCGAGGTCGGCGCGACCTATCCCCTACGGGCGGCGGCGGAGGCTCACCGCGCGCTCGAGGCCCGTTCGGTGACCGGCAAAATCGTTCTGCTGAACGACTGACCGACGCCGAGGCGAACATCGCATTCTGGGCGCTCGCCTATGTCGCGACCACGCCTGACGACGGAGCCGAGGATACAAGCACCGGCTATAAGGGCATCGTGGCCTGCCAGCAGGACGCGAGGTTCGTAACGCTCTCGGACCACCATTTGGCGATCGGAGAATTGACGTTACCCGTGATCTCAAGCCCCACCGTAGCGTCATCTTCGCCTGAACGGGCCCAGCGGTTCCAGAACACATGGTGGACGCCGTCCGTGACGATCCCCATGTTCTTGGCTTCGATACCAAGCTGCAGCGCATCAGGTCTAACGGCGGGAAGGCGTTCCATTTCGATGAGCGCCTGTTGCACGGCGGGGCAGGATCGAGAGTCCGCCCAAATGACCGGCTTGGCGGCGTCGAGCGACCCCGCCACGCGCCGGATAATCCAGAACTTGGTTTGGTTGGGGTATTCGCCGCGAAACACCGTGTAGAACGAATTCACCGACCATTCTCGGCTCAACGCTCCGATTTCGCTGATGCCCCCAAAGGGCGCTCTTTGCTCAAATGGAAGGCTGTGGCTGGCCCTCAGGGCTTCGGAGAAAGCACTCTGCGCCCAAGCCGGCGATGCAATACAAGCCGCGCTCAACAATGCTGCGGCGCGTGCGGGCCAAGATGTGTTCATGCGCCTAGGGTCCTGGTTCGACTGCAACCTGGACGTATTTCAGAGGGGCTTGCAATGGGACGGGCTGGGCCTCCGACTGCACTGGGAACGTTGCTTCCCGGCGCCAAGCCGACAGAAACGGGCGCGGCGATCTGATCGACGCGCCCACGCTGTTCTAGCGAAGCTTGGCTTGGGCTTGGCCCAGGAGCGCGGCGGCCTGAGCCCTGCGGCCCTTGTCGGCGAGTTCCCGCCCGGGACGCGCCGGCGCGGCCAGAGCCTTCTGCAGCGCCTTGCTGGCGCCAGCATAGTCCTTCTGGCGCATCAGGAAATCGCCGTAGAAGAAGTTCGGATCGACGCCGTTGGGATTGGCCGCCAGCGCCTTCTGCAGGTAGTTGCGCGCCTTGCCGGAATCGCCAAAGCCGACCGGAAAGCCAGGCACCTGGGCGTAGAGCGAGCCGAGGCTGGTGTAGACCGAGCCGTCGCCGAGCGCGGCGGGATTGATCTTCTCGGCCCTCTCCAGAAGCGATTTCGCCTCCTTGGCCAAAGCCAGCCCGCCGAGGCCGCCCTTGGCGCCGGCCTCCGTGGCCTTGGCGATGGCCTCCCAGACCAGAGGCTCGGCGCGGCCGGGGTTCTGCCTGGCCAGGGCGTCGGCGTCGGCGGCCACCTGCGCGGCCGCCTCGCCCTGGGCGCTCTTGTCGGTGATCTCGTAGTTGGCGTGGGCCCAGGCGCGCGCCACGCCGTCGAGGCGCGTGTCGAGCGCGTCGGCGCGGGCGGCGCCGGCCGCCAGCGACAGGGCCAGTCCGAGGGCGAGAAGGGGTTTGTGGGTCATGTGAAGTCCTGGAGGTCTAGCGAGCGAAGAGCTGCGCGGCCTTGCGGTCGTTCGCCGACAGGGCGCGATCGACCAGGTCAGGCAGCAGGGCGTTGAGGCGGACGAAGAAAGCCTCGGGGAAGCCGAGATAGACATCGCGCCGGCGAGCGTGGATGGCGGAAACGATCCGGCGGGCGGTGGCCTCGGGCGGATCGATGCGCATCTGGGTCAGCTTGGCGAACTCCAGCACCCGATCGGAGACCATGGCTGTCCGGACGGCGCGCGGCGCGACATAGGTGACGTCGACGCCCGTGCCCGCCAGTTCCCGGCGGAGCGCTTGGCTGAAGCCGCGCAGGCCCGCCTTGGCGCTGGAATAGGTGGCGAAGTGGGCGAAGTTGATGGAGCCGAAGATCGAGCCGATGTTGACGATCTGGCCCGATCCGCGCGCGCGCATGCCTGGCAATACCGCCTGAGTCAGACGGATCGGCGCGACGAGGTTGACCAGATAGCCGGCCAGCAGATCTTGGGGATCTTCGGCCTCCACCGGACCAAAATGCTGCACGCCGGCCAGGTTGATCAGAATGTCCCATCGGCCGTTCGCGACGGCGCCAGCGGCCGCTTCGATGCCCTCTGGGGTGGCCAGGTCATGCTGCAGGAAATCGTCCGCGGCCGCTGACCGGCGCCGGCCCAACGCCACGACATGGGCGCCCTCGGCCGCCAACTGGCCAGCCACCAGGGCCCCCAGTCCGCCCGAGGCGCCGGTGATCAGGATGCTCTTGCGCTCAAGCATGGGCGGTCTCGCGGGTGTGGGGGATAGAGCGGAAGACGTTGGCGAAGCGTTCGAAGATCGCCTTGGCCACCTCGATGATGGCGGCCTGGTCGGCGGGGTCGTCGACCTGGTCCATCAGCTTCTGGAAGAAGGTCAGGTGCTCTATGTCCAGCGACCCGTGCGACGTCAGGTAGCTGAAGCATTCCGGGCCAAGGCCTAGGTTCTTGGCGACGGCCTCGGCGCCCTGGGTGGCGAGGCGCACACTCGTGCCTTCCAGCACGAAGACCATGCCGAAAAAGCCCATCGGGTTGGCCTGGCGGATATAGTCGTAGGCGTAATCCGTCATCGCCAGGGTGGCCGGACGCGGCGCTCCGGTCCGCACGGCCTCGGCGTCGCCGCCGCAGTTCTTGATGTCGGCCAGGATCCAGTGCTCGTGGCCGGTCTCTTCGACGATGTATTCGTCCAGGGCCTCGACGAACCGCTGGTGGGTCTCGTCCATGCCGGCGCGGGCCTCGCGCATCAGCGGCACGGTGTGCTTCACGTGGTGATAGGCCTCGGTCAGATAGGCGATGTAGGTCTCGCGCGAGATGCGGCCCACCAGGCCGTCCTGGATCTGCGGCGTCGAGGCCAAGGTCATCTGGCCATCGACCGTCTCGGTCATGAGGCGTTGGTAGAAGGTCACGCGTGGTCTCCTGTCGTGGATGGTTCCAGGAAGTCCTGGTGGCGGGCGCTGAGCACCGCGCGCCGGGGACGCCCGTTGTTGGTGAGTTCGCCCGCCGCTGGATCGAAGGCGTCTCTGACCAGCCAGCGACCGATGCGGGCATAGGGCGGCAGGCCGGCGTTCGCCCGGGCGACCGCGCCGGCGATCGCCGCCTCGTCCATGCCGGGGATGAGCGGCACGATGAGCGCCGAGAGCTCGGCCTGGGCCTCGCCTAGCACCACGGCCTGGCGAATCTCGGGCTGGGCGGTCAGCTCGCTCTCGACCCATTCGGGCGCGACGTTGCGGCCATGGCTGGTGATGATGGTGTTGAGGCGGCGGCCCGAGATGCGCAGGAAGCCGTCTTCGTCGATCTCGCCGAGATCGCCGGTGAAGACCGGGCCGTCGCGCGCCTCGTCACCGGTGTAACCGAGGAAGCCGGAATTCTCGACCACGATCTCCCCGGCCTGGATCGAGACGCCGAGGTGGGGCAAGGGGCGTCCGACCGTTCCGGCCCTGCGCGCCGACGGCGTGTTCAAGGCCACGACCGAGGCGCATTCACTGAGGCCGTAGCCCTCGTGGACCGGCAGGCCCAGCTCGTCGGCGCGCGCCAGCAACGAGGGGGCGACCTTGGCGCCGCCGACGGCGACCAAATTCAGGTCGGGCAGGCGCACGCCCGTGAAGGTCATGACCATCATCAGGGCGCGCAGCAGCTCCGGCACCAGGATCAGGCTGTTGGCGCGCTGCTCGGCGATCGCGCCCGCCAGCTTGGGCAGGTCGGGCCGAAAGGGATCGGAGAGGCCCAGTTGGTCGGGCGGCAGGATGTGATAGCGGCCCCCGGCCAGCAGGGTGGTGTAGAGCCCGGCCACGTTTTCCAGCAGGATGGACAGCGGCAGCAGGGGCAGGTGCAAGCCGGCATAGTCCGCGCCGATCGCTTCGACGAGCGCGCCGGCGACCGCCTCCATGTGCTGGCGCGACAGGCAGACGCCCTTGGGCTGGCCGGTCGAGCCCGAGGTGTAGGTGATCTTGGCGGTTCCGGGCGGCAGCGAACGGGCGGGCAGGTTGAGCGGCGTCACGCGGAGCGGGGTCGAGGCGATGCCGAGATCGCCTTTGGCCGTATCCGAAAGTTCGACCAGCAGGGTCGCGCCGGCGTCGGCCATGGCGTGCTGGCGTTGTTCGTCGGTGAAGAAGCCCGGCAAGGGCAGGCTGGCCCACCCCAGGCGGGTCAGGGCCAGGTCCAGGATCACCCAGGCGGGGCCGTTGGGCAGCCGCACGGCGATCGGCGAGCCGGGCCTGACCAGGGGCGCCCACAGAAAGAGGTCCCGGGCGGCCGACGCGATGGCCGCCTCGAGCGCGCCGTAGGTGAAGGCGATGGTCTGGTCGCTGAGCGCGATCGCGCCGTCATTCAGGCGGGCCCGCCGGGCGATGGCGGCCAGGACGCGGCTCATGGGCGATCTCCCAGGCGGGGGTGTAGGCGGGAACAGACACCGTCGATGGCCGGCGGCTGGGTCAGCAGCAGTTGGGTCAAGGGCGCGAGGGCGGGGGCGATGGCGCCGGCCAGCACCTCGGGATCGCGCTCGTAATAGCCGCCCCAGTCTTCCGCCTCCGCGCCCAGGCGCGCGGGATCGGCAGTGGTCAGCATCCGGGTCGGGAAGCCGACGCGACCGAAGGTCCGACGAAGTTGCCGCGTCGCCGTGGCGACGGCATGGCCGCAGCCCAACTGATGCAGGTGACGCGCCAGGGCCATGAACAGGAAGAGCGAAGCGCCCGCGCTCGCGGACGCCAGGTTGCCGATCTCGGCGACGCCGGCGCGGGCGGCGCCGAGCACTGTCTCGATCGGTTCGTCCAGATAGCGTTCCAGAAACAGCGGCCCGTCGCCCGCGAGCCGGAAGCCGACGGCGGCGTGGATCTCGCCCCGCGCGTCCTGGACGCTCATCAGGGTCGGATAGTGCATGCGGATTCGGCTGGCGAACGCCTCGGCGTAGGTCGCCGCGATATAGGCCTCCACCCGTTCGCGCTCCGGCCGGAAATGTTGGTGGATCGAGATGACCCGCGGCTCGACCGACGTGAACCGGCGAACGCGATCGGCGTCGAAGCACAGACTGCCGACGCGGGCGCCATCGTTCATCATCATCACTTCCATCAAGGAAACCTCCTGCCCAAAGGCGGCGCCTAGGCGCTTCGACCGGCAAGGACGACGCGCCATCGCGGGCGCCTCAAAACTTTCGGCGGTTGCGCCAGGCTGGAGGTTCGGAAAGATTGTCGCAGGCGCGGATTCCCGGCGCTGATCCTCCGAGGAGCGCGACCGCGCTTGGACGACGCCGACGTCCATCCCCTGATCTCCGCCTACATGGAGCGGCGTGAGGATCTGCTCCGATATTTTCGCGTGCGCCTGCGGTCTGATGAGGCGGCCGAGGATTTGGTGCAGGACATCTATTTGAAGATCGTCGACCGACGCGCCGAGACGATCGACAACCCGGCGGCCTACCTCTACCGCCTGGGCACGAACCTGATGCTGGATCGCATCAAGGCGCGGCGGCGGGCGCAGGCGCGCGACGCTCAATGGCACGGGGCGAACGTATCTGACGCTGGCGGCGCGGAGATCGCCGATGAAGCGCCGGCCGACGAGGCGGCGGCCGCCAAGCTGCAGCTGGCCAAGACCCTGGAGGCGCTGAAGGCCATGCCGCCGGCGGCGCAAGAGGCCTTTCGGCTGCACAAGCTGGAAGGCCTGAGCCACGCCGAGACCGCCGCCGCCATGGGCGTGTCGCGATCCAGCGTCGAGAAATACATGATGGCCAGCCTCAAGCTGATCGTCGCCAAGGTCGGGCGGTGGCCATGACGGCGGCGCGCGAAATTCTTTTGAGGCGCCTGGCGCTTTATGGCGTCTTTGGGGCGAACGGGGAGGCGGACGGCCTTCCAGGAAATGGCGAAGTCGGATGAGCGGTCAGGATCTGGAGACGAAGGAAGGGTTGCGCGACGAAGCCGTCGCGTGGCTGGTCCGCGTTCAGTCCGACACCGCGACGGCGCAGGACTGGGTGGCCCTGTCCGACTGGCTGGAAGGTTCGGAAGCGCGACTGGCCGCCTTCGAGGACGCCGAACTGATCGTGGCCGATCTCGAGCTGCGGAAGGCCGAGATCGCCGAGGGCCTTTCGCCGCCCGCGCCCAATGTCGTTGGCTTCCCAAAGCGGGCGCCAATCCCGGCGCGGCGCGCATGGATCGGCGGCGCGATCGCCGCTTCGCTGGCGGTGCTGGTCGGCGGACCGGCGCTCTGGACGACCTCGCAAGGGCGGAGCGTCACCTACGAGACCAGGCCGGGGGAGACCCGTCGCATCGATCTCGCGGATGGCACACGGATCACTCTGGACGGCGGCTCAAAGCTCAGCGTGCGGCTGGGTTGGCGGGCGCGTCGGGTGGAGATGGGGCTGGCCCAGGCCAGTTTCGACGTCGCCAAGGACCGCGCGCGCCCCTTCGTGATCGGGGTGGGCGACCAGCGCGTACGGGTCGTCGGGACCGAGTTCAACATCCGCCACGACGAAAAGAGCGTCCGCGTCACTGTGCGTAGGGGCGTGGTCGAGGTCGCGCAGCGCGACGGACAGGATCGCACGCCGGTCCGACTGACGGTCGGCCAGGAACTGCGTCACCAGCAGGGCGCCGCCCAGTCGCAGGTGCGGCGGGTCGCGCCCGACGGCGCCTTCGCCTGGTCCCAGGGCCAACTGGTGGCGGACAACGAGACGCTGGGCGATATCGTCGCCGACCTCAATCGTCGTTTCCCGACGCCGATCCGGATCGCTCCGGAGGTCGCGGGCAGGCGGTTCTCCGGCGTGATCGCGCTCGACGACGAAGACGCGGCCGTTCGCGTCCTGGCCGGATACGCCGGTTTGACCGTCGATCGCTTGCACGGGGAAATAGTCCTAAGGTGACGCCCTGACCGTGTCGGAGGGGCGTGATCTTGCGTAACCGCGCGTGGCGGGATCTGGGCGTGGCGTCGGCGATCGGCCTGGCTGTCGCGCCGATTGGCGCGCGGGCCGGCGAGGCCGTGACCTTCGCCATTCCCAGCGGGCCCTTCAAGGCCGCCGCGACGGCGTTTGCGCTGCAGGCGCGAGTCTCGATCGACCTGAGCGCGGCGCAGGGATGTGGACCCTCCTCCGGATTTCGGGGGCGCGCGGATCTGGACACGGCGCTGAAGGCGCTTTTGCGCGGCGCCGGTTGCGAGGCCCGCCTGATCTCGCCCAGGGTCTATAAGATCGTTCCCAAGGCGCTCGCGGCGGTCGCGACGCCTCCCGCGCCGACGCTTCGGGAGGAAGGCGAGAGCCCCGCGCGGCTCTCCGAACTGGTGATCGTCGCTACGCGTCGGCTGGCCCTCGCCGATCGCCTGGCCTATTCGGTCAGCGCGCTGGACCAGCGCGCCGCCGCGGCTCGAGGCGTACGAGACGCCGCCGACCTGGCCTTGGCGGTTCCGTCGATGACGATGACCAATCTTGGGCCCGGGCGTGACAAGGTCATCTTGCGTGGTCTCTCGGACGGGCCGCTGACCGGCCAGACGCAGTCGATGGTCGGCATCTATCTCGATGACGTGCGGCTGACCTACAACGCCCCCGATCCGGACCTGCTGATGGTCGACATCGGTCAGGTCGAGGTGCTGCGCGGCCCGCAGGGCGCTCTCTACGGCGCGGGGTCGCTAGGCGGTGTTCTGCAACTCAGAACGCATCGTCCCGATCTCGACGCCTTTGACGCGGGAGCTTCCCTCTCGGCCTCGACCACCCGCGGTGGCGAGGCTGGCGGCCTGGCGTCGGCGATGATCAACGTGCCGATGCTGAACGGGCGCGCCGGGGTCCGCCTGGTTGGCTATGCCGAGCGCCAGGGCGGCTATATCGACGATCTCGGCCGCGGGCGGCCCGACATCAACGACACGCGCCGGAACGGCGTCCGCGTCTCCGCGCGGGTGAAGCTCGCCGACGATTGGACCGCCGAGACCGGCGTGACCAGCCAATGGATCAACTCGAAGGACACGCAATACGCCGATCGCGGCGTGGGGACCTATGCGCGCCGCAACCGAATCGCCGAACCTCATGACAACGACTTCCTCGAGGTCCACGTCGGCGCCCAGGGCGGCTTTCTAGGGCAGGATGCGAAGCTGACCCTGGCCGCCGTCCGGCACGACCTCTCCAGCCGCTACGACGCCAGCGCCGCGCCGCCCGTCTCCGTCCCGCTAGGCGCGGCGGTCGCCTTCGACGACGACAACCATGTCGGCGCGGTGGTGGCCGAGGCGTCGCTGGCCTCGCGACCGGCCGGCCGGATCCAGTGGCAGGTCGGCGCCTTCTTGGCCCGTACGCGGCAGGGACGCGACGGCCAGGTCATCCTGGTCGACGCGACGGCGGCGCCGCCGCTGGCGGCCGAGACGCGCCGCGACGTGCTTGGCGAGGCCGCGCTGTTCGGAGAGGCGATCGGCGATGTCGGCCATGGTTGGAGCGTGACCTTGGGCGGACGCCTGTTCGCGACACGGTCGGAGGCGTCAAGTCTCGCCGCGTCGGCCGGCGCGTCGGCGTTGTTTCGAGACGCGCAGAGCTATGTCGGCTTCGCGCCGAAGATCGTGGTGTCCTTCGCGCCCAACCCCTCGACGTTGGTCTATGTCCAGGCCGCCGAGGGCTATCGATCAGGCGGGTTCAACACCGCCGTGATCCCGACCCAGGTCTTCGACACCGTGGGCGGAGAGCCGCAACGCCGCTATGACGGCGACGAGCTATGGAGCTACGAGGCCGGGACGAAAAGGTCATGGCTGGAAGGGCGGCTTCGCCTGCGGGCCGCCGTGTTCCTTGCCTCCTGGAAGGATATCCAAAGCGATCAGCTGCTGCCTTCCGGGCTGCCCTACACGGCCAACCTGGGCGACGGCCGCAACATCGGCCTGGAGTTCGAAGGGAGCTACGCCCGCGATGGGTTGCGCCTGGACGCAAATTTCCTGCTGAACCATCCGGAGTTGGAGTCGGTCAACGCCGCCTTCCCAGGGCGCAAGGACCTGGGACTGGCCGGCGCGCCAAAGGGCTCGGCTTCTCTGGCGGCGAGCTACGAGCGGACGGTGGGGCGGGGGTGGCGAATGGGCTTGGACCTGCGCGGGGCCTATGTCGGTCGTTCGCGCCTGAGCTTCGATGGCGTCACCGCGCCGTCCATGGGCGGCTACGCCACGACCCGAGTCGCCGGGCGGCTCTGGTCGGATCGCCTGAGCCTGGACTTGGCGCTCGACAATCTCTTCGACAGCGCCGGCGATACGTTCGCCTACGGCAATCCCTTCACCTTGAGGCTGTCGCGACAGGCCACGCCGCAGCGGCCAAGGACAATCTCGCTTGAGGTTCGCGCCCGCTACTGAGGGGCGTCCACCAGCTTTCCATGAACAGCGCCATCGGCGTCCAGTGCGAGCGGACGGCGCGTCCAGGTCGGTTCATGGCCCGCGGCCGCGGCCGCGGCATCGACGTCGTCACCGCTGTCGGCGGTTTGCAACGCGGGAGCCTCGACGCACGGCGTCGCGGACTCCGCATGTCCAAACGAGCGCGCAGCTCCCACGGGGCCTCGCGTCGGCCCTTCGTTTTCGCTAGGTGTCGTGCCCATGGAGCAAGACGCGCGGGAAGGGACGGTCACGATTATCGACATCGCCCGGCAGGCCGGCGTGTCGATCAAGACGGTTTCGCGCGTCATCAATCGCGAGGAGGGCGTCGGCGCGCAAACGCGGGCGCGGGTGCAGGAGCTGGTCGATAGGCTCGGCTATCGTCCCAACGTTTCGGCTCGATCGCTGTCGAGTCGACGCAGCTACCTGATCGGTGTGATCTTCATGCGGGTTGGCGCCTACCACTATGTCGGCGAGGTGCAGGTGGGCGCCATGCGCGCCTGCCGTCGCGCCGGCTATCACCTGGTGGTGGAGCAGGTCCAATCCCCGGAGGCTGTCGGCGGGATACAGACTTTCGCCGACGTGTTGCGCGACACGCGGTTCGACGGCGTGGTGCTCACGCCGCCGACCTGCGATGATCCCGAAGTCCTGGCCGCGATCGAGGCGGCGGGACTGCCCTATGTGCGCATAGCGCCGCATCGCGAATTCGAGCGATCGCCCTATGTCTTCACCGATGACCGGCGCGCGGCCTGGGAGCAGACCTGTCGCCTATGGGAGATGGGGCATCGCCGGATCGCCTTCATCGATGGTCCCCCCGATCACGGCTCGGCCGCGCGGCGCCGGGAAGGCTATGTCGAGGCTCTGCGTGAGCGTGGCGTCGAGCCTCGCCCGGGGTGGATCGCCCAGGGCGATTTTCTGGGTCTGTCCGGGTTTGATGCGGCCGAGGCTTTGCTGCGTGGGCCCGAACCCCCGACCGCGATCTTCGCGGCCAACGACGAAATGGCTGTCGGCGTGCTCGCGGCGGCGGCCAAGAATGGCCTGTCCGTCCCGAAGGATCTATCGGTGGTCGGTTTTGACGACACGCCGGCCGCCGAAGCCGCTTGGCCACGCCTGACAACGATCCACCAGCCAACCGCCGAGATGGCCGAAGCGGCGGTGGAGATTCTCATCGCTGGCTTTGGCGACGAACGCTTCAGGGGGCGGGTGACCGCCCGTCAACTGGACTATCGCCTCGTTACGCGGGACTCCGCCGGGCCGCCCTCCATCTGATCGTTCGCACGCAATTTGACCCGATTGGAAGCGCTTTCCAGGGGCGGATTTTCCAGGCTGCTCCGTATCGGGAATGAAGCTTCGCCGAGCGGCCTTCCGGATGGGCGGATTAAACCTGTAATCGATTTCATTTGGACAGCGGTGTCAGAAAAATCGACATAGACAACGTTGTCTCATCGTGATGTCTGGTTACGACAACGTTGTCTTAATCCTCTGAAATGAGGGGGGCGATCGCGTCGGGAAAGCCTCGGAACAAGGGGCTGGAGGAACCGCAATCAGGCGCCGATGGCGCCGGACATCGTGACGCCTTGGCGGCTCGCCGACGCGTCTTGATCGTCCAAGCAGGACAAAGGGAAAGAGATGCGCAGTCTGTTGTTGGCGTCGGCCGCCTTCGCGGTCGTGAGCTTCCACGCGCCTATGGTCATGGCCCAAGAGGCCGGCGTCGTGAAACTGGACGAAGTCGTCGTCACCGCTCAGCGTCGTAGCGAGAACCTGCAGAAAACCCCGCTGACGGTCTCGGCCGTCACCGGCGACAAGCTGGAATCTCAGGGCATCAAGACCGTGGTCGACCTGTCGGCCCAGGTGCCGGCGCTGCAGATCAGTTCCAGCGGCTCGGGCGCCGCGGTGGTCTTCCTGCGTGGCATTGGCAGCACCAACACCACCGAGGTCGGTGATCCGGCGGTGGCCTATCACATGGACGGCATCTACATCGCCCGTTCGACCTCGGTCGGCGCGCTGTTCTACGACGTCGACCGGGTCGAGGTGCTGCGAGGACCGCAAGGCACCCTGTACGGCCGCAACGCCACGGCCGGCGCGATCAACGTCATCACCAAGCAGCCCAAGTTCGACTACGAGGGCTCCGGCTCGGTGGACGTCGGCAACTACGGCGCGATCACCACCTCCGGCATGGTCAACCTGCCGGTCAGCGACACCATCGCCGTCCGCGCGGCCTTCCAGACCTCGCGCCACGACGGCTATGTGAAGGCGCTGAACAAGGGGCCGGGCACCGGCGGCAACGACCGCTACGACCAGGATGACAAGTCGGCCCGCATCCAGCTGCTCTGGAAGCCCAGCGATACGTTCTCGCTGCGCGTCGGCGCGGACTACCTGCACCAGGGCGGGGCCGGCGGCGGCGACAAGACCTATGGCACGACCCTGGCCACCAGCGATCCGTGGACCTGCAACTGCGCCACCAACCTCTATCGCAACAACAAGTTCTTCGGCGCCCACGGCCAGGCCGACCTGGACCTGAGCTTCGCCACCCTGACCTATCTGACCGGCTACAACTTCTCGCGCCTGGACCGTAACGGCGAGAACGCCAGCACCGGCGCGCCGAACTACTTCAAGGGCAAGGACTACACCTGGTCGCACGAACTGCGCCTGGGCGGCGACACCGGCAAGCTGAAGTGGGTGGTCGGCCTCTACCGCTTCACGGAAGACAACAACGTCGACTTCCGGGTCTTCCTGGCGACCAATTCGTATCTGTCGTTCATCCAGCCCGAGGTGACCGCCAAGTCGCTGGCCGTCTTCGGCCAGGGCACCTATGAGGTCACCGACCGGTTCCGGGTCACCGGCGGCCTGCGCTACACCGAGGATCGCAAGGGGCGCGACGGCGGCACCTTCCTGACCAATTCGGCGGGGGCGATCACCTCGACCGTGATCAAGAACCTGGCCGACGCCAAGTGGGACGCCACCAACTGGAAGCTGGGCGCCGACTTCGACCTGACCGACACGTCGATGCTCTACGCCAACGTGGCCACGGGCTATAAGGCCGGCGGCTACTATGATGGCGTCGCCAACAACGTCTACGCGCCCGAGAAGATCACCTCTTACGAGGCGGGCGTGAAGAACCGCTTCTTCGACAACCGCCTGCAGTTCAACGCCACCGGCTTCCTCTACGACTACCGCGACTTCCAGGTGACGGCCGTCGGCGTGATCGCCGGCCAGCAGGCGGCGGTGACGCTGAACGCCGACAAGGCCCGCGTCTACGGTGTCGAGTTCGAGAGCAATCTCGTCGTCACCGAGCACGACCGCATCGACGCCACCCTGGGCTGGCTGCACGCGCGATATACCGACTTCGTGCTGCCGCTGGGCGACGCCTTCGCCAACAACGGCGCCAACGCCGGTGTCGCGGCCTGCTTCAAGACCAACTTCAGCGCCGCCGCGCCGCGTTCGACCGACTTCTCGGGGTGCCGCATGGCGCGCACGCCGACCTGGAGCGTCAATGTGGGCTACCAGCACACCTGGGAGATCGCCTCGGGCGCCAAGGTCGTGGGACGTGTGCAGTCGCACTACGAAAGCGCCAAGAACCTCGAGTACCACGGCTTCGCCCAGAACAAGCAGGACAGCTTCACCAAGACCGACGTCAGCCTGACCTACACCAGCCCCGACGATCGCTGGAACCTGCAGGGCTACGTCCGAAACCTCGAGAACGACGACGTGCGCACCGCTTCGTCGCCGAACTCGACGACGGGCCTGGCCACCAATGGCAACGGTGAGTTCTACGCGCCGCCGCGTACGTACGGCCTGCGACTGGGGGTCAATTTCTAGCTCCCCGATGACTCTCCGCCCTCGGCGCTCCTGCCCGCCGAGGGCGCCTTTCTTGTTCAGCTTCGGAGTTCGACGTGCGCATCCTTCAACGTCTCCTGATCTCGACGGCCCTGGCGGCCGTGGCTGGATCCGCGACCCTGGCCGCCGAGCAGCCCGTGCTGGGGACGCGCGATGGCAAGGTCGTCACAGTCGACGGCCTGCGGTTCCGCGACCTGGATCGCGACGGCAAGCTGTCGCCTTTCGAGGACTGGCGGTTGTCGCCCGACGCGCGGGCCGCCGACCTCGTCGCGCGCATGACCCTGGAGGAGAAGGCCGGCGAGATGATGCATGGCACCCTGCCGGCCGTCGGCGGCATGACCCCTGGCCGCGGCCAGGGCTACGATCTTGCCAAGCTGAAGCCGCTGATCCTGGAGCGGCGCGTCACCACCTTCATCACCCGGTTGGCGGGCGATCCGGCCTGGCTGGCCGAACAGAACAACGCCGTGCAGGCGCTGGCCGAGCAGGGGCGCCTCGGCGTGCCGGTCACCATCAGCACCGACCCGCGTCACCATTTCCAGTTCGTGGCCGGCGCCAGCGTCGCGGCGGGCGGCTTCTCGCAGTGGCCCGAGGCCACCGGCCTGGCGGCGATCGGCGATCCGATCCTGGTGAAGCGCTTCGGCGACATCGCCCGCCAGGAATACCGCGCCGTCGGCATTCACCAGGCCCTGTCGCCCATGGCCGACCTGGCCACCGAGCCGCGCTGGTCGCGGATCAACGGCACCTTCGGCGAGGATCCCGAGCTGGTCGGCCAGATGGTCAAGGCCTATGTCCAGGGTTTCCAGGGCGGGGACGCCAACCTGGCGTCGAACGGCGTCTCGGCGGTGGTCAAGCACTGGGTGGGCTATGGCGCCTCGGCCAAGGGGTTCGACGGCCACAACAGCTACGGCCGCTACGCCGTCTTCCCCGCCGGCCAGTTCGACCTGCACGTCAAGCCTTTCGACCAGGCCTTCGCGGCCGGGGTCGTGGGCGTCATGCCGACCTACGCCATCCTCAAGGACCTGACGCTGGACGGCCAGCCGGCCGAACAGGTCGGGGCCGGCTTCTCCCGGCGGTTGCTGACCGACCAGTTGCGGGTCAAGCATGGCTTCAAGGGGATCGTCGTCTCGGACTGGGCGATCACCAACGACTGTCCCGAGACCTGCCGCGACGGCTTCCCGGCCGGCGAGAAGCCCAGCTTCGCCGGGTTCTCCACCGCCTGGGGCGTCGAGGATCTGGCCAAGGTCGATCGCTACGCCAAGGGCGTCAACGCGGGCCTGGACCAGTTCGGCGGCGTCGAGGACACGGCCGAACTGGTGGCCGCGGTAAAGGCGGGCAAGATCGCGCCGGCCCGGATCGACGACGCCGCGCGCCGCATCCTGGCGATCAAGTTCGAGCAGGGCCTGTTCGAAAATCCCTATGTCGACTCCAAGGCCGCCGCGACGGTGGTGGGCGCCAAGGCCTTCGTGGCCGAAGGCCGGGCGGCCCAGAGCGCGGCCCTGACCCTGTTGGAGAACAAGAACGGCCTGCTGCCGCTGAAGGGCGCGGGCCGCAAGGTGTGGCTGAAGGGCGTCTCGCCCGAGGTCGCCCGGGCCCACGGACTGGTCCCGGTCCAGGACCTGGCCCAGGCGGACCTGGCGATCATCCGCGTCGCCACGCCGTTCCAGACCCTGCACCCGAACTACGTCTTCGGCAGCTTCCAGCACGAGGGCGACCTGTCGTTCAAGGACGGCGCGCCCGACTACGAGGCGATCAAGGCCGCCTCGGCCAAGGTCCCGACCATCGTCGCGGTCTATCTCGACCGCCCCGCGATCTTGACCAACGTACGCGACAAGGCGGCGGCCCTGATCGGCGATTTCGGGGCTGGCGACGACGCCTTCCTCGACGCCCTGACCGGCGTCGCGCCGCCGCGCGGCAAGCTGCCGTTCGAGCTGCCCTCGTCCATGGCCGCCGTCGAGGCCCAGGCCGAGGACGCGCCGCACGACAGCAAGGATCCCGTCTATCCGATCCATTTCGGCCTCGCCTACTGAACGAGACCCGGCGCCGAAGGTGCTATCCAGGTGTGCTCGAGAGGGTGATGGCGTCGCCCGCCAGGCCCTCCGCGCGCGCCGCCAGGCGAATGGGCCCTGACGACTTTCGGGTCTGGACCAGCGCCTGGGCCCACCCGTTGTAGGTGGTGCGGAAGGTCGCCTTGTCGGGCTCGTGACTATTGGGGTCGCCATTGCCGACGCCGATCAGTCTTCCCGGGCCGGCAAGGTCAAAATCGATCCTGACCGCGGCCTTGGGCGTGACCACGCCGGCCTTGTCGACGACGCGGACATTGACCACGGCCAGGTCCTGGCCGTCGGCGACCAGCTGCGTGCGATCGGGTGTGAGGATCACGCGCGCGGGCGCGCCGGCCGTGCGCCGCTCGGCCTTGAGGACCACTCGATCATTCTTGAAGCCGTAGGCGACCAGCCGGCCGGGCGCGTAGGGAACGGTCCATTGCGCATGGCCATCCTTGGGCGGCGCCTGTCGGCCCAGCGAGCGACCGTTGAGGAACAGCTCCACGGCGTCGAGGTTGGAATAGGCCCAGACCTCGATCGGCTGGCCCTCGCGTCCTTCCCAGTTCCAGTGGGGCAGCAGATGCAGCACGGGCAGGTCGTCCCGCCACCAGGCCTGATAGTAGTAGAAGATGTCCTTGGGCAGGCCGCAGAGATCCATGATCCCGAAGTTGGACGACACCGAAGGCCACCAGTTGAACGGCGTCGGCTCGCCCCGGTAGTCGAAGCCCGTCCACACGAAGCCGCCCAGCAGATAGGGCTTGGCGTTGTAGAGGCTCCACCAGGCGTGGGCGGTCTTGCCCCAGTAGGGCGCATCGACGTCGTAGGACGAGACGACGGCGCGCTTGTCGTCGCGCGCGTATTCGCCGCGCGTGGAGACGGCGCTGGCGGTCTCGGTGCCGATGATCGGCATGTCCGGATACTTCAATCGGAACGGCTCGATCCGATCTTCGTGGTAGTTGAAGCCCATCACGTCGAGGGCTTCGGTGATCCCTTCGCCCTGGCCGCGGTTCATGGCGGCGGTGATCTTGCGGGTCGGGTCGAGCGCGCGAACCTCGCGGGCCATGGCCTTTGCGATCTTGGCGCCGCGCGGGGCGCCTTGCTGGGGTTCCTCGTTGCCGATCGACCACAGCATGACGCAGGGGTGATTGCGGTCGCGGCGGACCAGGGCGCGCAGTTCGTCGATCGACTCGGGCGCGGCGCTCATCTGACGGGTCTCGTCGATCACCAGAAGACCCAGGGCGTCACAGGCGTCGAGCAGTTCGGGCGTCGGCGGATTGTGGGCGGCGCGATAGGCGTTGGCGCCCAGGGCCTTCAGTTGCTTTAGCCGCCACACCTGCAGGGCGTCGGGGATCGCCGCGCCCACGCCCGCGTGGTCCTGGTGGTTGTTGACGCCCTTCAGCTTTAAGGGCTGGCCGTTGAGGAAGAAGCCCTCGTGGGCGTCGAAGCGGACCTCGCGGAAGCCGAAGCGCACGTCATAGACGTCCCGGATCGCCTCGCCCTCGCGCACCGTCACGCGCAGGACGTAGAGGTTGGGCGTGTCCGTCGACCACAGTCTCGGCGCGGCGACCGCGCAGGCGAGGCTGGCGGTTTCCGTTCGCCAGCCGGTCACCGACAGGGCGGTCTTCGCCGAGGCGGCGAGGGCGCCGGTCGCGTCCAGCGCCGCGGCCTCGATCGTGAGCGCCGCGGCCGCGTCGCGCCGGTTGGCCAGCTCGACATCGACTTCGACGCGGCCGTCGCGGTCGGCGCGGACGAAGACGCCCCACTGCGGCACGAAGAGGGGCGAGGTCTTCACCAGCCAGACATGGCGATATAGACCCGCCCCCTCGTAGAACCAGCCTTCGCCCAGGCTGGCGTCGATCCGCACGAGCAGCACGTTGGGCTGGTCGTCGGTGTTGAGGAATTCGCTGATGTCGACGCCGAACGAGGCGTAGCCGCTGTGGTGTTGGGCGACGATGTAGCCGTTGAGGATAACGGTGGCGTCGCGAAACGCGCCGTCGAACTCCAGGGCCACGCGGCCTTCGGCGTCGGTGGGAGAGATCGGCAGGATCGTGCGGTACCAGCCGACCGAAGTCTCGGGAAAGCCGCGCCCCAGAGGCTTGTAGCCATGGGCGGCCGCCAGATCCTCATCGTCCTTGTCGGCGGGATTGCGGGTGAAGCGGGCGTTGTCGACGAACGGCAATTCCACCGCCCAGTCGTGCGGCAGGGTCACCTCGCGCCAACCGCTGGCGTCGTAGTCGGCCTCGCCGATGCGGCCAACACCTCGCCCCTGTTTGGCGAAGGTGCGCTGGAAGTCGCCAAAGCCGAAATCACGATCGGGATCGGCGGCATGGCCCAGGGCGAAGCGCCAGCCGTCGTCCAGGCGGATCCGCTGGCGCGGCGAGGACGGGGACGGGCTCGCCGATCCGGACGCCGTCGCGAGCGCCGGGGGGATCGCCGCGCCGACGGCGGGCAGGACGCTGATCAGGGTGCGTCGATCGATCGACAAGGCGGCGACTCCCAATGGCGACAAAAGAACGCCCGCCGCGTGGATGTCAGGCCACGGCGCGGCGGGCAAGGAGGAGGGGGATGGCGTCGCGGTTGCAGCCGCGACGCGCCGTTTTCAGCTACATCTTGTAGATGAAGCTGACCTGGTAGCTGGGACCAAAGACGCCGGTCTCCTGCCAGATGCTGGGGGTGTTCTTGTAGGCCTCTTCCTTCTTGTTGAAGATGTTCTGCCCCGCCGCGGTCACCGTCATGTGGTCGTTCAGGTGATAGCTGGCCGAGAAGTCCACCTGCACGCCGGACTTGATGGTGTGGCCCTCGCGCGCGAAGAAGCTGTCGACGCTGTTCTGCTCGTAGGCGCTGCGATAGTTCGCCGACACCCGGGTGCTGAACGTGTCGTTCTCCCAATAGCCAGTCACGTTGCCCGATTTGCGCGAGAGGTTGCGCAGCGAGAAGCCCGTGGTGGAGTATTTCGGGTCGACATAGGTGTAGTTGGCGATGATCCCGAAGCCGTCGACCGGCAGCCAGGCGTCCAGGGACTGCTGCCAGTTGACCTCGTAGCCGCGCAGCTTGATCACCGATGGGTCGTTCTGGGTGACGGTGATCTCGTAGACCTTGCCATTGGTTCCCACGCAGTCGTTGGTCGAGGCGTTCATCGTCAGATTGACGCTGTTCCACGACGTCGGGCAGATCATCGAGGTGAAGGTGCCGTTCTTCACGTCCTTGGCGAAGGCGCCGAAGCTCAGGCCAGCGCCCTGGCCGTAGTACCACTCCAGGCTGACATCCAGGTTCTTGGCGGTCAGGGGCTTGAGGGTCGGGCTGCCCTGGTCGACGAACACCGTGGTCTGGCCCGCGCTGTCGGCGGCCTCGTACTGGGTGGTGTTGAGCTTTGAACTGCTGTCGAGGATCGGCCGGACCAGGGTCTTGGCGGCCGCCAGGCGCAGGATCAGGCTGTCGGTCAGGTCGAACACCACGTTGGCGCTCGGCAGGATGTCATCATACTTGGTGGTCGTTGAGATCTTGCCCAGCAGGTTCTGGATGTCGCAATCGCACCCGTCGGTCAGGTTCGAATTGACCGTCTGCTTGGTCGACTCGTAGCGCGCGCCGACATTGGCCCGGAAGGGAACCGGCCCCAGGTCGCCGCGCAGGTTGGCCATCGCGTAGACCGAGTCGATATCGCGCGAGAGGCCGTACGACGCCTGCGGATTATAGAGGGCCGGCACCGTCACGCCCTTGGCCGCCAGCGCCTTGCGATAGGCTTCGATGTCGGGCGTCAGCCAGCTGTCCACGCCGGAGATCGCGCCATCCAGGAAGTTGGTGACCTTGGGGTTGCTGGCCGAGTAGATCGGAACATACTGGAAGTTGTCGTCGAAGAAGTCGCGACGGGTGACCGTGCGGTCGAAGCCTTCCTTCTTCAGCTTGCCGCCGAACTGCAGGGCGCTCAGCATGCCCCAGTCGGCGTCGTACTTCACGTCCAGTTGGGCCGACTTGCTGTCGGTGACCTGATGGTTCTGGGCGCCGTTCGGATAGGTCGACCAGGCCAGGTTCGAGGTCGCGTAGATGCTCGGATCCGTCGCCGCGCTGGACATCGTAAACTTGATGTTGTCGGGGTTGCTGAAGTCCAGCGCCCCCGAGGCGATCCTCGGCTCGATGATCGCGGCTTCCTCGGTCAGGTAGCCGTCGCCCTTGGTGTAGTGGGCGATGAAGTTGGCCTGCCAGCTCGGGGCGAAGTCCCAGCGCGCGTAGCCGGTATAGGCCTTGGTCGACAGGTCGCGCACTTCGAGCTGACGGTTGTTGTCGAACGTGAAGTTGCCGAGATTGACGACCGTGGCCGCGCCGTTGACCACCTTCACCGGCGTGACCGACGACTTGGCGAAGTTGCCGAACACCATCTGGTTGACGTTGTACTTGGTGGCGTCCTTCGAATAGACGCCGGTGAGGCCCAGCTTCAGATTGTCGGTCGCCTTGTATTCCACCCCGGCGTTGAACTGGGTGCGGTCCGAGGTGCGATCGATGCGCCGATAGCGGAAGCGGCGCGGGACCAGCGTGCCCGCCGGCGTCGCGACCGTGCCCGAAAACTCGCCGGCCGCGCCCGAGGCGGTGTACCAGCGGTCCATGAAGGCGTAGTCGGCGCGGTCGTCCAGCTCCTGATAGTTGGCGCCCGCGTAGATCCCCAGGCGGCCGTCCAGATACTGGTTGGCGTAGACGACGCCGAAGGCGGGATTGGCGCCGCCGGCCGCCAGCTTGGCCTTCTGGCCCTTGGCCGACAGGATCAGCTTCTGGCCGTTGATGTCGAGCGGCTTGGCCGTGCTGATGTCGATGGTGCCGGCCAACCCGCCCATGTCCATGTCGGCGGTCGGCGACTTGTAGACCTGCACCGCGCTGGCCAGTTCGGTCTGGATGATGTCGAAGCGGAAGCCGTCGATGAAGTTGGGGTTGGCGAAGTCCTGACCGTTCAGGGTCACCTTGGCGTACTGCGGGCCAAGACCGCGGATGCTGATGGTGGCGCCGCGGCCGTTGACGTTCTGGATCTGGACGCCGGGAATGCGCTGGATGGCCTCGGCGATGTTGTCGCTGGGAAACTTGCCCAGGTCCTCGGCCGAGATGCCGTCAGAGACGCGGATGTCGTTGCGTTTGGTCTGCAGCGCGGTGGCCAGGCTCTTGCGGAAGCCGGTGACCACGACGGCGTCGACCTGGTCGCTGGGCGTCGGCGCGGCCTGCTGGGCCGCGGCGGCGGTCGCCAGGAAAAGCCCTGAAAGGGCCGTGCTCAGTAGAGCATAGGTTTTCAATTTCACTATCATACCCCCTAAGTGACGCTCGAGTCGTCATCGGCCTCGTTGAGCGTCGCTACATTTCAATAGGAAACGCTTTTATTATTATTTTGTACTCGTTCTCTCGCATTGTTGCGATCGAATCCCCTGGGTATGTTTGGATTTGCTCCTATAGCATTGCTAAGCCCTTCTCGAATATTATCTTTTGTCTTCCATGGATCGTGTTCGGAGGCCTCGGCGCTCCACGGCGTCGAGGGTCGAGTCGTCTCGATGGAGATACCAATCTATATCCACTCAGATTTTGGCGTCTGTCACTATTTATATGATCAATATGCTGTTTGGCGCGCGGCACGCCTCGAAAGGAGGCGAATTGGGCCTAAAGTGGTATTGGCGTGAGCGATGGAGCGCCGCTTATCGACGCCGGACGGTTGAACAGAGAGCGGCTTCATCCGTCTTCCGCTGACTGGCCGTAGCGCTTAGCGTTCCGGTCATGGCGGGTTGGCAAATCTATTTCGGGTGGCGAACGGCGCTGCTAGGCGCGGCGATCCTTCAGTGTCTGCTGCTCGCGGGCGCGCTGGCCCAGGGCGGCCAAAATCGGGTCGCGAACCGCTTCCTCTCGGCCGCCCTGGTGGTGATCGCGGGAATGCTGACGCCGTATGCGATCGGCTTCGCCGGCGCCTATGATCGTTTCCGCTGGCTTACGTTCGCGCCCTTCGCCATCCCGCTAGCGTTCGGTCCGCTGCTCTACGGCTATGCCCACGCGCTGGCGGATGGAACACCGCCTGGCCGGATGCGACTGCATCTGCTCCCCGCCATCGCCCAGTGGCTCTATTTCGGTCTTTGCTTTCTGCTTCCCGTCGGGCCCAAGTGGCAGTGGTATACGGGCTGGCACCGCGCCTTCGTCGCCCCCGCGTTCGACACTCTGGGACTGGTGAGCCTGGCGGCCTACACCTACGCGATCGGCAAGATCCTGACGCTGCAGCGCGCGAGGCTGGCCGATCACCGCAGCGACGACGACAGGTTCTCGGCGAACTGGCTGGGCCGGGTGCTGATGGTGATCCTGGCTGGACTTGGCGTTGAGTCCGGCTTCTGGCTCTGGTCCTTCGCCGTGGGCGGCATCGACTTTTTCCAGGAGACCGGGATGTACCTGGCCCTAGCCGTCGTCGGCGTCTATCTGGGCGTGGCCGGCTGGCGACAGGCTGCGCTTCCCGTCCCGCTGGCCTTGCCTGGGCGGCTCCCGGCGGATCCCATCGCGGCCGATCCGGAAGTGGTCCAAACGCCGAACTGGCCGACCATCGCTCAGGACATCGCCCATCGCACCCGAGAAGCCGGGTGGTGGCGCGAACCGGACCTTTCGCTGGCGCGCCTGTCCCGACTTCTGGGCACCAACAGCGGCCGCCTGTCCCGCGCCATCAATCTGGGCCTGGGGGTGAACTTCTCCAACTTCGTGAACGGGCTGCGGGCCGAGGGCGTGGCGCGGGCGCTGGAAGCGGGTTCCGACCGCGATCTGCTGAGCCTGGCGCTCGACATGGGCTTTGCCTCCAAGGCCAGCTTCAACCGCGCTTTCAAGGCCCGGTTCGGCGTATCGCCCTCGCAGTTCCGTCGCCAGGTCTCAGATCCTGCCTTTTTCAAGTCGGACGCGGAAATGAGGCGAGCCGCGCGGTGAGACGACGCATGCCTGGGCCCCCTTCGTGAGGACCCGTCCATGCCCTTGAATCGTCGTCGCCTTCTACAGCTTTCAGGTGGCCTGGCCTTTGGCGCGGCCACGCCCGGCCAAACGGACATCGTCACCGAAGATTGGAGCGGCGACGTCGCGATCCTGCGCCAAGCTTGGGCGACGATGCACCCTGGCGTCTATCGTTACAGCTCGCCGCAAGAGATTTCGACGCGGCTGGATGGCTTGGCGCGCGCCTGGTCGACGCCAGGGTCGTTCCGCGAACGCTTTCTGGCGCTGACCCAGGTCACGGCCTCGCTCAAATGCGGCCACACCTATCCCAGCCCCTACAACAGCGGCGATGCGACGGTGGCGCGGATTTATCCGGACCGATCCCTGGTCCCGTTCCTGTTCCGCTGGATCGACGGCGCGATGGTGGTGATCCGCGACGACAGCGGCGCGGGGCTGTTTCCGCGCGGCGTCGTGATCACCGCGATCGACGGCGTCGCCAGCCAGGACCTCCTCACGCGGCTGATCCCTCTGGCTCGCGCCGACGGCTCCAACCAGGCCAAGCGCGTTAGCCTGATGGAGGCCCGCGGCGAGGATCGCTATGAGACCTTCGACATCCACCTGCCGCTGGTGCTGCCGCTGAAGGACGTCGCCGCCTTCACCCTGGCCGACGGCCGCGTGGTCCGCGCGCCGCTGCTGACCCTGGCCAACCGCCGAGCCGGCTTCTCGGCGACGGTCGAGGTCGCCAAGGACGCCAATCCCTGGACGCTGAGCAAGGGCGAGGATGGCGTGCATCGTCTAACCATGCCCGGCTGGGCGCTTTACGAGTCCGGCTTCGACTGGCGAACCTGGCTGGGCGGGGTGATGGATGACCTGACGGGTGATGGCGCGCGCGGCCTGATCGTCGACCTGTGCGGCAACGAGGGTGGCCTCGACTGCGGGAACGTGATCATCAGCCGCCTTGTCGATCGCGATCTGGCGTTGTCTCGCGACCAGCGCTGGACCCGCTATCGCACCGCGCCAGAGGCCTTGCATCCCTATCTGAAGACCTGGGACCGAGGCTTCCTGGACTGGGGCGAGGCGGCGGCGCCCTCCCGGGAGCGCCCCGGTTTCTACCGGCTGACGCGGTATGACGACGACGGCAAGACCGGCCTCATCCGGCCCGAGGGGCGCCGGTTCAAGGGGCGGGTGGCGGTGCTGTGCGACGCCTCCAACAGCTCGGCCACCTTCGGCTTCGACCAGACCTGCAAGGATAACGGCTTGGCGACGCTGGTGGGCCAGACCACCGGCGGAAACCGGCGCGGCATCAATGGCGGCGCCTTCTTCTTCCTGAACCTGCCGACCTCGCGGCTTGAAGTGGATCTGCCGCTGATCGCCAGCTTTCCCGTGACCCCTCAACCCGACGCGGCCATCGAACCCGAAATCGCCGTGGCCACGACGGCGAGAGACATCGCCGCCGGCCGGGATCCGCAAATGTTGGCGGCGACGGATTTTCTCCTGGGGCGGCGGGCGCTCGGCTAGGCGCGGGGTTCCAGCTCCATATAGGGCTCGCCGTGGTCATTGGCGTCTTCAGCCCGACTGGCCACTCCATTCTCGCAGGTCGAGGCGACCATCACCCTGATGGCCCGGTAGCGAATCCCGACCTTCACGCTCATGCAGGTGGTCGGCAGGTCGGCGCCGCTCATCTTCACCCATTTGCTGGAGTTGAAGGAGATCACCCCGGGAAGAAGGCTGTCATCGCCCTTCTCGGCGGCCTCCTTGGCCATGGCGTCCAGCATGTCGTCGATTTCGTCGCGCTTCATTGGGGCGACCTAGGACGATTCCGCTGGTCGAGCGTCCGCCGGCGGTCATTCATCCCCAGCTGTTCCGCGGCGCGGCGCCAAAACCTGGGGACGGAACAGTTCTAGTCGCGCTGACGCAGGCGACGATGGATATCCGTCGCGGCGATGGCCGCCTCGGCCCCGGCGACGGCGATCTGGTTCAGGCCGCGCACGACATCGCCGGCCGCGTAGAGGCCGTCAATCGAAGTCTCCTGATGGGCGTTGACCAGGAGATTGCCGTCCTGGTCGTGGGCCGCGCCCCATCGAACCGCGAGGCGACTTTGCATCTCGCAACCCAGCGCCAGATAGAGGCAATCGAAGCGCTTGTCCGGACCCGAGGCCGAGGCGAGATCGACGGCGCCTTGGCCCAGCGTAATCTGTGGAAGTTCTACTTCGAGGACCTCGACTCCTGCGCGCGCCAGGGCCGGGCGCAGGGTCAGTGTCTCGGCCGCGCCCAGATGCAGCAGCGTCACCCGCTCGGAGTAGGTGGTCATGAACAGCGCCTCGCGGCCGCCCAGGTCGCCGTCGCCGAGCACGGCGATGCGCTGATCAATGGCTTCGAAGGCGTCGCAGATCGGACAGATGCGGACCAGGGCCGAGCGGATCGCCGCCTCCACGCCGGCCAGGTCCGGCGTCCTGTCCACGATGCCAGTGGCCATCAGGACGTAGCGCGCGGTGACCGCCGCCGCCCCTTCTTCGAGCGTCAGTACGAAGCCGTCCTCGGCGGGCCTCAAGGTCTCGGCGCGGGCGGCGCGGATCTCGGCGCCGTAGCGAGCGGCCTGGTCGCGAAGGCGGGCGAGCAGGGCAGGGCCGCCGATGCCCTGAGGAAAGCCCGGCGTGTTGTGGCTTTCGGGAATCCAGTCGGCTCGCGAAGGACCGCCATCGAGGATCAGGGTCCTTCGCCGAAAACGCCCCAGATAGGTGGCGGCGGTGAGGCCCGCCGGACCCGCGCCGATGATGATCACGTCGAACGGCGGCACGGTTTTTCTCCAGGACGGCCCTAGGGGCATGGACAGCTCGTCGAACGGCCGGCGTCGTCGCTAGGCCAGCGTCCTCACCTTCGGCTCTCGGTCCCAGAACCGCTTGGCCGCCGCGGCGATGAAATCGTCGCCCAGACCGACCACGCCCTCGTCCGGCTCGACGCCCGCCTTGTCCAGCAAGGGCTTGGCCGCGTCGCTCGCGCCGATGGCCTTCAGGTGGCCGAAGGCGTCCATGACGAACTGCACCGCGGCGGCCTCCTTCAGCAGGGCCGCGCAGCCCTCCTCGGACAGAACGAGCGCGACGGCGTCGACGGTCACCGACGGGGTCCCGGCCAGCTGGCCGTCGGCGGGGATCAGGGTCCCGTCCGCGCCCTTGGCCCCGCCGATCTTCGGCGCGATGACCTTGGCGACCGCCCCGGCCTTCTTGAGCGCGGCCTTCAGCGTGTCGACCGCCTTCGCGTCCGAACCGTCGGCGATCAAGACGCCGATGACGTGGCCTTTGATGTCCTGCGGCGCACGCGGGCCATTGACGATGCGCAGGGCTGGTGACGGCTCGAGGTCCTGGAGCGGCGCGGAGGTCTTCGAGGCCTTGGGCACGGGCATGTTGAGGCCCGCGCCGACACGCTTGGCCAGGTCCGGATCGACATTGACCAGGTTCGACATCATCCGCGTGCGCACCGCCTCGATCCCGACCTTCGAGAGTTCGAACACCAGGGCCGAGGCCAGGTGGGCCTGCTCGGCCGGATCCAGCGAGCGGAAGAACAGGCGCGCCTGGCTGTAGTGGTCGGCGAAGCTCTCGGGCCGGATGCGCAGCTTGTCGCCTTGCTCGGCCGCGCCGTCCGCGGCGGGAAAGGTCCTGAAGCCGGTGACCGGACACTCGCGCGGGCCGCCTTCCTCGCCCGCCGTCTCGGACAGGCTGTTGGGCTCGTAGTTGGCGCGGCCCTTGGGCTGCAGCATTTGCATCATGCCGTCGCGCTGGAAGTTCATCACCGGGCACTTGGGCGCGTTGATCGGGATCTGATGGAAGTTGCTGGTCCCCAGCCGGCTCTTCTGAGTGTCGAGGTACGAGAACAGTCGCCCCTGCAGCAGCGGGTCGTTGGTGAAGTCGACGCCCGGCACGATATTGCCGGGGCAATAGGCGGCCTGCTCGGTCTCGGCGAAGAAGTTGTCGGGCCAGCGGTCCAGCACCATCCGCCCGACAAGGCGCACCGGCAGCACTTCCTCGGGGATGATCTTGGTCGGGTCCAGCACGTCGAACGGCAGGCTGTCGGCGAAGGCCTGGTCGAAGGCCTGGATGCCCAGCTCCCATTCGGGGAAGTCGCCGCGCTGGATGGCCTCGAACAGGTCGCGGCGCTGGAAGTCCGGATCGGCGCCGGCGATCTTCACCGCCTCGTCCCAGATCGTCGAGGCCACGCCCTGCTTGGGCTTCCAGTGGAACTTGACGAAGGTGGACTTGCCCTGGGCGTTGACGAGCCGGAAGGTGTGGACGCCGAAGCCCTCCATGGTTCGCAGGCTGCGCGGGATGGTCCGGTCGCTCATCGCCCACATGATCATGTGGGTGCTCTCGGGCATCAGGCTTATGAAGTCCCAGAAGGTGTCATGGGCGCTGGCGGCCTGCGGATAGCCGCGATCGGCCTCCATCTTCACCGCGTGGACCAGGTCCGGGAACTTCATGGCGTCCTGGATGAAGAACACGGGGATGTTGTTGCCGACGAGATCCCAGTTGCCTTCCTGGGTGTAGAATTTCACCGCGAAGCCGCGCACGTCGCGGGGCGTGTCGACGCTGCCCGCGCCGCCGGCCACGGTGGAGAAGCGGGTGAAGACCGGGGTCTTCTCGCCAGGCCGTTGGAAGAGGTCCGCCTTGGTGATGTCGGCCAGGCTCTCATAGACCTCGAAGAAGCCGTGCGCCGCCGAGCCACGCGCGTGGACAATCCGCTCCGGGATCCGCTCGTGGTCGAAATGGAAGATCTTCTCCCGCAGGACGAAGTCTTCCAGCAGGACCGGGCCGCGCTCGCCCGACTTCAGCTGGTTCTGGTTGTCGGAGACGCGGACGCCCTGGTTGGTGGTCAGGTGGCCCTCCGGGGCGTGCGGACCCTTTTCCGGGACCCGCTGATGGGTCTCGTCGCCGTTGCCGCGTTCGGTGGTGAAGGTCTCTTTCGCCGTAGACATCTCGTAACTCCCGCGCGGCCGCAAATGGCTGACGGCCAAACCCCGCGCCGAGATCATTGGTTCCTCTCTCAATGCGTGTGTCGGCTCTACGACTTGGCTCCGGCCGTGGCCCGGTTCGAGGAGGGGGACTGAACTTAGCCGTGGCTTCGGCGTTGAATTGCTGGGGGTGGCGGCGCGTCGTCTGCGGAGCAAGCATGTCTGAAGCCAAGGTCGAGAGTCGTGTCAGCACCGGAGTGCCGGGGCTCGACGACATCCTGGGCGGCGGCCTGACGCGCGATCGCATCTATCTGGTCGAGGGCACGCCGGGCTCGGGCAAGACCACCCTGGCGCTGCAGTTCCTGCTCAAGGGCCGCGAGCTGGGCGAGAGCGGGCTCTACATCACCCTGTCGGAGACCGAGCCGGAGCTGAAGGCCGCCGCCGCCAGTCACGGCTGGTCGCTGGACGGCATCGACCTGTTCGAACTGGTCAGCGAAGAGGGCCTGGACCCCGATAGCGAGCAGTCGGTGCTGCACCCGTCCGACGTCGAGCTGGGCGAGACCACGCGCGGGGTGATGAAGCAGGTCGAGGAAACCAAGCCGCTCCGCGTGGTGTTCGACAGCCTGTCGGAGATGCGGCTGCTGGCCCAGAATCCGCTGCGCCACCGTCGCCAGATCCTGGCGCTGAAGCACTTCTTCGCCACCCGTCGATGCACGGTCCTGCTGCTCGACGACCAGACGGCCGAGGATGGCGACCTGCAGCTGCACAGCATCGCCCACGGGGTGATCAGCCTGCGACGGATGACCCAGGAATACGGCGCCCAGCGCCGCCAGCTGGAAGTGGTCAAGATGCGGGGCATCAAGTTCCGCGGCGGCTTCCACGACTTCTCGCTCGACACCGGCGGCATCCAGGTGTTCGAGCGCCTGGTGGCGGCCGACCATCCGGCGACCTTCGCCCAGGAGATTGTGTCGACCGGCGCGCCGGGCATAGACGCGCTGATGGGCGGCGGTCTGACGCGCGGCACCAACACCCTGATCAGCGGCCCCTCGGGCGTGGGCAAGACCACCACCTCGGTGCGCTGCGCCCTGACCGCGCTCGAACGCGGCGAGACGGTCGCCTACTATCTGTTCGACGAAGGCCTGACGACCCTGCTGACGCGCTCGAAGGCGCTGGGCATGGACCTGCAGCCCCATATCGACAGCGGCCGACTGGTCGTGCGCGCCATCGATCCGGCCGAGCTGTCGCCCGGCGAGTTCGCGTTCCACGTCCGCGACGCGGTGGAGCGCCTGGGCGCGCGGACAGTCGTGATCGACAGCCTCAACGCCTATCTCCAGGCCATGCCGGGACAGAAGTTCCTGCTGCTGCAGATGCACGAGCTGCTGACCTACCTCAACCAGCAGGGCGTCGTGACGCTACTGATCCTGGGCCAGCACGGTTTCATCGGCGAGGTTCGCAGCGACATCGACCTTAGCTACCTCAGCGACGGCATCCTGCTATTCCGCTTCTTTGAGGCGGCCGGCTCAGTGCTGACGGCCGTCTCGGCGGTCAAGAGCCGCACGGCCGAACACGAGAAGACCATCCGAGAAATCCGCCTGACCGGGCACGGCATCGAGGTTGGCCAGGCGCTGACCGACTTTCAGGGCGTGATGTCTGGTTTGCCGTCCTACCAGGGCAAGATCGGGATGCTGGGCGAGGAGAACAATCGGCCTGCGGATGCCTAAGCCGATCCTCATCCTGGCGCCGCGCGGGCGCGACGCGATGGTCATCGCCGAAACCCTGACCCATGTCGGTCACGCCTCGCAGATTTGCGCCGACCTCGGGACGCTGACGCGGGCGCTGGGTGACGAGGCTGGCGCGGCGATCTTGACCGAAGAGGCGCTGGCTCAGGGGGCTACCGACGCCCTGACCGACTGGCTGGCCCACCAGCCGACCTGGTCGGACTTCCCGTTCATCGTGCTGGTCACCAAGCAGCCTGGAAAGCGGGCCCTCGCTGACGCGGAACGTCTCAAGGCGATCGGCAACATCGTGCTGTTGGAACGGCCGATCAACGCCGAGACCCTGATCAGCGCCGCCCATTCGGCGATCCGCGCCCGCCATCGCCAGTACGTAGCCCGCGACCACCTGCACGCCCAATCCAAGGCCGAGGAGCAACTGCGCTTTGCCTTGGAGGCCGGCAAGCTGGGCGAGTGGGACCTCGATGTCGACAGCGGCGTTCTGACCACTTCGGTGGCGACACGCGCGCATTTCGGACACGAACCGGATCAGCCGCTGACCATGGCCGGTATCGAGGCCGTCGTGCATCCGGAAGACGAGGCTCTGCGCGCGCGCGCCGTGGACGCGTCCATTGGGTTTGGTGAGGACTACGACGTCGAGTATCGGATCTTCTGGCCGGATGGCTCGCTGCACTGGGTGCAGGTGCGCGGCCGGCTCAACCGACTTCAGACCGGCGAGCCGCGCCGGATATCGGGGGTCAGCCTCGACATCACGGGGCGCAAGACCGCCGAGGCCGAGTTGCGGCTGCTCAACGAGACGCTTGAAGAGCGCATCGCCGACAGCGTTCGCGACCTCCAGCGCGCCAACCAGCGCCTGCTGGCCGAAATCAGCGAGCGCGAGCAGGCCCAGGCCGCCCTGGTCCAGGCCCAGAAGATGGACGCCATCGGTCAGTTGACCGGCGGCATCGCCCACGACTTCAACAACCTGCTGACCGCCATCGTCGGCAATATCGACATGATCGAGCGGCGCAGCGACGACGAACGGATCAAGCGCATGGCCGCCAACGCCCGCGAGGGTGTCGAGCGCGCCACCAAGCTGACCGCGCAGCTGCTGGCTTTCTCGCGCAGCCAGCAACTGGACCTGCAGCCCGTCGAGGTCGACGCGCTGATCGCCGGCATGGACGATCTCCTGACCCGCACTCTTGGTCACACAGTCGAGGTTCGCACGGCGCTGGGCGCTGGCGCGGCACGGGCCAAGGCCGACGCCAACCAGCTGGAGCTAGCGGTGCTGAACCTCGCCATCAACGCCCGCGACGCCATGGGCGACGGCGGCGCGGTGACCATCTCGAGCCGGATCTCCGACGAATGGCATGAAGGCCTGCAACCTGGCGACCACGTCGTCATCGCCGTCAGCGACACCGGTCACGGCATCCCTGAAGAGCTGCTGCAGAAGGTGTTCGACCCCTTCTTCACGACCAAGAGCGTGGGCAAGGGGACGGGGCTGGGTCTCAGCCAGGTCTATGGCATCGCCACCCAGTCGGGCGGCACGGTGCGGATCGACAGCACCGTCGGCGTCGGGACCACGATCGAGATCTGGCTGCCGGTCACCGAGGCCGACGATCGTATCCGGCCCAGCGACATCCCACTGAACGAGACCCCGCTCAGCGAAGGCGAACGCGTCTTGGTGATCGACGACGATCCGAGCGTCCGTCGGTTCCTGGTCCAGTGCCTGCGCTCGCTGGGCTACCGCGTCACCGAGGCGTCGGGCGGGCAGGAGGGGCTGGCGCGCCTGCTCGAGGATCGTCCCGACCTGATGGTCGTCGACTTCGCCATGCCCGGCATGGACGGCGCCCAGGTCGCCCGGCAGGCGCGGCGGGTCATTCCAGCACTCGGCATGTTGCTGATCACCGGCTACGCCGACGCAAGCGCCATCCGGGAACTGGTCAATTCCGAAGCGGTGCTCCGCAAGCCATTCAAGGTCAGCGACCTAGCGGTCGCTGTCCGCAAGGCGTTGGGCGAACAAGTCGTCGTCGGGTAGCTCTCCAATTCTGAGTGTCCGTGGTTCGATCCCCCGCAGGCACGTCCCGGCGACGCCGCGCGCGCATCCCTCAATTCCGCCTGTCCATGCCTCCCGTCGCCGCTTTGAGCGGCGCCCGGCGTCCGTGGCGGAATGATGTTATAGGTATATCGTATAAGATATTTGACATAAATTGTATAATCGTGCCTCCTCCCCTCGAGGCGCGGTCGATGTGGGCCGCGCGGCGGAGGGGAGAGCCATGACCAACAGGCAGGTGCGATTAGATCTTTTGGCGGGAGCGGCGTCGGTCGCCGTCCTGTCGTTCCTGGCCGGAGCGCCGGCCGCTTTCGCCCAGGACGTCGCGAGGGCCGAAGAGCCCGCGACGCTGGACGCGGTGGTGGTGACGGGCTCGCGCATCAAGCGGCCGAACCTGGTCTCAGCCAGCCCGATGACCGTCGTGGGCAGCGACGAGGTCAAGTTCCAGGGCGCGACGTCGATCGACAGCGTGCTGAACCGCCTGCCGCAGTTCACCGCCGATTCCAACGAGAACGGCTCGAACGGCTCTGACGGCACCGCGCGCGTGAACCTGCGCAACATGGGCTCCAGCCGCGTGCTGGTGCTGGTCGACGGCCAGCGCATGCTGCCGACCGAGACGGCCGACGTGAACTTCATCCCCAGCGCCCTGGTCGACCGGGTCGACGTGGTGACCGGCGGCGCCTCGGCGGTCTACGGCTCGGACGCCGTGTCGGGCGTGGTCAACTTCATCCTGAAGAAGAACCTGAACGGCCTGCGCTTCGACGCCCAGTACAGCCTGGCCCAGCACACCAACGACAACGCCTATCCGCGGTCGCTGATCACCCAGGCCAACTACAAGCTGCCCGAGAAGCACGTGCGCGACGGCGAGAAGATCGACGTCAACCTGGCCATCGGCATGAACGCGCCGAACGGCAAGGGCAACGTCACCTTCTATGTCGGCTATCGCGAGATGAAGCCGGTCACCCAGGACACGCGCGACTACTCGGCCTGCGGCCTGAACCTGACGGGGACGAACAACAACGCCCTGGTCTGCGGCGGCTCCAGCAACAACGAATACGGCCTGTTCACCCTGCTCAGCGGCCCGAACGCCGGCCAGACGCTGAACAACACCAAGGACGGGGCCAAGACCTGGGTCCCGTACAACAACTCGTTCCTCTACAACTACGCGCCGACCAACTACATCCAGCGCTCGGACGCCCGCTACACGGCCGGCGCCTTCGCCCACTACGAGGTGAACAAGGCCGCCGAGATCTACGGCAGCGTCATGTTCATGGACGATCACACCTTCTCGCAGGCCGCGCCGTCGGCCCTGTTCCAGGGCACGACGTTCAAGGTCAACTGCAACAACCCGCTGATGTCGGCCTCGCAGGCGGCGACCATGTGCGGCTCGGCCGCCGGGACCGACGTCAACCAGGACGTCTTCATCGGCTACCGCCTGACCGGCCCGGGCAGCAGCCCGCGTCGTGACGACCTGCGCCACACCGACTATCGGGTGAACCTGGGCTCGCGCGGCGAGATCGCGTCGGGCTGGACCTATGACGCCAGCTTCCTGTTCTCGACCGTCATCCTGGACGAGAGCTACAAGAACAACGTCGACAACGCCAAGGCGATGAAGGCGCTGCAGGTGGTCAATGTGGGCGGGGTGGCGACCTGCAAGTCGGTGATCGACGGCACCGACCCCAACTGCGTGCCGATCGACGTCTTCAAGTACCAGGGCCTCAGCGCGGCCGCCTACAAGTACCTCTACGCGCCGACCTACACCCACGGCGTCCAGCGCGAGAAGGTGCTGAGCGCCAACGTCAACGGCGACCTGGGCCAATACGGGATCAAGAGCCCGTGGGCCAGCGACGGCGCGGCCCTGGCCTTCGGCGTCGAGCACCGCCGCGAGGAGCTGAAGTTCGAAGCCGACGCCCTGGCCCAGGCCGGCGGCACCAAGGAGAACAACGGCGCCTTCAGCGTCAACGAGGCCTATGGCGAACTGGACCTGCCGCTGGTGCAAGACGCCCCGTTCATCAAGACCCTGTCAGTGAACGCCGGCTACCGGACCTCGGACTACAACTACCTCGACAAGCGGGTCTCGACCTACAAGGTCGAGCTGCAGTACGCGCCGACCTCGGATATCCGCTTCCGCGCCAGCTACAACCGCGCGGTGCGGGCGGCCAATATCAGCGAGCTGTTCGCGCCCCAGGGCCTGGGTAATGTCGCGGCCGTCGACCCCTGCTCGGGTCCGACGCCCAAGGCCAGCGCCGCGGCCTGCGCCCTGACCGGCGTCACCGCCGCCCAGTACGGCAAGATCCCGGACTGCCCGGCCGAGACCTGCGTCACGCAAGGCGGCGGCAACCCGAACCTGAAGCCGGAAGTGGCCGACACCCGCACCGCCGGCTTCGTGCTGACCCCGCGCTTCCTGCCGGGCTTCTCGATGTCGGTCGACTACTTCGACATCTATGTCGACAAATACATCGGCTCGGTCGACGCCCCGACCGTGATCAACCAGTGCGTCCAGACCAGCAATCCGTACTTCTGCGGCCTGTTCCACCGCGACCCGACCTCGGGCGTCCTGTTCGGCGATCGCGGCTACATCATCGCGACCAACCAGAACACCGGCTACCTGCAGACCTCGGGCATCGACTTCACCGGCAACTATCGCTGGGACCTGTCGTCGCTGGGCAATCTCGGCGACGTCGACGTCAGCTTTGTCGGCACCTACCTCAACAGCCGCAAGATCGAGCAGCTGCCGGGCCTCGGCTCGTATAACTGCAAGGGCCTGTTCGGCCCGACCTGCGGCCAGCCCAACCCCGGCTGGCGTCACCAGATGCGCGTGACCTGGAACCTGCCCTGGGTCGCCGCCTCGCTGTCGGCCAACTGGCGCTATTTCGGGTCGACCGACCTGTCCAGCAACAACAGCAACCCGTTCCTGCAGGGCGACTACGTCGAGATCAACAAGAAGATCAAGGCGTACAACTACATCGACCTGGCCGCGAACTGGAAGGTGCGCGAGCAGCTGACCCTGCGCGCGGGCATGAACAACCTGTTCGACAAGGATCCGCCGGTGATCGCCGCCGGGCTGCTCAGCTCGTTCGGCAACGGCAACACCTACCCCGGCGTCTACGACCCCATGGGTCGGACGATGTTCGTGGGTCTGACCATGGACTTCTAGGTCCGTGGCCACGGGGGACCGGTCAGCCCCGGTCCCCGTTCTTCCCCGGAAACTGTAAGAGCCGTCCATGCCCCGCGTGGACGGCTTCTTTTTGTTTGGGGCTTGGATGCGGTTCAAGAAAATCCGCCTTCCTAGGCCTTGTGCCTAGGACCCGGGGATCGGCCGGGCTCAGCGCTGACGGTCGGGCGCCGTCGGCGTGGGCGCGCCAAGCCGCGCTTCAAAGCGAGCGGAAGGCTGGGTCCTAGGCACAAGGCCTAGGAAGGCAGGGGTGTGTGGTGTCGCGGAGCGGTGAGGCGCCTACCCCGCGTTCGCCGCGTCCTCGGCGTTCAGGGTCTCGTCCGAGCCGTGCGACCAGCGCTTGAGGATGGGGGACAGGGCCAGGAACAGCAGGCCCAAGGCCATGGCGATGCCGCCGATCCAGTTGAAGACGGTCAGCGAGCGGGCCAGGGCCGCGCCGGGGTCCAGCACCTGGCCGCCGACGGTCTCGGTGGCGGTCAGGCCGGCGACGAAGCCGCCGACCGTGTTGGCGATCGACACGGCCATGAACCAGACGGCCATCACGAACGAGACCAGCGAGGCGGGCGACAGCTTGGTCATCTGCGACAGGCCCACCGGCGACAGGCACAGCTCGCCGGTGGTGTGCAGCAGGTACATCAGCAGCAGGAAGATCAACGGCGTGCGGAAGGCCCCGTCGGCCAGGGGCGCGCCCAGCTGCAGCACGAAGAAGCCCGCCCCGACCTGCAGCAAGGCCAGGCCGAACTTGACCACAGGGTTAAGGTCCTTGCCGCGCGCGCCCAGCCAGGTCCACAGCCAGGCGAAGACCGGGGCGAAGACCAGCAGCCAGCCCGAGGCCAGCCCTTGGGTCTGGGCGGCGTTGAACGTGGTGTCGATCCAGAAGGTGGCGTGGCGGTCGAGGCCGGCGGCGGCCAGTTGCTCGGGCGTGGCCAGGGTGATCGCCCCGCCCAGCAGCCGCACCGGCTGGGCCACCAGGTCCAGCTGGACGTTGGTGGCGGCGTAGAGGTTCAGCGACGAGCCGGCCTGGTCGAACAGGGTCCAGAAGATCACCGCGCCGAAGATCAGGAACAGGGCCAGGGCCAGGCGCTCGCGCTCGACCTTGCCGCAGCGGGCGAACATGAACCACAGCACATAGCCCAGCGAGCCGATCATGCCGGCGACCAGGATGCCGCTGACCGCCGCCGTGCGCCGCACCAGGAAGAAGGTGGCCACCACGCCCAGTAGCGACAGGCCGTAGATCAGGGTCTCACGGCTGATCGCGCCCAGCACCGGCTGGCGCAGCAAGGCCGGATCCGGCGGCTCGGCCTTGCCCTGCAGCAGCGGCTTGCCCAGCATGAAGACGACGAAGCCGGCCAGCATGCCCAGGCCCGCCAGGCCGAAGCCCGCCCACCAGCCGACCGTCACCCCCAGCAGGCCGCACAGCAGCGAGGCCCAGAACGAGCCCAGGTTGATGCCGTAGTAGTAGAGGGTGAAGCCCGGGTCGCGGCGCGGATCGCCTTGCGGATAGAGCTGGCCGACGATGGTCGAGATGTTGGGCTTCAGATAGCCGACGCCGACGATGATCAGCGACAGGGCCAGCCACAGGACGTTCAGATAGACCGGGTCGCGGCCGGCGACGTCCAGCTTGTACTGGCCCTTGGGCAGCACCGACGGGATCGCCGCGCCCGCCGGCAGGTCCTCGACCACGAAGTCGCCGGACTTGGCCGCCGAGACCGCGTAGGGCTTGCCTTCGACCACCAGTTTCGAGACCCGGCCCTCGCCGCGCCCCTCGGTGACGAAGGCGTAGGTGTGGCCGCCATAGGCCAGGGTCTGGGTCGCGGGCTTGCCCTCGATGGCCATGGTCATGTGGCCGGCGATCAGCAGCAGGGCCCCGAACACCACGGCCTTGCGCGTGCCCAGATAGCGGTCGGCCACGAAGCCGCCGATCAGCGGCAGCAGGTAGACCAGCGAGATGTACGCGCCGTAGTGGGCCGCCGCCGTCTTGGGATCGAACAGGAAGTGCTGCGTCAGGTAGAAGATCAGGATGGCCCGCATGCCGTAGTAGGAGAAGCGCTCCCACATCTCGGCGAAGAACAGGATGAGCAGCCCCCGGGGGTGGTCGCGCAGCAGCTGCAGCAGGACCGGAACGCCTGTCGCCAGGGTGACCAGGACGCCCAGGGCGATGACGATGTTCATGGGGTCAGCCTTAAAGGTTCGCGGGACGTCGGGAGCGCGGGAAACCCGCTCAGTTCGGCTTCAGGACGACCGTGGTCGGCGTGGCGGCCAGGGGCAGGGCGTAGGCCCCGCGCTCCAGGGCCGCGCCGACGGGACGGTAGGGACGCTTGCCCGGCGTGGCGGCCTCGACGATCAGCCGCGCGGTCGCCGTCGTGGCGTCCCTGGCGGCCAGGGTCAGGGTCAGCTCGCCGGTGGCTGGGCGGTATTCGGCGGCGTCGATCTTGCCGGCCTCCAGGGTCAGCCAGGCGCCGGCCGGAGCCACGAACAGGCGCGAACGGGCCCCGTCCTTTGGCGCGATCCGCACCACGCCCGGCTTCTGAGTGACCTCGCCGCCGAAGCCCAGCCAGCCGAAGGTCGGGTGGTCCACCAGATAGGTCGCCGCCGCGTAGGCGTGGCCGAAGAAGCCCATGCCGTAGTCGCCGCTGTAGGCGTCCCAGGCCATCATGTCCGGGGCCGAGTGGAAGGCGGCCGACGAGAAGCCCTCCTGGTCGATATTGGTGATCCCGCCCATCAGCCCGCCATAGGCCACGCGCAGCAGGTGGAAGTCGGCCGGATTGGCGCGATAGGCGTCAAGCAGCGGCACGGCGTTCAGGGTCGAGCCGTAGTGGTGGATCTGCCGCTCGATGCGCGGGACCTTGCCGCCGTACAGGAAGTCCCAGTAGCGGCGGGCGTTGCCGTTGTAGCCCCAGCTGGGGATCGTCGGGTCATAGGCCAGGATCACCTCGCGGGTCTCGTCGGCCTGCGGCTGGTGGCCGAAGAACCGCATCCAGGCATAGACCTCGGCCTGGCCGGTGGAGTCCCAGGCCATCTCGCTGCCGAACGGATAGGGCAGGGTCTTCCAGTGGTCGGCGCGCGCCTTCATCAGCGCCTCGACCTGGTCGGCCTGGGCGGTCATGCCCTCGCGGCGCAGGTCCTTGAGGATGTCGACGAAGACGTCGCCCTCCATCTGGCCGAACTCGGCGTAGTAGGGGGCGTCGCGCATCATCGCCACGACCGTGGCGTGGGCATGGTCCAGGTACCAGCGCCAGTCGTGGTTCCGGACCAGGCCCTCGTGATTGCGGGCCAGGCGGTAGAGCACCCAGTGGGCGATGGCGACGTGGGGGTAGTTGTAGGACCGGCCCAGGTCCTCGGAATCCTTCTTCGACCACGAGGCCCAGGTCGTCCAGTCCAGCTTGGGGTCGTAATAGGACGGCAGGGCGGCGGGGTCGTAGTAGAACAGGCTCTTGCGCACCGCCCCGGCTTGCGGGCCGTCGGCGACCTGCAGGCGGCCGACGAGAGTCTCGTCCACCATCCGCTCCAGCTTGGCGACCTCGGCGGCGTCCGGATTGTCCAGCTGCTTGCTGAAGGCCGCCACCCAGCTGCCCGCGCCGCCCTCGTCGCTGAGGCCGGCGATCCACACCCGCTGGTCCTGGGTGACGATCTTGTCGGCCTGGCGGTCATAGGTCATGACGCTGGGACCCCGCTTGAAGGGGTCGGCCGGGTCCTCGAACCACTGCTTGGTTGTCGAGAACCGGCCCAGGTCGGCCATCACCTGGTCCAGCGGCTTGGTGATGAAGTACGGGATCGCCTGCACCTGCCCGTCGGCATAGGTGATCGACAGCGTCGCCCGGCCCCAGCCCGAGGCCTTGATCGCATAGCGGGCCCAGCCAGTTCCGGTCTTCACCGGCGTCGCGGTCAGGGCGCCGGCCGGCAGGCTCTCGATCCTGGCCACCGGCTTGGGCGACTTCAGGAACAGCGACAGCGTCTGGTCGGTCGGCGCGACATAGCCCGGGACGCCGACGGCGACCGGACGGCCGCTGGCGACGAGCGTGTCCTCGATCGCCCGGATCGACGGCGAGGTGACCAGGCGCACGCCGACGACGCGGCTGGCGCCGGGGGCCAGGGTGAAGCTGGTCGGCGGGTTCCAGGGCTGGCCCGCGCCCTTCCAGTCCTGCTCGGCGAAGGCCTTGCTGGCGATCGTCCAGTCGTAGAAGCCTTCCGAGGTCTGGGCGCGCTTGCTGCGGTCGGTGAAGATGTCGCCGGGCTTGGCGGCCGGGCTGCCCGCCTGCTGGATCGGGCGATAGGCTTCCAGTGGGGTCGCCGTCTCGGGCAGGACCAGCAGGGCGGGACCCTTGCCGTTCAGGCGGGTCACCTGCAGGTAGCCGGCGTCGCGGCCGATATAGGGATCGACGAAGCTGGCCTGGGCGTGGGCCTCCTCCAGCGAGCGATCGGTGATGATGTTGTCGAACACCATCGGCAGGCCCAGGCCCCCGACCTCGACGGGCTGCTTGGAGGTGTTGGTCAGCACGAAGCGCAGGACGAGGCCGCCGCGCTCAGAAACCCAGCGCCGTTCGATCCGCAGCGGCGAGTCCGGACCCAGCGAGGCGGTGATGTCGGCCGCCGCCAGCACCGCGCCGCCGGCGGGCAGGGGGCGGATCGGCCGGCGCTGGTGGGCCGAGCTGAAGTCCCGCCAGGCGCCGCCGGGCGTCCTGACCCGCAGGTGGATGTCGCCGACATGGACATAGCCATCGCCGGCCCGCTCGGCCTCGCGTCCGCCCGGGGTGAAGTCGAAGGCCGGCTCGCCGACCGGCGACAGCCGCGCCAGGGTCTGGGTGTCGGTCCGCAGGTCCAGCTGGAACTGGGCGGTGCGATAGGCGGTCCTGGCGATCGGCGGATAGACCGGCTTGGCCGGCGCGGCGGCGGGCGTCTCGGCGCGCGCCAAGTTCAGGGCCAGCGGCGTCGTGGCCAGCAGCAGGGCCGTCAGGGCCAGCGGGCGAAGGTTCGTCATCTGGTCCTCGTCGGCGCACGGGCGTCAAAAAAGCGTCGCGACAGCACAGCCGCTCGTCTCGGCGGCGTCAAGAAAATTATACGATATAAGATTCAGCGCCCTCAAGCGCTCGCGTTGCGGGCGGATGGCTTCCGTCACGGTTGAGATTGACGCCCCGCCGTAAACCAGTCACCTTAAGATCGTATACATTATCAAGTAGGGGTATTGCCCATGGCGACTCGTCGGGACCTGATGCTGACCGCCGCGGCCTTCGCCGCTTCCCCGGTCGCCAGCTGGGCGGCGCCGTCCGCCGGTCTGCCGCTCAAGGCCAAGCCCCTGCCGCTGTCGTCGGTGCGCCTGCTGCCCTCGCCCTACGCGACCGCCGTCGAGGCCAACCGGGCCTATCTCTTGCAGCTCAGCCCCGACCGCCTGCTTCACAACTTCATGACCTTCGCCGGCCTGCCGGCCAAGGGCGAGCTGTATGGCGGCTGGGAAGGCGACACCATCGCCGGCCACACCCTGGGTCACTACCTGTCGGCCCTGGTCGTGATGTACGAGCAGACCGGTGACGCCGAGTGCCGCCGCCGCGCCGACTACATCGTCGCCGAACTGGCCCGCGCCCAGGCCAAGCGCGGCACCGGCTATGTCGGCGCCCTCCAGCGCAAGCGGAAGGACGGCAAGGTCGTCGACGGCGAGGAGATCTTCGGCGAGGTCATGAAGGGCGAGATCCGCTCGGGCGGCTTCGACCTGAACGGCTCGTGGTCGCCGCTCTACACCGTGCACAAGGTCTTCGCCGGCCTGCTGGACGTGCACCAGGCCTGGGGCAACGCCCAGGCGCTGCAGGTCGCCATCGGTCTGGCCGGCTATTTCGAGCGGGTGTTCGCCGCCCTGGACGACGCCCAGATGCAGACCCTGCTGGGCTGCGAGTATGGCGGCCTGAACGAGAGCTACGCCGAGCTCTACGCCCGCACGGGCGACAAGCGCTGGCTGGCGGTGGCCGAGCGGATTTACGACCGCAAGGTGCTGGATCCCCTAGTCGCCCAGCGCGACGAGCTGGCCAACATCCACGCCAACACCCAGGTGCCCAAGCTGATCGGCCTGGCGCGCCTCTACGAGCTGACCGGCAAGACCCAGGACGCCGACGCGGCGAAGTTCTTCTGGCGCACAGTCACCCAGCGCCACAGCTACGTCATCGGCGGCAACGCCGACCGCGAATACTTCTCGGCCCCCGACACCATCGCCGCCCACATCAGCGAGCAGACCTGCGAGCACTGCAACACCTACAACATGCTGAAGCTGACCCGTCAGCTGTACAGCTGGAAGCCGGACGGGGCGCTGTTCGACTATTACGAGCGCGCCCACCTGAACCACGTGATGGCGGCGCAGAACCCCAAGACCGGCGGCTTCACCTATATGACGCCGCTGCTGACCGGGGCGGGGCGCGAGTTCTCGAACCCGGCCGATGATCCGTTCTGGTGCTGCGTCGGCACGGGCATGGAAGCCCACGCCAAGCACGGCGAGTCGATCTTCTGGGAAGGCGAGGGGGCCCTGCTGGTCAACCTCTACATTCCCGCCGAGGCGCAGTGGAAAGCCCGCGGCGCGGCCCTGAAGCTGGAGACCCGCTATCCGTACGAGCCGGAGTCGCGCCTGACCCTGACCAGCCTGGCCGAGCCGGGCCGCTTCACCGTGGCCCTGCGGGTCCCGGCCTGGGCCGGCCAGGGCGTCAAGGTCGGCGTCAACGGCAAGGCCTTCGCGCCGAAGCTGGCCGGCGGCTACGCCCTGGTCGAGCGGGCCTGGAAGGCTGGCGACGTCGTCACGATCAGCCTGCCTCTGGATCTGCGCCTGGAGTCCGCGCCGGGCGACGCCGGCGCCGTGGCGGTGTTGCGTGGCCCGATGGTGCTGGCCGCCGATCTCGGCCCGGTCGCCACGCCGTGGCAGGGTGTCGATCCGGCCATGGTCGGCGAGAACCTGCTGGGCCGCTTCCAGCCGGTGGCGGCGGAGAAGGCGACCTATGTGGCGCGCGGGATCATGCGGCCGACGGACCTGACCTTCGTCCCGTTCTACAGCCAGTACGAGCGCCGCAGCGCCGTCTATTTCCGCCGCTTCACCGAGGACGCCTGGAAGACCGAGGAGGCCGCGTTCCTGGCCGAGCAGGCGCATCTGAAGGACATCAGCGCCCGGTCGGTCGACGTCATGCACCTGGGCGAGATGCAGCCCGAGCGCGACCACAACCTGACCTCCGAGATCTCGTACCCGGTGGCCTATCGCAACCGCAACGGCCGGGACGCCCGCTCCGGAGGCTTCTTCGAGTTCGACATGAAGGTTCGGCCCGGCCCGCTGATCCTGCAGGCCACCTATTGGGGCGAGGAGCGCAAGCGCCAGTTCGACATCCTGGTCGACGGGGTGCGGATCGCCACCCAGCAGCTGCAGGCCGACCATCCGGGCAAGTTCTTCGACGTCGAATATCCGGTGCCCGAGGCCCTGACCCAGGGCAAGACCAAGGTCCGGGTGCGGTTCGCCCCGCCCGAGCGCAACACGGCCGGCCCGGTGTTCGGCGTGCGCCTGTTCACGGCTCAACCCGTCAGCAAGCCGGTCGCATGAGCGTGACGCCGGATGCCGACGCCGTCCGGCTGTCGCTGGACGAGGCCCGGAGCCTGGCGCGGCGGGTGCTGAGCGCGGCGGGCTTGTCGCGGGCCCATGTCGATCCGGTCGCCGAGACCATGGTCGCGGGCGAGCGGGACGGCTGCGCCTCGCATGGCCTCTATCGCCTGCTGGTGGCCGCCGACAGCATCGCCAAGGGCGTGGTGTCGGTCGACGCCGCCCCGGTGCTGGACGAGCCGGCCCCGGCCCTGGCGCGGGTGGACGGCGGCGGCGGCTTCGCCCAGCTGGCTTTCGAGCGCGGCCGGCCGCTGCTGGTCGAGAAGACGCGGCGGTTCGGGATCGCCGCCCTGGCCCTGAACAACGTCGTCCACTTCGCCGCCCTGTGGCCCGAGGTCGAGGCCCTGGCCCGCGATGGCCTGGTCGCCCTGGCGTTCACCCCCAGCCACGCCTGGGTCGCGCCCGAGGGTGGGACTAGGCCGGTGTTCGGCACCAATCCGATCGCCTTCGGCTGGCCTCGGCCGGGCCGGCATCCGTTCGTCTTCGACTTCGCCACCAGCGCCACGGCGCGCGGCGAGATCGAGCTGCGCCGCCGCGCCGGCCAGGCCGTGCCGGCCGACTGGGGCTATGACGCCGACGGCGCCGCGACCACGGTGGCCGAGGAGGTCCTGGCCGGGGCCATGCGCACCTTCGGCGGCCACAAGGGCTCGGCCCTGGCGGCGATGGTCGAGCTGCTGGCCGGCCCCCTGATCGGCGACCTGACCAGCCAGGAATCGCTGGACGCCGACGCCGGCCGAAAGGGCTCGCCGCTGGGCGGGGAGCTGATTGTCGCCCTGGATCCGGCCGGCTTCCTGGGCGCGGCCGCCGGCCAGCACCTGGCGCGGGCCGAGACGCTGTTCGAGGCCATCCAGGCCCAGGGCGCGCGCCTGCCCTCGCAGCGCCGCTACGCCGCCCGCGCGGTCAGCGAGCGCGAGGGCGTGACGATCCCGGCGGCCCTGCACCGCGACATTCTCAAGCTGCTCGAACGGAAGGACTAGCCATGCGTCGCAACGGGCTCTTCGACACGGCCGTGATCTGCGTCCTGGCGGCGGCGACGTTGTCGGCGACGCCCGTCCTGGCCGCGCCCTCGGCCGACCAGCGCTTCGGCGCCATCGCCGACGGCGAATACGCCTGGCGCAGGGCCCAGATGGGCCCCAGCGAGGATGGTCCGAAGTCCGAACGCTTCAAGCTTCCCGACGTCGGCGCGAAGGTCCAGGCCGAGCGCCTGGCCCGCTGGACCGAAGTCTCGAAACAGCTGGCCGCGATCCCGGTCGCCAAGCTGTCGAAGACCAACCAGGTCAACTACGCCGTCTACAAGGGCCAGATAGACGCCCTGCTGGCCGAGCAGCGCTACCGCGAATACGAAAAGCCGCTGAACGCCGACAGCAGCTTTTGGGGCGACGTCGCCGAGTCGGCGCGCGACAGCCTGCTGACCGAGGCGGACTATCGCGGCTACCTGGCCATGCTGCGCGACATGCCGCGCTACTACGACCAGCAGATCGTCAACATGAGGGCCGGCCTGAAGCGCGGCTTCACCCCGCCGCAGATCACCCTGCAGGGCCGCGACGCCGGGGTGGCCCTGGTCGCCGAGGCGCCGACGCCGCAGGCTTCGCCGTTCTACGCGCCGTTCAAGACCATGCCGGCGGTGATCCCGGCCGAGGCCCAGGCCGCCCTGCGCCGCGAGGCCGCCGAGGCGATCTCCCAGGCGGTGGTCCCGGCCCACGCCCGCCTGCGGGCCTTCCTCCGCGACGAATACATCCCCGGCGCCCGGCGCGAGCTGGCCGCCTACGCCCTGCCGGACGGCCAGGCCTATTACCGCTCCAAGGTCGCCGAGTTCACCACCACCGATCTCAGCCCCGAGCAGATCCACCAGATCGGCCTCACCGAGGTGGCCAAGATCCGGGCCCGGATGCTGGACGTGATGAAGGAGGTCAAGTTCGAGGGCGACCTGCCGGCCTTCCTGACCTATCTGCGCACCGATCCGCGCTTCTACGCCAAGACCCCGCAGGACCTGCTGGACCGCGCGGCCTGGAACGCCAAGCGTTTCGACGGCGTGGCCTCGCAATGGTTCGGCCGCCTGCCGCGCAGCCGCTTCGCCATTCGCCCGGTGCCGGACGAGATCGCGCCGTTCTACACCGGCGGGCGCGGCGGGCCGGGGATCTACCTGGTCAACACCTACAACCTGCCGTCCCGGCCGCTGTACTCGCAGATGGCCCTGACCCTGCACGAGAGCGCGCCGGGCCACGCCTTCCAAATGCCGCTGGCCGCCGAGAACAAGGGTCTGCCGGCCTATCGCCGCGACACCTACCTGTCGGCCTATGGCGAGGGCTGGGCGCTGTACAGCGAGGCGCTGGGCGAGGACATGGGCCTGTACGACACGCCCTACGACCGCTTCGGCATGCTCAGCTACCAGATGTGGCGGGCCGCGCGGCTGGTGGTCGACACCGGCCTGCACACCAAGGGCTGGACCCGCGAGCAGGCCCAGAAATACCTGCACGACAACACCGCCATGGCCGACCACGAGATCCAGACCGAGGTCGACCGCTACATCGCCTGGCCGGGCCAGGCCCTGTCCTACTACATGGGCATGCTGGCCTTCGTGGACGCCCGCCATCGGGCCGAGAAGGCGCTGGGGCCGAAGTTCAACATCCGCGCCTTCCACGACGCGGTGCTTGAGCTGGGCTCGGTGCCGCTGCCGGTCATCGACGCCCGCGTCGACCAGCTGATCGCCGACGGCGGCAAGGGCCCCTATCCCGATGTGGAGTGAGGCCCCGCCCGTCGCGATCCACGCGCCGGGCAACCCTATCCTGGCGGACGGCCGTTCCTACTCGACCGATCCCGCGCCGGTGGTGGTCGGCGACACCCTGTGGATCCTGGCCGGCCGCGACGAGGCCGCGCCGGACGTCGACGACTTCATCATGAACGAGTGGCAGGCGCTGGCGACCAAGGACCCCGCGTCCGGCGACTGGACGCACTACCCCGCCATCGCCCGGCCCGAGGCGGTGTTCGCCTGGGCCGAGCCCGGCCGCGCCTATGCCGGCCAGATCGTCCAGGGACGCGACGGGCGGTTCTGGCTCTATGCGCCGGTGCTGCAGAAGGCCGATCAGAGCAAGGACCGGTTCGCCATCGGCGTGGCCGTCGCCGACGCGCCCAACGGCCCGTGGACCGACGCCCATCCGGCCGGACCGATCATCTCGCAGGCGGTTCCGGAGCCCAACACCATCCAGAACATCGACCCGACGGTGCTGATCGACGACGACGGCCGGGTCTATATCTACTGGGGCACGTTCGGGCGGCTGCGCGGCCTGGAGCTGGCCGCCGACATGGTCACGCCCAAGGGGCCGGAACAGACGATCACCGGCCTGGATGGCTTCTTCGAGGCCCCGTGGCTGATGAAGCGCAAGGGCGTCTACTACCTGCTCTATGCCGGCAACAAGGTGGGGACGGACTGCACGCCGGCGCTCTATCACGCCTGCATCGCCTATGGGACGGCGACCTCGCCGCTGGGGCCCTGGACCTATCGCGGGGTGATCCTCAAGCCCGTGTCCTCGACCACCTCCCACGCGGGCGCAGTCGAATTCAAGGGGCGGTGGTGGCTGGCCTATCACACCGCCGACGCTATCGGGGGCGGCCACTTCCGGCGCAGCGTGGCGATCGACCCGATGGCCTTCGACGACAAGGTCAGCCCGCCGACCATCCTGCCCGTGATCCCGACCCGGCGGCCCGCGCCGCCGCCCCCGCCCAGCCGCGACATCGCCGGCCGAGCGACCGCGACGGCCTCGAACGTCTCGATCCCGGTGCGATACTGGATCAAGGCGCTGAACGACGGGATCGTGCGGCCGACGCCCTTGCCGCCCGACCTGTGGGCCGCCGAGCCCGGCCCGACCCAGCAGTGGCTGGAGTACCGCTTCGACAAGCCGGTGACCCTGGACGGCGCGCGCATGCGCTTCTGGGCCGATCCGTCGGCCGGGGTCGCCGCGCCCAAGGCCTGGCGGATGGAATACTGGAACGACGGCTGGACGCCGGTGCGCGATCCCCGGGGCTTCGGAACCGGCGTCGACGCCTTCCAGTCGGCCCGCTTCGCGCCGGTGACCACCCGCTGCGTGCGCGCCGTGTTCGAGACCGCCGGCGCCGGCGTGGCCGTGCAGGAGTGGGAGGTCCTGGCCCCGAAGGTCCAGCCCGTTCGCGTCTCAACCTCGATCGCGCCGCCCTGCGACGCCAAACCCTGATGCCTGAACGGAGACACGCCATGCTGCGCGGCCTGATGACGCTTTCCCTGGGGGCCATGGTCATGGCCGCCGCGCCGGCCCAGGCCGCGACCCCGCTCGATGGCGTCTGGCTGTTCGACAAGGCGCCGTCCTATCCGGGCGTCACCATGGTCCAGCTGACCAGCCAGGGCGGCAAGCCCAAGGGCGTGGTGACCACGGCCTGGTACGGGGCGATGGAGATGCAGAACCTGGTCGTCAAGGACGGCCAGGCGACCTTCGAACTGCGCAATCTCAACGACAAGGCCCACGCCACCCGCCAGTGGACGGCGGTGCTGGACGGCCAGGCCCTGAAGCTGGCCGGGGACATCTGGTACGCCCACGCCGAGCAGACCGGCCGGCGCGGAACGGCCAAGGACGCCAAGGCCCGCGCCTTCAAGCCCACGACCCTGCCGCCGCTGGGGACCCTGGCCCCCGACGGCCAGGCGCGCACCCCGCCGATGGGCTGGAGCAGCTGGAACAAGTTCGCCGAGAACATCGACGACAAGACCGTCCGCGCCATGGCCGACGCCCTGGTCGCCACCGGCCTGCGCGACGCCGGCTACATCCACGTCAATATCGACGACGGCTGGCAGGGGGCGCGTGGCTCGGACGGGAGCTTGCGCCCCAACGCCAAGTTCCCGGACATGAAGGCCCTGGCCGACTACGTCCACGCGCGCGGCCTGAAGCTGGGCATCTACAGCGCCCCGGGGCCCCGGACCTGCGCCGGCTACGAGGGCAGCTACGGCCACGTCCAGCAGGACGCGAAGACGTTCGCCAGCTGGGGCGTCGACTATCTGAAATACGACCTGTGCTCGGGCGAGTGGTTCTACGACGACGCCGACAAGGTCCGGCGCACCTATTACGAGATGGGCGCGGCGCTGCGGGCGACGGGGCGGCCGATCGTCTATTCGCTGTGCGAGTACGGGCGCTTCGACGTCGGGGCCTGGGGGCGCGAGGTCGGCGGCCACCTGTGGCGCACGACGGGCGACATCACCGACGACTATCCGACCATGGCCAAGATCGGCTTCGACAAGAACGGCAAGGCCGAGCACGCCGGCCCCGGCGGCTGGAACGATCCGGACATGCTGGAGATCGGCAACGGCGGCATGAGCCACGACGCCTATGTCACCCACATGACCCTGTGGGCCATGTCGGCGGCGCCGCTGATGATGGGCCACGACCTGCGCCAGACCAGCCCCGAGGTGCTGAAGCTCCTGACCAACCGCGAGGTGATCGCGGTGGACCAGGATGCCCTGGGCGTCCAGGGCCAGGCGGCGCGGCGCGAGGGGACGACCGAGGTCTGGAAGAAGCCGCTGGCCGACGGCGCGGTGGCCCTGGCCCTGTTCAACCGCGGCGACGCGCCAGCGACCATCGCCGTCTCGGCGGCCGATGCGGGCTTTGCCTCGCTGGAGGGCGTGCGGGACGTGTGGGCCGGCGCGGACCTGGCGGCGACGCGGACCAGCTTCGTCGTGCCGCCGCAGGGCGCGGTGCTGCTGAAGGCGAGGGGGCGGTAGAGCCCCTCAGCCCGCCAGTTGCTGCTTCAGGTCCGACAGGGTGCCGCGGATGTGGTTGGCGGTCAGGGCCTCGACGGTCTTGGCGTCGCCCCGGATCCAGGCGTCCAGGATCTCGCGGTGCTCGCGGCTGGCCCGCTCGTCGCGGCCGTTGGGCTCCAGATGCACCCGCACATAGCGCTCGGCCAGGATCTGCAGGCGCTCCATCAGCTGGAAGGTGATGTGGCCGCCCGGCCGCATCAGGGCCAGGTGGAAGGCGCGGTTCAGGCTGACATGGTCGCCGTCGGGCTTGGCCAGCTCGGCCTCCAGGGCGGCCAGGGCCTTTTCGGCGTCGGCGTGGTCCCCGGGCGTGGCGCGGACGCAGGCGTCGGCGACCGCACCGGGCTCCAGCTTCAGGCGCAGGGCGAAGACCTCGCTGGCCTCGTCGGTGGACAGGTCGCGCACCACGTAGCCGCGATTGGGATAGGACTTCAGCAGGCCGTCCTGCTCCAGCCGGCCCAGCGCCTCGCGCAGCGGAATCTTGCTGACGCCCAGCTCGGCGGCGATGACGTCCTGGCGTACGGCGGCCCCGGGCTGCATCGCCCCCACCAGGATGCGGCGGCGGACGATCTCGTAGGTCTGGTCGGACAGCGAGCGGACGACGATGTTCATAGGCGCGGAATGAGTCTCTTGGGCGGGCGGAAGACGGCCCTCCACGGTCGAGGGAGGCGTTATCGTATACCGTCACCCACCGGGCGGCGGGAGTCTAGATCACCTGAAAGCCCGCCCAGAATGCATCCGCGCGGTCGATCCAGAGGATATTGTGCCCCGTGGCGATCGCCGAGCCCTCGATCGAGGGGATGATGGCCTTCTGTCCGGCCAGTTCGGTTTCGGCCTCGACGCGACCGATGAAGCGGCTGCCGATGATGCTTTCATGGACGAACGCGTCGCCGACCTTGAGCTTGCCCTTGGCGGCCAGGTGGGCCAGGCGGGCCGAGGTGCCGGTGCCGCAGGGGCTGCGGTCGATGGCGCGGTCGCCGTAGAACACCGCGTTGCGGCCGTCGGCGTCCGCGGCTCGGGGCGCGTCGGCCCACAGCACGTGGCTGACCCCGCGAATGGTCGGGTCCAGCGGATGGACCGGCTCGTAGGCCTCGCGGACCAGCGTGCGGATGATCGGGCTGAGGCGCAGGATCTCGGCCGCGCCCAGGGCGTCGATGCCCGCGTAGGGTCCTTGCGGTTCGACGATGGCGTAGAAGTTGCCGCCGTACGAGACGTCGATGCTGAGCGGGCCGAAGCCGGGCACGTCGATCGCGATCCCTTCCTTGGCCAGATAGGCCGGGACGTTGCGGATCTTCACGGCCGTGACCCGGTCGCCCGAGGTCTGGTAGGCGATGTCGATGACCCCGGCCGGGACCTCCAGCCGCAGCTTGCCCGGCTCGCGCGGGGTGACCAGGCCGTTCTCCAGGGCGAAGGTGACGATGCCGATCGTGCCGTGGCCGCACATCGGCAGGCAGCCGCTGGTCTCGATGAACAGGATGCCGGCGTCGCAGTCGGCCTGGGTCGGCGGATACAGGAACCCGCCCGACATCATGTCGTGGCCGCGCGGCTCGAACATCAGGCCGGTGCGGATCCAGTCGAAGCGGGCGAGGAAGTCCTGGCGTCGGGCGCTCATCGTGTCGCCGCGGAGCAGCGGCGCGCCGCCGGCCACCAGACGCACCGGATTGCCGGCGGTGTGGCCGTCGACGCAGAAGAACGTGTGACGCATGGACTTCCTCTGTAGCTTCTTAGGCGGCAGCGGCCGGGGTCAGCTGCGGCCGGGTGGCGGCGGCTTCCTCGACCATGGCGATGACCTGGGCGCGGCGGTCGCCGGCCAGGGGCTGACGCGGCATGCGCACATATTCGGTCCCACGGCCCATGATCGTCTCGGCCAGCTTGATCGACTGGACCAGGTCGTGTTCGGCGTCCAGGTGCAGCAGCGGCATGAACCAGCGATAGATGCGGCGCGCCTCTTCCAGGTCGCCGCGATCGAAGGCGGCCACCAGGGCCACCGACTCCTGCGGGAAGGCGCTGGTCAGGCCCGAGATCCAGCCCCGGGCGCCCAGCATCAGGCCTTCCAGCGCGACGTCGTCGAGGCCGGCCATCAGGATGAAGCGATCGCCGAACGTGCGGGCCAGGTCGGTGAAGCGACGCGTGTCGGGCGCGCTCTCCTTGACCGCCACGATGGTCGGCTCGTCGGCCAGGCGGCTCAGCACCCCCAGGGTGATGGCGGCGCGATAGGCCGGCGGGTTGTTGTACAGCATGATCGGCAGGCTGGACGCCTGGGCGACCGTGCGGAAGTGGGCTTCCAGCTCGGCCTCGGTGGGCACGTAGACCATGGCCGGCAGGGCCATCAGGGCGTTGGCGCCCAGGGTCTCGGCGTCCTTGGCGAAGGCCGCGGCGCGGGTCGTGGTCAGCTCCGAGACGCCGACGATGATCGGCACGCGGCCGGCCACCACCTCGACGGCGGCCTTCAGCAGCGTGCGCTTCTCGTCGGCTTCCAGGGAGTTGTTCTCGCCGCAGGTGCCCAGCACCACGAGACCGTGCACGCCATCTCGGATCAAGGCGTCCAGCACCTGCTGGCTGGCGTCGATGTCGATGGACAGATCAGGGTTGAACTGGGTCGTCGCGGCCGGGAACACGCCCGACCAATTCATGGAACTCATACGCCTTGCACCTCCGGCTGCTTCGGATACTGTATACGAAATGGAGCGGCGGAGGTAAAGCCTGGGTGGACAGGATGTCGGGAACCTTGGTGATCGGGGGTGGCGTGGTCGGCAAGGCCTGCGCCCTGGCGCTGCGCCGCGCCGGAGAGTCCGTGACCTTGCTGGACCCGCAAGGGTCGGCCCGTCCGGCCTCGTACGGGAACGCCGGCCACATCGCCACCGAGCAGGTCGCGCCCCTGGCCTCGCCAGCCGCCCTGGCCTCGGCCTTCCGCCGGCTGTTCGCCCTGGGCGGAGCCCTGGATTTCCGTCTCGCGGACATCGGCGCCTGGGGGCCATGGGCGGCCCGTTTCGTGGCGGCCTCGACGGCTGACGGCGCGGCGCACGGACAGCGGGCCCTGAGCGGCTTGCTCAAGAACGCCCTGCCGGCCTGGCGGCGCTTGGCCGAGAGCCTGGGCCGCCCCGACCTTCTGATCGAACGCGGCCATGTCGTGGTCTGGGAAAGCGCCGCCAGCGCCCGCGCCGGACGCGCCGCCTGGGAAGCCGCCGACATCGGCCAGGCCCGGCTGGCGCCCCTGGCCGAGCCGACCAAGGCGCGCCTGGAGCAGCTGATCCAGCCGGCGATCGCGGGCGGGGTCGCCTTCCAGAACACCGGCCAGGTCAGCGATCCGGCCTTGGTCCTGCGCCTGCTGGACGAGGCCTTCGATGCGGCCGGCGGCCGGCGGCGAGTCGGCCAGGTCCGGCGTTTGGCGAATGTCGACGGTCGCGTGGTCGCCGAACTCTCTGACGGCCAGCAGTTGGCGCCCGAGCGGGTGCTGGTCGCCGGCGGCGTCGGGTCCGGCGCGCTGATGCGGGGCCTGGGCCATGTCGCGCCGATCATCGCCGAGCGCGGCTATCACCTCGAGGGCGGCGCGGACCATTGGGACGACCTGCCGCCGGTGGTGTTCGAGGACCGCTCGCTGATCCTGACCCGCTTCGGCGACCGCCTGCGGGCCGCCAGCTTCGTCGAGTTCGGCCGCGAAGCCTCGCCCGCCGATCCGCGCAAGTGGGCCCGCCTGCGGCGGCATCTGTCCGAGCTGGACGTGAGCCTGGAGGGCCCTGTCGCCGAATGGATGGGCGCCCGGCCGACCTTGCCCGACTATCTTCCGGCCATCGGCGCCAGCCGGCGGGTCGACAATCTTTACTATGCGTTCGGCCACCAGCATCTGGGGCTGACCCTGGCGGCGACGACCGGTGAGCGGGTCGCGGCCCTGGTGGGCGGCGCGGCCCCGGCCACCGACCTGGCGCCGTTCGACCTGGCCCGGTTCGAGCGCGGATGGAACACGAGGAGCAACGCATGACCCTGGGCGTCGGCGGTTCGACCATGGACCTGCAACTGGCGGGCCTTTCGCCCCGCCCGGGGCGTCCGCCGGCCATCACGGTCGCCGAGTACGGGGCGCGGCTGGAGCGGGCGCGAAGCCTGACCGCCGCCCTGGGCGGCGAGGCCCTGCTGGTCGGGGCCGGCGCCAGCCTGCGCTACTTCACCGGCGTGCCTTGGGGCGCGACCGAGCGCCTGGTGGCCCTGCTGCTGCCCCTGCGGGGACGGCCGATCATGATCTGTCCCGGCTTCGAACTGGGCTCGCTGCAAGCCGACCTGAAGATCGAGGCCGACATCCGCCTGTGGCAGGAACACGAGGATCCCGCCGTCCTGGTGGGCCGCGCCCTGTCGGAAGTCGGCGCCGGAACCCTGGCCCTGGATCCGGCCGCGCCGTTCTCCCTGTTCAGCGCCCTGGGCAAGGCCGCGCCGTCCCTGAAGGCGATCGACGCCACCCCGGTGATCGACGGCTGCCGGGGCGTGAAGTCGCCGGCCGAGCTGGCCCTCATGCGCTACGCCAAGGCCATCACCCTGGACGTCCACCGCCGGGCCGGGGCGATCCTGGCGCCGGGGATCACCGCCAGCGCGGTCAAGCGGTTCATCGACACGGCCCACCGCGCGGCGGGCGCCGACGGCGGCTCGACCTTCTGCGCGGTGCAGTTCGGCCTGGCCACCGCCTATCCGCACGGCCTGCCCGGCGACCAGACCCTGGGCGAGGGCGACCTCGTCTTGATCGACACCGGCTGCCAGGTCGAGGGCTACAACGCCGACATCACCCGCACCTATGTCTTCGGCGCGCCGGGCGACGAGCATCGCCGGATCTGGGACATCGAGCACGAGGCCCAGGCCGCCGCCTTCGCCGCCGTGCGCCCGGGCGTGCCGTGCGAGGTGATCGACCAGACCGCCCGCCAGGTGCTGGAGCGCCACGGCCTGGGTCCCGACTACGCCCTGCCGGGCCTGCCGCACCGCACCGGCCACGGCATTGGCCTGTCGATCCACGAGGGGCCCTATCTGGTGCGCGGCGACCGCACGCCGTTGGCGCCCGGCATGTGCTTTTCCAACGAGCCGATGATCGTGCTGCCCGACCGCTTCGGCGTGCGGCTCGAGGACCATTTCCATGTCACCGAGGACGGCGCGGCCTGGTTCACCGAGCCCTCGCCCTCGATCGACGCGCCGTTCGGCGAGGCCTGACCGCGGGCCGACCATTAGAGTTCTGGGGGAGATCACATGAGTTTCTGGACCCGCCGCAAGGCGCTCGACGCGATCGTCGCGGTGGAGGCCGATCGCCGGCTGAAGCCGACCCTGTCCTGGCCGCACCTGCTGGCCCTGGGCATCGGGGCGATCATCGGTACGGGGATCTACACCCTGACCGGCATCGGCGCCGAGCGGGCCGGGCCGGCGGTGATCCTGGCCTTCGCCGCCTGCGGGGTGCTGTGCGTGTTCGCCGCCCTGGCCTATGCCGAGGTCGCGACCCTGATCCCGGCGGCCGGCAGCGCCTACACCTATGCCTATGCGGTGCTGGGCGAGGGCCTGGCCTGGATCGTCGGCTGGAGCCTGGTGCTGGAATACGCCGTCACCTGCGCGGCCGTGGCGGTCGGCTGGTCAGGCTATATGGTCGGGCTGCTCAAGAGCGCGGGGATCACCCTGCCGCCCGAGATCCTGGCCGGACCCCACGCCGGCGGGATCATCAACCTGCCGGCCGTGCTGATCACCGTGGCGATCACCGCCATGCTGGCCAAGGGCGCGCGCGAGAGCGCCACGCTGAACATCTTCCTGGTGGTCATCAAGATCGTCGCCCTGGCGGTGTTCGTCGCCCTGACCTTCACGGCCATCAAGGGCCAGAACTTCACGCCGTTCATGCCCTACGGCTTCGCGGCCCACACCGAGGGCGGCCATCCGCGCGGGGTGATGGCCGCCGCCGCCATCGTGTTCTTCGCCTTCTTCGGCTTCGACGCGGTGTCGACCTCGGCCGAGGAGGTCAAGAACCCCAAGCGCGACCTGACCATCGGCATCATCGGTTCGATGATCATCTGCACCATCATCTACATGATCGTCGCCGCCTGCGCGGTCGGGGCCTGGCCCTATGCCGAGTTCGCCCGCTCGGGCGAGCCGCTGGCCTTCATCCTGCGCGGTCTGGGCCATCCGGCCGCCGCCTTCGGCATCGCCGCGGCCGCGATCATCGCCCTGCCCAGCGTCATCCTGGTGATGATGTTCGGCCAGACGCGGGTGTTCTTCGTCATGGCCCGCGACGGCCTGCTGCCGCGCGGCCTGGGCAAGCTGCACGCCAAGAGCGGGGCCCCGGTCACCCTGACCCTGATCACCGGCGCGGTGGTGGCGGTGGTGGGCGGCTTCCTGCCGCTGGACCAGATCGCCGAGCTGTCCAACGCCGGCACCCTGCTGGCCTTCATCTGCGTGGCGGTGTGCCTGATGGTTCTGCGCGTGCGCCGGCCCGACCTGCCGCGGCTGTTCCGCTGCCCGGCGGCCTGGGTCGTCGCGCCCCTGGCGGTGGTCGGCTGCCTCTACTTCATGGCCAGCCTGCCGATGGGCACGCTGATCCGCTTCCTGGTCTGGAACGTGATCGGCCTGATCGTCTACCTGGCCTACAGCCGGCGGGCGAGCTTGCTGAACTAGGTCCGGGGAGGGGGCCTCAGGTCAGGTTGTATTCCGGCTTGGCGTAGGTCCCGATCAGGTCGACGCCATAGACATTGTGCGTGACCTGGTCGGCGAAGAGGGCGTCGGCGGACTTGGCGTAGACGCCGACGTCGGCCTTCTCGGCCTCGGCCATCAGCCAGCCGACCATGGCCGCCTTGGTCCCCTGGCCGTTGACCCCGTCGCCGCCATAGATGGCGAAGTAGTCGGCGCGCCCGTCGATCAGGGCGTGCACCTTCTCGTCCGTCGGGTTCAGGCCGAAGATCGTCGCATAGGCCTTCCGCGTGGCCTCGAACAGCGACAGGGCGCCGTAGGTCGCCGCGAAGGCGTCCTTGCCCTCGCCCACCTTGCCCAGGTTGACCGCGAAGTTGATGTAGCGGTTCTCGATGTTGAACGACTGGTAGTAGGCGCTGTTGAGGTTGTTGCCGTTCACGCCTTCCGGATTGACCAGGTAGTCCATGCCGGCCGCGCCGGGCGTCTTGCCGGTGAAGAACTGGTAGGACAGCACCGCCACGGCGCTGGTCGAGATCGCCGCCTTGGTCACCAGGGTGATGGCGTCCGTGTAGCTGGTCCCCGAGGCCATGGCGGTCGCCAGGCTCTTGGTCGTCGCCTCGGCGCTGACATTGAGGGCGTTCAGGCGCAGGACGCTGGTCATGGCGGCGGCGACGCGGCTGTCGACGAGCCAGGCCGTGCGGTCCGAGAAGGCCAGGGTCTCGATGTTGATCACGCTGTCGGTGCCGTCGGTCCCGGCGTTGTCCTTGATCGACCAGCCGCCGTCGCTCTTGGCGCTGATGGCGTAGCTGGCGAACTTGCCGACATAGATGGCGGTGTCCAGGCCCGCGCCCCCGTCCATCACGTCGTTGCCCTGGCCGCCGGTGACGCGGTTGGCGACGGCGTTGCCGTTGATGGTGTCGGCCGCCGTGCCGCCGATGGCGTTCTCGACGGTCGCGCCCATGGCGATGGTGACATTGCCGGTCGAGCCGCCGACGCTGGAGAAGTAGCCCGAGCGCAGGTCGATGGTCTGGGCGACCTTGTAGCCGGAGAAGTCGAAGGTGTCGGTCCCGCCCGCGTCCCAGACGGCGAAGACCAGCTTGGTCGACGCGGTCGTGGCGCTGAACACGTCGCGGCCGGCGTTGGAGTTGAAGCCGTAGACCGTATCGCCCGTGCGCGTGGTCATGTTTGCGCCATAGGCCAGCTGGGCCGCGGCGATGTCGTCCAGCAGCGGGGCCGAGGCGTAGACGCCGCCGAACGAACCGCCGGTGTTGCTCTCGCTGAAATAGGACATCACCGTGTACTGGCGGCTGTCCTCGTAATAGCCGGCGTCGGCGGCGTAGGTCAGGGTGGTGTTGGCCTCGGCGTCGTAGTCGGCCGGGTGGGCCAGGCCGATCGCGTGGCCCAGCTCGTGGACCAGCACCATGCCGCCGTAGTTGGTGGCCGTCGGGTTGGCGTTGTAGCTGAGGCTGGAATTGATCCAGACGTCGCCGGAGATGCTGCTGGCCGCGATGTTGCCCGGATAGTAGGCGAAGGCCGCCGCGCCGGACTCCCCAGAGCTGTAGTTGCCGAACAGGATCGCGGCGCTGTTGCTGTAGGCGCCGACGCCCGTGGTTCCCTCGCCGACCCGGACGAAGGTGATGTTGGCCACGTCCGACCAGGCCTGCAGCGCCTTCTCGGCCTGGAGGATCTGGGCGGCGGAGAATTGCGAGAAGCCGCCGGTGTCGCTGGGCATGGTCGTCGGCGCGGTCTCGCGGAACGCGTAGGTCACCGTGAAGGCCGTGTTCAGCGCGGCCGACCAGCCGGGCTCGCCGCGCAGCAGCTGCGAGGCCGCCTGGGCGACGGTCAGGCTGGTCTTGCCGGCCACGACACCCGTGCGGGAGTCGGCGTTGACGAAGGCGTTGGGCGTCTCGCCGCCCGAGATCGACGCGGAATCGTCAGACGCCAGAGGAAACGGTTCAATGCTCACGGCGATACTCCACGCGCCTTTGATCGAGAGTATGGGCCTCACTGATTTCTCCTGCAATCTCCGCTATTTGCGACAAGTAGGCGCAGGTTTTTGGCCAAGCTAAGCGCTGCCGGATGATGGCGGACGACGCCTTAATTTTCGCAAAAGGGCGCCGCTGTGGCGCGCGGGCCACACCTAATTTCGAACATGGCGCGTTTGTCGTGCTGGGTCCCGGGGACATGTCGGGCCCGCGACATTCTGTTGAGAGGGTATTGAGATGAGAATGCGTTTGCTGGTTGGCGTCGCGGCGGTTGCGCTAAGCGCCGCCTCGGGCGCTCTGGCCCAAAGCGCCACGAGCGGCTTCTACGTCGCGGCGGACGCCGGTTACCACGAGCCCAAGGACGTCAAGGCGACGTCCTCCAACGGCTATCAGTGGAATTTCGGCAGCGACCACGATTGGGCCGCGTTCGGCCGCCTGGGCTACAAGTTCACTCCGAATTGGCGTGTGGAAGCCGAATACGGCTACCGCCCCAGCGACATCAAGGGCGTGCACGGCGCGGGCCTGTCCGGCGCCCAGCCGATCGGCCTCTGCACCGCCGGCGTCGGCCGTTCGGCCGCCTCGCCCGACTGCGGCGAGCCGGTGGGCAAGTTCAAGGCCTCGACCTTGATGGCCAACGTCATCTACGACTTCGCGCCCAACTCCGCCCTGAACCCGTTCGTCGGCGTCGGCGCCGGTACGGCCTGGGTGCATAACAAGGTCTATGGCCAGCTGTCGGGTGTTCCGACCGGCGCGGCGCGCTTCCAGAACACCAGCTTCGATGACGTCGACCAGGCGTTCGCCTATCAGGGCATCGTCGGCCTGGGCTGGAACTTCGCCACCAACTGGTCGCTGGACCTGACCGGCCGCTACCTCGAGACCAAGAAGCTCGACTGGGGTTCGGTCACGCAGAACGCCGGTCCGGCCGGTGGCTCGATCACCGACGTCGGCACCTTCTCGGGCAAGTACAAGGACACCTCGGTGACCCTGGGTCTGCGCTACACCTTCGGGTCGCCGCCGCCCCCGCCGCCCCCGCCGCCGCCCCCGCCGCCCCCGCCGCCTCCGCCCGAGCCGGCTCCTCCGCCCCCGCCGCCGCCTCCGGCCGCGCCGGCCTACGAGGCCCGCGAATTCGTGGTCTACTTCCCGTTCGATCAGTACGTGCTGACGCCGGAAGCCCAGGCCGTGGTCCAGCAAGCGGCTGAATACGCCAAGGGCGGCGGCGCTTCGAAGATCGTGGTGACGGGTCACACCGACACCTCGGGTTCGGACAAGTACAACCAGAAGCTCTCGGAACGCCGCGCCAAGGCGGTGGCCGACGGTCTGGTCAGCCTGGGCGTCAACGCCACGGCGCTGTCGGTCGACTGGAAGGGTGAAAGCGCTCCGGCCGTCGCTACCGGCGATGGCGTGAAGGAACCGCTGAACCGCCGCTCGACGGTGTCGATCAACTTCTAAAAATAAGAAACTAAATTGGTGGGGTGATTGGGGGTCGGCCTTAGGGTCGGCCCCCTAGCCTTTTGTGGGGGTCTGTTTCCCGGGACGGCCCAACGAAAAGACGCTCTCGATGCGGCGTCGGGCCACCTCTCCGCGTGCGGGGAGGGTCCAACGAAAAGACACTCCCGATGGGGCGTCGGGCCACCTCCCCGCGTGAGGGGAGGTCCAACGAAAAGACGCTCCCGATGGGGCGTCGGGAGCGTCCAATTCCGGCGGGCCAAGAGGGCGGAGGACCGCCGTCACGCGGCCGGCTTGAAGGGGCGCTGGCCTGGCGTGGGTTGGTGACGCCAAGGCGGAAGGGGCCGCCAAGGACGCTCCGATAACCGCGTTCGATTATACGCCGACGCCGGGGGCGCGCGAGTCGAAACGGGCCGATTCGACCAGGTGCGACAATTGGCGCGGCAGCGGCGAGGGGACGCCCAACGCCCTGGCCACCAGATGCTCGGCCAGCAGCGGCGCCAGGCACAGGCCGCGCGAGCCCAGCCCCGTCAGAACCAGCACGCCGTCCGCACGGACGCCGGCCAGCGGCAGGCGGTCCGACGTGGTCGCCCGCACCGCCGCGCGGCCCTCGAAGGTTCGTCCCGAAAGCTGCTTGGCCAAGTCCGGCAAGCCCTTGGCCAGGGTCGCCAGGTTGCGGTCGTGGTCCTCGGGCCGGACGTCGATGGCGGTCTGGCCCCGGTCGTGGGTGGCGCCGAACAGCACGCCCGCGCGGGTGGGAACCGCATAGCCGCCGAACGCCGTGGGTCGGGTCGAGACGCCGTCAGTCCAGCTGGCCTGGCCGCGCACAGGGCTCAGGGCAAGGTCGGGGGCCAGGCCGGCGCTGTCCGCCCCGCCGGCCAGGGCCACGCGATCGGCGCGGACGATCAGGTCGCCGGCCTCATCCAGAAGGCGCCAACCCTCTGCATCGCGCTCCAGTCGGGCGACGCGGCGGCGGACGACCGCACCGGACCAGGCGGCGGTGATCGCCGGCGGCTCGACCACCAGGGCCGCGCGCATGGCCAGGGCCGAGGCGTCGGTCACGGCCATGGTCCCGGGCTCGAACAGGTCCTGGCCGGCGACGGTGGCGAAGCGGGCCGGGTCGCGCTCGGTCTGGGGCAGCTGCAGCACTTCGCGGGCGACGATCACCTCGGGCATGGCCGCGTACAGCTGGACGGCGCGGGCGAAGGCCTGGGCGTACAGCGCCGCGCGCGGGCCGCCGCCGGCGTCGAGGGCGGGGGTGACCAGGCCGGCCGGATTGCCCGAGGCGGCGACCCCGTGCGGATCGTCGATGACGGTGACCGCCAGGCCCTCGGCGCGCGCGGCGCGGGCCAGGGCCGCGCCGGCGATCCCGCCGCCGATGACGGCTAGGCTTTCGGGGCGGGGCGGGACCTCGCGACCATCCGGCAGCCACGCCTCCAGCCGCTCGCGCTTGCGGCCGAAGCCGGGGCGCTTGGCGACCTCGAAGCCGGCGGCCTGCAGGCCGCGCCGCACGGCGCCGGCCACGGTGAAGGTCGCCGCGCGGGCGCCGGGAGCCGAGCGTTTCGCCACGGCGGCCAGCACCTCGTCGCGCCACATGGCCGGGTTGAGGGCGGGCGAGAAGCCGTCCAGGAACCAGGCGTCGGCCGCGCCCTCCCAGGCCTCCAGCGCCTCGACCACGTCCATGACGGCGAGATCGAGCACGGCGTCGAAGCCGGGCAGGTCGACGCGGTGGAAGCCCCGCGCGCGGCCGGGCCAGTGGTCCAGCAGCACCTGGGCCGCCGCGCCCAGCTCGGGCCAGTGGGCCAGGATCCGCGCGGCCTCGTCGCGCGCCAGCGGATGGGCCTCGATCGAGAAGATGTGGAGCCGGCCGCCTTCCGGTTTCTTGCGCCGCCACAGGTCCAGCAGGGCGGCGATGTTCAGGCCCGAGCCGAAGCCCAGTTCGCCGACCACCAAGTCCCGTTGCTCTGTGAACCGTTCCGGCAGGCCGCAGCCGGCCAGGAACACCGCCCGCGTCTCGGCCAGGCCGTCGACGCTGGAGAAGTAGACGTCGCCGTACAGGCTGGACTGCGGCAGGCCGTCCTCGCGCCAGACGAGGGGGGAGGGAGCGGTGGGATCCATCGGCCTGCTAGAGCGCCGGCGGGCGGCGGGCGTCAACGAAAAAGGGCCGCCCTGGAGGGGGCGGCCCTTCGATCTCGTGGCGAAGTCGCGGGCGCTTAGTGCGCCGCCTTCTTCTCTTCCGGCTTCGGCGCGTCGGCCGGAGCGCTGGTCGCGCCGGTGGCGGCCGCGTCGGCGGCGGTCTGGGCGGCGGCGGTGTCGGCGGGATCGGCCGGGGCGGCGGCGGCGTCGGCGGCGGCCTTGTTGGCGTCGGCGGCGGCCTGGTCCTTGGCCGAGGCGGCGTCGGTCACGGTGCTGGCGTCGGCGGCGGCGGCCTTGGCGGCCGCGTCGTCGCCCGAGGCCTCTTCATGCTTGCCGCCGCAGGCGGCCAGCGACAGGGCCGAGACGGCCACGCCGGCGATCAGGAGTTTGCGGAGCATGGTGGTGTTCATCGGATTTCCCTAGCGACGGATGCGATCGCCTTGTGGGCGACGGCGTTGCGCGAAAGGAATACCGGTTCGACAGCGCGCGCAAGTTACGAGGCGCTAACCTCGCGCGCCGGCGCCATCCCTCGGGACCCGGACCTATTCGGGCGGGATCTGCGACAGCGCCTCTTCCAGCTCGGCGAAGCTGGGCTGCGAGGGCGAGGGGACGTTGCCGCGGCCGATCTCGACCGAGATCTGGGCGGCGTTGCCGTGCAGGTGGGCGACCAGGACCGACTGGATGATCTTGTAGAAGGCGCCGTCCTCGTTGACGACGGCCTGCAGGCGCGTGGCCATCGGGCCGACGATGCCATAGGCGATGAACACGCCCAGGAAGGTGCCGACCAGGGCGCCGCCGATCATGCCGCCCAGGACGGCCGGCGGCTCGGTGATCGAGCCCATGGTCTTGATGACGCCCAGCACGGCGGCGACGATGCCCAGGGCGGGCAGGGCGTCGGCCATGCTCTGCAGGGCGTGGGCCGGCTCCAGCGCCTCGTGGTGGTGCTTCTCGAGCTGCTTCTCCATCGCGTCCTCGACCTGGTGGGGATCTTCCAGGTTCATGGTCATCATCCGCAGGGTGTCGCAGATGAAGTCGACGGCGAAGTGGTCGTGGGTGACCTTCGGATAGCGGGCGAAGATCGTGCTCTCGTGCGGCTTTTCGATGTGGCTTTCCAGGGCGATGACGCCCTTGGACTTCATCGTCTTGGTCAGCAGGAACAGCAGGGACAGCAGGTCGCGATAGTCGGAGGGCTTCCACTTGGGGCCCTTGAAGATCTTGCCGAAGCCGCCGGCCGTGGCCTTGATGACCACCATCGAGTTGGAGATCAGGAAGGCGGCGACGGCCGCGCCGAGGATGGCCATCAGCTCGTGCGGGGCGGCTTCGATGATGACGTCCAGCTTGCCGCCACCCATCAGGTAGCTGCCGAACACCATGGCGAAGAGCATCACGATGCCGATGATCTGGAACATTTTGGTTTAAGCCGACCCCGAGAATGACGGCGCATCATGCGTTTTAATCATTAATCCAAGGTTCCCGCGAAATCGCGATCGGCGCTGTGACCCGCGACACATTGCGCGTGGCGATTTCAAGCTCTAACGATTGTTTGATGAGTGGGGAGATCAAGGAAGCCCGGGATCACCGAGGCCCGTTCGCCATCCTCTTCGGCGTGTCGGTGGCGACCGCCCTGGGGAACACCGGCATGTTGTCGGTGCTACCGGCCATCGGCCGCCAGATCGGCATCCCCGACGCCCTGGTGGCGGGCATCTTCTCCCTCTCGGCCGTGCTGTGGGCGGTGACCTCTCCGTTCTGGGCTCGGCAGTCGGACCTGAGAGGTCGCAAGCCTTTGATCATGCTGGGGCTTTCCGGCTTCTGCGTGTCGATGATCCTGTGCGGCCTCGTGGTCTCGGCGGGCCTGCGTCACCTGGCGCCGCCGATGGTGATCTTCGGGCTGTTCCTGATGGCCCGGGCGCTGTTCGGCGGCTTCGGCTCGGCGGCCAATCCGGCGACCCAGGCCTACATGGCCGAGCGCACCAGCCGCGAGGAGCGCACCCAGACCATGGCCACCCTGGCCGGGGCCTTCGGCCTGGGCACGGTCGTGGGGCCGCTGCTGGCCCCGCTGTTCGTGCTCCCCATCGTGGGTTTGGCCGGGCCGATGTTCGCCTTCGCGGCCCTGGCGGCGGTGATGCTGGTGGTGGTCAAGCGCGGCCTGCCCGAGACCTTTTCTCCCGGACGCGGCGACACCCCGCCCCGCCGGCGGTTCGGCCTGCCCTGGCGCGGCGAGGGCGCGGCGCTGTGGAAGGACCCGCGCCTCAAGCCGTTCCTGATCTTCGGTTTTCTCGTGGCCTCGTGCCAGACGGCCCAGACCCAGACCCTGGGCTTCCTGATCATCGACAAGCTGGGCCTGCCGCCGGTCAAGGCCCAGGGCTTCATCACCCTGGCCATGGCGGCCGGCGCCGTGGCGGGCCTGCTGGCCCAGTGGGGCCTGATCCGCATGTTCCGGATGGGCCCGCGCGACCTGATGCGCTGGGGCGTCGGCTGCGCGGCGGTGGGCAATATCGTCGTCGCCTTCGCGCCGGACTACGCGGCCGTGGCCATCGGCTACGCCATCGCCAGCCTGGGCTACGGCTTCGCCCGGCCGGGCTTCACGGCGGGGGCTTCGCTGTCGGTGGACGCCAAGGACCAGGCGGGCGCGGCCGGGGCCATCGCCGCGATCAACGGCCTGAACGTCGTGGTCGCCCCGCTGTTCGTGCTGCTCTACGAGAAGATCGGCTGGGGGCCGTTCGTGCTGAACGCCCTGATCCTGGCGGCCATGCTGGCCTACGCCCTGCGCCAGGCCGTGCTGCGCGCCGTCAGCCAGGGCGGCGCCCGCGAGGAGGCGACGATCGCGGGGCTGGAGCGCTCGGACGAGGGGGGAGTCTAGGCCGTCATCCGTTCCAGCGCCCGGCGGTCCTTCAGCACCACGTGGCGGACGGTCGGCAGGGCGATCAGGCCCTCGTCCTGCAGGCTGGTCAGGGTGCGCGAGACGGTCTCGATGGTCAGGCCCAGATAGTCGGCCATGTCCTGGCGGCTCATCGGCACGTCCAGCTCGGCGAAGGCGTTGGTGCGATGGGCGATGTCCAGCAGCAGGCCCGCGACGCGCTCGATGGCCGAGCGGCGGCCCAGCATCAGCACGTGGTCCTGGCTGCGCTGCAGGCCCTCGGCGGTCAGGCGCAGGATGGCGCGGGCCGCGTCGCCGCGCCGGGCGGCCAAGTCGCTGAGCGCGCCCCGGCGGATCAGGCGGATGCTGGCGTCGCACATGGCCTCGGCGGTGACGCGATGGCTCTCGCCCAGCTCCAGGCCGAAATAGTCGCCGGCGAAGTGGAACTCGTCGATCTGCCGGCGGCCGTCGCGCAGGATGCGGTGGGTGCGCACCGCGCCCGACACCACCTGGTAGACATAGTCGGCGCTTTCGCCCTCGCCGAAGATCTCCTCGTCGCGGCAGAAGCGCGGGCAGGCGCCGGGAATGGCCAGCACGGCGTCGAGCGCGGAAACGGTGTCGATGCGGATCGGAGACAGCATGGAAAGACCCCTTTGTTGCTAGGGTCTTGCGCCTTTTCCGCCGCGCCGGATATTCGGGAAACCCTCCTAAGGAAACCTCCTTAGGCGGCCCTACGGACAACCCCCGGATTGAGCCGGATCAAGGCAAAAGCCCGCCGAGCGCGCATCCTGTGGATCATGTGCGATCGGCCCCTGATCCTGCTCCTCGTCGGCGACCAGCCCCTGCGCGAGGCCCTGCGCTTCTCGCTGGAGATCGAGGGCTACGCCGTCGCCGAGCGTCCGGACGGCCGGCCCGCGGCGGCGGTGATCATCGACGACGACGAGGCGGTCTGGCCCGACCTGGGCGGGGCCCCGACCATAGTCCTGACCGGCGACATCCAGCGCTTCCTCCGCCGGGGCGTGCGCGGCGTGTCGCTGGTGGAGAAGCCGCTGCTGGGCGACGCCCTGAGCGAGCGGCTCGCCCAGATCCTCACCTGAACGGATCCGTCAGCCCCCGCGCGCCGACAGCGTCATCCGCACCAGGGCCGCCAGGTTGTCGGCCTGCATCTTGGTCATCAGCTTGGCGCGGTAGATCTCGACGGTGCGCGGGCTGATGCCCAGCTCGCGGGCGATGACCTTGTTGGCGTGGCCGGCGACGACGCCGTCCAGCACCTGGCGCTCGCGCTCGGACAGGGTCTCCAGGCGGTGCAGGATGGCGGCTTGGTCGTCGGTGACCGGCGCGCTCTCGGCCGCCTTCAGGGCCCGCTCCAGGGCGTCCAGCATGCGGGCGTCCGAGAACGGCTTCTCGATGAAGTCCACGACCCCCGAGCGCATCGCCTCGACCGCCATCGGGATGTCGCCGTGGCCGGTGATCATGACGATCGGCATGCGCACCTTCAGCGCCGCCAGGCGAGCGACCAGCTCCTGGCCGCTCATTTCGGGCATGCGCACGTCGGTGATGATCACCCCCGGCTTGGCGCCGGGCAGGGCCTCCAGGAAGGCCGGGGCGCTAGGATAGGCCACGACCTCGAAGTCGGCCGACTCCAGCAGGAAGGCCAGCGACTCGCGGGCGCTCTCGTCGTCGTCGACCACGTGCGCGACAGGCGCGTCAGTCATGGATGGTCTCCTTGGGGGCGCCGGTGTGGGCGTGCTGTTCGGCGGGCGGCAGGGTGAAGCGGAACAGGGCTCCGCCGCCGGGATTGGCCTCGGCCCAGATGCGGCCGCCATGCGCCTCGATGATCGAGCGCGAGATCGACAGGCCCACCCCCATGCCCTGCGGCTTGGTGGTCATGAACGGCTGGAACAGGCGCTCGCGCACCGCGTCGGCGATGCCGGGGCCGGAGTCGGCGACGCTGACCCGCGACCAGCCCTCGTCGGTCACCTCGGTGGTGATGACCAGGGCCCGGCGGCGGGTCTCGCCGTCATGCATGGCGTCGATGCCGTTGCGGATCAGGTTCAGCAGCACCTGCTGCACCTGGACCCGGTCGGCGAACACCGCGTCGGCGGCGGAATCCAGGGCCAGGCGCACGTCGACCTGGCGGTCCTTCTCGCCGATCAGGGCCAGGGCCGAGGCCTCCTCGATCAGCTTGGACAGGCTCTCGGGCCCGCGCTCGCTGGCCCCCCTGCGGACGAAGTCGCGCATGCGGTGGATGACCTCGCCGGCCCGCAGGGCCTGGGTGGCGGCGCGGTCGATGGCGTCGCGCACCTTGGTCTGGTCGGCCTCGCGGCCCCGGTCGATCAGCCGACGCGAGCCGGTCAAGAGGTTGGCGATGGCCGACAGCGGCTGGTTCAGTTCGTGGGCCAGGGTCGAGGCCATCTCGCCCATGGCCGTCAGGCGCGACACGTGGACCAGCTCGTTCTGCAGCTCCTGCAGGCGGGTCTCGGTCTTCTGGGTCTCGGTCAGGTCGCGGATGAAGCCGGTGTACGAGGGCGTCGGCCCCCGGGTCTCGCCGACCGCCAGTTCCATCGGGAAGGTCGCGCCGTCCTTGCGCGCGCCGACCACGACGCGGCCGACGCCGATGATCCGCTTGTCGCCGCTGGCGTGGTAGCGCTGGATATAGGCGTCGTGGTCGGCCGCGTGCGGGGCGGGCATCAGCAGGCTGACATTGCGGCCCAGCACCTCTTCGGCGCGCCAGCCGAACATCCGCTCGGCGGCGGGGTTGAACGAGGTCATCAGGCCGTCGCGGTCGATGACCACCACCCCGTCGGGCACGGTGTCGAGGATCGAGCGCAGGTGGTCGTTGACCGCCGCCGCCCGCCGGCGCGCGGCGTGGAACCAGCCCCCGCCCACGGCCATGCCGAAGCCGACCGACAGGAAGATCGCCGCGCAGATGCCGCTGACCAGGTTGAACGGGATGTCGCGCGTCACCCACCAGACGCTGCCCCAGGCGAAGGTCGTGGCGAAGACGCCGGGCCCGAGGCCGCCCAGGGCGGCGCTGACCAGCACCGCCGGCACGAACAGCAGGAACGATGAGGGCGCGGTGAAGGCCTCGGGCAGGTACAGGCGCGCCACGCCCGTCGCCATCACGGCCGCGAAGGCCGCCAGATAGGCGGTCGGGTGGGGATCGCTGAACAGGGTCGAGGACAGGCCCCGGGCCGGCTTCATGGACGAAAAGGCGCTCCGTGGAAGGTCGGGTCTTATAGCGCCGGCCGTTCGAGGCCGGTCAAGGCGGGGGTTTTGCGTAGGTCGGCCGGGACGCCGCGCTTCGTGTCGCCCGCGCCCATCTCCACCCGACGCCCGCAGATCGCCGTCGGCGCGGGGCGGTGGCTGACCAAAACGAGGCCCTGGCCGGTGCGGGTCAGGCGCGCGTCCAGCCGTTCGACCACCTTGGCCTCGGTGGCGGCGTCCAGGCCTTCGGTGGGCTCGTCCAGCACCAGCCAGGCGGCCTCGCGCAGATAGGCGCGGGCCAGGGCCAGGCGCCGGCGTTCGCCGCCCGACAGCCGCTCGCCGTCGTCGCCGAGCCAGGCGCCAAGGCCCTCGGGCGCGGCGCGGATCCGGTCGGCCAGGGCGGCGTCCTCCAGCACGGCCCACAGCATGGCGTCGGTCGCCTTGGGCGCGGCCAGGCGCAGGTTCTCGCGCACCGTGCCGGCGATCAGGCCGGCGTCTTGCGGCAGCCAGGCGATGGCGGCGCGCGCGGACGCGTCCTCGCCGCCGTGACGACCCAGGCCCAGCAGGGTCTCGATGGCGGTGGTCTTGCCACAGCCCGAGGCGCCGACCACGGCCAGGCGTTTGCCGGGGGTCAAGGTCTGGCCCAGCAGCGACAGGCTGGGCGGCGTGGCCGGAGCCGGAACGGCGGGCCGGGGCGCGTGGCGCAGGATGGCGTCCAGCCGCCGGCGGGCCTCTGCGGCCGCGCCGGACTGGTCGAAGGCCTGGGCCAGGCCCGCCAGGGCCTCGACGCTCATGGCCGCGGCCAGGCCGGCGAGGGCGGCCAGGGGCGCGCCGGCCGGGGCGGCGAAGGCGACGGCGGCGGCCACCGCCGCGCCCAGGATGGCGGCCTGGCTGGCGACGATCAGGCCGTTGGCCCGCGCCGCGTCCAGTCGCGCGGCGTCCAGGTCGGCGGCCTTGGCGTTCAGGGTCTGGCCAGCCCAGGCCTCCAGGCCGTAGGCGCGCAGTTCGGCCGAGGCGGCGACCAGGGCGGCGGTGGTCTCCTTCAGCGCGCCGACCCTGGCCTGCACGGTCGCGCGGGCCGGGGCCGAGAAACGGCGAGCCAGGGCGCGGGCGCTGAACACGGCGGCGCCGGCGGCCGCCAGGATGACGAGGGCGGGCGGCCAGCCGGCCAGGGCGGCCAGGGCCCAGCCGGCGAGCAGGCCGGCGACGGCGCTCCACGGCGCGGACAGGCGGACGAAGCGGGTCTCGACGGCGTCGACGTCCTGCACCAGCCGGGCCGAGGCCTCGCCGCGCGACAGCGACAGAGCCTCGCGGGGCGGCGCGGCGGCCAGGCTGGCGAACACCGCCGGCCGGATGGCGGCCAGGGCCCGCAGGGCGGCGGCGTGACCCGACAGCCGCTCGCCGTAGCGGGCGGCGGTGCGCAGGATGGCCAGCAGGCGGATCATGGCGCCGGGCAGCAGCACGTTGAACGCCTGGGCTGTGGCCAGCCCCGCCGCGCCGGCGACGGCGCTGGCGACGATGAACCAGCCCGACAGGCCCAGCAGCAGGGTCGAGGCCCCGCCCAGCACCACGGCGCTCAGCACGGCCAGGCGCAGGGCCCCGGCGCGCTCGCGCTTCTGGGCGCGGATCAGGTCTTCGAGGGGGCTGTTCACGATCTTGCTCACAGGCGCGCCACCTGGTCGGCGAGAGCGGCCAGGGCCTCGGAGTGGGTGGCGATCAGGGTGGTGCGGCCCCGGGCGGCGACGCGGATGGCGGCCAGCAGCTCGGCCTCGGCCTTTGCGTCCAGGTTGGCGGTCGGCTCATCCAGCAGCAGGATCGGAGCGGGCTTGAGCAGGGCGCGGGCCAGGGACAGGCGCCGGCGCTCGCCGCCCGATAGGCCCGAGCCGCGCTCGTCCAGCACGAAGTCGAGGCCGCCGGGCCGGTCGAGGATCAAGCCGACGGCGCGGGCGGCCGCCTCGATCTCGGCGCGGGGGGCGTCGCGGCGCGCGAGGGCGATGTTGTCGGCGATCGAGGCCGGCAGGATCAGCGGCGACTGGCCGGCCCAGGCGATGTCGGCGGAGAGGTCGGGGCGCGCGGCGCCGTCGACCAGGATCCGCCCGCCGGTCAGCGGGGCCAGGTCCAGCAGAAGGTTCAGCAGCGAGCTCTTGCCCGCGCCGCTGGCCCCGACCAAGGCGGTGATGGTTCCGGCCGGGGCGGTCAGGGAAAAGCCGTCCAGCGCCGGCGCGTCGGCGTCTGGATAGCGGACGCTGACGCCCTCGAAGCGGATCTCAGGGGCCTTGGCCAAGGAAATGGGGGCCAGCGGCGCGGGGACGGGGCGCGGGGCTGGGGCCTCGAAGCTCGACAGGCGGCCGGCGGCGGCCTCGGCGGCCTGGCGGTCGTGATAGGCGGCGGCCAGCCGGCGCATCGGGGCGTAGACCTCCGGGGCCAGGGCCAGGACGAAGAAGGCGCGCTTGAGGTCGAGCTGCTCGGGAACCGGGAAGGGCAGCAGGCGCAGCAGGTTGAAGCCGCAATAGACCGCGACCAGGGCCACCGACAGGGCGGCGAAGAACTCCAGGGCCGCCGACGACAGGAAGGCCACGCGCAGCACCTTGATGGTCCGCTCGGCCAGATCGGAGGCCGAGCGCCGCAGCGCGTTGGTCGTGGTCCCCTCGGCCTGGAAGGCCAGCACCACGGGCAGGGCGCGAACGCGGTCCAGGAACAGGGCCGACAGCCGCTCCAGGGCCGTGAACTGGGCGCGGGATTCGGCGGCGGCCGCCGAGCCCGCCAGGATCATGGCCCCGACGAAAGGGATGAGAGCGGCCAGCAGGATGGCGGCGCTGATCGGGCTGGCGATCGCGGCGACGGCGATCAGCGCCAACGGCAGGACGGCGGCCGACAGGCGGGCGGGCAGGAAGTGGGCGAAGTGGCCGTCCAGCGCCTCGACGCCCTCGACCAGGGCCGTGGTCGCCTCGCCGGCGGGACGGCGCGGACCGGCAAAGATGGCGCGGGCGATGTCGGCGCGCACCCCGGCCTTGGCCGAGGCGGCGGCGCGGGCGCCGGCCGTTCCCGCCGCGCGAGCCAGCAGGCCGCGCGCGACCATCGCGGCGACCACCACGACCAGCCAGGCGCTCAAGGCCGCGACGCCGCGACGGGTGGCGATGGCGTCGACGCTGAACGCCAGGCCGGCGGCGAAGCCGATCGCGGCCAGGCCGTCCAAAAGCGTCAGGGTTTGCGCCGGACGCAGGAACGGGCCATTGTCGCGGCCAATTCCGCCCAGCCAAGCCTTGGCCGTCGAGAAACGATCTAACGGTACTATACGAGCGCCCATGGGTTGAGTGTAGGCTGGCTTCATCCTCTATCCTTGATCCTCATCAAGGATGAGGCGATCGGGCGGGTCTAGGGCGAAGTCCTCGATCGGTCCGGTCGTATCGGCCGTTCGTCTCGGAGCTGTCCATGGACCCCGCCGTCATCGACCTGTCGCGTCTGCAATTCGCGCTCACAGCCCTATACCACTTTCTGTTCGTGCCGCTCACCCTGGGGCTCAGCTTCATGCTGGTCATCATGGAGAGCATCTATGTGATGACTAAGCGGCCGATCTGGCGAACGGTCACCCGGTTCTGGGGCGTGCTGTTCGGGATCAACTTCGCCCTGGGCGTGGCCACCGGCATCACCATGGAATTCCAGTTCGGCATGAACTGGTCCTACTATTCGCACTATGTCGGCGACATCTTCGGCGCCCCGCTGGCGATCGAGGGGCTGATGGCCTTCTTCCTGGAGGCGACCTTCGTCGGGCTGATGTTCTTCGGCTGGGACAAGCTCTCGCGCGTCGGCCATCTGGCGGTGACCTTCCTGACGGCCCTGGGCACCAACCTGTCGGCCCTGTGGATCCTGGTCGCCAACGGCTGGATGCAGAACCCGATGGGCGCGGCCTTCAACCCCGACACCATGCGCATGGAGGTGACCAGCTTCCGCGACGTGCTGTTCAACCCCGTGGCCCAGGCCAAGTTCGTCCACACGGTCAGCGCCGGCTACGTGATCGCCTCGGTGTTCGTGCTGGGGATCTCGGCCTGGTACCTGCTGAAGGGCAAGCACATCGGCGTGGCCAAGCGGTCGATGACCGTCGCCGCCGCCTTCGGTCTCGCCTCGTCGCTGTCGGTCGTCGTGCTGGGCGACGAGAGCGGCTACGCCCTGACCGACAACCAGAAATGAAGTTGGCCGCCCTCGAGGCGATGTGGAACACCGAGCCCGCGCCGGCCGGCCTGACGGCCTTCGGCATCCCGGACCTCAAGGCGCGCGAGACCCACTACGAGGTCAAGATCCCCTACGTCCTGGGCCTGATCGCCACCCGCAGCTTCGACAAGCCGGTGGAGGGCATCTTCCAGCTGGTGGCCAAGGCCGAGGACCGCATCGAGTCGGGTGTGGTCGCCTATGGCGCGGTCGAGGCGCTGAAGGCCAATCCCGGCGACATGGCCGCCCGCCAGACCTTCGAGGAACACCGCCGCGACCTGGGCTACGCCCTGCTGCTCAAGCGCTATGTGCCCGATCCGCGCCAGGCCAGCCCGGACCTGATCAAGAAGGCCGCCTGGGATGCGGTGCCCAATGTGCCGCTGATGTTCTGGAGCTTCCGGATCATGGCCGGGATCGGCGTCCTGATGATCCTGATGTTCGCCACCGCGTTCGTGCTGGTCACCCTGCGCCGGCACGACACCAAGTGGTTCCTGGTCATCGCCGTGGCGGCCCTGCCGCTGCCGTGGATCTCGACGGAGCTGGGCTGGGTGCTGGCCGAGATGGGCCGCCAGCCGTGGGCGGTGGACGGCGTGCTGCCGACCTTCCTGTCGGCCTCCAGCCTCTCCGTGCCGCAGCTGCTGACCAGCATCGCGGTCTTCACCCTGCTGTACGGCGCGCTGGCCGTGGTCGAGGTCGGCCTGATCCTGCGCGCCATCAAGAAGGGCCCGTTCGCTCAGCACGACCCCGTCCCGGATGGGGAACCGGCCGAGCCCGAGCCTCAGACCGCATAAGGAGAGACAGAGATGGAACTCCCTATCGACTACGCCACCCTTCGCGTCATCTGGTGGGCCCTGGTCGGGATCCTCCTGATCGGCTTCGCCCTGACCGACGGCTTCGACATGGGCGTGGGGGCCTTGCTGCCCTTCGTCGCCAAGGACGACGCCGAGCGACGCATGGTCATCAACACCGTCGGGGCCACCTGGGAAGGCAACCAGGTGTGGTTCATCCTGGGCGGCGGCGCGATCTTCGCGGCCTGGCCGTTCGTCTACGCCATCAGTTTCTCGGGCTTCTATCTGGCCCTCTTCGTGGTGCTGGCGGCGATGATCCTGCGACCCGTCAGCTTCAAGTACCGCTCCAAGCGGCCGGACCCGCGCTGGCGGTCGTTCTGGGACTGGGGCCTGTTCGTCGGCGGCTTCGTGCCGGTGCTGTGCTTCGGCGTGGCCCTGGGCAACGTGCTGCAGGGCGCGCCCTTCCGCCTGGATAGCGACCTGCGGGCCTTCTACGAGGGCAGCTTCATCGGCCTCTTCTCGCCGTTCGCCCTGCTGTGCGGCCTGCTGTCGGTGGCCATGCTGGTGCTGCACGGCGCGGCCTGGCTGACGGTCAAGGCCGAGGAAGGCCCGGTCACCGAGCGGGCCCGCCGCATCGGCGAGATCGCCGGCCTGGCCAGCATCGTGCTGTTCGCGGCCGGCGGCTTCTGGGTCGCGTTCGGCGGCATGGGCTTCCGGATCGAGGGGCTGGCCGACGCGGCCGGGCCGTCGAACCCGCTGCGCGGCGCCGCCGCGGTCAGGGCCCCCGGCGCGTGGCTGGACAATTACGGCCGCCACGGCTGGATGATCATCGCCCCGGTGCTGGGCTTCGCCGGCGCGGGCCTGGCCCTGATCGGCATGCGCTACAACAAGGCCTGGGCGGCGTTCGGCGGCTCGTCGGCCTCGGCCGTCGGCATCGTCGGCACCGTGGGCCTGTCGATGTTTCCGTTCATCCTGCCCAGCAGCTTCGACCCGCGCTCCAGCCTGACGGTGTGGAACGCCTCGTCGACCCACCTGACCCTGTTCGTCATGCTGATCGTCACGGCGATCTTCCTGCCGCTGATCCTGCTCTACACCGCCTGGGTCTACAAAGTCCTGTGGGGCCGCAGCACCACCGGCGCCCTCGTCACCAACCCCGACCTGTACTGAGGAGCTAGAGAACCATGTGGTACTTCACCTGGATCCTGGGCCTGGGCCTGGCCGTCGCCTTCGGCGTGCTGAACGGCGTCTGGTACGAGTTCAACCTGTCGGACGAGGGCGACGAGGGCCTGTCGGAGCCTTAGGGGCGCCCCGACAGACTCAAAATGAGGGGGCGCGACGTTGCGCCGCGCCTTTCCTCGGTTTGGCTTAACGCTTGTTAAAGGGGCCGGGCGCTCTTCTGGCAGCCAGCCCGAGGAGCGCGCCGAACGCGGCTCCGGGCGACCTATTCGACCCGGGGACCACCATGACCGACAACACCGCGCCCGCGCTGGAGCTGATCTCGTTCTGCATCGGCGAGCAGGAGTTCTGCATCGACGTGAAGACGGTGCGGGAAATCCGCGGCTGGACCCCGGCGACCCCGATCCCGCACGCGCCGGCCTATATGCGCGGCGTCATCAACCTGCGCGGCGCGATCATGCCGGTCATCGACCTGCGCAACCGCCTGGGCCTGGGCGTCACCATCCCCGAGACCCGCCACGTCATCGTGGTCGTCGAGTGCCAGGACCGCCTGGCCGGCATCCTGGTCGACGCCGTGTCGGAAACCTTCACCGTGCCGCGCGACAGCCTGCAGCCGGCCCCGGACGTCGGCGTGGAAGAGCTGCGCTACATCCAGGCCATCATCTCGATGGAAAACCGCCTGATCACCTATCTGCGCATGGACGACGTGTTCCCGGCCCAGATCAGCGAAGCGGCCTAACACGGTCCCGGTTTCTCCTCCCCATGAGGGGGAGGTGGCGCGGATACGCGCCGAGACGGAGGGGGTCGCGAAGCGATACGACGCTTCAGCCCAAAGCCCCCTCCACCGCCGTTCGGCGGTCCCCCTCCCCCGGAGGGGGAGGAGAGCAAGCTCACATCACCCCTTGCGCACGATCCGCGCCGCGGCGGCGTGGAAGCCGGCTTCGGCCTCGGCCGCGTCGGCCACGGCGGCGTGGCGGTCACGGGCGACGCCCATATTGCTGGCCGCGTAGCTCTCCGAGACCTTGCGGGCCTCCTGGCCGCGCAGGGCGGCGTTGGAGGCGGCCGTCTCGTGCCAGTCAGCCAGCTGCTCGGCGGTGACCTCGGCGGCCGCGTCCGGGTGCGGGGCGACGTCGCCGAAGCCGATGGCCACGAAGCCGTGGATCACGCCGCCATAGTCCTCTTCGGACAGCAGGAAGGTGATCTGCCGCTCCTCGGCCTGGCCGGTATAGGTGTCGGTGGCCGGGTCGAACTCGCGCAGCACCAGGATGTCGCCGACCGCGAACTCGCGGTCGTTGCGGCGGATCTCGAAGCGCTTCTGGCCCGAGCGCACGGCGGCGAAATACTTGGGCCAGGTCTTCAGTTCGTGGCGGTTCATGGCGGCGGACTTTTCTACGAAAACGGGAAGCGGGCGGTTCTGACGGGCGGAACCTAGCGCAGGGTTAATGGACGACAATAGGGCTGTGGATAGCCCCTCAAGCCAAACAACAAGATGTGTCATCCCGGCCGCAGCGAAGCGGAGAGCCGGGACCCAGGGGCGACCGCGCTGCGCTTGGCCCCTGGGTCCCGGATAGCGCTACGCGCTTCCGGGATGACACGATAAGGGTTGGACTATTCCTCGATGCACAGCCGCACGATCTCCGCGCGCAGCTCCGGCATGCCCTGGCCCTTCTCGGACGAGGTGGCCAGCACGCGGGGGAAGGCGGCGGGGCGCTTGGCGATGGCCTTGAGGGTCTCGGCGACGACCTTGTCGACCTCGGCCGGCTTGATCTTGTCGGCCTTGGTCAGGACGATCTGGTAGCTGACCGCCGCGACGTCCAGGGCGTCCAGCGCCTCCAGATCGACCTTCTTGAGGCCATGGCGGGCGTCGATCAGGACATAGACGCGCTTCAGGTTCGGCCGGCCGCGCAGATAGGCCCGGCCCAGGTCTTGGAACTTGTCGGCGATCGAGCGCGAGACGCGGGCGAAGCCGTAGCCGGGCAGGTCGACCAGCCGCACCTTCTCGGCCAGCAGGAAGAAGTTGATCTCCCGCGTGCGGCCCGGCTCGTTCGAGGCGCGGGCCAGGTACTTCTGGCCGACCAGGCCGTTGATCAGGCTGGACTTGCCGACATTGGAGCGGCCGGCGAAGGCCACTTCCGGCAGGTCCGCGGCGGGCATGGCGTCCATGCGCACCGCGCCCATGATGAACGAGACGGGCTGGGCGAAGAACACCCGCGCCGTCTCGATCTGCTCCTCGGAGAACTGGCTGTTGTCCGAGAAGTCCGGAGTGATGGTCGGGTTCTCGCTCATCAGGTCGCGCTAACTGGCTTGCCCTGCAGGCGAGCGATGATCTTGTCGATCGGGTTGTCGACGCCGTAGCGGCGCATGATGATGTACTGCTGGATGATGGTCAGGATGTTCGACCAGCACCAGTAGATCACCAGGCCCACCGAGAACTGCGACAGGGTGAAGGTGAAGATGATCGGGAACAGCTGGAAGATGCGCTGCTGGATCGGGTCGCCGGCCGGCGGGTTCATCGCCGTCGTCAGCCACATGGTGAAGCCGTACAGCAGCGGCCAGACGCCGATGTGCAGGCTGGTGCCCAGGATGCCGCCGATCAGCGGGGCCGTCGCCGGATCCCACGGGATCAGGCCGAACAGGTTGAAGATCGTCGTCGGATCGCGCGACGACAGGTCGTGGATCCAGCCGAAGAACGGCGCGTGGCGCATTTCGATGGTGACGGTCAGCACCTTGTACAGCGAGTAGAAGACCGGGATCTGCACCAGCATGGGCAGGCAGCCCATCATCGGGTTGATCTTCTCCTTGGCGTACAGCTGCATCATTTCCTGCTGCTGCTTGGCCGGATCGTCCTTGTGCTTGGCCTTGAGCTTCTCGACCTCGGGCTGGATCTTCTTGATCTTGGCCATGCTCTCATAGCTCTTGTCCGCCATCGGATAGAGGATGAGCTTGAGCAGGACGGTCAGCGCCATGATGGCCAGGCCGAAGTTGCCGACCAGGCGATAGAAGATCTCCAGGATGTTGAAGATCGGACGGGTGAACATGGAAAACATGCCCCAGTCCACGGCCCAGTCGAAGCGCGGGATCTCGGCCTTGCGGCTGTCCCAGAACTTCCACCACTCGGGTGCCTGGCCGTTGTACTCGTACTTGCGCAGCAGCGGCACGGTCTTGGCGCCGGCGAACAGGCGGGTCTTCTGGGTCAGGGTCGCGCCCGGGTTCAGGGCCTGGGTCGGGCCGACGATGTTGACGTCGTAGATGTCGGTGCCGCCGGCCTGGGTGACGCGGTACTGGGCCTTGAGGGTCTGGTCCTGGTTCGGGATCAGGGCCGCCAGCCAGTACTTGTCGGTGATGCCGGCCCAGCCGCCGACCGAGTCGAAGGTCGCGAGTGGCTTGTCCTTCTTCCACTTGCCGTACTTGGCCAGTTCCAGCTTCTGGTCCTTGCCCGAGCCCAGCACGCCAATGGCGCCTTCATGGACGATCTGGGTCTTGCCCAGGTGATCGGTGATGCCCTGGCGCTGGACGGTGGCGTAGGGCGCCAGCTGCAGGCCGTCGGTCCCGGCGTTTCGGACGCTGTCGGTCACGGTGAACATCGCCTGGTCGTCGACGGCGATGACGCGGGTGAAGGTCAGGCCCTGGCCGTTGTCATAGGTGAGGGTGACGGGCGAATTGGGGCGCAGCACCTGGCCCGGCGCGGCGGTCCAGACGGTGCGGCTGTCGGGCAGGCCCGGCAGGTTGGCGCCAGCCCAGCCGAAATCGGCGAACCAGGCGTGCTCCGCCCCTTCCGGACGGAAGAGCTCGACCGGCGGCGAGTTCTTGTCGATCGTTTCGGCGTACTTGCGCAGATAGAGGTCGTCGATCCGCGCGCCCTTCAGGGCGATCGAGCCCGACAGGGCCGGGGTGTCGACCACGATGCGCGGGCTCTGGGCCTTGGCTTGGTCTCGCGACAGGCGCAGCGGCGCGGGATTGCCGTTGGCGTCCAGCGTCACGCCCGGCGTGGCGGCGACCTTGGCCTCGGCGACCTTCTTGGCGCGCGCCTCGGCCTCGGCCTTCTTCTGCTGCGGACCCAGGACGAAGAACTGGTACCCGATCAGGATCGCGAACGCGCTGACGATGAACATCAGCGTGTTTTTGTTGTCGTTCTGCATGGAGCGCTTAACCGGAAACTTTGAGATCGGGTGACTGGGAAGAGGCGGCTTCAGTAGATGCGCCGGACGACGGTCGCGGGACTCTGGGTCCCGCCCGATCGTGCTCGGCGGCGAGGCTTATCAGCGCGGTTTTAACATCGTCAAGCAAACGCCCCCATTCGCGGGCGGTCGTGCCGCCGCGCGCGATGAACACATAGTCGTGCGAAGGGCGCGCATGAAGGGGCAGGATCAGCCGCGCGGCCTCTCGGAGGCGACGCTTGGCGCGGTTGCGATCGACGGCGCCGCCGATCTTCTTGGTGGCGGTGAAGCCGACCCGCACCGTCGGATCCCCGTCGGCCCGCTGGCGCATCTGGACGAAGACCGCCCCGCGCGACAGGGCCGGGGCCTTGGCCGCCAGCAGGAAGTCGGGGCGCTTGCGCAGCCGCTCGAAGCGAAGAGGGCCGAACTCGAGGCCCTGGGGCTCAGACATGAAAAAAGCCGCCCTTCCGGCGAGAACCTGAGACCAGGTCTGTGGAAAAGGCGGCTTTGATCATCGTCTTACCTCCCGAGGGAGGAAGAGAAATTAGGCGGTCAGGCGCTTGCGGCCCTTGGCGCGGCGACGCGCGACGACCTTTTGGCCGTTCTTGGTGGCCATACGCGCGCGGTAGCCGTGACGGCGGGCACGCACGAGCTTCGACGGCTGGAAGGTGCGCTTCACGACGTGGCTCCGAAATGCAAAAACGTTGAACGCGAGGCCAAGGGCTCCGCGAGTGAGGGGCGGTGGATAGAAGAACGGGCGCGGGATGTCAACCTGAGTCGGTTCAATCACTTGCCTGGCCCGGTTGGCCGCGTGGGGTCACGGCGTGATCACCGCCTTGCCCACCACCTTGCGATCCGCCAGCAGGTCGAACGCCTCCCGCCAGCGCTCCAGCGGGAGCTCGGCGTGGACGTGGGGGCTTATGGCCCCTTCGTCGGCCATGCGCCACACCGCCTCGGCGTTCTGGCGGCCCTTCTCTGGGAATTGCCGGCCATACTCGCCGGCCCGCACGCCCATGACCGAGAAGCCCTTGATCAGCGGCATGTTGACCGAGACCGTCGGGATCCGCCCCGAGGTGAAGCCGATCACCAGGAGCCGCCCGTCGAAGGCGATGCAGCGGACGCTCTCGTCGAAGATGTCGCCGCCCACGGGGTCGTAGATCACGTCGGCCCCGCGGCCGCCGGTGATCGCCTTCACCTGCTCGCGGAAGCCGCCGGCGACATTGACCACGGCGTCGGGCGCATAGAGATCCTGGATCCGGGCCAGCTTGGCGTCGGAGGCCGAGGCGGCGATGACCTTCGCGCCCAGGGCCTTGGCCATGTCGACCGCCGCCAGCCCCACCCCGCCGGCCGCGCCGTGAACCAGCACCCACTCGCCGGGCTCCAGCCAGGCGCGGCGCATCAGGGCGACATAGGCGGTCAGATAGGCCGCGCCATAGGCGGCCCCCTGCGCGAACGACAGCCGCGCGGGCTTGGGGCGCAGGCCCTCGGCCGGCAGGGCGGCATATTCGGCGAACCCGCCCAGCCGCGCGCCGCCGACCACGGCGTCGCCGATGGAAAGGCCCGCGACGCCCTCGCCCAGGGCGACGACCTCGCCGGCGATGTCCAGGCCCGGCGTGAAGGGCAGGGGCGGCTTGAACTGGTACTCGCCCCGCGTCATCAGCAGGTCGGGGAAGTTGACGCTGGCCGCCCGCACCCGGACCAGGGCCTCGCCAGGACCGGGCGAGGGCGTGGGGACGTCGCGGACCGCGCAGCCGGCGAAGTCGGGCGCGAGGGCCTCGACGACGAGGGCGCGCATCAGCCCTCCCGAGCCTCGACCGTCTCCCGCACCAGGCTGGCGATCTCCCGGCACGCGCCGTCCGCCGCCGGGATCGCGCCGGTGAAGGCCGTGAAGCCGTGCGCCAGGCTGTCGTAGCAGCGGTAGAGCACCGGGACGCCGGCCGCCTTCAGGCGCTTGGCGTAGGCCTCGCCCTGGTCGACCAGGGGATCGAAGCCGGCGGTGGCGATGACGGCGGGGGCCAGGCCCGACAGGTCCTGCGTCTTGTCGGGTGACAGGCGCGGGTCGGCCGGGTCGGCGTCGGCGCCCATGTAGTGGCCCATGAACCAGTCCATGGTCGCCCGGGTCAGCGGATAGGCGTCGGCATAGGTGGTCATCGAGGCCGTCTCGCTGGCGACGTCGACGGCGGGATAGATCAGGATCTGGGCGGCCGGCTGGGGCTCGCCTGTGCGCTTCATCTCCTGGGCGACGATGGCGGCGAAGTTGCCGCCCATGCTGTCGCCGCCGATGGCCGGCGGGGCCGACGCCGCGCCGAAGCGTCCGGCATTGTCCCGCGCCCAGCGATAGGCGGCCAGCACGTCCTCCAGCCCGGCCGGGAACTTGTGGTCCGGGGCCAGGCGGTAGTCGACCGAGATCACCGCCGTGCGCACGACCCGCGCCAGGATCGAGCAGAAGGCGTGGCAGGTCTCGAGATCCCCGATCACCCCGCCGCCCATGTGGGCGTAGACGATCAGCGGCGCCGCGCTGTCCTGGTTCTCGGGACGATAGGCGCGGGCCGGGATCGAACCGTTGGGTCCCTCGATCGACAGGCTCTCGGTGCGCACGCCCGGCTCCAGCGGACCCTGGACGGCGGCCAGGCCCTTGGCGCTGCCGGCCACCGCCTCGGCGGGCGACACGCTGGACATGGGGGGGAGTTTCTTGGCCGCGTGGGCGAAGAACTGGAAGCGCGGGTCCAGGGTGCGCCCGCCACGATAGACGACGCCGCCGCCCGACATGGCCCGCAGGACCGGGCTGGGCAGCGACAGGATCAGCTTCAGGATGGTCTTCTGGGCGGCGTCGGAAGCCATGGTTTCCCCACTCTGTTCGTTGTTCTTGTCGTTGTTGCGGTCTCTAAAGTCTCGGCAGGGCGGGCAGGCCGCCCAGGATCAGCTTGACCGCGAAGTCCGTCGCGCTGGCGGTGTCGACCGGTCGCCGCTCCAGCATCTTGTCGCCGATCTCGCGGGCCACGGCGATGCAGGCGCTGGTCAGGTAGTCGAGGTCGACCTTGGGCGCGTGTTCGTGCTCCAGCACGCGAGCGAAGGCCTCCCGAACCTCGTCGAACACAGCCACGATCTCGGGCGTGGCGCGGGCGTGCGGGATCTGCTCGCCGGCCGGGCGGTTCAGGCGCCAGCTCTCCTGCTCGACAGCCAGGAAGTCGAAATAGGCCAGGATCGCGCCGCGCAGGAAGCTCTCGAAGTCGACAGCCTTCTCGGACTGTTCGCGCAGCAGCGGCCGGAAGCGGCGGGCGCCGTCGTCGGCCAGGGCGTCGAACACCTCCTCCTTGGACTTGTAGTAGTTGTAGAAGGTGCCCGAGGCCAAACCGGTGCGACGGATGATGTCGCGCACCGTGGCCGCGTCGTAGCCCAGCTCGCCGAACACCTCGCGCGCGGCGTCCAGGATCGCCTGGCGGTTGGCGGTCTTGGTGCGCTCCCGCTTGCCCGGCCGTTGGTCGACGTGGGGCTTGGGGAAATAGGCGATATTCGACATGGGCCGCGACTCGACGACGGGACGTTCGTGACGCCCCGTCATGATCACAGCCTTACTCCGCGGCAACACGCAAGACTTTCGCGGCGCGTGGTTTGATAGGCAGAGGGTTATTGCGTGCGCGCGCGCGCTTGATTCCTCGCTTCAGCTCCTTGCGCAGATCGTAGGCGTATTCCCCGCAGTTGATCTGAATGGTGTGGCGGGCCGAGGCGACATAGTGCGACTTGACCGCCAGGTGCATCGCGTCGCGCTCGCGGGCCATGGTCGCCGGGTCGGGAAGGGCGTAGCGGCCGGTCAGGTAGGCGGCGATCAGCTTCGACTGCTCCTCGGCGATCGGCATCATGGCGCACAGCGGCTGGACCAGGGCGACCATGAAGAGGTTGTCGAAGCGCGGGTCGACCATCCGCTTCCACAGGGCGATGTCGTTGTCGGGCGCGTCGATGGTCAGCTTGTCGAAGAACGGGAAGGTGATCTTGTAGCCGGTGCACCAGATGACGGCGTCGGCCTCGACCACTGAGCCGTCCTTGAAGATCACCTGCTTGCCGTCGAAGCGTTCGATGTCGGGCTTAATGGTCACGTCGCCCGAGCCGATGCGGTTGTAGAGCTCGTGGCTGATGGCCGGGTGGCTGGCCCCGAAGTCGTGGTCGGGCTTGGGCAGGCCGTGGTCCTGCGGCCGGCCGTGCACGGCGGCGATCTTCTTCTCCAGCATCCGCGCGACCATCTTGGGCGGCAGGATCCGCGACAGCAGCGGCGGGTCCTGGCTGGGGTGGTTGTTGAAGTGGTCCAGCACCTCGTTGCCGAAATAGCGCGGCACCACCCAGTAGCCCCGGCGGACCGACAGCCAGACCCCATCGGTGTTCTCGCGCCGGCCCAGCTCGCAGGCCAGGTCCAGGGCCGAGTTGCCGAAGCCGACGATGACGACCTTCTTGCCGCGCAGGTCCTCGGGCGTGGCCGGGTCGATGTAGTCGTGGCTGTGCATCTCCAGCCCGTCGAACTTGCCGGGCGGCTTCGGATCGGGCCAACGCGGGTCCCAGTGGTGGCCGTTGGCGACGCACAGCACGTCGTAGAGCCGCTTCTCGCCGGTCTCGAGGGTGATCTCCCACAGGCCCCCATGGGGTCCATCCTCGCGCCGCTTGGCCCAGGTCACCGCGCACTGGAAGGTGATGTGCTGGCGGAAGCCGAAGTGGTCGACATAGTTGTCGAAGTAGGTCGCGATGTGGGTGTGGTGCGGATAGTCCGGATAGTCGGCCGGCATCGGGAAATCCGAATAGGCCATCTTGTCCCGGCTGGTGTTGATGTGCAGCGAGCGATAGGCGCTGCTCATGCCGTTGCGGTTCTGGAACACCCAGTTGCCGCCGACCCGGTCCGAGGCCTCGAAGCAGTCGAACGGTATGCCGGCCTCGTGCAGCTGCTTGCACGTGGCGATCCCGGAAGAGCCCGCGCCGATGACGCAGACCCGGGGCAGGGCGGGATCGGGCGCGCGCGTGCGGGCGGGAACGGTCGAACCGTCGGCCATCGAGCTTCCTCCCATCGCGGGGCATGCCGCGACTTATCGTTGTTCAGGAAGCATGCGCCCGTCGCCGGGGAGGTCAATGTTTACGCGAGGGGAAGCGACCTCACAGCCCCTTCACCGGGACCTCGATCTCGTAGACCGCCTCGGTGATCGCCTCCAGCTTCTCGCGGTACAGGGCCGAGGCGTCGTGGAGACCCTGGTTGTAGTAGTAGGGGCCCAGCCGCTCGCTGATGAAATCCAGCAGGAACTCGGCGTCGAAGCCCTTCACTTCCAGGTCCAGCTCGGTCCGCATGTAGTCCGAGAGCCCGCCGACCAGCTTGGCGCGGGTGTCCTTGTCGAAGGTGATCTTGGGCATTCGCGAATCCGTCAGGAGGCCAGCAGCGGCTCCATCTTGATCTCAGCCAGGGCCGCGACTGGCAACCGCCCGCCCTGACTTCGCGCCCGCGCCTCGCCCTTGGCGATCTCCTTCTTCAGGTCGGCGCAGTAGACGTTGAAGTCGACCTGGATGGTGTGCCGGGCCGCCTGATAGAACTGGCCCAGGTGCCGTTCCTCGTCCTTGGCGATGACGCGCCGCATCTCGACCTCGGGCGGCGGGGCGTACTGGCCCACCAGATAGGCCGCCGCCAGCTTGGCCTGCTGCTCGGCGAAGTTCACCAGGGTGGGCAACGGCTGGGCCAGGCCCATGAAGAACAGGTTCGGGATCCCCGGCTTCATCATCCGCTTGAACAGCGGGAAGCGGTGGTCGGCGTCCGGCTTGAGGGCCGGGTCGTCGAAGAACGGGAAGGTGATCTTGTAGCCGGTGGCGAAGACGATGGCGTCGACGTCCTCGACGCTGTCGTCGGCGAAGCGTACGCGCTTGCCTTCCAGCGCCTTGATCGCCGGCTTGAACTTGATGTCGCCGCAGCCTGCGCGGGTCAGGAACTCGCCCGAGACCGATGGATGGGCTTCCAGCGGCTCGTGGTCGGGCTTGGGCAGGCCGTAGTCCTCCATCCGGCCGATGGTCTTCTTGATGACCGAGCGCGCCAGCTTCAGGCCCAGCGCCTTGGGCATCCAGGCGGGCATGGCGCTTTTGTCGGACGGCTTGCCGTTCATGTACTTCGGCAGCACCCAGACCCCGCGCCGGGCCGAGACCCAGAGGTTTTTCGCGATCGGCCGTTGGGACAGCTCGCTGGCGATGTCCATGGCCGAGTTGCCCATGCCGACCACCACGACGTTCTTGCCGCGCATGTCGACCGGATCGAACGGGTCGCTATAGGCGTGGGCGTGGAAGGCGGGGCCGTCGAACTCGCCGGGATATTCCGGGATCCGCGGGTCCCAGTGGTGACCGTTGCAGACGAAGAGGACGTCGTAGAGCCGCGTCTCGCCCGTCGACAGCGTCACCGACCACAGGCCGTCATCGGTGCGGCGGGCGCTCTCGACCCGGGTGTTGAAGGTGATGGTCGGCCTCAGGCCGAAATGGTCGACATAGTCCTTGAAGTACTGGAACAGCTGCGCGTGGTGCGGGAAGTCGGGCCAGTCCTTGGGCACCGGGAAATCCTCGAACGCCAGCCGCCACTTGCTGGTGTCGATATGCAGGCTCTCGTAGCAGGCCGACATCCCGTTGGGGTTCTTGTAGTACCAGTTGCCCCCGATCTCGTCGGACATCTCGAAGCAGTCGTAGGGGACGCCGAAGTCCTTCAGCCGCTTGATGGTGGTGAAGCCGCTGCAGCCCGCGCCGATGACGCACGCCTTCGGGAGCCTGGTCGTCATTCCACCCATCCCTGACTTATCGTTGTTCAGGTGAGTGTACCGGCGTTATGCGAGCCGGCAAGCGGACCTTGCGGAAGGAAGCGAGGGCCGGACGCGGTTCAGACCTCGGCCTCGAGGGCGTCGAAGGCCTCGTTCAGCAGGACCGCGATCGGGCGCTGGCCGTCCTCGCGATTGAAGGTCTCCAGCGACACCCGCAGGGCGCCGATCGACAGCATGGCGACCAGCCGCAGGGCCATCTCGCGCGCCGGCTCGGGCCAGCGCTCGCGCAGGGCGGCGAACAGGGTGGCCTCATGCTGGACGTAGCTGGCCTGCTTGCGGGCCATCACCGTCTCGCTGGATCGCATCAGGCGGTCCAGGACCAGCATCTCGGCGGGGTCGTAGGCTCCGCTGATCCGCAGCATGGCGTGGCGGACGGCCTGCAGCGGGCGCTGGCCCGGCGGTTCCTGGTCGAGAGCGGCGGCCAGCATGTCGCCCAGCCCGGCCTGCATGGCCAGCAGGATCTCGTCCTTGGACTTGAAGTAATAGAAGAACGTCCGCCGCGAGATGCCCGCCTCGGCGGCGATGGCGTCCAGCGTCACGCCCTCGTAGCCGTGGGCGATGAACAGGCGGGTCCCCGCGTCCGTGATGCGCTGCAAGGTCTCGCGCCGCTTGCGTTCGCGCAGGCCCTCCGCGGGCGTGTTCGGACCCTTGTTCTCCGCCATCGACTCCGGCCGGCTTGAAAAGTCGCACTGAGTGCAATATTTGAACTGCACCGAGTGCGAATTTCCCACAAAGGCGAGGCCATGGCTAGCTGGACGACCGCGAACATTCCGCCCCAGAACGGCCGCTGCGCCGTCGTCACCGGCACGGGAGGGCTGGGCTTCGAGGACGCCCTGGCCCTGGCGCGCGCCGGGGCCGAAGTGATCCTGGCCGGCCGGGATCCGGACAAGGGGGCCGAGGCGGTCGCCAGGATCCGCGAGGCTGTCCCGGCCGCGAGCATCCGGTTCGAGCGCCTGGACCTGGCCCATTTGGCCTCGATCGCCGACTTCGCGACGCGCATGCGGGCCCAGCGCGACAGCCTGGACTTGCTGATCAACAACGCCGGGGTGATGACGCCCCCGACCCGGCGGACCACGGCGGACGGCTTCGAGCTGCAGTTCGGGACCAACTATCTGGGCCACTTCGCCCTGACGGCGCACCTGCTGCCGCTGCTGCGCAAGGCGGGGCGCGCGCGGGTCGTCACCGTGTCCAGCGTGGCGGCGCGTGGCGGGGAGATCAATTTCAACGACCTGAACGCCGAGCGCGGCTACCAGCCCATGCCAGTCTACAGCCAGTCCAAGCTGGCCTGCCTGATGTTCGCCCTGGAACTGCAGAGACGCAGCGACGCGGCCGGCTGGGGCGTGGCCAGCCTGGCCGCCCACCCCGGCATCGCCCGCACCGACCTGCTGTTCAACGCCCCCGGCCGGGCCAGCGCCGTCAGCCGGGTCCGGAGCCTGCTGTGGTTCCTGTTCCAGCCGGCGGCCAGGGGCGCCCTGCCGACCCTGTTCGCCGCGACCGCCCCGGACGCGCGCGGCGGCGCCTATTACGGTCCGGACCGTCTTGGCGAGACGCGCGGCTATCCGACTCGGGCGCGGTTCCCGGCTCCGGCGCTGGACGCCTTGGCCGCCGCCCGCCTCTGGGCCATCTCCGAGCAGATGACCGGCGTCCGTTTCGGCTAGCCGCGCAGCATCTCCCGCCCGGCCCAGACGCTGTGGGTGCCGCTGCTGAGCTTGTGGGGCAGGGCCACGCGGCAGACGATCTGGAAGGTGCGCGCGTCGACGATCGCGCACTCGGAGGTTCCCTTGTTCTCGTCGATCAGGAAGCTGATCAGGTAGCCGTCGTCCTCGGCGGTCGCCCCCACCCTGGGCGCGAACGGCGCCTCGCTGGCGTAGACGCCCTCGGGCAGGGCGATCGACCAGCTCGCGCCCGTTTCCAGGTCGTGCTTGACGAAGCCGTTGAACAGGAACCAGCCCGGCTTGGACGTGGTCGAATAGGCGTAGCGATACGGTTTGCCGGCGTATTTCTGGTTGAACATGCCGAACTCGAGGATCCGGTCGTCCAGGTGTTTCTCGGTCGTCTCGCCGGTCTTCAGGTTGAAGCGCCAGCGGTGCAGCTTGGGCCGGAAGCTGTGCTCGTCCAGATAGGCCATGAGGTGGCCGTGGCCGTCCGGCGCGGTCTCCAGCGGGCGCGGGATCGGGTTCTCCTGGAAGTAGCCGTCCAGCACCACCTCGTCGCCGTCCTCGTAGGCATTGAGCCAATGCAGGACATAGGTCGGGGCGGCCTCGAACCAGCGCGGCTCGCCGCCCTGGCGCGGGACGAGGGCGAAGCGCGACGGCAGGCCCTTGTGCAGGCGCACGGCGTGGATGTCCCGCGCCATCAGGTCCTGGTCCCAGAACACCGGCAGGTCGTTGAGGATCGCCCAGTGCTCGGAGAAGGCCATGTCGTGGGGCAGGCGAAGGCCGGGCAGGGGCACGGGCTGGTAGACGGTCCGCCGGCCCGTGGCGTCGACCACGCCGTAGTGCATGTGCGGCCAGGCCTTGGAGTAGTTGAAGAACATCAGCTCGCCCGTGGCCTCGTCGACCTTGGGATGGGCCGAGACGCCTTCCAGCGGGGCCCAGGCCGCGACGCCCAGGTTCTCCAGCGTCAGGGGATCCAGGCGATAGGCTTCGCCGCACTGGTAGAAGGTGGCGATGGCCTCGCCGTTGTGGACGACGATGTCGGTGCTGGCCGTGTCCTTCAGGCCGCCATGGGCGCCGAAGCCGGGGCGCTTGGAGGTCCCCGGGCCGTCCATCAGCCCGCCCCACAGGCCCTCGCCGATTTCCTGCTCGGCCTCGAAGCACCGTGTACGGATGAAGCGGTTGCGATAGGTCGCCGCCCCGTCCCTGAACTCGATCTGGTGGACCATGCCGTCGCCGTCGAACGGATGGTAGCGGCCGAGCGGGTCGTGGACCGGGTTCTCGGTGTTGCGCAGATAGACGCCGTCCAGGTCGGTCGGGATGGCGCCTTCCAGCACCGTGAGGTCCCAGGCGTTGACCTCCTCGTGCAGCGGCGTCCAGGCGCCGGTCATGTACGGGTGGTTGGTCGGCGACAGCGAGGTGCGCACCTTGGGCAGGCGGTCTATTTTCATGGCGGCTCCTCCCTGATTTCGGGGAAGCCTAGGACTAGTCAGTCCTGTTGTGCAAGTTTCCCTTGAGGTCCATCGGGGCGTCGGGTCAGGAAGATCGGCAGGCACATCAGGCCCAGGGCCGCGCCAGCCACCCAGACCAGGCCGGGGAACCAGGCCCGGCTGGCGAAATAGACCTGGGCGATGACCACCGGGCCAATGATCGAGGCCAGGCTGGCCAGGCTGGCCAGCACCCCCTGCAGGCGGCCCTGCTGGTCCTCGCCCACCTGGCGCGACAGCAGCGACTGGATCACCGGCTGGCCGACGCCGCCCAGGCAGAACATCGGCAGCAGCAGGAAGGCCATCCAGCCCTTGGTCGCCAGGGCGATGGCGACATAGGCGAAGGCGTCGCACAGAATGCCGAAGGTCAGGGCCTTGCGCTCGCCGAACCGCTCGGCCAGGGGCCCGGCCACGAAGGCCTGGGTCAGGGCGGTGAAGGCGCCGAAGCCGGCCAGCGAGAAGCCGATCGTCCACGGATCCCAGGCGAACTTGTCCTCGCCGTACAGCACCCAGATCGTGCCGCCGACCTCGCCGACGATGTTCAGCGCCGCGAAGGCGACCATCAGCGGCAGCAGGGCCGGGAAGGCCGCCGCCCAGCGCAGAGAGGCGAACGGGTTGAAGGCCTTGCGGTCGAACGCTCCGCCCTTCCCCTTGTGCGACTCCGGCAGGATGAAGATCGCCATCAAGAGGTTGACGCCGTTCAGCGCCGCGGCCGCCAGGAACGGCGCGCGCACCCAGGCCGCGCCCAGGAAGCCGCCCAGCAACGGGCCCAGGATGAAGCCGATGCCGAACATGGCGCTGAACAGGCCAAAGCGCCGGGCCCGCTGCTCCTCGGGCGTGATGTCGGCGATATAGGCCTGGGCGACGGCCAGGTTGGCCCCGGTGATCCCGGCGATGGCGCGGCCGACGAACAGCCAGGCCAGGGTCGGGGCGAACGCCATGAACACATAGTCGATCGCCGCCCCGGCCAGCGAGACCAGCAGCACCGGCCGGCGGCCGACCTTGTCGCTGATCGCGCCCAGCACCGGGGCGCACAGGAACTGCATCAGGGCGTAGAGGCCCAGGAACGCTCCGAACCGCCAGCCCAGGTCGCCGGTGTGGCCGACTTCGCGCAGCAGGCGGGGGATGATCGGCATGACCAGGCCCAGGCCCGCGATGTCGAGGGCCACGGTGGCGAGGATCAGGCCGAAGGCGGCTTTCGAACGGTCACGGAAGATACGCGTCATAAAATTTATCATCGATAAAGTTCCTTATCGGCGATAAAGTCCGGATCGGCCGCGAGGTCAAGCGATTCATGCGGGCCGTCCGAGAAGGAACACGATGAAGGTCGATCGCCGGCGCATCCTGGAGACGGCGCTGGAGCTCCTGAACGAGGTTGGGGTCGACGCCCTGTCCACGCGCCTGATCGCCGAGCGTCTGGGCGTGCGCCAGCCGGCCCTCTACTGGCACTTCAAGAACAAGCGGGCCCTGCTGGACGCCATCAACGGCGAGATCCTGGCGCGGGCCCAGGACGCGCGCACGCCCCGGCCGGGCGAGACCTGGCAGGCGTTCCTGCGCCGCAACGCCCGCAGTTTCCGCGCCGCCCTGCTGTCCTATCGCGACGGCGCGCGGGTCCATGCCGGCACCGAGGCCGCGCCCGACGACCTGGACCATGTCGAGATCCAGATCCTGCATCTGGCCGCGGCGGGCTTCTCGCCCGGCGCGGCCCTGCAGCTGTTCGTGGCCGTCAGCCGCTTTGTCGTCGGCTGCGTGCTGGAGGAGCAGGCCTCGCCGATCACGGGTTCGACCGAACAGGCGCGGCTGGACGAGGCCGCCCGGGCCTATCCCGCCCTGGCCGAGGCGATCGCCTATTATCGGACGAGCGACCACGCCGGGCTGTTCGAGCGCGGGCTGGACCTGATCGTGCGGGGGGCGGAGGCCGAGTTGGTCAGCGCGCCGGACTGACCCGCCACACCACGTTGCCCACGTCGTCCGCCGTCAGCAGCGCGCCGGACGTGTCGACCGCGACGCCGACCGGCCGGCCTTGCGCCTTGCCGTCGGCGTCGAGGAAGCCCGTCAGGAAGTCCTCGACCGGCCCGGCCGGCTTGCCGCCGGCGAACGGCACGAAGATCACCTTGTAGCCGGCCTGCGGCTTGCGGTTCCACGAACCGTGCTGGCCGATGAAGACCCCGCCGCGATAGCGGGCCGGGAAGCTGGCGCCTTCGTAGAAGGTCAGGCCCAGCGAGGCGGTGTGGGCACCCAGGGCGTAGTCGGGGACGATGGCGCGCTCGACAAGGTCGGGGCGGCGATCGGCGTCCTTGATCCGCTTGTCCACGTGGCGGCCGAAATAGCTGTAGGGCCAGCCGTAGAAGCCGCCCTCGCGCACCGAGGTCATGTAGTCGGGCACCAGGTCGTCGCCCAACTCGTCGCGTTCGTTGACGCTGGTCCACAGCGCGCCGTCGGCGGGGTTCCAGCCCAGGCCGTTGGGGTTGCGCAGGCCCGAGGCGAAGACGCGCTTGGCCCCGGTCGCCAGGTCGACCTCGAGGATCGCGGCGCGGTCGGTCTCGTTGTCCAGGCCGTTCTCGCCGACATTGCTGTTGGAGCCGACCGTGGCGAACAGCTTCGAGCCATCGCGGCTGGCGATGATGTTCTTGGTCCAGTGGTGGTTGATCGGCCCGCCCGGCAGGTCGGCGACCTTGCGGCCTGGGGCCGTGATGCGGGTGTTCCCCTCGGCATAGGGGAAGGCGACGATGGCGTCGGCGTTGGCGACGTACAGCGTCCCCCCGACCAGGGCCATGCCGAACGGCGAATAGAGGCCCGTCAGGAACGGCGTCTTCAGCTCGGCCACCCCATCATGGTCGGCGTCGCGCAGCAGGGTGATGCGGTCGGCGCTGGGGACGCCGGCCCCGGCCTTCTTCATCAGCCGGGTCTCGAAGAAGCCCTTGATCCCCTTGGGCGGCTCCTTCTTGGGCGGGGCGTTGCTCTCGGCGACCAGCACGTCGCCATTGGGCAGGACCAACAGCCAGCGCGGATGGTCCAGGCCGGTCGCGAAGGGCTGGACGCGGAACCCGGCCGGGGCCTGGGGCGTCACGCCGGCCGGCCAGCCGACCACCTCGGAGACCTTCACGGTCGGGATCAGGGTCTGGCGCGGCTCGGGCAGGGCGGGGTTCGCGCCATAGCCGACCTTGCTGTTCTGCTGGCCGTTGCTCTGGCCGCAGGCGGCGAGGGCGGTCATGGCGACGCCGACGATCAAGATTTCGCGAAACCGGCGTGTCATGTGGCGCTTCTCCCATTCACCCCGCGTTCAACGCATGGGGCGTCTACTACGTTCGGAGTTTCGATACGGTTTGACCATGGTGAAGTCTCAGTCCCGCGTTTCAGCCAAAGCCCTCGATCGCCGCGCCCTGCTGGCGGGCCTCCTGGGCTCGGCCGCGCCGGGCGCGGCCTTCGCGGCCTCGCGCCGCAAGGCTCCGCCCAAGCCGCCCCCGCCGCCCCCTCCGCCGCCGCTGGTCACGGTGCTGGGCGACTCGATCACGGCCGGCATCGGCCTGGCTTCGGATCTCGCCATGCCCGCCCGCCTGCAGGCGGCGCTGGATCGGATGAGCGCCCATGCCCGGGTGCGCGGCTTCGGCGTGCTGGGCGACACCACCTGGGGCGGTCTGTCCCGCGTCGACCAGGTGCCGGCCGAGACCTCGGTCTGCGTGGTGGCCCTGGGCGGCAACGACCTGCTGCAGGGGCTGGACCCCTCCCGGACCAAGGCCAACCTGCGGGCCATCGTCGAGCGCCTGAAGGGGCGCGGCATCCGCGTGGTGCTGGCGGGCGTCAAGGCCCCGGCCCTGCTGGGGATCGACTACGCCCGCCGCTTCACCCAGGTCTATCCGGACCTGGCGCGCGAGCTGGGCGTGTTCTACGCGCCGGACTTCTTCACCGGCGTGATCGGCGTCTCGCGCTTCATGCAGCGCGACGGCATCCACCCCAACGCCGAGGGCGCGCGGATCATCGCCGAGCGCCTGGCGCCGGTGGTGGCCCAGGCGCTGAGGACTTAACCCATCTCCGTGTCCCCGGCGAAAGCCGGGGCCCAGGTCCATCCGGGGCGTCGGATGCGAAGGCGCCCTCCGCCGGAGTTCGACGAAGGGCGCTCTGGGTTCGATCTGGGTCCCGGCTTTCGCCGGGAAGATCGGGTCTTGGCTACTCCACCACCGTCGGCGGCTTCGCCGCCACGTGGTGATGGCCGCCGAAGATCCGGCCCATCAGCCGTTCCGAGCGGGTCTTGAGGCCGTCCATCAGGATGAAGACCACCGGGATGTAGAGCAGCGACAGCAGGGTCGAGGTGATCAGGCCGCCGATGACCGCGATGGCCATCGGAGCCCGGAACTCGACTTCCGCGCCCAGGCCGATGGCGGTGGGCAGCATGCCCGCGCCCATGGCCACGGTGGTCATCAGGATCGGCCGGGCCCGCTTGTGCGCGGCGTCGATGATCGCCGTGCGCTTGTCCATGCCGTGTTCCTTCATGGCCATGATCGCGTACTCGACCAGCAGGATCGAGTTCTTGGCCGCGATGCCCATCAGCATCAGGATCCCGATCAGGGTCGAGATCGAGAAGCTGGACTTGGCCAGCACCAGCAGGCCGAAGGCGCCGCCGATGGCCAGGGGCAGGGCCACCATGATGGTGATCGGGTGGGCGAAGCTGCGGAACAGCAGCACCAGCACGACGTACATCAGGAGGATGCCGGTGATCAGCGCGCCCAGGAAGCCGCTGACCATCTCCTGGATGAACTCGGTGTCGCCGGCCGCCACTTCCTTGACCCCGTTCGGCAGGTTCTTGACCGAGGGCAGGGCGTGGACCCGCTTGGCCGCCTCGCCGACGACGATGCCATCCAGCTCGGCGGTGATGGTGGCCACGCGCGAGCGGTCGCGGCGGTCGATCTGCGAGGGACCGGCGCCGAAGCGCACGTCGGCCACCGCGTTCAGCGGCACCGAGCCGGTGGCCGAGGGCACCTGCAGGGTCTGGAGGACGGCGATGTCCTCGCGGGCGCTCTGGTCCAGGCGCAGGCGGATCGGCACCTGGCGGTCGCCCAGATTGTACTTGGGCAGGTTCTGGTCGACGTCGCCGATGGTGGCCACGCGTACGGCCTGGCTGATCGCCCCGGCCGAGACGCCGGCGCGGGCGGCCTGGTCGGGCTTGGGCGTCACGACGATCTCGGGACGGGCGATCGAGGCGGTGTTGACCACGTGGGCCAGGCCCGGGACGCCGCGCATCTCGGCCTCGACGCGGCGGGCGGCCGCTTCCAGGGCCGGGCCGTTGTCGCTGAGCAGGCTGAGCGTGTAGCTGCCGCCGCTGGACGGGCCGCCGCCGTTGTTGCTGCCGGCGCCGATCCGCGCGCCGGGGATCTCGGCGAACTTGTCGACCATCTGGCGGCTGAACTGCTGCTGGCTCATTCGCTTGGACTTGTCGGTCAGGTCGGCGGTCAGCTCGCCCTTGTTGACGGCGTTGCCGCCGACCGAGGCGTAGACCCCGACCACTTCCTCGCGGGCCATCAGTTCCTTGGTGACGCGCTGCACGACGGCGTCGGTCTCGTCCAGGGTCGCGCCCGGCGGCAGCTCGATCGAGAACTCGGCCCGGCCGCGGTCGGCCTGAGGCTGGAACTCGAACGGCAGGCGGGTGGCCAGGAAGATCGAGATGACGAACATCGGGATGCCCATCGCCAGCACCTTCCAGCGATTGCGCAGGCCCCAGTTCAGGCTCTTCAGGTACGGACCCATCCACGGCGGGTCCTTGTCCTCGTGCTTGGCGTCGGCCTTCAGCATGTAGGCGCCCATCAGCGGCGTCAGCAGGCGGGCGACCACCAGCGAGAACAGCACCGAGATACAGGCGGCCAGGGCGAAGGCCTTGAAGAACTGGCCGATGATGCCGGGCATGAAGCCCACGGGCGCGAACACCGCCACGATGGTGAAGGTGGTGGCCACGACCGCCAGGCCGATCTCGTCGGCCGCCTCCATGGCCGCCGCGTAGGGGCTTTTGCCGCCGCGCATGTGGCGGACCATGTTCTCGATCTCGACGATGGCGTCGTCGACCAGGATGCCGACGGTCAGCGACAAGGCCAGCAGGGTCACGCCGTTCAGCGACTGGTTCATCGGCGCCAGCACCGCGAAGGTCGGCAGCAGCGACATCGGGATGGCGACGGCCGACAGCAGGGTGGCGCGCCAGTCGCGCAGGAACAGCAGCACCACCAGCACGGCCAGGACCGCGCCGATGATCAGCGCCTCCATCGAGGCGATATAGCTCTCCTCGATGTACTTCACGTTCGAGGTGATCTCGCGGATCTCGAGCTCGGGATGCTCCTTGTCCAGGATCTCGATGGCCTTGCGGACCTTCTCGGCGGTCTGCACCTCCGAGGCGCCGCGCGAGCGGACCATGTTGAAGGTCACGACCTCCTGGCCGTCGTAGCGGGCGCGCGAGCGGGGTTCGGCCCAGTGGTCGCTGACCTGGCCCAGGTCGGCCAGGCGCACGGCGCCGCCGCCCGACGAAACGGGCACGCGGGTCTCGCGCAGCTGCTCGACCGAACCGGCCGCGCCCAGGGTGCGGATGGCGCGCTCGGCGCCCGAGATGGTCACCCGGCCGCCGGGCAGGTCGGCGTTGGACGAGACCAGGGCCTGGCTGACGGCGGCGGCGGTGACGCCCTGGGCGGCCAGGCGGTCGGGATCGAGGGCGACCTCGATCTCGCGGCTGACGCCGCCCTGGCGGTTGACCTCGCCGACGCCCTTGATGGCCAGCAGGGCGCGGCTGACGTCGTTGTCGACGAACCAGCTGCGCTGCTCGGGCGTCAGGGTCGGGGCCCTGACGACATAGGTGATCAGCGGATCGCCCGAGATGTCGACGCGGGTGACGATCGGCTCCTGCATGTCCTGCGGCAGCGAGCCGCGCAGGTTGGACATGGCGTTGCGCACGTCGTTGGTGACGCGCTCGTGGTCGACGCCCAGCTCGAACTCGATGACCGTGGTCGAGGCCCCGTCGACGACGGTGGAGCGGGTGTGGCGCACCTGGCCCAGGCCCGCGATCGAGTCCTCGATCAGGCGGGTGACCTGGGTCTCCAGTTCACTCGGCGCGGCGCCGGGGCGCACGGCCGTGACCACGACGATCGGCAGGTCGACGTCGGGATTGTTGTTGATCCGCATGCTCTTGAAGCCGGCGATGCCGGCGACGGTCAGCAGCAGGAACAGCAGGATGACGGGGATCGGGTTCTTGATCGCCCAGGACGAGATGTTGCGCATCGGCCGATCCTCAGCGAGCCGGCGCGGCGGGCGCCTGGCCGATGCGAACGAGGTCGCCCTCGCCCAGGAAGCCGGCGCCCTCGACCACGACGCGGTCGCCGGCGGTCAGGCCGGTGGCGGCGACGCGGTCGCCGGTGTTGGCCAGGATGGTGATGCGGCGGAAGTGGACCTTCCGGCCGGCGTCGACCACGAACACGCCGGGGCGGTTCTCGCGATAGAGCACCGAGGCGCTGGGCACGACCAGGGCCGGCTGGTCGCCGGCGTCGATGGTGGCGCGGGCGAACATCCCCGGACGGAAGCCGCCCATCGACGACAGGGCGATGCGGGCCACGCCCAGGCGGTTGGTGGCGTTGACCTCGGAGGTGACGATGCGGACGCGACCGGTCATCTCGCCCACCTTCTCGGAATAGACCTTGGCCGACATGCCGGCCTTGACGGCGGCCAGGTCGGTCTCGGGGATGTCGGCGTCCAGCTCCAGGCGGCTGTCGCGGACGATGCGGAAGAGTTCCGAACCGGCGCTGACGATCTGGCCCTTGGTGACGCTGCGGCGGCTGATCAGGCCGCCGACCGGGGCGCGGACCGAGGTCTGGCCCAGGCGCGCGGCGGTCTCGCCCCGGGCGGCCTCGGCGGCGGCCAGGCCCGCGGCGGCGGTGCCCTGCCGGGCGGTGGCGGTGTCGAGGCCGGCTTGGCTGAGATAGCCCTTGGCCTGCAGCTCGCGGGCGCGGTTCAGGGCGGCGCTGGCCTCGGCCAGGGTGGCCTTGGCGCTGGCGACGCTGGCGTCCTGCTGGCGCAGCTGGGCGGCGATCAGGGTGCTGTTCAGCTGGACCAGGATCTGGCCGGCCTGGACGACCTGGCCTTCCTCGGCGTTGACCGCCACGGCCGTCAGGCCGCCGGTCTCGGCGCCGACCGGCACCTCTTCCCACGGCGAGATCGTGCCGGTGGCGTTGATCTGGCGGGCGATCGGCTGGCTGGCCACCACGGCGACGCTGACGGTCGCGGAGGCGGCGGCCGAGGCCTTCTCGGTCTTGGCCGGCTTCTTGCCGCATCCGGCCAGAGCGATCGCGCTCACGCCCAGGACCAAGACCAGCGCGCTCATAGACGGGCGGCGCCCATTGATCCGGTAAAGCACGATAATCCCCAGCGACTGTTAGAGCCCACCGGCCTTCTAGCCGACAAACCCCCGGTCGCTGAGTTAATTTGCCGTAAGACGATAAACTTTAGACCCCCCGTGGGGGAGGCGGCCGAAGGCCGGAGGGGGAACAGCGGGTTATCCGGTTACTTCCCCCTCCGTCGGCTTCGCCGACACCTCCCCCGCTAGGGGGAGGGTCTAAAGCGTCTAAAGCCGTTCCACGATCGTCACGTTGGCCAGGCCGCCGCCCTCGCACATGGTCTGCAGACCGTAGCGTGCGCCGCGATCCTGCATCGCGTGGACCAGGGTGGTCATCAGCTTGGCGCCCGAGCCGCCCAGCGGATGGCCGAGGGCGATGGCGCCGCCATGGACGTTCAGCCGGTCGGGATCGGCGCCCAGGACCTTCAGCCAGGCGGTCGGCACCGAGGCGAAGGCCTCGTTGACCTCGTAGAGGTCGATGTCGCCGATCTTCAGCCCGGCTCGCTCCAGGGCCTTCTGGGTGGCGGGGATCGGGGCTTCCAGCATGATCACCGGGTCGTGGCCGATCACGGTCATGCTGTGGATTCGAGCCAGCGGCGAGACACCCAAAGCTTTAAGTCCCCGCTCGTTGACGATCATCACCCCGGCCGCGCCGTCGCAGATCTGGCTGGAGGTGGCGGCGGTCAGGCGGCCGTCCTCGGTCAGGAGCTTCACCGACCCGATCGACTCCAGGCTGGCGTCGGCGCGGATGCCTTCGTCGGTCGCGTGGGTCTCGGTCGCCCCGCCCTCCAGGGTGACCGCGATCGGCACGATCTCGGCGGCGAACTTGCCGGCCCGGGTGGCGGCCGCCGCTCGCTGGTGGCTGGACAGGGCGTAGGCGTCCAGCTCGGCCCGCGACAGGTCGTACTTGCGGGCGATCATCTCGGCGCCGGCGAACTGGCTGAAGTTGATCCCCGGATAGCGCTCTTCCATGCGCGGGCTCTTGTAGGTCCCGAAGCCGTTCTTGTAGGGCAGGGCCGAGGACAGCCCCATCGGCACGCGGCTCATGCTCTCGACGCCGGCGGCGATGACCACGTCCATGGCCCCGGACATCACGGTGGCGGCGCCGAAGTGGATGGCCTGCTGGGACGAGCCGCACTGGCGGTCGACCGAGGTGGCCGGCACGCTCTCGGGCAGGCTGGAGGCCAGCACCGCGTTGCGGGCGATGTTGATGGCCTGCTCGCCCACCTGGCCGACGCAGCCCATGATCACGTCCTCGATCAGGGCGGGGTCGGCGCCGCTGCGCGCCACCAGGGCGTCCAGCACCACTGCGGCCAGGTCGGCCGGATGCCAGCCCGAGACCTTGCCGCCCTTGCGTCCGCCGGCCGTGCGCGCGGCGGCCACGATATAGGCTTCGCCCATGAGTTCTCTCCCTTCGTTGCCGGGAGTGAAACAGGCGTTCGAGGCTATGTCAGCGGTGACGCGGCGTCAGGGGCGCGGGGGGGCGCATGGCGTGGCTGGCGGGGCAGGGCGCCGAAGAACAACGCCGCCATGGCCAGGTAGCTGAAGATGCCGCCGCCGGCGTTCAGACTGGCCCGGTTGGGGATCCTGGGATCGGCCAGGGTGGCCAGCGTCAGGATCAGGCTCAGGCCGTGGAAGCCGCAGGCCCACATCGGCCACCAGCGATTCGATCGCAGGGCGATGAACAGCAACACCAGCATCAGGGCCAGATCCACCAGGAACACCGCGGTCTGAGGACCGAACTTCTGGTGGGTGTTGTAGAGCAAGCTGGTGGCGAACCAGGCCAGGATCATGGCGACGCCGGCCAGGCGTTCAGGCCAGCCGCCACGCCACAGCGCCAAGCCGGCCGTGATCAGCAACGCGGCGAGGCTTGACCATTGAGGGAGGGAGTTGAGCGGCGGCATCGCGCTAGGGTGGCGGCTTTCCGCCAGATTGCAATGATCCTCGCCGATCGGGACCGGCGAGGATCTTGTGTCGGGCCTTGAAGCTCTAGGCGGCGACGGTCAGGCGGGCGTTGGCCATGCCCAAGCCCGGCCCTTTGCCGAACTCGTCCTCGGCGAGCGACATGGACGAAAGGCCGATGTCGTGCTGGGCGACCGTCAGGTGCTTGTGCGTGGTGACGATGCCCTCGCGGGCCACGCCCAGGGCCTGCATGGTGCTGATGGCCGACATGATGGCGTCCTGGCCGATCAGGGCCGACAGCTTGGCCTCCTGGCGGGTGGTCGGCATCAGCCCGGCCAGGGCGGCCGTGCTGGCGATGGCGGCGTCGATGGCCTTTTCGGCGGCGAACAGAGCTTCGGCCACAGTCACGGCAGCCATCCGGCGTTGCTTGAACATGAGAAGTCTCCTCGCGCCAAGCGATGCTGGCGCGTTGCTAAGGTATGGGTTCGAGAGAGAGGGGCGCCTCGGCTCCTGAGAGGCGCAATCTTACGGAAACAGGCTTTCGAGAGCGTGGAGCCCCGTCAGGATCGAGCCGAACGCGAGAGCGGTCACGATCATGACGGCCGCGATGAAGGCCAGTCGCAGGGGAAGGCTCAGCTGATTGGGTCGTCCTCCTCCAAGTCCGAAGACAAGGAGTCCGACAGGAAGGTCTCGTCCATCACCGCGCTGGCGATGCACAGGATCTCCCGCATCACCAGTTCGTGGGGCTTGAATGAAGCCTGCTTGCGCGTAGCCGCCACCAGGTCCGGCACCATCGCGGCGGCGGTCGGGTTGACCGCCAGGCTCTGAAGCTGGCGCTCGAGCTCGCTCCAGGTGATCGGGGGCAGCAGTTCGGCCGAATTCAGGCGCGGCCACATGTCCTGGAAGCTCGACACTTCCCGCCGCAGGTGAGCGGCTCGGCCGATCGCGTCCTTCTGGTGAGGCGTCAGCTCGTTCTGATGGGGGGTCAAATCGTTCACTGGGAACTCCTTCCTCGATGCGGTCAGCTGACCGTGAGGAAGGGCGTTCGCCTAGCCGGGACGGATCGGACCCCGACGCGATCGGAGGGGGGGTGACAGGGGGGAGCCCCCCCTGATCGGAGGCGGTTTCGGAGGAGGGCTGACGGGCCCGGTCGAAGACCCGGCGCGCGGCGTCGTAGCGGTCGGCCGCGCCCAGGCGTCGTCGCGCCTTGTCCAGATGCCAGTCGACGGTGTGCTTGGAGAGGCCCAGCTCGCGGGCGATCTCCTTGGAGCTCATGTGGCGGTCGACGAGACGAAGACACTCGCGCTCACGCTCGGTGAGACGGTCGAGGCCTTCGACCTGGTCGGAAAGGGATTGGTCGCCCTTGGCCATAGCGGCAGAACTTTATGCGAACGCCTGGGTTCCACAAGCCGAAGAAACATTAAACCTTGGCTATTAACCTTACGGCAGGTCGCTTGTTGCGAGTTCCGAAGACACCTTCCACAGGTCCACGCCGCCTTCCGAGGCATGCCGGTCGATCTCGGCCAGCTCCTCGGCGGTGAAGGAGAGACCGTTCAGGGCCGCCAGGGAATCCTCCAGCTGAGCCACCGTGCGGGCGCCGATCAGGGCCGAGGTGACGCGCGGATCGCGCAGCACCCAAGCCAGGGCCAGCTGGGCCAGGGTCTGGCCGCGCCGCTCGGCGATCGCGTTCAGGGCGCGAATGCGGGCGAGGTTGTCCTCGCTCAGCAGGTGGCCGCCGAACGAGCCGTTGCGGGCCGCCCGCGAGTCCGCCGGCGCGCCGTTCAGGTACTTCTTGGTCAGCAGGCCCTGGGCCAGCGGCGAGAAGGCGATGCAGCCGACGCCCAGCGTGTCGAGGGTGTCGAGCAACTCGTCCTCGATCCAGCGGTTGACCATCGAATAGGACGGCTGGTGGATCAGCAGCGGCACGCCCTCGCTCTTGAGGATGGCGTGGGCCTGGCGGGTCAGCTCGGGCGAGTAGGACGAGATCCCGACGTATAGCGCCTTGCCCTGGCGGTGCAGGTGGGCCAGGGCGCCCATGGTCTCCTCCAGCGGCGTCGTGGGATCGACGCGGTGCGAATAGAAGATGTCGACATAGTCGACGCCCATGCGCTTGAGGCTCTGGTCGCAGCTGGCGATCAGGTACTTGCGCGAGCCGCCGATGCCGCCGTAGGGGCCCGGCCACATGTCCCAGCCGGCCTTGGTCGAGATGACCAGCTCGTCGCGATGGGCCTTGAAGTCGGTCGCCATCACCCGGCCGAAGTTCTCTTCCGCCGAGCCATAGGGCGGGCCGTAGTTGTTGGCCAGGTCGAAGTGGGTGACGCCCAGGTCGAAGGCCCGGCGCAGGATGGCGCGGCCGGTCTCGAACACGTCTGCCCCGCCGAAGTTCTGCCACAGGCCCAGCGAGATCGCGGGCAGGTCCAGGCCGCTGCGGCCCGTGCGGCGATAGGGCATCGACGAATAGCGGTCGGCGGCGGCGACGTAGGGGATCTGCACGGGCTATCCTATCGATGGGCCTATTTGGCGGGGATCAGGGCGTCGTGGATCGGGGCGATCCACTGGTCGGCGTCGACATCGTAGACATTGAAGTCGCTCTCGAACTGCCAGTAGGCCCAGGCGAAGCCATGGGCCTCGGCCGACCGGGCGACAGCTTGCGTGTAGGCGACGCGGGAATCCATTGGACCTTTGTCGTAGGCCCCGAACTCGCCCAGCAGCACCGGCCGGCGCTCCGCCTTGGCCCAGGCGGCGACGGCGTCGAAATCCTTGTCGATCCGGGCATGCTCGTCCGGGGTTCCCCAGCTTGTCCCGACGGGCGGAACGGGATCGGCCCACGACGCGCCCTGATGGGTGAACGGGAACGGATCGTAGTAGTGGAACGTCACGATCAGGTGACGGTCGGCCTTGGGCAGCTTCAGGTCCGCCAGGCGATGCAGGCTGTTCCACTGGCCCGGGCCGACGATGACGTTGCGGGTTGGGTTGGTGGCGCGGATGGTCGCCAGCAGGTCCGGGATCCAGGCGTTCCAGACGTCGTCCAGCTTGCGGCTGGGCTCGTTCAGCAGCTCGAACACCACCTGGTCGGGCGCGGCCTTGTAGCGCTCGGCGACCTGCGCCCAGAAGGCGGTCAGGCGCGGCTTGCAGGCGACGGGGTCGGCCTCGCAGACGTTGAAGTCGTGCTCGTCGAGGATGACGGTCAGCTTGGCGGCCAGGGCCTGCTCGACCACCTTGTCCAGGGTCGCCAGCCAGGCCGGGTCCAGACGGCTGTCGGCGTCCATGTGCGCGAAGGCCTGCAGGTTGACCCGCACCGTGTCGAAGCCGCCGGCCTTGAGGATCTGGAAGTGGCGGTCCAGCTGGAAGCGGGCCTTGGCCGGGTCTTGCCACAACGGGTCGTAGCCCAGCACGTTGACGCCGCGCTTCATGGCCGCGACCTGGGCCTTCGGCGACAGCTCGCGGGCGGCGGCCGGCAGGGCCAGGGCGGCGGCCAGGACGCCCAGCGCCAGGACTTTGCGGATCGAGATCATGGCGTTTTCCTCGTCGGCGGCGCGCGGCTTCGGATGGCCTTGTCGCTGTCTTGACAACGTTGTCAAATATTCGCCGAAAAGCAAGCGCCGGCCATTACGCCTCGCGACGGGCCGCTTCGCTTTCGGTGGCCGGCGAGGCGGCGCGGATCAGCTCCAGCACGTCGACGATGATCTCGCGCATGGCCGCCGAGGCCCGCGCGGCGTCGCGGGCGATGATCGCCTCGGCCACGTCCTCGTGCGAGGGGATCGAGGCGGTGCGGCCCTTGATGCGGTTGGTGAAGCGGATCGAGATGCGCAGGGCCGTGTTCACCAGCTCGTGCAGCTCGCGATAGAACGGGTTCTTGGTCGCGCTGAGGATGGCGATGTGGAAGGCGATGTCGGCCGACAGCGGGTCGTCCTCGCCCTGGGCGGCGGCCTTCATCCGGCGCAGGCCCTTGCGGATCTCTTCCAGCCCCGCCTCGTCGGCGTTGCGGGCGGCCAGGGCCGCGGCGGCGGGCTCGATCCCCAAGCGCATCTCGGTGAAGTCGGCCAGCAGGCGCAGGGAGAACTTGCGCTCCAGCAGCCAGCGCAGCACGTCGGGATCGAGCATGTTCCACTCGGCTTCCGGCTCGACCACGGTGCCGTGGCGGGGACGGGCGCTGAGCAGGCCCTTGGCGGTCAGCATCTTGACCGCCTCGCGTGTCACCGTGCGGCTGGCGCCGAACTGCTTCGACAGCTCGCCCTCGGTCGGAAAACCGACCTCGACGTATTCGCCCGTGACAATGGCCTGACCAAGCTGCTCGACCAGACCGTAGGTCAAACTCAGACCGGGCTGGGTGCGCATCGGCGGATCTTCTTTCCTGCGGCGGCGAACGAAAGGGATTCGCCGCTGGCTACCTTGATTTGTTCCGCTCGCGAACGGAGCGGTTGAGCTGAATACATCCGCGCCGGGGGCGTTCGGCAAGAGTGTTCAGGTCGGAGGTCTGACCAAAACGGAAAAAATGGGCAGCCGGCGTCGCGCGCGGCAGCCCACCCTTGCGTCACCACCAGGTCGCGTAGAGCGCGATCAGGATCAGGATCACCCCGACGCCGGCGATGTTGAAACCGGTCGAGGTCTTGTAGCTGATGCCCTCCAGCGTCACGACGCTGACGACCTTCTTCTGCGGCGCGACCAGCGAGACCAGCACGGCCCCGGCCAGCGACAGCAGGAAGACGACGCCGACGCGGTTCATGAACGGCATGGTGTAGATCGCCTGCTCCTGCAGGTACCAGAACAACGCCGACAGCACGGCCGAACCGATGGCGGCGGTCAGGGCTCCGGCGGTGGTCGCCTTCTTCCAGAACATGCCCAGGATGAAGATCACCACGATCCCGGGCGTGAAGAAGCCGGTGAACTCCTGGATGAACTGGAACGCCTGCTCGGCGCCGCCCAGCAGCGGCTTGGCGGTCAGGACGCCGACGATCACGGCCAGCACGGCGGTCAGGCGGCCGACGGTGACCAGGTGGCCCTCGCTCTGGCCCGGGCGGGCCTTGGCGTAGACGTCGAGGGTGAAGATGGTGGCGATCGAATTGATCTTGGCCGCCAGCGAGGCGACGATCGCCGCCACCAGCGCCGCGAACACCAGGCCCAGCAGGCCGGGCGGCAACAGCTTCATCATCTCCGGATAGGCCTGGTCGGGCTTGATGCCTTGCGGGGCCAGGACCAGGGCGGCGATGCCCGGCAGCACCACGATCACCGGCATCAAGAGCTTCAGATAGGCCGCCATGGCGATGCCCTTCTGGGCTTCCTTCAGGTCCTTGGCGCCCAGGGCGCGCTGGATGATGTACTGGTTGAAGCCCCAGTAGCTGATGTTCATGATCCACAGGCCGCCGACCAGCACCGCGATCCCGGGCAGGTCCTTGTAGTGCGGGTTGTCCTTCGAGAGGATCATGTCGAACTTCTCGGGGAACTGGGTGGTCAGCTGGTGGAAGCCGGCCACGACGTCGCCGCCGCCGATCTTGCCCAGCGACAGCCAGGCGATGATCAGGCCGCCGGTGACCAGCAAGGCCACCTGGACGATGTCGGTCAGGGCCACCGCCTTCAGCCCGCCCCAGATCTGATAGGCCAGGGCGAAGGCGCCGATGGCGGCCAGGGCCCACATCTGGTCCAGGCCCGTGACGGTGTGGATGGCGATCGAGCCCAGCCACAGGATCGAGGTCAGGTTCACGAAGACGTATAGGCCCAGCCAGAACACGGCCATCAGGGTCCGCACGCTGGGGCCGTACCGCTGCTCCAGGAACTGCGGCATGGTGTAGACGCCGTTCTTCAGGAACACCGGCAGGAAGTACTTCCCGACGATCAGCAGGGTCAGGGCCGCCATCCACTCGTACGAGGCGATGGCCAGGCCGATGGCGTAGCCCGAGCCGCTCATGCCGATGATCTGCTCGGCCGAGATGTTGGCGGCGATCAGCGAGGCGCCGATGGCCCACCAGGGCAGGGCCTTGCCGGCCAGGAAGTAGTCGGTCGAGTCCTTCTGGTGACCGCTCTTGTCGCGGCTGACCCACTGGGCCAGGCCGAAGATGGCGACGGCGTAGACCGCCAGCACCGCGATATCGATGGCTGCTAGGTTCACGGTTTCCTCCCCCTTGCTTTTATCGCTGTCCGGCTGGTCAGCCGGCGTTCCAGGCCGCGACCAGGGCGGCGGCGCGCTGGCCGACCTCCTGGGCCGTGTAGCCCGGACGATAGAGCTCGCCGCCGACGCCGATGCCGGCCACGCCGGCCGCGCGCCAGGGCTCGAGATTGGCCGCGCCGACGCCGCCGACGGCGTAGACCAGGATGTCCTTGGGCAGCACGTCCTTGACCGCCTTGACGTGGCCGGGGCCGAACGAGCTGGCCGGGTACAGCTTCAGCGCCTTGGCCCCGGCCTTCACGGCGGCGAAGGCCTCCGAGGGCGTGGCGAAGCCGGGCATGGCGGTCAGGCCCAGGGCGACGGCGCGGGCGATGACTTCGGGATCGGTGTTGGGCGTGACGATCAGCTTGCCGCCGACCCCGGCGACGTCGTCGACGGCTTGGGGCGACAGCACCGTGCCGGCCCCGCACAGGGCCTGGTCGCCGAAGGCGGCGCACAGCTTGCCGATGCTCTCCAGCGGATCGGGCGAGTTCAGCGGCACCTCGATGCCCTTGATCCCGGCGGCCACCAGGGCGGCGGCGATGTCGACGATCTCGTCCGGCTTCACGCCGCGCAGGATGGCCACGATGGGGGGCGGGGCGAGTTCGGACATGACGCTCACTTCTCTTGAGATCTGGAAATCGCCGAGAGGCCGGCGAGGACAGCCGCGTCGCCGTCGACGACGGACGCGCCGACGCCGATCTTGGCCAGGGCCTGGACATAGAGGTCGCTGAGGGACCCAGCGCCGATCACGGTCACGGCGGTCATCGGCCCGAACCAGTCGCGCGCGGCGGCGACGTCGGCGGCGATCAGCAGGCCCGACAGATAGCCCATAGCGTCGGCGGGCGAGAGGCCGTCCAGCAGCTGACGCGACCGGGTCTCGAACATCAGGTGGGGCAGGCGCGCCGCGCCGTGCTCGGCGATGCGCTCAAGGCCCTTGGCGAAACCCTCGGCCGAGCCATCGGCCTGCGAGCCGCCGCCGGCGGCCAGGGTCGAGTGCTGCTTCAAGAGGGCGAAGGTCTCGCCGACCGGGGCGGTGACGAAGCCCATGATCTTGCCGTCCTCGACCACGGTCCACTTGTTGTGGGTGCCGGGCAAAACGAGCAGGTGGCGGCCGCTGCGCAGGGTCTCGTCCAGGGCCAGGGCGCCGAAGACCTGGGTCTCCTCGCCGCGCATCACGTCGGGACCGCCCAGCGGGTTCACGCAGGAGAGGCCCGGGACCAGGGTCACCGGCAGGCCGTCGGCTTCGAAGCGCAGGGCCTTCCCGGCCACGTCGGCGGGACCGGCCGGGCAGGGGGCGTAGGGGGCCAGAGTCCAGCCGATGCTGGAGCCGACCATGCCGCACAGCAGGGCGCCGGCCGGATTGGCCTCGCGCCAGTCGCCGATCAGGTCCAGGAAGGTCTTCTCGGGCGTGTCGGTCAGGGCCGAGACCCCGGGGCCGTCGCGGCGATGGATCACGCTCTTGCCCTGGCGCAGCCAGAGCCGCAGGCGCGAGGTGCCCCAATCGCCGACGATGACGACGTCCTGGTCCATCAGTGGCTCTCGCGGGTGACGACCGAGCCCGAGGCCCCGACCAGGAAGTCGAGGTCCGCGCCCTGGTCGGCCTGCAGCACGTGGTCGACATAGAGCTTGGCGTAGCCGCGCGTGTATTTCGGGGCCGGACGGTCGGCGCGCCAGGCGGTCAGGCGGTTCTCCAGCTCGGCGTCGCTGATCGACAGGGTCAGCGAGCGCGCCGGGCCGTCGAAGATGATCTCGTCGCCGTTGCGCACCACGGCCAGCGGGCCGCCGGCGTCGGACTCAGGCGAGACGTGCAGGATCACCGCGCCATAGGCGGTGCCGCTCATCCGGGCGTCGCTGATCCGCAGCATGTCCTTGACGCCCTTTTCCAGCAGCTTGCGAGGCAACGGCATGTTGCCGACCTCGGGCATGCCCGGATAGCCCTTGGGGCCACAGCCCTTCAAGACCAGGATCGAGGTCTCGTCGACGTCCAGGTCCGGATCGTCGATGCGGGCGCGGAAGTCCTCGATGGTCTCGAAGACCACGGCCTTGCCGCGATGGCTGAGCAGCTCGGGCGAGGCGGCGCTGGGCTTCATCACCGCGCCGCCGGGAGCCAGGTTGCCGCGCAGCACCCAGATGCCGCTGTCGGGCTTCACCGGATCGGCCATCGAGCGGATGACCTCGGCGTTGAACACTTCGGCGCTCTCGTACTGGGCGCCGATGCGGTGGCCGGCCACGGTCGGAGCCTCGGGATCGAGGACCTTTTCCAGCTGCTTCATCACCGCTGGCAGGCCGCCGGCATAGTGCAGGTCCTCCATCAGGAACCGGCCCGACGGCTGCAGGTCGACCAGCAGCGGCACGTCGCGCGACAGGCGGTCGAAGTCTTCCAGTTCCAGCGTCACGCCCAGGCGCCCGGCCAGGGCCAGCAGGTGGACGACGGCGTTGGTCGAGCCGCCGATCGCGGCGTGGACGCGCAGGGCGTTCTCGAACGCCGCGCGGGTGGCGACCTGCGACAGGACCCGGCCTTCCTTGACCATCTTGACGATCGTGCGGCCGGTCTCGTGCGACATCGCCCGGCGGCGGGCGTCCACGGCGGGGATGCTGGCGTTGTAGGGCAGCGAAAGGCCCATCGCCTCGATGATCGCGGCCATGGTCGAGGCCGTGCCCATGGTCATGCAGGTGCCGGGCGAGCGGCTCATCCCGCTCTCGGCCGACATGAAGTCCGCCAAGCTCATCTCGCCGGCGCGGACGGCCTCGGAGAACTTCCAGACGTCGGTGCCCGAGCCGATGTCCTTGCCGCGGAACTTGCCGTTCAGCATCGGGCCGGACGAGACGACGATGGTTGGCAGGTCGACGCTGGCCGCGCCCATCAGCTGGCCCGGCGTGGTCTTGTCGCAGCCGCCCAGCAGCACGACGCCGTCGATCGGATTGCCCCGGATCGACTCCTCGACCTCCATGGCCAGCAGGTTGCGGAACAGCATCGCCGTCGGCCGCATCTGGGTCTCGCCCAGCGACATGGCCGGGAACTCCAGCGGCAGGCCGCCGGCCTCCCAGACGCCGCGCTTCACGTGCTCGGCGATCTCGCGCAGGTGGGCGTTGCAGGGAGTGATTTCCGACCAGGTGTTGCAGATGCCGATCACCGGGCGACCGTCGAAGACGTCGTCGGGCAGGCCCTGGCTCTTCATCCAGGATCGATGGATGAACCCGTCTCGATCCAGCTTGCCATAGGTGCCGCCGCTGCGCAGGCGCTTGCCCGCGTTACCGTCGCTCATATCCGTCCCTAACGCCGGCCCATAGGCCTGACCCCATCATTCAGGCGGGCATTTATAGTATAATAATGATCGACGCAATCTGGTCGGTGGGCGCGCCAGCTTTGGAAGCGCTTCCGGATTTCCGACGATTGATCGCGGTGTCAATGGCCGAGGTGTGGCCGAAACAACGCTGTCATGTCCGAAATGATAGCGCTATCAATTTCGGCTTGAAGGTAGCAATTATACGATTATAGCTACCGATGTGGAGCACGCGGCGCCTGAAGGCCGCACGTCACCGGACGCCATAGAACGGACCGGGACGGCTCGAAACAGGGGGAAGGGAACGGCCATGCAGCGCCTCGATTCGTCTCATCGCAAACTCATGCTCGCCGGCGCCTCGGCGCTGGTCTTCTGCGCGCTCGCGCCTGTCGCGGCGCTGGCTCAGACCGCGCCCGCCAAGAGCGACGACGTCGTCGAGGAGGTCGTGGTCACCGGCCAGCGCGCCTCGATCCAGTCGTCGCAGAAGATCAAGCAGAACGCCGAACAGCTGGTCGACTCGATCACCGCCACGGACATCGGCGCCCTGCCGGACCGCTCGGTCACCGAAGCCCTGCAGCGCGTCACCGGCGTGACCATCGGCCGGACCTCGGACGGCCGCGACGCCGACCGTCTGTCGGTCGAGGGCTCGGGCGTGCAGGTGCGCGGCCTGTCGTGGGTGCGCGGCGAACTGAACGGCCGTGACAACTTCTCGGCCAAGAGCGGCCGTACGCTGAGCTTCGAAGATGTTCCGCCCGAGCTGATGGCCGGCGTCGACGTCTACAAGAACCCCTCGGCCGACATCGTCGAAGGCGGCCTGGGCGGCACCGTCAACCTGCGCACCCGCCTGCCGTTCGACAGCAACAAGCGGATCCTGGCCTATTCGCTCGACGCCTCGTACGGCGACCTGGCCAAGAAGTGGAAGCCGAGCGGCTCGCTGCTGTACAGCGATCGCTGGGACACCGGCATCGGCGAGGTCGGCTTCCTGGTCGACGTCTCGGACTCCAAGCTGAAGAGCCGCACCGACACCATCTCGGTCGACCCCTACTTCGCCCGCACCGACCTGGTCCCGGGCAAGACGGTCTACGTCCCCGGCGGCTTCGGCTATCGCAGCCTGTCCTTCGATCGCGAGCGCAAGGGCATCGCGGCGGCCCTGCAGTGGCGCCCGAACGATAAGTGGGACGCCAGCCTGCAGTTCCTGCGCTCGTCGGCCCTGGCGGCCTCGACCGAGCATGCCGTGGGCTTCAATCCCGGCTCGACCAACGGTCCGGCCGCCGGCACCAGCTTCACCTACGACGACACCGGCCACTTCCTGAAGGGCACGCTGGCCGGCTCGCCGGGCGGCACGAGCCTGGGCTCGTCGACGATCGACACCCGCTACGCCGAGCGCAGCTCGGTGACGAGCGACTACGCCCTGAACGTGAAGTACAATCCGAACGACAAGTGGTCGTTCAGCGGCGACATCCAGTATGTCTACGCCAAGACCAAGACCGTCGACTTCACCCTGTTCAACGCGCTGAGCGGCGACGCCTCGCCGGCGACGCTGGACGTCACCGGCTCGACGCCGGTGATCACGATGAACAACGACAAGGCCTATACGTCCAACCCGGCCAGCTACTACCTGATGGCCGCGATGGACCACCACGACCGCAACGAGGCGCGCGAGTGGGCCGAGCGCCTGGACGGCGCCTACACCTTCGACGACGGCGGCTGGCTGCGGTCGTTCCGCTTCGGCGTCCGCAACACCTTCCGCGAGTCGACGACCCGCGAGACGAACTACAACTGGGCCGGCGTCGCCCCCAGCTGGTCGGCCCCGTCGATCGACAAGCTGCCGGAGTATCAGGGCCACTATGGCCTCTACACCTTCGACAACTTCTTCCGCGGCGACGTCCAGCTGCCGGCCACCTTCGTGATGCCGGGCGAGGAGCTGGTCCAGAACTACGGCAAGTGGGCCCCGGTGATCGCCCAGATGTCGGCCAAGTACGGCGGCTGGTGGGGCCAGTTCAACCAGAACTACGACGGCTTCACGGGCGGCGGCGGCAACGGCGGCATCAACCGCCAGAAGGAAAAGACCCTGGCCGCCTATGGCCTGCTGCGCTTCGGCCACGACGTGTCGATCGGCGGCGAGGAGCGCGAGCTCGACGGCAACATCGGCCTGCGCGTCGTCCAGACGGACTCGCAGTCCAAGGGCCTGCTGCTGTTCAACCCGACCGCGGCGGGCATGCCGGCCGACGACGCCAAGTTCTCGAACGGCGCGCGCAGTGACCTGACGGGCGGCCGCAAGTACACGAACATCCTGCCCAGCCTCAACGCTCGCCTGAAGGTGCAGCCCGACCTGTTCGTCCGCTTCGCGGCGGCCAAGTCGATCGTCCGGCCGGACCTGGTCCAGCTGGAGCCGATCTTCAGTGTCTCGCAGACCACGGGCTACCAGGCCAGCTCGGGCGTTCCGTGCTCCAGCAGCATCCCCGGCGGCGTGCAGGCCAACTGCGTCTACAAGTACACGGCCACGGCGGGGAACCCGAACCTGAAGCCGGTGCGCTCGACCCAGTTCGACGTGTCGCTGGAATGGTACTTCGCCCCGACCGGCAGCCTGACGGCGGCGCTGTTCCACAAGGACATCTACAACTTCGTGACCAACGGCACGTCGATCCAGCAGTTCACGAACAACGGCGTGACGCGCAATGTCGAGGTGCTCCAGCCGTACAACGGCGGCCATGGCAAGGTGCAGGGCTTCGAACTCGCCTACACCCAGTACTACGACATGCTGCCGGGCGCCCTGAAGGGCTTCGGGGTGCAGGCCAACTTCACCTATATCGACAGCAGCGGCGCGCGGAACGCGGCGGTCAATCCGTACGACACCACCCAGATCAGCAACGCCAAGCTGGAGTCGCTGCCGCTCGAGGGCATGTCGAAGACCAGCTACAACGTCGCGGCGCTATATGACCTGGGCAAGATCTCGGCGCGCGTGGCCTACAACTGGCGTGAGCGCTACCTGCTGACCACCACGGCCGCGAACATCAACATCCCGGCCTGGGCCGATGACTACGGCCAGATGGACGCCTCGATCTTCTACACGGTCTCCGACAGCCTGAAGATCGGGTTCCAGGCGGTGAACCTGCTGAACACCCGGACCAAGATCCTGGTCAGCTATCCCGGCAAGCCCGAAGAAGGCCTGACGGAGCACAACTTCACCGACGCCGACCGGCGCTACTCGGTCGTGCTGCGCGGGACCTTCTAGGTCCCGTCAAGTCGGACATAGGTCGGCCCCCGTCGTCTTCGGCGGGGGCCTTCTTGTTTCGGAGGCCGAGGACTAGCCTCGGTCGACATCGCGTTCGGGGCGGAAATGGACGGCAAACCCTATCGCAAGTTCGTCGTGGTCGGCGGCGGCACCGCCGGCTGGATCGCCGCCGCGACCCTGATCCACGCCCTGAAGGGCAGGGTGGGCGAGATCGAGCTGATCGAGTCCGACGAGATCGGTACGGTCGGCGTCGGCGAGGCCACCATCCCGCCGATCCAGTTCCTCAACAGCATCCTGGGGATCGACGAATTCGACTTCATCCGGAAGACCCAGGCGACCTTCAAGCTGGCCATCCAGTTCCGCGACTGGCGGCGGATCGGCGACGAGTACCTGCACCCCTTCGGCCCCACCGGCCAGTCGATGGAGGGGCTGTCGTTCCACCACTACTGGATGCGCCTGCGGGCCCAGGGCGAGGGCGGAGCGCTGGACGACTATTCGATGGCGGCGGTGACGGCCCGCATGGGCAAGTTCGCCGTGCCGCCCAAGGACCTGCCGCCGGGCGTGCCGGGCCTGGGCTACGCCTACCACTTCGACGCCGGGCTCTACGCCAAGTACCTGCGGGGCTATTCGGAAGCCCGCGGCGTCAAGCGCACTGAAGGCAAGATCGCCGAGGTCGAGCTGCGGCCCGAGGACGGCTTCGTCTCGGCCCTGAAACTGGCCGACGGCCGCCGGGTCGAGGGCGACTTCTTCGTCGACTGCTCCGGTTTCCGGGGGCTGCTGATCGAGCAGGCGCTGAACTCCGGATTCGAGGACTGGTCGCGCTGGCTGCCTTGCGACCGCGCCCTGGCCGCGCCATGCGAGGGCGTCACGCCGATGACGCCGTTCACCCGCGCCACGGCCCGCGAGGCCGGCTGGCAGTGGCGGATCCCGCTGCAGCACCGGATCGGCAACGGCCACGTCTACTGCTCCAGCTTCATCGACGACGACGCGGCCGCCGAGATCCTGCTCTCCAATCTGGACGGCAAGGCCCAGGCCGATCCGCGTCCGCTGCGTTTCACGGCCGGCCGGCGCAAGAAGACCTGGAACCGGAACGTCGTGGCGCTAGGCCTGGCGGGCGGCTTCATGGAGCCGCTGGAGTCGACCAGCATCCACCTGGTGCAGACCGGCGCCCTGCGCCTGCTGTCGCTGCTGCCGCTGGGCGGCTACGACCCGGCCGCCGAGGCCGAGTACAACCGCCTGACCCAGATCGAATACGAGCAGATCCGCGACTTCATCATCCTGCACTACCACGCCACCGAGCGGGACGATTCCGAGTTCTGGAACTACTGCCGGACCATGCCGATCCCCGACAGCCTGACCCACAAGATCGAACTGTTCCGCAACCGCGCGAAGGTGGCCCGCTTCGACGACCAGCTGTTCGCCGAGCCCAGCTGGCTGGCGGTGTTCTTCGGCCAGGGGATCGAGCCGCGCGACTACGACCATCTGGCCGACGTCCCGGCCTATCCGGACCTGACCGCGCGGGTCCGTCAGATCGGCGCTCAGATCCACGGCCTGGCCTCGCGCCTGCCCACCCACGACGCCTTCATCGCGGCCACCTGCAAGGCCGATCCGGTGGGGGTCTAGGGATCATGGTCCGACGAGCGCATCCCTCATCGGCTCATCCCCTTCACGGGGATGAGCGGCGTTGGGCGCGGGCGGATATCGGATGGCTAAAACCAAATGACAACGCTATCAAAATCGCTTGTTGGTCTGAATTATACGACTATAGTCTGACTAGCTTCGGCGGCGTGACGAGGGCCTTTTTGTTCTCGGCGCGCCTCGCGCGGCAACCTCTCCCCGAGGTCGCGCGACGTCTTATCCCGCGCATCGTCTCCTGCGGCGGTGCGCGGATTTTTTTGACTGAGAAGACCGTTCAACCGGACCTGTCACTCCATCTCGGCGCGACAATCGTCCGACAATAGAATTGATAGCGCTAACATCGATTGGCGCGCGCGTAAGGGAGGAGGCGGATGGCAGTTTCACGCTTCGCGACGGGCATGGTCTCGGCGCTGGCCCTGGTGCTGGCCAGCGGCGCCGTCGCGGCCGATCGCGAGATGCCGCGCCTCGTCGAGAAGGACGGCCGTCACGCCCTGATGGTCGATGGCGCGCCATTCCTGGTGCTGGGCGCCCAGGTCAACAATTCCAGCGCCTGGCCTTCGCAAATGCCCAAGGTCTGGCCGGCCGTCGCCAAGATGGGCGCCAACACCGTTCAGGTCCCGATCGCCTGGGAGCAGATCGAGCCAGTCGAGGGCAAGTTCGACTTCTCGTACCTGGACCTGCTGCTCAATCAGGCCCGCGAGCATGATGTCCGCCTGGTGCTGCTGTGGTTCGGCACCTGGAAAAACTCCTCGCCGTCCTACGCGCCCGAGTGGGTCAAGCTGGACGACAAGCGCTTCCCGCGCCTGAAGACCGAGACCGGCGGGCGGTCCTATTCGATGTCGCCCCTGGCCCAATCGACGCTGGACGCCGACCGCAAGGCCTTCGTCGCCCTGATGACCCACCTGAAGGCCAAGGACAGCGCCGACAAGACGGTGATCATGGTCCAGGTCGAGAACGAGACCGGCACCTACGGCACGGTCCGCGATTTCGGCCCGGCCGCCCAGAAGGTGTTCGACGGCCCCGCGCCGGCCGCCCTGGTTAAGGCCGTGGGCGCCAAGCCCGGGACCTGGAGTCAGGCGTTCGGCAAGGACGCCGACGAATATTTCCACGCCTGGCATATCGGCCGTTTCGTCGACCAGGTCGCCGCGGCCGGCAAGGCCGTCTATCCGCTGCCGATGTACGTCAACGCCGCCCTGCGCGATCCGATCAAGCCGGGCGAGCCCAAGAGCTATTCGGCCGGCGGCCCGACCGACAACGTCCTCGACGTCTGGAAGGCCGCCGCCCCCTCGATCGACCTGATCGCGCCCGACATCTACATGAAGGAGTCGGTCAAGTATTCGGCGGCCCTGGCCCACTACAAGCGGCCCGGCAACGCCCTGTTCGTGGCCGAGACCGGCAACGATCCGGTCTATGCCCGCTATGTCTTCGACACCCTGGGCCGCCAGGGCATCGGCTTCTCGCCGTTCGGCATGGACTATACCGGCTACGCCAACTTCCCGCTGGGCGCGGCCAAGCTGGACGAGGCCACGATCGAGGCCTTCGCCGCCAACTACCGCCTGCTGGCGCCGATGGCCCGGGCGTGGGCCAAGCTCTCCTACGAGAACAAGGTGTTTGGCGGCGCCGAGCCTGACGACCGCGCCCCCCAGACGACGACCATGGGCGCCTGGACCGTCACCCTGCGCTACGGCAAGTGGCAGTTCGGGGCCTCGGACTGGGCCTGGCTCAAGGACCGTCCGCCGGGCCCGCAGGGGCCCGATGGCGGCGGGATCGTCGCCCAGCTGTCGCCCGACGAGTTCCTGGTCACCGGCCGCAACGTCCGCTTCGAGTTCGGCCGCGCGGCAAAGGACAACAAGCCGATGCTGATGGCCCGCGTGGAAGAGGGTCACTTCGAGAACGGCCAATGGGTCTTCGACCGCCTGTGGAACGGCGACCAGACCGACTACGGCCTCAACTTCACCGGCGGCTCGCAGATCCTGCGGGTCAAGCTCGCCACCTACTGACGGGACCAGCCATGCGTATCCTAGCTCTCTCCGCCTTCAGCCTGGCCTTGATGGCCTCCACCTCGGCGCTCGCCCTCGACGGCGGCTTCGAGAAGACCGCCGACGGCGTCATCGTCACCCCCGCCTCGGGGCCGGCCAAGAAGGTCCGTCTGCAGGTGATGAGCGACCGCGCCATCCGCGTCACCGCCTCGCCGACCGAGACCATCGACGCGCCGCAGAGCCTGATGGTGATCGCCCAGCCGAAGACCAGCGGCTTCACGGTCACCGAGGTCGGCGGCAAGGTCGTGCTGAAGGCCGGCAAGGCCACCGCCGAGGTGATGCTGAAGGACGGCGCGGTGTCGTTCAAGGACGCTTCGGGCAAGATCGTCCTGGCCGAGCAGGGCCGCCAGGCCTTCAAGCCGCACACCATCGACGGCAAGGGCTTCTACGCCATCTCGCAGCGCTTCAATCCGAACACGGATGAAGGCTTCTACGGCCTGGGCCAGCACCAGAATGGCCAGATGAACTACAACGGCCAGGACGTCGAGCTGGCCCAGTACAATCGCGACATCGCCATCCCGTTCGTGCTGTCGACCCGCAACTATGGCGTCCTGTGGGACAACAACGGCATTAGCCGCTTCGGCGACCCGACCCCCTACGCCCTGGCCTCGCGCGACCTGAAGATCACCGACGCCAACGGCAAGCCCGGCGGTTTCACGGCCAAGTACTACGTCAAGGGCGAGCTGAAGCTGACCCGCGCCGAGGCGGACATCGACTACCAATTCCTGGACGACCTGCCCAAGTGGCCGGCCGAGCTGCAGACCGTCGACAAGAAGCCGGTCAAGGGCGCGACCGTGGTCTGGGAAGGCTATGTCGAGCCCAAGACCAGCGGCGTGCAGAAGTTCAAGCTGTACTCGTCCAGCTACGCCAAGATCTGGGTCGACGGGCAGCTGAAGATCGACCGCTGGCGGCAGAACTGGAACCCGTGGTTCCACAATTTCACCGTCCCGATGAAGGCTGGGACGAAGCACAAGGTGCGCGTCGAGTGGGATCCCAACGACGGCTACGTCGCCCTGCTGCACAACGACCCGATCCCGGCCGCGCAGCAGAAGTCGCTGACCCTGACCTCGGAAGTGGCCCACACGATCGACTACTACTTCGTCTCGGGCGACAACCTGGACCAGGTGGTCAGCGGCTATCGAGAGCTGACCGGCAAGTCGCAGGCCCTGCCGCGCTGGTCGTACGGCTTCTGGCAGAGCCGCCAGCGCTACAACACCCAGGACGAGCTGGTCGGGGTGGTCAAGGAGTATCGCAAGCGCCAGGTCCCGCTGGACAACATCGTCCTCGACTGGCGCTACTGGAAGGACGACAGCTGGGGCAGCCACAAGTTCGACGAGACGCGCTTCCCCGACCCGAAGAAGATGCTGAAGGACGTTCACGACGAGAACGCCCACTTCATGATCTCGATCTGGCCGAAGTTCTATCCGACCACCGACAACTACAAGGAGCTCGACGCCAAGGGCTTCATGTATCACCGCAACGTCGAGCAGGGCGCGCTGGACTGGGTGGGGCCCGGCTATCTGAACTCGTTCTACGACCCCTATACGAAGGAAGCGCGCGACATCTACTGGCGCCAGGTCAAGGAGAACCTGGGCGGCATCGGCATCGACGCGTGGTGGATGGACAGCGACGAGCCGGACATGCACTCCAACCTCGATATCCCAGAGCGCACCCTGCGCATGGGGCCGACGGCCAAGGGGCCGGGCGCGGAGTTCTTCAACTCCTACCCGCTGATCCACACCCAGAGCGTCTTCGACGGCGAGCATGAGCGCGCCCCGAACAAGCGCTCGTACATCTTCTCGCGCTCGGGCTTCGGCGGCATCCAGCGCCAGGGCGTGGCGCTGTGGAGCGGCGACGTCGTGGCCCGCTGGGACGACTTCAAGGACCAGATCTCGGCCGGCGTGAACCTCTCCATGTCGGGCATTCCCAACTGGACCACCGACATTGGCGGCTTCTCGGTCGAGGACCGCTACATCAACCGCGATCCCAAGCACTGGGCCGAGTGGCAGGAGCTGAACCTGCGCTGGTACCAGTTCGGCGCCTTCAGCCCGCTGTTCCGCAGCCACGGCGAGGAGCCCTTCCGCGAGATCTGGAACCTCGCCGACGAGGGGACCGAGGTCTACAACTCGCTGGTCTGGTACGACCAGCTTCGCTACCGCCTGATGCCCTACACCCTGACCCTGGCGGGCGAGACCTATCACCGCGACGGCAGCATCATGCGCGGCCTGGTGATGGACTTCCCGAGCGACCTGAAGGCGCGGGACGTCAATGACGAGTACCTGTACGGCTCGGCCTTCCTGGTCGCCCCGGTGACCAGCTTCAAGGCCCGCGCGCGCGACGTCTACCTGCCGGCCGGGACCACCTGGTACGACTTCCAGACGGGCAAGGCCCACGCGGGCGGCCAGACCATTAAGGCCGACGCGCCCTTGGGCCGCATGCCGCTGTTCGTGAAGGCCGGGTCGATCGTGCCGACCACCGAGGTCCAGCAGTATGTCGGCGAGAAGCCCGACCTGCCGATCACCCTGGTCATCTACACGGGCAAGGACGGCAAGTACGAGCTGTATGAAGATGACGGCCTGACCCTGGCCTACCAGCGCGGGGCCTACAGCCGCATCCCGGTCAGCTATGACAACGCGTCGGGTCGGGTCGTGATCGGCGCTCGCTCAGGCAAGTTCGACGGCATGGTCGACAAGCGCACCTTCAAGGTCCGCTTCATCGGCGCCGGCGCCAAGCCCACCGACTTCGACGCCGCGGCCGACGCGACGGTGGCGTACGCCGGCGAACCGGTGGTGGTGACGCGGAAGAAGTAACCTCCTTCTCCCCTGCGGGAGAAGGTGTCGCCGCCAGGCGACGGATGAGGGGTTGAAAGACCTGAACGCCGCGACCGGCCTTGCCGCGGGCCGCGGCGTTTCTCGTTCGCGCGACCCCTCACTCGACCGCCTTCGGCGGCCACCCTCTCCCGCATGAGGAGGGGGGGTTAGTTGGGTTGGCTTTTGAACCGCTCGATCAGGAACGCCGTCGCCGGCCCGGGCGGCGTGTCGCTGCGATAGATGGCGTGCAGGGCGTAGTGCGCCTGCGCCAGCTCCGGCATTTCCAGCCGCTTCAGCCGGCCAGCCGCGATGTCCTCGCGGACCATCGGCTCGGGCATGTTGCCCCAGCCCAGGCCCTCTTTCAGCAGGATGTGCTTGGCCCCCAGGTCCGCCAGTCGCCAGGTGTGGACGCTGGCGACGGCGAAGTCGCGGCCGTCGGTCAGGCGCGAGCGGTCGGTCAGGACCAGCTGGGTGTGGGCCCGCCCGGCGCCCGGCGGGTTCGCCCCTCGGGCCAGCGGATGGTCCGGCGCGGCGACCGGGATCAGCAGGGTGTGGCCGACGCTGATATAGTCCAGCTGGTCGCCGCCGTTGACCACGTCCAGCGGCCCGGCCACGCCCAGGGTGGCGCGGCGGTCCAGCACCATCTGGGTCACCGCCCCCAGGCCTTCGACGTGCAGGCGCAGGGTCACGGTCGGGAAAGCCTCGCGGAAGGCCCGAAGGGCGTCCACGACCCGCGCGGTCGGCAGCATGACGTCCAGCACCAGGTGGACCTCGGCCTCCAGGCCCTGCAGCAGGCCCTTGGCCTGGGCGCGCAGGTTGGCGACGTCGCCGGCGATCACCCGGGCCTGGGCCAGCATCACCTTGCCCGCCTCGGTCAGCACCGGCGACTTGGCGGCCTCGCGGTCGAACAGGGCCAGGCCCAGCTGCGCCTCCAGATTGGCGATCGCATAGCTGATCACCGAATTGGCCCGGTTCAGCCTCCGGGCGGCGGCCGCGAAGCTCCCGGCCTCTACGATGGCCAGGAAGACGGTCAGCTGGTCCAGGGTGGGCGCGCCCGGCTCGGTCACGGATGATCCAGTCGTTCTAAAAAATCGAACGTACTAAACGATTTTATTCGGCTGTTTCGCAAGTCCAAGCTGGCGCAAAAGACCCCTCGACGACGGGAGCACTGGCGCTCCCGCGACAGACATTCCGAGGATTAGCCGTCATGGCCAAGGTTCTGGTTCTCTACTATTCGTCCTACGGTCACCTGGAGACGATGGCCAAGGCCGTCGCCGAGGGCGCCCGCGAAGCCGGCGCGACCGTCGACATCAAGCGCGTGCCGGAAACCGTGCCGCTGGAAATCGCCAAGGGCGCCCACTTCAAGCTCGACCAGGAAGCTCCGGTCGCGGCCGTGGAGGACCTGGCCAACTACGACGCCATCATCGTCGGCGCCCCGACGCGCTTCGGCCGCATGGCCTCGCAGGTCGCGGCCTTCTTCGACCAGGCCGGCGGCCTGTGGGCGCGCGGCGCCCTGCACGGCAAGGTGGCCGGCGCCTTCACCTCGACGGCGACCCAGCACGGCGGTCAGGAAACCACCCTGTTCTCGATCATCACCAACCTGCTGCACTTCGGCACGACCATCGTGGGCATGGACTATGGCCACGCCGGCCAGATGACCCTGGACGAGATCACCGGCGGCAGCCCGTACGGCGCCACCACCATCGCCGGCGGCGACGGCTCGCGTCAGCCCAGCGAGAACGAGCTGACCGGCGCCCGCTATCAGGGCCGCCGCATCGCCGAGACCGCGATCAAGCTGCACGGCTGATCTCGAGACGGTTCGTAACCGGTCATCTCCCCCGTGACCGGCGATAGAGGCCGGCCGGCTCCTTCCTCTGCCATTCTCTGGCGCCGGGGGAGCCGGTCGGCCTTTTCTTCGTTGAGTAGGAAAGAAAGGGAGTCTCTCGATGCGTCGTCGTTCTGGTTTCTCTCCGACTGGCCTCCTGTCGCGGATCTGGCGGTCGGTGATGTTCGTCATGACCTTGCGCGCGATCGCCAAGCCCTACCGTTCCCGCCGCCTGTATCCGGTCGATGTCGAGGCAGACGGATTCGACGCTGTCGCTGCTCCAGGTCGAATTCAGTAATGGTCAAATTGTGCCATTTTGATACAAGGTATACTCATCCCCATATCGAGTATCTATTGACTTCATGCCTCGTGATTAACGAAATAGAGTGATATCTTAATTATAACAATACTGTTTCTTAAACGAAACTGTAAGCAAGCTTTGTGATGATGCTCGTGGGCAAAAGGCCCACCGGTCGTCAAAAAGACGCCGGAACACCTCGAATAGGAGATGTTTCGTTATGGCGCTGAACAGCATCAACACGAACAGCGGGGCCCTGATCGCCCTGCAGAACCTGAACACCACGAACGCCGAGCTGCAGACCACCCAGCAGCGCATCAACACCGGCAAGAAGATCGCCAGCGCCAAGGACAACGGCGCGATCTGGGCCATGGCCAAGACGCAACAAGGCACGTCCAACAGCATGAACGCCGTGAAGGACTCGCTGCAACGCGGCCAGTCCACGATCGACGTGGCTCTGGCCGCCGGCGACACCATCACCGACCTGCTCGGCAAGATGAAGGAAAAGGCCCTGGCCGCTTCCGACACCTCGCTGAACACGACCTCGTTCAACGCCCTGAAGGCGGACTACGAGTCGCTGCGCGATCAGATCGAAAAGGCCGCCACGAACGCCAAGTTCAACGGCATCAGCATCTCTGACGGTTCGACCACCAAGCTGACCTTCCTGGCCAACTCGGACGGTTCGGGCTTCACGGTCAACGCCAAGACCCTGACGCTGGCCGGTCTGAACCTGACGGGCACCACGATCACCAACGCCGCCGACGCCAAGGCCAAGCTGACCGATCTGGGCAACGCCATCCAGACGGCCACCAACAAGCTGGCCTCGCTGGGTACGGCCTCGACCGGCCTCGACACCCACCTGACCTTCGTCGGCAAGCTGCAAGACAGCCTGGACGCCGGTGTGGGTAACCTGGTGGACGCCGACCTGGCCAAGGAAAGCGCCAAGCTGCAATCGCTGCAGACCAAGCAGCAACTGGGCATCCAGGCCCTGTCGATCGCGAACTCCTCGAGCTCGTCGATCCTGAGCCTGTTCCGCTAAGAGTTCACACTCCAATCGGACTTCGGCGATTTCGGTCGTCGATCGGGGCGAGTCTTCGGACTCGCCCTTTTTCTTTGGTCGATTCCTCGGCGTCGCGCGGCCAGAATCGCGCGTGATGAAACCCGGCGAGGGCGGCGTCCTAGACTCGGGCGCCGGCGCGAAGATTTCCGCCTTTTGGTAATCAATACTAACGCGCGGGGCTTCAATCTTAAAGAAGTGGCCGATTTTACCAGCGCGCGGCGCTCCGGCCTCCTCCCGTATCAATGATATGGAAAGACGCAGCGTCATATTGTCGCGACGGGCAAAATGCCCGCCGGTCGTCAAAATGACACCGGAGCACCTCGAATGGGAGTTGTTTCGTTATGGCGCTCAACAGCATCAATACGAACGCCGGGGCCCTGATCGCCCTGCAGAATCTAAACACCACGAACGCCGAGCTGCAGGTCACCCAGCAGCGCATCAACACCGGCAAGAAGATCGCCAACGCCAAGGACAACGGCGCGATCTGGGCGATGGCCAAGACCCAGCAGGGCACCTCGGGCAGCCTGAACGCCGTGAAGGACTCGCTGCAACGCGGCCAGTCGACCATCGACGTGGCCCTGGCCGCCGGCGACACCATCACCGACCTGCTCGGCAAGATGAAGGAAAAGGCCCTGGCCGCTTCCGACACCTCGCTGAACACGACCTCGTTCAACGCCCTGAAGGCGGACTACGAGTCGCTGCGCGAACAGATCGAGAAGGCCGCCACCAACGCCAAGTTTAACGGCATCAGCATCGCCGACGGCTCGACCACCAAGCTGACCTTCCTGGCCAATTCGGACGGTGACGGCTTCACCGTCAACGCCCAGACGCTGTCGCTGGCGGGCCTGAACCTGACGGGCACCACGATCACCAACGCCGCCGACGCCAAGGCCAAGCTGACGGACCTCGCCAACGCCATCCAGACGGCCACCAACAAGCTGGCCTCGCTGGGTACGGCCTCGACCGGTCTCGACACCCACCTGACCTTCGTCGGCAAGCTGCAGGACAGCCTGGACGCCGGCGTCGGCAACCTGGTGGACGCCGACCTGGCCAAGGAAAGCGCCAAGCTGCAATCGCTGCAGACCAAGCAGCAGCTGGGCATCCAGGCCCTATCGATCGCGAACCAGTCGACCTCGTCGATCCTGAGCCTGTTCCGCTAAGCCTTTCCCCTCGCGACCGTACTGTTGGTCGCCTGAGACCCTGGGGCGAGCCTTTGGCTCGCCCCTTTTTCTTGAGGGGGGCGGCGAGCCTTTGGCTCGCCCCCTTCCTGTCTAGACCAGGCCCGGTCCCTCGATCTTCAGCACCGGGGTGAAGGCCGGCCGGCGATCCGGCAGGTCGACGACCAGGCCGCCCGCCTCGCGGCGGAAGGGCAGGGGATCGCCGCCGCCCAGCAGGGTCACGCGCCGCGCCTCGCCCGGCGCGCCCCCCGTCTTCAGGCTCTCGATCGTCAGCGGCCCTTGCGGCCAGGCCATCGGCAGGGCGTAGAGCGCCCCGGCCTTGGTGGTGAAGCGGATGTCGGTCGCCTCGAACGGCTTGGCGCCGCCCTCGTTCATCATGCCCTCGACCAGCTTGGTCGGGCCCTCGCCGTACACGCGCCAGGGTCGCGTGCCGTAGATCGCCTCGCCATTGATCGCGATCCAACCGGCCATGTCCGCGAGGACCTTTTCCTCCTTGTCGTCGATCGAGCCGTCGCCGCGCTGGGGGATGGACACCAGCAGGCAGCCGTTCTTGCTGACCACGTCGATCAGCCGCTGGATGACTTGCTGGCCCGACTTGTAGCCGCCGCGTTCGTACACGCGACGATCGTAGTGCCAGTTGCCGATGCAGGTGTCGGTCTGCCAGGGCTCGTCGCGCAGGCGGTCCGAGAAGCCGCGCTCGACATCCTCGACGATAGCCCGGCGCTGCAGCGGCGACAGCTTCTTGCCGGTCACCACCACGTCGCCGCTCTGGCGGTTGTAGTAGTGCGCCGTGGCGTCCAGGCCGGCCTGGCCCAGCGGCAGGGTGTAGTTGTCGAAATAGACGAGGTCGGGCCGGTAGCGGTCGACGAGGTCGTTCTGGCGCAGCAGCCAGTTGCGCGTGAAGGCCGGATTGTTCGGCGGCGGGGTCTCGATCCAGTCGCCGTCGTGCTTCTCATGCCAGGCGTTGGCGGCCTTGATGCTGTCGATCCCGTCGGGGATGACCATGTTGCGGCCGGTATAGAGGTCCTGCGGGTCCAGCCCGCGCCACCACTGGCCCCGGCCGCCCGACTTGGTCAGGTTGAAGGCGTCGTAGCGCTGGCCCTTGCGGGGGCCCTCGGCGTCGTAGCCGTAAGCCGTCTGCCACCAGTGCCAGGCGTGGGCGCTGTGGTTGGAGACCCCGAACCTCAGGCCGTGGCCCCGGGCGACCTTGGCCCAGGTCCCGACGATGTCGCGCCCGGGCCCGACCCGCGTGGTGTTCCAGGCGTGGTGGCGGCTGTCGTACATGTCGAGATTGTCGTGGTGGTTGGCCATCGACATGAAGTACTTCGCGCCCGCGGCGACGTACTTCTTCATCAGCCCTTCGGGGTCCCAGTTCTGGGCCTTCCAGCGCGGAATGAACTGCATGAAGCCGAAGTCGGCCGGATGGCCGTAGGTCTTCAGGTGGTGCTCGTAGACCGGGTCGCCCTGGACATACATCAGCCGGCCGTACCAGTCGCCGAACTCGGGCACGCACTGGGGGCCCCAGTGCGACCAGATGCCGAGCTTGGCGTCGCGGAACCAGTCCGGAACCTTGTAGCCGGCGGCCAGCGAGTCCCAGCTGGGCTGGAAGGGGCCTTTCGCGGCGGCCAGGGCGGGAGACGCGGCCAGGGCCGCGCCGGTGGCGATCAGGTCTCTGCGGGTGAAGGTCATCGATGCGCTCACTGGGCCGGGGTCAGCCGCACGACGCCGCCGCCGCTGGGCGCCAGGGTCAGGGACAGGGTCTGCTTGGCGGTGACCGCCTGGGCGCGGGTCTTCAGGGTCGTGGGCTCGGCCCCGTCCTCGCGGATGTCGGCCTGGAAAGTCCCGGCCCCCAGGAAGTCCAGCGGGACCTTCACGGTGCGGCCGGTCTCGTTGGTCATGGCCCCGACCCACCACTCGGCCCCCTTGCGGCGGGCGATGACGATCGACTGGCCGATCTCGCCCGACAGCACCCGGGTCTCGTCCCAGCTGGTCGGCGCGGCGCTGACGAAGTCCAGGCCCGCCGGCGAGGCGGCGTAGGTCAGGGGGCTGTCGCTGACCATGCTCAGCGGGCTGTCATAGACGACGTACATGGCCAGGGCCTGGCCGCGCGTGGTCTGCACGGTCGGCAGGATGAACTGGTCCTTGAAGTCCGCCGGCCGCACGTTCCTGAAGCCGCCGGGCGTGTAGTCCATCGGCCCGAGCAGCATCCGCGTGAAGGGCAGGGTGACGTTGTGGGCTGCGGTCACCCGCGCGCTCCACTTGTTGTACTCCGCCCCCATCACCCCCTCCTGGGTGACATAGTGCGGATAGGTGCGGATCAGGCCCGTGGGGCGATAGGCGCCGTGCAGGTCGACCATCAGGCGGTGCTCGCCGGCCTTGGTCAGCAGGCGGTGGTAGTAGTCGACGATCTGCTGGTCGTCGCGGTCCATGAAGTCGACCTTGATCCCCTTCAGGCCCAGCTTCTCATAGGCCGCCAGGGCCTCGTCCATCTGGTCGTCCAGGGCCTTCCAGTGGACCCAGACCATGATCCCGACGCCCTTGTCGCGGCCATAGGCGACCAGCGCCGGCAGGTTGATCGCCGGGATCGACCTCGTAACATCCGTACCCGGAAGAATTCGCGGCGCCTGGCCCGAGCCGACGTACCAGCCGTCGTCGATCAGCATGTATTCCAGCCTGTTGGCGGCGGCGAAGTCGATGAAGCGCTTCATCGTCGCGTCGTTCATGCCGCTGTCCGGCACGTCCGCCTTCAGGCCGTTCCACCAGTCCCACGCCGCCTTGCCGGGCTTGATCCAGCGGGTGTCGGTGAGCGTCGTCGGCGGGTTCAGGCTGGTCATCAGGTTCGAGCTGACCAGGTCGCCGGGCGTGTCGCCCATCATCACCACCCGCCAGGACGAGACCGTGTCGGTCCCGATCCGCGTCGTCACGGCCTTGGAGGGATCGTCCAGGCGCGGCGACAGCTTGACCTGCAGGCCAGGGCCCCCGTCCTCGCGGCCGCTCAGATAGAGGCCGGCCCAGTTCTTCAGATCGGCCTCGGCGATGGCGAAGGCCGCTCCTTTCGCCTTTGTTTCCGGGGTCTGGCAGACCACCGGCAGCTCGTAGAGCGCGGCGGCGCGGAAGTCGCGCGCCTGGATCGGGTCGTACTCGCCTTCGTGCGAGGTGCCGAAGCGGCCCAGGTTCAGCGCCCAGCAGCGGTCGTCCCCGGCCAGGGCGAACTTGGTCTCCTCGCCACGCACCGCCACCCCGGCCAGGCTCGGCTGGTCTGGCAGCACGTAGCGGAAGGCCACGCCGTCGTCATAGGCGCGGGCCACGACTTTCAGCCGCCGCTGCAGGCCGCCCGTTTCGAGAAATTCTACGGTGGTCTCGGCGAAGCGGTCGCGCACCGTCCGGGTCTTGCCGACCACCAGCTCGTAGGTCTGGTCGACGTCGCGGGTGGTGGTTCCGACGATCTTCAGGTTCCGCGACAGAGCCCCGCCCTTGTCGAGGGCCAGGCCCAGGGCCGAGGGCGTGACCAGGGCCTGACCCTTGAACTTCAAGGTGAAATTGGCTTGATCACCTTCGTCCGAGATCCGGATTTCTGTCCGACCACCGGGCGACGTCGTGACCGTTTCGGCGGCGGCGGCGACCTGCGCCACGCTCCCGAACGCCATGACCGATGTTAGCGCTGTCAAAAAGTGCGCGGACCGCTTCATTAGGAGTTCCCAACCCGTATTTGTTCTGCGTATTTATCGTACAAACTAGACGGCCTATGGAGAACCGTCGAGGGGTATGACAACGTTGTCCGCGCCGTACTTGGCGGTAACGAAGAAAAAGAGTTGGGGAGTATGAACACCAGGACCCTCTGCGTCGCCCTGCTGGCGTCGACCTTTCTGTCCGGCGCCGCCATGGCGGAAACGGGCCCCCAGAATACGGCCAATCCGAGCAAGTGGCCGGCCGCCAAGAGCCAGGGCCTGGTCGACCAGGCCACCGAGGCCTTCGTCGCCGACCTGCTGTCCAAACTGACTCTCGAGGAGAAGGTTGGTCAGGTCATTCAGGCCGACATCAGCCAGATCAAGCCCGAGGACCTGAAGACCTATCCGCTGGGCTCGATCCTGGGCGGGGGCAGTTCGCCGCCGATCGGCGCGCCCGACCGCTCGCCGCAGAAACCCTGGGTCGACACCGCCAAGGCGTTCCGCGAGGCCGCGGCCCAGCGCCAAGGCGGCGCGCACGTGCCGCTGATGTTCGGCATCGACGCCGTGCACGGCGACAACAACGTTGTCGGCGCGACCCTCTTCCCGCACAACATCGCCCTGGGCGCGGCGCACGATCCCGAACTGATCCGCCGCATCGGCAAGGCCACGGCCTTTGAAACCTCGGCCGCCGGCTTCGACTGGGCGTTCGGCCCGACCCTGGCCGCGCCGCGCGACGACCGCTGGGGCCGCACCTACGAGGGCTATTCCGAGGATCCGGCGATCATTCGCCAATATGCCGGCGAGATGATCCTGGGCCTGCAGGGCGCGGTGTCCCAAGGCGGCGTCATCCAACAGGGCCACGTCGCCGCCAGCGCCAAGCACTTCCTGGGCGACGGCGGCACCGAGAACGGCGTCGACCAGGGCAACACCAAGGTCTCCGAGGCCGAGCTGATCCGCCTCCACGCCCAGGGCTATGTGCCGGCCATCAACGCCGGGACCCTGACCATCATGGCCTCGTTCAACAGCTGGAACGGCCAGAAGATGCACGGCAACAAGAGCCTGCTGACCGACGTGCTGAAGGGCAGGATGGGCTTCGACGGCTTCGTCGTCGGCGATTGGAACGGCCATGGCCAGGTGCAGGGCTGCAAGCCCACCGACTGCCCGGCCTCGATCAACGCCGGCCTCGACATGTTCATGGCGCCGGACAGCTGGAAGGCGCTGTACGCCAACACCCTGGCCGAGGTGAAGTCGGGCGTCATCCCGATGGCCCGCCTGGATGACGCCGTCACCCGGATCCTGCGCGTGAAGGCCAAGATGGGCCTGTTCCAGGCCGCCCGTCCCTACGAAGGCCGCGAGGGGGTGATCGGCTCGGCCGAGCACCGCGCCATCGCCCGCGAGGCGGTGCGCAAGTCGCTGGTGCTGCTGAAGAACGACGGCGTCCTGCCGGTCAGGGCCAGCGCGAACGTGCTGGTCGCCGGCTCGGGCGCGGACGATATCGGCAAGCAGTCGGGCGGCTGGACCCTGTCGTGGCAGGGCACGGGCAACACCAACGCCGACTTCCCCAACGCCGAGTCGATCTATGCCGGCGTGAAGGCAGCGGTCGAGGCTGGCGGCGGCTCGGCGACCCTGTCGGTCGACGGCAAGTTCGACAAGAAGCCCGACGTCGCCATCGTCGTCTTCGGTGAAAATCCCTATGCGGAAGGTGTCGGCGACCTGAAGACAACGCTCGAGTATCAGCCGGGCGCCAAGACGGACCTGGCCTTGCTCAAGAGCCTGAAGGCCAGGGGCGTGCCGGTGGTGGCGGTGTTCCTCAGCGGGCGTCCGCTGTGGGTCAATCCCGAGATCAACGCCTCGGACGCCTTCGTCGCCGCCTGGCTGCCGGGCTCGGAAGGCGGCGGGATCGCCGACGTCCTGGTGGGCGACAAGGCCGGCAAGCCGCGCAACGACTTCCACGGCAAGCTGTCGTTCAGCTGGCCCAAGCGCGCCGACCAGTTCAGCCTGAACAAGGGCGACAAGACCTACGACCCGCTGTTCGCCTATGGCTACGGCCTGACCTACGCCAGGCCCGGCAAGGTCGCCAAGCTGTCGGAGGTCTCGGGCGTCAAGCCGGTGGCCGACAATGCGGTGAACTACTTCGTCGGCGGCAAGACCCCGGCGCCGTTCGGGTTCAAGGCCTCGCCCTCGTCGTCGGTGCAGATCGCCCCGGTCGACGCCGGCAACGTCCAGGAGGCCGGCCGCCAGGTCACCTTCGCGGGCGACAAGCTGGGCCGGGTCACGATCGTCGGCGACCGGCCGCTGGACCTGAGCTTCCAGACCAACGCCGAGATGGCGCTGAGCTTCGAGTATCGCCTCGACGCCATGGCCTCCGCGCCGGTGGTCCTGGCGATGGGCGAGGGCAAGTTGAACGCCACCCCGCAGGCGGGCGCGCCGCTGGGCCAGTGGCTCAGCGTCAAGATCCCGCTGAAGTGCTTCCAGGCCGCCGGGACCGACGTCACCAAGGTGGTCGCGCCGTTCGACCTGAGCACGGCCGGAACCTTCCAGGTCTCGATCGCCAACGTGAAGCTGACGGCGGACCCGGCCGGGGCGGTGTGTCCGCCCACGGCGCGGTAGCTTGAAGTAAGCCCAAACCCGTCTCCCCGGCGAAAGCCGGGGCCCAGGTTCAGCCTGAGCTTTGGCCCCGTCCGGCGCTGCTCCGCCTTACGATCTGGATCCCGGCTTTCGCCGGGAAGGTGGGGTTGGTGGGGAAGTTTTAGAAAGGAGGAAGACCCATGCGGCTGAAAGCTCTCATCCTGGCCACCGCCATGGGTCTTTCTACCCAAGCCCTGGCCGCGCCGTTGGCCTCGGTGTTCAGCGACCACGCGGTGCTGCAGCGCGACCAGCCCATTCGGGTCTGGGGCAAGGCGGCGCCGAACGCGGCGGTCAGCATCGACCTCTCGGGGACCGCCGCCAGCGCGACGGCCGACATCCAAGGGCGCTGGAGCGCGGCCCTGCCGGCGCGTCCGGCCGGCGGCGGAGCCCTGACCCTGACCGTCCAGGCGGGCGCCGAGCGCCAGACCGTTTCCGACCTCGTCATGGGCGACGTCTGGCTGTGCTCGGGCCAGTCGAACATGGAGTATCCGCTGCGCCGGGCCCTGGCTGGCGATGGCGAGGTGGCCAGCGCGGGCGACCCCGATATCCGCCTGCTGCAGACGGGCAAGATCAGCAAGCCGGCGCCGCAGGACGACCTGCCGGCCGGCGTCGTCTGGAAAGCCGCCACGCCCACGAGCGCGGCCGAGTTCAGCGCCGCCTGCTTCTTCCTGGGCAAGGACCTGCGCAAGTCCCAGGGCGTCCCGATCGGCTTGATCGACGCCACCTGGGGCGGCTCGGTGATCCAGGACTGGATCAGCCGCGAGAGCCTCTCGGCGCTGAAGACCTATGACGAGGGCCTGACGATCCTCGACGCCTACGCCCGCGACCCGGCCCTGGGCCAGACCCAGTGGGCCGCCATGCTGGACCGCTGGGCGGTCGCCAAGCTGGGCGCGGCCAATGACGGCCAGCGGCCCGACCTGGATGACCGGGCCTGGAAGACCATGCCGATGGAGCAGTTCTGGGAGAGCTATCCGGGCCTGGAGACCTTCGACGGGACCATTTGGCTGCGAACAGAACTCAGACTGACCAAGGCCCAGGCCGTCCAGGGCGCCACCCTGGCCTTGGGGCCGGTCGATGACATGGACACCACCTTCGTCAATGGTCGCGAGGTCGGGGCGACCCAGAGCTGGAACGGACCGCGGAACTACAGGATCGCGCCCGGCGTGCTGAAGGCGGGCCGCAACCTCATCGCTGTCCGCGCCGTTGACAGCGGCGGCGGCGGCGGGACCTGGGGCAAGGCCGCCGACAAGGGCCTGAAGTTCGACGACGGGGCCTTCGTCCCGCTGAGCGGAACCTGGCGCTACAAGATCGCCGCGCCGCTGGCCCAGACCGCCCTGCCGCCGAACGCGCCGTGGCTGGGGGCCAGTGGCCTCTCCACCCTGCGCAACGGCATGATCGCCCCGCTGGTCCCGTTCGGGGTCAAGGGCTTCGCCTGGTACCAGGGCGAGGCCAACGTCACTGAAGCCAATGAGTACGCCCGTCTGATGCCGGCCATGATCGCCGATTGGCGCAAGGCCTTCGGAGGGGATGACAAGGCTTTCCTGCTGGTCCAGCTGGCCGCCTTCGGGCCGCAGAAGCCCGGCGTCCAGGAGTCCAGCTGGGCCGCCCTGCGCGATGTCCAGCGCCGGACGGCCGCCGCCGATCCCAAGGTCGGCATGGCCAGTGCGGTCGACATCGGCTCGCCCTACGACATCCACCCGGCCGACAAGGCCCGCGTCGGCCAGCGCCTGGCGCTGCTGGCCCGCAAGCTGGCCTATGGCGAGACCGGCCTGATCGCTGCGGGCCCGGCCCCGCTGTCGGCCCGCCGCGAGGGCGGAGATGTCGTGGTGACCCTGGACCAGCCGGCGGTGGTCTATGGCGGCGCGCGTCCGATCGGCTTCGAGCTGTGCGACGCGGCGGCCTGCCGGTTCGTCGACGCCACGGTCGAGGGCGCGAGCGTGCGGCTGGCGGGGGGCGGTTCGGCGACGAAGGTCCGCTACGCCTGGGCCGACAGTCCGATCATCAACCTGTTCGGGGTCACGGGCCTGCCGGCGACGCCGTTCGAGCTGCCGCTGCCCTGAACAAGCTTCAGCACGATTCCTTGGTTACCGCGCCGTTAACCAGCAACCCTTTGTTCACGCTGATCATTGGGCTCTCGTAAGGGAGCCTCGAATTGAGTTTCGAAGAGCGTCAGGCGTGGAACGAACTCTGGGCGGCCGTGTTCGGCGAACCGCCGCCCATCGAGGTCGATTCCGAGATGACCGCGCGGATCCTCGTCGAGCACCTGCCGCCGGCGGGTCCCTACCAATTCAAGTCCCGAACTGAGTGAACGGCACGCGGTTGAAGAACTCACGCTCGGCGCCGCGCGGGTCGTCCTCCATCCGCGAGGTGTTGTCGAACACCATCGTCTGACGGCGGGGCAGGGTGTAGGGCTCCCACTTGGGCAGGGCGCCGCCGTTGGGATCGCCGCTGCGGGCGAAGTTCACGAAGGCGTCGCTCATGGTGTTGGACATGGCCACAGACTCCGGGCCCGTGCCGACGATCGAGCCCTTGGCGTCCAGGGTGCCGAACACCAGGCCGATGTCGATGGTGTGCGGCGCGCCGAAGATTCCGCCCTGCACCGGCGACTTCCAGTTGACCTGGTAGGCGAAGGCCGGCGCGCCGGCGCGGGCCCGCTCCTCGTCCTGGATGATCGCCGCCTTCCACGAGCGGCCGGCCGTCGAGGCGGCGAAATAGACGTCTAACGGCGAATAGTTCGGATAGGTCTGGCGGTAGAAGGCCACCACCGTCTCGGGGTCGATGTCGATGCGGGCGTTGAACTGGCCCGGCAGCCTGGCGATCACCTCTTCCCAGCTCTGGGGGAAGGCCTTGGCGTCCCAGCCGATGAAGCCCTTGGTCTCGTCGTGGGTGTTGCCGCACATCATCGGCACGGACAGGCCCACCGGCGAGGCGTCGGGGAAGAAGGGGTGGCGGTCCAGGCTGCGCTGGTCCAGCACCGGGCCCATATAGACCCCGCCCGAACCGGCCACCGGGTCGACGGCCTTCAGGCCGTTCAGCAGCTGGTCGGCGGGCAGGGCGCGCAGGGCCGTCAGGTCCTTCACGCCCAGCTTGTCCAGGAACAGCTTGGCGCGCTTGGTGGCGTTGAACGGGCCGCCGGCGGTGACCTGCTGGCCGCTCATGGTGGCGGCGCGGTGGAACAGGCCCTTGGCGGCCGGCATGGCCATCAGGGTGGCGATCTTGGCGCCGCCGCCCGACTGGCCGAACAGCATGACCCGATCCGGATCGCCGCCGAACCGCGCGATATTGTCCCGCACCCATTGCAGGGCCAGGACGAGGTCCAGCTGGCCGGCGTTGCCGCTGTCGGCCACGGTCGGTTCGTTGAACAGGCGGGCGAGATAGAGGTAGCCGAAGGCGTTCAGGCGGTGGTTGACCGTGACCACCACGACGTCGCCGCGCTTGGCCAGCTTGGTCCCCTCGTACCAGGGGCTGGAGCCCGAGCCGCCGTTGTAGGCGCCGCCGTGGATGTAGAACATCACCGGCCGTTTGCCGCCGTCCGCGAGACTGTCTTTCTTGCTCGCCCCATTCTTTCCAAGGGGGGCCGGCGTCCAGATGTTGAGGAACAGGCAGTCCTCCGAGAGCGTCTCGCCCTCCTCGCCCTTGCCCTGCTGCATCGAGGCCGCGCCATAGGCCAGGGCGTCCTTAACGTCGGTCCAGGGCTCGGGCTTGACCGGAGCCGCGAAGCGTCGCGCCCCGCCAGTGTCGGCCCCGTAGCGCAGGCCCTTGAAGACGCTGACCTCGCCGTCGACATAGCCGCGCACCTTGCCGTTGGTGGTCGTCACCACCGGCGAGCGCTTCTCGGCCGTGAACCCCGCGCTGGGCAGGGCGGCGTAGGCGGCTAGGGCGGCGGCGCCAGTGATCAGGGTGCGGCGAGTAGTGTCCACGGGGCTTCCTCCGGCTGGCTTTCTAGCAAGCTCGGCGGAAGCGGTATCACGGATGACACCGGTGACAATCCACTATTTTGCGACGTGGACCTCCGCGTCGCCGGACGTGCTCTTCCGTCCATAAGCAATCTATGGTAGCATTACGAGAGGGTTCGCCTCTGGAGGGGAGCGATGGACATCTCGGCTAAGCAGAGGCTGGTCTGCGAGCGCGTGGTCAACGTGTTCGAGACGGGGTCGGTCAAGGGCAAGTACGGCGCGATCAGCGTCTACAACGACGGGCCGCACCGGGTTCGCCAGATCACCTATGGACGCTCGCAGACCACCGAGTACGGCAACCTGGCCCGCCTGGTGGACATGTACGTCAAGGCCGGCGGGACCCACGCGGCGGAGCTGGCGCCGTACGTTCAGCTGATCGGCGCCACGCCGCTGGTCGACAACGACGCCTTCAAGGCGCTGCTGCGGCGCGCCGGCGAGAGCGACCCGGTCATGTGGGCGACGCAGGACAGGTTCTTCGACCTCGCCTATTTCCAGCCCGCCCTGAAGTGGGCGACCGACAACGGCTTCGTCCTGCCCCTGTCGATGCTGGTCATCTACGACTCCTTCATCCACAGCGGCGGGATCCTGCCGTTCCTGCGCTCGCGCTTCGCCGAGCTGACGCCCAAGAAAGGCGGCGACGAGAAGGCGTGGATCCGCGCCTATGTCGAGGTCCGCGACCGGTGGCTGACGACCCATTCCAACCCGGACCTGCGGCCGTCCGCCTACCGTACCCGCGACCTGCTGCGCGAGATCAAGGGCGGCAACTGGGACCTCGCCCACCTGCCGATCCTGGCCAATGGCGTGCGGGTCGACGACCAGGGCGCGCCGGAGGTTCCCAGGACGCCGGCCATTCCCAAGCCGGTCGCCGACGCGGTCGTGCCGTTCCTGGGCGAGGTCGAGGACGCCGATCCGCCGCCGGTCACGGGCGGCTCGCGCGCCGACATTCTCCGGCGGCTGGCGGCCAACGCCGGCGTCGAGGCGGCGGCGGCGCGCCTGCTCGCCTATCGCGACAAGTACCGGCCGACCAGCAATCCCCGCTACTGGGCGGTGGTCAATTTCGACCTCCACTCGGCCAGGCCGCGCCTGTTCCTGTTCGACTGCGTGGCGGGGACTGCCTCGGCCCACCTCTGCGCCCACGGGCGCGGCTCGGAGGGGCCGGCCGACGACGGCTATGCCGAGGTGTTCTCCAACGAGGACGGCTCGAACTGCTCGTCGCTGGGGATCTATCACTGCGACGTCACCTATGTCGGCGAGCACGGCAAGACGCTGTACCTGGACGGCCTGGAGGCGACGAATTCGAACGCCCGCCGCCGCCACATCGTGATGCACGGCGCCGATTACGTGGCGCCCGAGGTCATCAAGAGCACGGGCCGGATCGGCCGCAGCCTGGGCTGCCCCGCCATCGAGATGGGCGACGTGCAGAAGCTGATCCCCGCCCTGCAGGGCGGGTCTCTGCTGATCATCTGGAAGTCGGCCTGACGGGCGGGCCTTAGAGGGCCCGCACCGCCGCGGCGTGCTCGGCGATCACGGCCTTGGTCGAGGCGTCGCTGTCGAAGACGCCGTACAGGCCCTGTTCCTCCTGGGGCGGATCGCCGACGAAGCTCTTGTCGCCGTGCACGAACCAGGCGTCCGGATGCTGGGCGCGGCCCTCGCCGTTCCAGGCCCAGAAGTTGGTGCCCGCCACCGGTCCGCCGGCCTTCATGTCGTCCAAAGCCAGGCCGTAGATGGTCTTGTAGAACCGGTCCTTGTCCGCGGCGGCCGAGCCGGGGACGAACGAGCGGTCCTCGCGGATCAGGCCGAACTCCTCGATGACCAGCGGCTTGTTCAGTTGCCTGGCCAGGGCGATGTGGCGGGTGACGTACTCGCGGCACTTGGCCTCGCCATCGGCATAGGTGGCGGGCTGCTTCTTGACGTCGATCCAGCCCCAGTTGTTGGGCCAGACGTGCAGGGTCAGGTAGTCGATGGTCGCCGGCTTGTGGGCCTCGACCACGCAGGCCTCGCTGTGCAGGCAGCCCATGCTGCCTTCGCTGCCGGTGCTGACCAGGTGCCGGGGATCCAGGGTCTTGATGATGGTCGAGACCTCGCGGATCCACTTGTAATAGGTCGTCAGGTTTTTGTTCCCGAACGCCTCGGTGCCGCCGGGGCGCGGCTCGTTGGCCAGTTGCCAGGCCATGATCGTCGGATCGTCGCGATAGGCCTTGCCGGTGACGCTGTTGACCCGCCCGACCAGGCCCAGCAGGTAGCGGCGGAACAGGGCGTTGGCCTTCTCGTCGCCGTAGAAGCGGCCCGAATAGTCGGGGAACTCGGGCCAGGGGTGGGCGGGATCGCCCTGCTGGAACCAGGGTCCGTTGCCGACCCAGTTCAGATAGGCCGGCATGCCGCCCGACCAGTCCCAGAAGTTGTTGACATAGATCACCGCCTTCATGTCCCGCGCGGCCATCTCGGCCAGCAGGACGTCGAGACCCTTCAGCAGGTCCTGGTCGTAGACGCCGGGCTTCTCCTGGAAGGTCGGGGCGACGGCGGCCTTGGCCGGCGAGCGCTCACCCGCGCCCAGGACGCGCAGATTGGTGACGCCCAGGGCCTTCAGCCGGTCCAGTTCCCGCTTCAGCCGCTCGCGGTCGCCGGTGGCGCCGGGCGAGCCCAGCCAGGCCCCGTACCACAGGTTCGCGCCGGTGAAGCGGTAGGGCTTGCCGTCCAGCACGAGGCGGCCGTTCTTCACGGCCACGAAGCCCTTAGGCAGCGCTGTCTTTTTTGGCGCGGCGCCGAGGGCGGGAGCGGCGAGCAGGCTGGCGGCCGAGCCGGCCAGGATGGAGCGTCTGGTGAACATGGTCCGGTGTTTCCCCTGGAAGATCTCTGTTTTGAAGATCCGTGTTTTCCGGGGAGCCTAGCCGAGCGCACGCCAGGGTGGAAGGTGATTAAATAAAGATGATGGAATAAATCGCCGGCATCAGCGCTTGGCCGCGTGGGCCGCGGTCCAGTCGACGATCGTCGCCAGCGCCGCGGGGGCGATGGTCTCCTCGATCTGGCCGTACTCGATGACCAGGCCCGTATTGGCGGTCTGGAACAGGTGGTTCAGACCGGGCAGTTCCTTGACGGTGACGTCCTGGTCGCCGGCCAGGGCCGCGCGGATCGCCGCCAGGTTGGTCTTGGCGTCGACCTGCAGGTCCTTGGAGCCGCCGATCGCCAGCACCGGGACCTTGACCTTGGCCAGGGCGTCGGCCGGGTTCGTGGACAGGAAATAGCGCCAGGCGGGCGAGGCCAGGGTCAGGGTGGCGACCCGCTCCGGCGAGGTCGGCGGCAGGCCCTGGCGGTTCAGCACCTCGGTCAGGCGCACGCGGGCGTCGTCGGCGTCCTTGGCGTCGCGCACGGCCGCGAACCGCTCGGCGCGGTTCTTTACCAGGATTTCGACCTGGTCGTCCGGCATGCCGCTGGCGGCGAACAGCGCCCGGTTCTGGGCGACCAGCGGCGCGACCTGGCCGCCCTCGCTGTGGCCCAGCAGGCCGACGCGGGCCGGATCGATGTCCGGGCGGCCGCGCAGGAAGGCGACGCCCGCCGCCACATCGGTCGCGAAGGCGGGGATCGAGGCTGCGGAGGCGTCGCCCTTCTCCGAGCCGCCGGTCCCGCGATCATCGACGCGCAGCACCGCCACGCCTTTGCGGGTCAGGGCGTCGGCGATGACCAGAAACGGCTTGTGGCCGAACATCGTCTCGTCGCGGTCCTGCGCGCCCGAGCCGGTGATCAGCACCACGGCTGGAAATGGACCCGCGCCCTCGGGCAGGGTCAGGGTCCCGGCCAGCTTCAGGCCCGAGGCGGGGTTGCGGTACGAGACCTCCTCGGCGCGATAGGGGAAGGGCGGCTTGGGCGCCTGCGGCCGGTTCAGAACGGGCGCCGTGCGGCTCATGGTCAGCGGCAAAGCGCCGCCGCCCTGCAGCCACTGGCCCTGCAGGCTCTGGCCATCGGCCGAGACGGCGCCCTCGAAGCTGGCGGGGATGGCGCTCAGCGTCACGGCGACCTTGCCGTCCGCCAGGGTCGCTGTCGCCGGCATGCCCTTGGCCATCTGGTTGGGGCTGTCCACGGTCGCCGAGCCGTCCGGCTTGATGTGGAAGACCAGGGCGAGCTTCGGGCCGTTGGGGATGGCCAAGGTCCCGTACCAGTCGCCCGCGATGGGCGCGACCTGGGCCATGGCGACGACGGGCGCGAGCAGGACGGCGACGAACGCCGCGCGAGGCAGGAAACGCATGTGGCTTAAAGCTCCCCCGATGACGGGGGAGCTTAAGCCGTGCGCGCTGAGATTGTGAAGCGTCTAAGCGTCTGAACTACAGGTTCAGCAGCGCCGGGTCGCCGCCCTGGGCGGTGATGTTGACGCTGACGGCGCGCTCCACGGCGAAGCGGAGCAGGGCGTGAGGGCCGCCGGCCTTGGGGCCGGTGCCCGACAGGCCCTCGCCGCCGAACGGCTGGACGCCGACGACGGCGCCGGTCATCGAGCGGTTGACATAGGCGTTGCCAGCCGGGACCAGACGCTGGACGTCGGCCGCGAAGCTCTCGATCCGCGAGTGGACGCCCAGGGTCAGGCCGTAGCGGCGGGCGGCCAGGGCGCCGGCGACCTGCTCCAGGTTTTCCGGCTTGTATCGGACCACGTGCAGGATCGGGCCGAACACCTCGCGCTCCAGGAAGTCGGCGGCCGGGATCTCGGCCAGGACCGGGGCGAAGAAGGTCCCGCCGGCCGGGGCAGTAAGGGCGTGCAGCACCTTGGCCTCTTGGGCCAGGCGGGCCTGATGCTTGTCGAGGGCGTCCTTGGCCTCGGCGTCGATCACCGGGCCGACGTCGGTGACGGCCAGGGTCGGATCGCCGATGACCAGGGCGTCCATGGCGCCCTTCAGACCGTCGATGACGCCTTCGGCGGTGTCTTCCGGCAGGAACAGCAGGCGCAGCGCCGAACAGCGCTGGCCGGCCGATCCGAAGGCCGAGACGATGACGTCGTCGATGACCTGCTCGCGCTGGGCGGTGGTGTCGACGAACATGCCGTTGAGGCCGCCCGTCTCGGCGATGAACGGCACGATCGGACCTTGCCGTTGCGCGAGCGTCTGGTTGATCCGCCAGGCGGTGTCGGTGCCGCCGGTGAAGGCGACGCCGTCCAGGCCCTCGTGGCTGGTCAGGGCCGCGCCGACGGTCTCGCCGCGTCCCGGCAGCAGGGCCAGCAGGCGCGGGTCCAGACCGGCGGCGTGATAGAGCTTCACCGCCTCGAAGGCGATCAGCGGCGTTTGCTCGGCGGGCTTGGCCAGCACGGCGTTGCCGGCCGCCAGGGCGGCGGCGATCTGGCCGGTGAAGATGGCCAGCGGGAAGTTCCACGGGCTGATGCAGGCGAAGACGCCGCGACCGGCCAGGCGCAGGGTGTTGGTCTCGCCGACCGGGCCCTTCAGCACCTCGCCCGCGCCGAACTGGTCCTCGGCCAGCACGGCGTAGTAGCGGCAGAAGTCGACCGCCTCGCGGACCTCGGCGATCCCGTCGCTGAGGGTCTTGCCGGCCTCGCGGGCCAGGATGGCGATCAGGCGGTCGATGTTGCTCTCGAGCGCGTCGGCCATGGCGCGCAGGGTCCGGGCGCGGGCCGGGCCGCCGGCCTGGTCCCAGGCCGGTTGCGCGGCGCGGGCCAGGGCGAAAGCCTCGTCGATCTGCGGGATCTGGGCTTCCGACACCGCGCCGACCACCTTGGCTTCATTGGCGGGCGCGACCACCGGCAGCGGCGGGCCGCCGGCGGTGACCTTGCCGCCGACCAGCGGGCCGGCCGACAGGGTGACGGCGTCCAGGGCGGCGACGGCCTTCTCCAGGCGTGCGCGGTCGGCCTTCACCGACAGGTCGAGGCCGGCGCTGTTCTGGCGGCGCGGGCCATAGACGTCGATCGGCGTCGGGATCTTGGCGTGGCGGTCGGGGTGGGCCTCGACGGTGTCGATCGGGTCGGTGACGACCTTCTCGACCGGCACCCGCTCGTCCAGCAAGGCATGCACGAACGAGGTGTTGGCGCCGTTCTCCAGCAGGCGGCGGACCAGGTAGGGCAGCAGGTCCTCGTGGCCGCCGACCGGAGCGTAGGCCCGCAGGGTGATCCCGTCATAGAGGTCGTCGGCGGCTTTATACAGAGCCTCGCCCATGCCGTGCAGGCGCTGGTGCTCGATGCGGACGCCGGCGTTCTTGGCCATCCGGACCACGGCCGCCAGGGTGTGGGCGTTGTGGGTGGCGAACTGGGCGTAGAGGTGCGGGGCCGCGTCGATCAGGGCCTTGGCGTTGACCAGGTACGACAGGTCCGTGGCCGGCTTGGTCGTGTAGACCGGATAGTCCGGGCGGCCGGCGACCTGGGCGCGCTTGATCTCGCTGTCCCAGTAGGCGCCCTTGACCAAGCGCACCATCAGGCGGCGACCCGTCTTTTCGGACAGGGCGCGCAGGCGGGCGATGACCTCGCCGCAGCGCTTCTGGTAGGCCTGGACGGCCAGGCCCAGGCCGGTCCAGTCGCCCAGCTCCGGCTCGCGGCACAGGCGGTCCAGCAGCTTCAGCGACAGGGCCAGGCGATCGGCCTCCTCGGCGTCGATCGTGAAGTTCAGGTCGTGGCGGGCGGCGATCTTGGCCAGGCGCAGGGTGCGGGGATAGAGCTCCTCCCACACGCGGTCCTCGTGCGTGGCCTCGTAGCGCGGGCACAGGGCCGACAGCTTGACCGACACGCCGTGACCGGCTTCCGGACCGGCGCCCTTCGACAGCTTGCCGACCGTATCGATGGCGTCGGCATAGGCCTTCTCGTAGCGCTCGGCGTCGGCGGCGGTGCGGGCGCCTTCGCCCAGCATGTCGAACGAGCACATGGCGTCTTCGTTGGCCGCTCGCTTGATGGCGGCTTCGATCGTCCGTCCCAGGACGAACTGCTCGCCCATGATGCGGATGGCCTGGCCGACGGCGGCGCGGATCACCGGCTCGCCGATGCGGCCGGCCAGCTTCTTGATGAAGCCGGGCAGGTCCTTCTGGGCCTGGTCGTCGGGCTCGACGATCTTGCCGGTCAGCATCAGGCCCCAGGTCGAGGCGTTGACGAACAGGCTGTCGCTGCCGCCCAGGTGGCTGGCCCAGTCGGCCGAGCCGATCTTCTCGGCGATCAAACGGTCGCGCGTTTCGTCGTCGGGGGTGCGCAGCAGGGCCTCGGCCAGGCACATCAGGGCCAGGCCCTCGCGGGTGCCCAGGCTGAACTCCTGCAGGAAGCTCTCGACCACGCCCTGCTTGCGGACGCTGCGGCGGGCCCCGCGCACCAGGGCCTCGGCCTCGGCGCGGACGGCGGCGCGGTCCTCGCTCGAAAGGGGCCTGGCGGCCAGCAGGTCGGCGATCACCGTGGCTTCGTCGCGATACTTGCCGTCGTCGAGGCTGTCCCAATCGGCCAAGTCGGTCATGGTCGTTCCCGTGTTAGAATATCGTCGGTCTAACTCGCCTTCAGCCAAAGGTGCTTCGTTTGTTGTGTGTTGAGGCCGTCTGTTCTTCGGTCGAGCCGCGAAAAACAATCATCCGCTCCAGCGCGCGACGGCGGCGCGGCCCGAGGACTCCGGCGAGGATGCTCTGGAAATGGGGAGGGAGGAAGGGGCGCGTTCTGGGGGGAGACGGCGCGCCCCTTCCTCTCTAGCGCGACGCCCGGTCAGGGGGAGAGTGCGAGCGTCGCGTAGGGGTCCAGACTTCCGGTGACTGACCGGTCCGCCGGCGCCTTTGGGGGAGGGGGGGTAGGCGCGAACGGGTCTGGAACGATCGAGGGTGTAACGCTAAGCTTGCCGAAGGTGCTCCGTTTGTGAGCGCTACTTTTCGAAGCTTCTTCGGTGGTAGTTCGATATGGCCATTTCCGCTCTGGATGACACCGATCGCCGGCTTCTGAAGGTGCTGCAGGCTGACGGCCGCATCACCAACGCCGAGCTGGCCAAGCGCTGCAACCTCTCGCCGGCGGCCACCTTCGACCGCGTCCGGCGACTGCGCGAGCGGGGCTACATCACCGGCTACGCGGCCCTGCTGGACCCGGCCAAGGTCGACCGCGCCCTGCTGATCTTTGTCGAGGTGGTGCTGGAACGCACGACCGGCGAGACCTTCGAGGACTTCGCCGCGGCCGTGCGGCGCGCGCCCGAGATCCTGGAGTGCCACATGGTGGCCGGCGGCTTCGACTATCTGATCAAGGCCCGGGTGCGCGACATGGAGGCCTATCGCAACTTCCTGGGCGACATCCTGGTCAAGATGCCCGGCGTGCGCGAGACGCGGACCTACGCGGTGCTGGAAGAGGTCAAGAGCACGGTGCAGCTGCCGCTGTAGGGAATGACCGCGCCTTCCAATGGGGCAGAGGCGCGGTCTCGATCCTGGCGACGCGTTGGAGGCGTCGGCCCTGACGCTCGTCGCTTCGGAAGGCGCTGGAGGCCCTGTCGCGACGATGGGGCGACTCTATCGGCAATCGTTTGCGCGATCACGCAACCCAGGCGTCAACGACCCCGTTTCGGGGCGACCGTCTCAATCGGCGATCGGCCCGCGCTCCCGATCGCGGAACGCCGCCACCTTGGCCCGGTTGCCGCAGGCGCTCATCGAGCACCAGCGCCGGTCGCCCTTGCGCGAGGCGTCCAGGTACAGGATCGCGCAGGTCGGGCCCTGGCACTGGCGGATGCGCGCGCCGTCGGGGCCGCCCAGCAGCAGCACGGCCTCGCGCGCCACGCCGGCCAGCAGGGCTCGCGCGCCGCCGGTCAGCCGCGTCCCGCCCGAGGCGTCCAGCCAGGGCGCGGCGGCGGGCTGGGTGGCGAAGACGTTGAGCGCCTCGCGCGGGGCCTCGGGCAGGGGGAGGCCTTCGGCGCGCGCCAGGGCCAGGACGTAGAGCGTCTCGCGCAGGTCGCGGGCGGCCGAAAGATCTTCGACGTTCGCGCCCGATGCGCCGTCGGCCAGGCCGGCGGCGACCAGCCAGCGGTCCAAGTCGCCGGGCGCGGCCAGGGCGTCGCGGTGTTGGCCGCTGACCCGCCCGGCCAGGGTGGCCGGCAGGTCCAGGGGCAGGCGGCCGCCCCGGAAGCGGAAGCCGTCACGGGTCTCTTCGAGCTTGGGCGTCACGAACGTCTCACGGGGAACCTGCCAGAAACCAGATTGACAGGTTAGCGGCGTTCGCCGAGTTTGCGCCAGTAACCGATCTGATAAGTTACATGGGGTGCGAGATGAGAAATGCGATGACGGGCCTGGTTCTGCTGCTGACCAGCGCCGGCGCGGCGGGGGCGGCGGACTTCCCGCTGGCCGGGACCTGGACCCTGACGGCGGCCGACCGCATCACCCCGGCGGGCGTGCGCGAGCACGACTATGGCGCCGCGCCCAAGGGCCGGCTGATCGTCGACGCCACGGGCCGCTACAGCCTGCAGATCTACAAGAGCGAGCGCACCGGCTTCGCCTCGGGCGACAAGAAACGCGGCACGCCGGAGGACTATCTGGACGCGGTCCTGGGCTCGTCGACCCACTACGGGACCATCGCCATCGACGAGACCGCCCACCAGCTGGTGTTCAAGATCGACGGATCGGCGTTCAAGAACTGGGAGGGCACGACCCAGCGGCGGGCCTACGACCTGAAGGGCGACGTGCTGAGCTACCGCGTCCCGACGGCGCCGGACGGCAATGTGCCGATCTCGGCGTGGCGACGGGAGAGGTAGGACCGCCGGCGGCGCCCTACCGCTTGGCGATCCAGGCCCGCTCGCCGGCCAGGTCCAGTGTCACCACCCAGTCCTTCAGCACCGGCACGCCGATATTGCCGTCGATGACCAGGTCCATGACCAGGGCCTGGACGTCGGCCTTGGGGCCGCCCTGGACGGCGAGGGTGAAGGGCTGGCGCTCCTTGGCGTCCGGGTTCAGTCCCAGCAGGACGGCGTTGTGCTGGGCGACAACGACCGCGCCGTTGCTGCCGCTGTCCAGCTCCATCCACACCGGGCCCTTGGGCGTCGGCACGGGGACGAACGGGGTCAGGGCCAGGCCGCCGGCGTCGCGGGCGAAGCGGACGGGGACCTCGGCCGCGCCCTTGACGCGGGCCTTCAGGCTGTCGGGCGTCTCGACGATCAGGCGCTGGCCGCCGAGGTCCAGGGTCACGGCGCGACCGGCGAAGGCGTCCAGGGCGACCGAGCCCTGCAGCGTCGGGGCGTCGGGCGGCAGCAGCTTGGAGAAGTCGAACACCCCCACGGTCGGCGGCGCCAGGGTCACGCCGGCGGCGTCGATCGTGACCTTGTCGCAGCGCGCCAGGTCGACGCGGTCGCCGCGCATGCGGTGGCCGGTGATGCGGCCCCAGGGCTCGCAGCCAGCGGCCTTGGCGGCGGCCGGGGTGATGGCGGTCAGGCCGCCGGCGGTGTCCAGGAGATAGCGGCCGCCATCCTTGGCCTGGAACGCCCAGAGCACGCCCAGATAGGGCTCCAGCGGAAGGGTGACGGGCCGGGCCGGGGGCGCCGGCTGGGCGGCGACGGGAAGAGCGGCGGCCAGCAGGCCGGCGGCGATAAGCGGGAACAGGAAGCGCATGCGAACCCTCTGCGACACGGTCAACCTTGGGTCGCGTGTGGCGGGGCGGCTGTAAAGTGAAAAGGCCGACAAGCAAGGCTTGCCGGCCAAAACGGGTGGAACGGGCGGCTCCAGGGATGGGGGGAGGAGCACGCCCGTTCCGTTCGCGACCATCGGGATGGGGGATGATGGCCAACGAACTCCCCCGGCCGAGGCCGGGGAAGGGCTTCAAGGATCCCTAGGCGGCGGGCGCGCCGCCGCCTAGGGTCTTGTAGAGGGTCACGAGGTTGGTCGCCCGGGCCAGGCGCGCGGTGATCAGGCCCTGCTGGGCCGAGTACAGCGTGCGCTGGGAATCGAGCAGGGTCAGGGCGCTGTCGAGGCCGGCGTCGGCCCGCTGCTTGGACAGCCGCTGGCTGTCGGTGGCGGCGGTGACCAGGCGCTCCTGGGCGGCGACGCTGTCGGTGACCGTCTGGCGGGTCGACAGGGCGTCGGAGACCTCGCGGAACGCCGTCTGCACCGTCTTCTCGTAGGTGGCCACGGCGATGTCGCGGTCGGCCTTGGCGCTCTTCAGGCCCGCGACATTGGCCCCGCCAGCGAAGATCGGCAGGGTGATCGAGGGCGTGAAGCTCCAGGCCTTGGTGCCGCCCTTGAACAGGCCGTCCAGGTCGCCGCTGGCCGAACCGGTCGAGCCGGTCAGGGCGATACGCGGGAAGAAGGCCGCCCGGGCCGCGCCGATATTGGCGTTGGCGCCTTGCAGGCTGTGCTCGGCGGCCAGCACGTCGGGACGACGGGCCAGCACGTCCGAGGGCAGACCCGCCGGCAGGTCGGCCAGGATATTGGCCGAGGCCAGGTTCCCGGACGGCAGCAAGTCGGCGGGCACGTCGCCGCCGGTCAGCAGCACCAGGGCGTTGAGGTCCTGGGCCACCTGGGCCGTGTAGGTCGCCACGTCCGAGCGCGCGGTCTCGGCCAGGGTCTGGGCGTTGCGCAGGTCCAGCACCGAGCCGACGCCGCCGTCGACCTGCTGCTGAACGAGGCGCAGCGAGTCCTCGCGGGTGGCCAGGGTGTTCTTGGCCAGGGCCAGGCGCTCTTGGTCGGCCGCCAGGGTCAGCCAGGCGTTGGCCGTCTCGGCGATCAGGCTGACGCGCACCGAGCGGGCGGTCTCCTGCTGTCCCAGGAAGGCCTGCAGGGCCTGGGCGTTCAGGCTGCGCACGCGGCCGAACAGGTCCAGCTCGTACGCGGTGAAGCCGATCGTGGCGCTGTAGGCCTCGACATCCAGGGCCGAGCCGGTCTGAGAGGTCGCCGCCGGGGTGTGGCTGCGGGTCTCGCTGAGCGTGCCGTTAATCCCCGGAAACAGGTTCGCGCGCTGGATGCCGTACTGGGCGCGGGCCTTCTCGATGTTCAGCACCGCCACGCGCAGGTCGCGGTTCTGCTTGAGGGCCAGGTCGACCACGCCTTGCAGGCGCGGATCGACCAGCACCTGGTGCCAGTCGAGGTCGGCGGCCGTGACCGAACCCGTGGGCTCGGTCGTCGGCGTGGACCAGGTCTGGGCCACCGGCAGGCTCGGACGCTTGTAGTCCGGGGCCATGGTGCAGGCGCCGACCGCCGTGGAGGCGATCAGGATCAGGGTGAGGTTACGGAACATGATCAGTGGGCCTCCGTCGACGGCGCTTCGCCTTGGTGGGCGACGGCCTCGTCATGGCCTTTGTGTTTCGGTTTGAAGATCTTCTCGACCACCACGAAGAACAGCGGGACGAAGAAGATCGCCAGCAGGGTCGCCGACAGCATGCCGCCGATGACGCCGGTGCCGATGGCGTGCTGGGCCCCGGAGCCGGCCCCGTTGGAAATCGCCAGCGGCAGCACGCCGAAGACGAAGGCCAGCGAGGTCATGATGATCGGGCGCAGGCGCAGGCGGACGGCCTCCAGCGTCGCGTCGATCAGGCCCATGCCCTTCTCGTACAGGTCCTTGGCGAACTCGACGATCAGGATGGCGTTCTTCGACGCCAGGCCCATGGTCGTTAGCAGGCCGACCTGGAAGTAGATGTCGTTGTTGAGGCCGCGCATGAAGGTGGCCAGCAGGGCGCCGACGATGCCCAGCGGGATCACCATGATGACGGCCAGCGGGATCGACCAGCTCTCATAGAGGGCGGCCAGCAGCAGGAACACGACCAGGATCGAGATGCCGTACAGGGCCGGGGCCTGGTTGCCGGACTCCAGTTCCTGGGCCGACAGGCCGGTCCATTCATAGCTGATCCCGGCGGGCAGCTGGGCGGCCAGCTTTTCCATCGCGGCGATCGCCTGGCCGGAGCTCTTGCCCGGAGCGGGCGAGCCCTGGATGTTGACCGACGAGATGCCGTTGTAGCGCTCCAGGCGAGGCGAGCCGTAAGTCCAGCTGGCCGTGGCGAAGGCGGGGAACGGCACCATCTGGCCCTGGCCGTTGCGGACGTACCAGCGGTCAAGGTCCTCGGGAGTCATGCGGAACGGAGCGTCGGCCTGCATGTAGACCTTCTTCACGCGACCGCGGTCGATGAAGTCGTTCACATAGCTGCCGCCCCAGGCCGCGCTGAGCGCGCTGTTGATGTCGGCGGTGGTCAGGCCCATGGCGCCGGCCTTGGCCTGGTCGACCTCGATCTTGAGCTGCGGGGTGTCGTCCTGACCGTTCGGGCGCACGCCCGCCAGGTCGGGGCTTTGCGCCGCCATGCCCAGCATCTGGTTGCGGGCGTTCATCAGGGCTTCGTGACCGACGCCGCCGATGTCCTGCAGCTGGAAGTCGAAGCCCGACGAGGTGCCCAGTTCCGACACGGCCGGGGGGACCACGGCGAAGACCATGGCGTCACGGATCTGGCTGAAGGCGCCCATGGCGCGGCCAGCGATGGCCGCCGCCTTGAGCTTGGCCGGCTTGCGCTCCTCGAAGTCCTTCAGGCGAACGAAGGCCAGGCCCGCGTTCTGACCCGCGCCGGCGAAGCTGAAGCCCGAGACGGTGAACACCGCCTGCACGGCGTCTTTCTCGCCAACCAGGAAGTGCTCGCGCACCTTGTCCAGCACGGCCAAGGTCTTCTCCTCGGTCGCGCCGGCGGGCAGTTGGACCAGCGTGAACATCGTGCCCTGATCCTCTTCGGGGAGGAAGGCGCTGGGCAGACGGACGAAGAGCAGGCCCATGGCGACGATGATCGCCGCGTAGACGGCCATCCAGCGGCCGCTCTTGCCCAGAATGCCCCGGACGGAGCCCTGGTAGCGGCCGGAAAGGTCGTTGAAGCTGCGGTTGAACCAGCCGAAGAAGCCGGTCTTGTGGTCCTTGTGGCCCGCCTCGACAGGCTTGAGCAGGGTGGCGCAGAGGGCCGGTGTCAGGATCAGGGCCACCAGCACCGACAGGCCCATGGCCGAGACGATGGTGATCGAGAACTGACGGTAGATCACACCTTGCGAGCCGCCGAAGAAGGCCATCGGCACGAACACCGCGGCCAGCACCAGGGCGATGCCGATCAGGGCGCCGGTGATCTCGTTCATCGACTTGCGGGTGGCCTCGACGGGGGACAGGCCCTCCTCGGACATCACGCGCTCGACGTTCTCGACGACGACGATGGCGTCGTCGACCAGCAGGCCGATGGCCAGCACCAGGCCGAACATGGTCAGGGTGTTGATCGAGTAGCCGAAGGCCGCCAGCACGCCGAACGTGCCGAGCAGGACGACGGGCACGGCGATGGTCGGGATCAGGGTCGCGCGCCAGTCCTGCAGGAACAGGAACATGACGATGAACACCAGCACGATGGCTTCGATCAGCGTCTTGACCACTTCCTCGATCGACAGCTTCACGAACGGCGTCGAGTCATAGGGGACGACGTACTTGTAGTTGGCGGGGAACGACTTCTCGAGCTGGGCCATCTTGGCCTTGACGGCGGCGGCGGTGTCCAGCGCGTTGGCCCCGGGGGCCAGCTTGATGGCCATGCCCGCGGCCGGGTGACCGTTGTACTTGGCGACCGAGACGTAGTTCTCGGCGCCCAGCTCCACGCGAGCCACGTCGGCAAGGCGCACGGTAGCGCCGCCGGTGGTGTTCTTGATGATGATCTGGCGGAACTGTTCCGGCGTCTGCAGGCGCGACTGGGCCGTGATCGTGGCGTTCAGGCCCGTGCCCGGCAGGTTCGGCGAACCGCCGAGCTGACCGGCCGAGACCTGGGCGTTCTGGGCCTTGATGGCGGTCGAGACGTCGGCCGGGGTCAGGCTGAAGCTGGCCAGCTTCTGCGGGTCCAGCCAGATGCGCATGGCGTACTGGGCGCCGAACAGCTGGATGTCGCCGACGCCGTCGACGCGGCTCAGAGAGTCCTGGATGTTCGAGGCCAGGTAGTCGGCCAGGTCGGTGTTGGTGGTCTTCGGATCCTCGGAATAGAGGCCCACGACCATCATGAAGTTACGCGCCGACTTTGCGACGGTCAGGCCCTGCTGCTGCACTTCCTGCGGCAGCAGCGCGGTGGCCGTCTGCAGCTTGTTCTGCACCTGCACCTGGGCGATGTCGATGTCGGTGCCGGCCTTGAAGGTCAGGGTGACCGTGGCCGAGCCCGAGCTGTCGCTGGTCGAGGACATGTAGTCCAGACCGTCCAGGCCCTTCATCTTCTGCTCGATGACCTGGGTGACGCTGTCCTCGACGGTCTTGGCCGAGGCGCCCGGATAGCTGGCGGAGATCGCCACCTGGGGCAGGGCGATTTCAGGATATTGCGCGATCGGCAGGGTCCGGATGGCGAGCGCCCCGGCCAGCATGATCACGATGGCGATGACCCACGCGAAGATGGGCCTGTCGATGAAAAATCGGGAAAGCATCGGAGGCTGACCTTAGCGCTGAGCTTGAGCGGCGGGGGTGGTCGAGCCGGCCGGGACGGGCTTGATCGGCGCGCCGGGGCGCAGCTTCAGCAGGCCTTCGGTGACGACCTTGTCGCCCGCGGCCAGGCCGCTGGTGACCAGCCACTTGTCGCCCTGGGTCTGGCCCAGGGTGATCGGACGGGCTTCGGTGGCGCCCTTGGCGTTGATGACGGTGACCATGGCGGCGCCCTTCGGGTCGCGCTGGACGGCGCCTTGCGGGATCAGGATGCCGCTGGAGGCCACGCCCTGGCTCAGCACCGCGCGGACGTACATGCCCGGGAGCAGGGTGCCGTTCGGGTTGTCGAAGATGGCGCGCAGCGTCACCGAGCCAGTGCCCGGGTCGACGCTGATGTCCGAGAATTCCAGGCGGCCGGGGACCGGATAGGTCGAGCCGTCTTCCAGCTTCAGGGTCACCTGGGCCGAGCCGGACCGGCCGATCTTGCCCGAGGCGAACTGCTGCTGGAGCTTGAGCAGCTCGGCCGAGGTCTGGGTCAGGTCGACATAGATCTTCGACAGGTCCTGCACCGTGGCCAGGGCCGTGGCCTGGCTGGCGGTGACCAGGGCGCCCGGGGTGACCGAGCTCTTGCCGATGCGGCCGGTGATCGGCGCGGCGACCTTGGTCCAGTTCAGGTTGATGCGGGCGCTGTCGAGGGCGGCCTTCTGCACGGCGACGGCGGCGGCCGTCTGGGCGGCGCTGGCCTGGGCGTCGTCGTTGTCCTGCTTGGACACGGCCCCGGTCTCGACCAGGGTCTTGTAGCGGTCGGCCTTCAGCTTGGCGGCGGTCGCCTGGGCCTGGGCCTGGGCGAGGGCGGCGGCGGCGCTGTTGACGCTGGCCTGATAGGTGGCCGGGTCGATCTGATACAGCGACTGGCCGGCTTGGACGATCGAGCCTTCCTGGAACAGGCGCGCCTTGATGACGCCGCCCACCTGCGGGCGCACTTCCGAGACCAGATAGGCCGAGGTGCGGCCGGCCAGTTCGGTGGTCAGCCCGACGGGCTGGGCCTGGGCGACGACGTAGCCGACCTCGGTCGGGCCGCCCGCGCCCATGCCGGCGCCGCCTTTCTGCCCGCAGGCGGCGAGGGTGAGGGCGATGGCGGCGAGACCCACGGCGCCGATGGCGGCCGAGCGTTGGAAGTGCATGTTTGACCCCGGATGCGACGGCCTCGCGAGCTATTGCTCTTGACGAAACCGACGTGATGAACAATCTGAGAATGAACGTTCATTCTCAAGCGGGCTGGACATAGGAGCGGACTTGAAGCAAGTCAACCTCCCGTGCCGAAGCTTTGACTGACCTAACGGAAATGTAATGCCGACTGGTATATGCAATGGCTGACGAGACACATTCGAGCCGCCCGTCGCCGGAATCTCGCCGTCAGCAGATCCTGGACGCCGCGTGCGAGCGCGTGCGGCAGTCGGGCTTCCACGGCGCCAGCATGGCCGACATCGCCAAGGCCGCGGGCCTCAGCGTCGGACAGATTTACCGCTATTTCGAGAACAAGGAAGCGATCATCGCCGCCATCGTCGCCCAGGACCTGGCCGAGATGCGCGACAAGTTCGACGAGATGGAGAGCCAGCCGGGCACGCTGCGCGACGCCATCGACGAGCACCTGCCCGAAGCGGTCGAGAAGTGCTTCGACCCGCGCCGCGCGGCCCTGGCCCTCGAGGTCGTGGCCGAGGCGGCCCGCAATCCCAAGGTCGCCGCCATCGTCCGCGCCGCCGACGACCAGGAGCGCGAGCTGGCCAAGACCATGATGGAACGCGACCGCCAGCCCGAATGGACCGAGGCCGAGTTCCAGGCCCGCTGCGAGGTCATCGGCCTGATCTTCGACGGTCTGCTGATGCGCGGCGTCAACCACCCCGACCTGGACCGCGAGGCCCTGATCGCCGTGCTGCGCTCGACCGTGCGGCACCTGCTGACCTGACGCGCGGGCGACGACGCCTTGATCTCGCCCCAAGGCCACGCTACGCGACTCTAGGTTGCGATGGGCGGGAGGGCGCGTGGGGCGGTTTTCGAAGGCGGCGCTGACCGCCCTGTTCCTGGCGGCCTTTCCCCTGATCACCGAGGCCCGGGCCGGGCCGATCCGCTACACGCTTTCGCCGGTCGTAGAGAACGGCGCCTTGAAGGCCCTGGCCGTCGACATCGACTTCGAGGCCGACGCCGACGGTCTGACCCGCCTGAGATTCGTCGATCGCCTGCAGGAAGAAACCCGGCCCGGCCGATACGCGCAGGAGCTGGTGATCACGGGGGGCGAGGAGGTCACGCCGCTGGACGGCGACCAGACCCAGATCCGCTCGGCGCCCGGGGCGGCCCTGCACGCCCGTTACCGCATCCGCTCCGGCTACGACGCGCCGCCAACCACCCAGGACGCCACCCAGACCAAGCCGGTCATCCTGCCCGACTGGTTCTACGCGCTGGGCGAACTGATCTTCGCCTTTCCCGCCGGTCGCCGAGACGCGCACGCGACCTTCGCCTGGGCCGGCGCACCGGAGGGTTTCCGCTTCGCCTCGGACCTTGAGCAACTGAACCCGGCGTCAGGCACGGTCAACGACGTCCTTGACAGCATCGTCGCGGGCTCGCCGCGCCTGCGGGTGATCCGAGGAGGCGGAGCGGACGCCGGCGTGCGGGTGGCGGTTCTCGGCGCCTACGAGCGCTTCGACGATCAGGCGTTCGCCGACATGGCCTTTCGCACGATCCGGACCGAGCGCGCGTTCTGGGGCGATCCCGCCACCCCGTTCCTGGTCACCTTGGCGCCGTTGGCCCCGCGCGTCGGCGAGGCCTATAGCGGCACGGGACGCGACGACGCCTTCGCCCTATGGGTCGGGACGTCCTTGCCGCTGGCCGATCTGCGCCGCCTGCTGGCCCACGAGCATTTCCACACCTGGAACCCTGGTCAACTGGGCAGGATGGGCAAGGATCGGTCATCGGCCTGGCTCGCCGAGGGCTTCACCGACTTCTACGCCCGCCGGCTGCTGCTGCGCGCCGGGCTGTATGGCTTGAACGACTACGCCGAGGCCTGGAACGCCGATCTCCTGGCCTATGCGGTCTCGCCCGCCCGAGAGGCGCCCGAGGCGAAGATCGCCGAGAACTACTGGCGCGACCGCGATCTGGAGGGAATGAGCTACCTGCGCGGCGCGTTGATGGCCGCGCTGTTCGACGCTGAACTGCGGCGGAACGGGCGCGGATTGGACGCAGTCATGCGCCGGATGCGCGTCATCGACCGCAAGACGACCCAGGGAGATCTGAAGCTCAATTTCCTGGCGGCGTTCCAGGCCGTCGCGGGCCGCTCGCCGGCGCTGGAGATCGAGCGCTTCCAGACGCGCGGCGAGACCTTGACCCTGCCGGACGACGCCTTCGCCTGCCTCACTCTGCGCACCGTCACCCAGCCCGCCTTCGATGTCGGCTTCGACCTGGAGGCCACGGCGAGCACGGGCGTCTTCGCCGGCGTCGACCCGGCGGGGCCGGCTCATGCGGCCGGCCTGCGCGACGGCATGAGGCGGCTCGGGCGCGAAGGCGGTGCGATGAACGACTCCAGCGTCGAGATCGTCTACCGCGTCGCCGACGCGTCCGGACATGAGCAGGTCGTCCGATATCGGCCCGAGGGCAGGGCGACGGTGCGCTTTCAGCATCTGACCGTCCCCGAGGCGCTGACGCCCGCCCAGGAACGCGCCTGTATCCGAACCCTCAGCGCCCAAGCCGCTCGGCGATGAACCGGTCCACCGCGTCGGTGTAGTCGCCGGGCAGGCCCAGGGTGCGGTTGATGTCCGCGTGGGTCAGGGGCTGGGGCAGGACCGGCATCGGGACGCCCGAGCGCTTGGCCAGGGCCTGGAAGGCGCGGGCGTCGTCGCAGGGCTTGTCGGGGCGCTTGGTCGAGCAGACCAGGAACATCGGCGCGGCCGAGGGCGTCCACTGGTCCATCGGCGAGGCCCGGGCCCAGCCGGCCGGATCGGTCCCGAACGCCTCGTCGTAGAACTTGGGATGGCGGCCGGCCATGGTCGTGGAGATCTTCATCGCCGCCGAGTCCAGCACCACCGTCCCGGCCCACGGCTGACCGACCATGTCGGGCCTGGACGACAGCAGGGCGACCAGGTGCGCCCCGGCCGAGTGGCCCATCAGGATGATCTTGCGGTCGCTGGCGCCCCAGTCGGCGGCGTGGCTCTGCGTCCAGCGCAGGGCGGCGGCCACGTCCTGGGCCTGCGCGTAGGCCATGGCCTGGGGCAGCATGCGGTAGTTGACGCTGACGAACACGTAGCCCTTGGGCAGCCAGTGGCGCAGCTTGTTTTCGACCGACCCGGTATTGGCCTTGTCGCCGATCTTCCAGGCCCCGCCGTGGACCATGACGATCACGGGCGCGTCGCGCAAAGCGCCGGGCGGGACGTAGACGTCCACCGCCTGGGCCGGGTCGACGCCGTAGGACGCCGTCAGCTTGCGGGCGCCGGGCAGGATGGCCTGGAGGTCGATCGGACGCTCTTCCTCGGCCTTCTTCTCCTGCAGGCGCTGCATCATGCGCTCGCGCATCTTGCCGCGCAGGCCGATCTGGGCGTCGGCGGCGCTGGTCACGGCCAGGGCGGCGGCCAGGGTCAAGGTGAGCAGGTGGGTCTTCTTCACGGGCGATCTCTTGGAAGGGGAAGGCGGGCCGGCGCGGGGGCTCACGCCGGCCCTGGTTGCGATCAGGGACGGCTGACCGTGCCGCTGACCGAACGGGTGTCGCCGTCGTAGCCGGTGCGGCTGGCGTTGTAGCTGTACGAGCCGTCGCCGTTATTGACGACGCTGGTCGCGCGGCTGGCCGAGGCGCCGTTGTTGAACGTGCGGCTGGCCCCGCCCGAATAGGCGCCGTCGCCCCAGCTGGCGCTGCGCTGGCTGGCGACCCCATAGCCGCCGTTGGTCTGGGTCCCGCGCGACACCGAGACGGCGCCCGGCTGGCGGCTGACGTGGCGGTCGTGGACGTAGCCGCGACCGTAGGCGCCCTGGACGCGGACGGTGCGGCCGTGCTGGCCGGCCTCCGCGGCGGGGGCTAGCGCGATGAACAGGGCCGTGGCGGTCAGGCCGGCGGCGGCGAGAACGGTCTTCTTACGCATCGTGTCTTCCATCGAATTGTGACGTCCCTCGTCGCCGCACAGAAAACACGCCGCATGGCTCGCCTTGATGTTCCGCCGCCGACGAAACGTGTCGAAATGTAATCGTGGGCCGCTCGGCCTTTTCCGCGCCGCGCGGCTGGGGCAAGGCTTTGGCCATGATCGACAACACCCTGATCGCGGTCGTCGAGGACGACGCCGAGATCCGCGACCTGACGCTGGGCCTGCTGCGCCGCGAGGGCTGGGAAGCCGTGGGCTGCGAGGACGTCGCGGCCTTCGACCGCCTGGCCGCCCGCCGCCGCGTCGACCTCGTCCTGCTGGACATCATGATGCCGGGCGAGGACGGCCTGTCGCTGTGCCGCCGCCTGCGGGCCACGGGCGACACGGCGATCCTGATGGTCACGGCCAAGGGCGACGACATCGACCGGGTGATCGGCCTGGAGATCGGCGCGGACGACTACCTGGCCAAGCCTTACAATCCGCGCGAGCTCTTGGCCCGCGTCCGCGCCATCCTGCGCCGCACGCGCGACGTCCATCGCGTGGCCGCCGTCCCGCCGGGCGAGGTCTACGGCTTCGCCGGCTGGCGGCTGGATTCCGCCAGTCGCGACCTGCTCGACGCCGCCGGCGCGCCGGTCGTCCTGACGGGCGGCGAGCACGACCTGCTGATGGCCTTCCTGCGCCACGCCCAGCGGGTGCTGAGCCGCGACCAGCTGCTGGACTGGACGCGAGGCCGCAGCGCCAGCCCTTTCGACCGCTCGATCGACGTCCTGCTGGGCCGGCTTCGCCGCAAGCTGGCCTCGGGCGCGGGCGGGCAGGGTCTGATCAAGACCGTGCGCGGCGGCGGCTACCTGTTCAGCGCGCCGGTTGAGCGCCTCTGATGGTGCTGCTGGACAACCTCTCCTCGCGCATCGCCGCCATCCTGCTGGCGGGGCTGACGATCCTCTTGGTCATGGGCGCGGCCCTGCTGATCTGGCCGACCGGCAGCGGCGGCGGGGTGCGCTTCTACCAGTTGCCGCAGCCGGCCGAGGCGGTGGCCATGGTCGAGGCCCTGGACGCCTCGCCGCCGTCGGCCCGGCCAGCGGTGATGAAGGCGCTGGACACCGGGGTGATCCGCGCCACGCTCGACAAGGACTTCCCCGCCGCCCTGCGCCGGGCTCGCCCGGCCGACGCCCGCGATCCCGGCTACGCAGCCTATGACCGGGCGCTGGCGGGGCGCGACTGGCGGATCGAGGTGCGGCGCGGCGGGCGGCTGCGCGAGGGCTTCATGCCCGGCCGCGCGGCCCTGCGCCTGTCGGTGCGGCTGGAGGACGGATCGGTGCTGACCCTGCGCCGCCGCGCCCCGGAGGCGGCTCGCCGCTATCTGGGCCGCGTCACCCTGGCCTGCGCCGCCCTGTTGGCGGTCACCCTGCTGATGATCCTGGTCGCCGTGCGCCAGACGACGCGGCCGGTCGAGGGCCTGGCCCGGGCGGTGGCGCGGTTCGGCGACGACCTGGACGCGGCGCCGCTTTCCGCGACGGGGCCGCGCGAGATCCGCGAGCTGTCGACCGCCTTCAACACCATGCGCGGTCGGATCCGGGGGCTGGTCGACGAGCGCACCCGCATGCTGGCCGCCATCGCCCACGACCTGCGCACCTACCTGACCCGCCTGACCCTGCGGGCCGAGTTCATCGCCGACCCCGAGCAGCGGACCAAGGCGACCCGCGACCTGGCCGAGATGGCCCAGCTGCTGGACGACACCTTGCTGTTCGCCCGCCAGGAGGCCGGACGCGGCGAGGGCGCCCGGCCGGTCGAGGTCCGCCGCGAGCTGGAGGTCCTGGTCGCCCTGCGCGCCGAGATGGGCCAGGCCCTGACCCTGTCGCCCGGCCCGGCGGTGAGCGCCCTGGTCTCGCCGGTCGCCCTGCGGCGGATGCTGAACAACCTCGTCGACAACGCCGTCGCCTATGGCGGCGCGGTGACCCTGGAGGCCGAGGTCGCGGCGGGCGAGGCGCGCATCGCCGTGCTGGATCGCGGCCCTGGCCTGCCCGACGCGGTGCTGGCCCGCATCACCGCCCCGTTCGAGCGCGGCGAGGCCTCGCGCAACCGGCGGACCGGCGGGGCGGGCCTGGGACTCTCGATCGTCCAGGCCCTGGCCCAGGCGCACGGCGGCCGGCTGGTCCTGGCCAATCGCGAGGGCGGCGGGCTTTCGGCGACGATCGTCCTGCCGGGGGCCTAGGGCTCCTCGGGCAGCTTCAGCCCGCCCCGCACCAGTTCGGCCCAAGTGTCCTCGGCGTCGTCGGCGAAGCGCAGCAAATCAAGGTCGGCCGCTTCGATCATGCCGTGCTCGACCAGGGCTTCGAAATTGATGATCGAGCGCCAGTAGGCCTCGTCGAACAGCACGATCGGGATCGGCGGCGCCTTGTTGGTCTGGCGCAGGGTCAGGATCTCGAACAGCTCGTCGAAGGTGCCGAAGCCGCCGGGAAACACCACCAGGGCGTTGGCCCGCATCGCCAGGTGCATCTTGCGCATGGCGAAATAGTGGAAACGGAAGGTCAGGTCCGGCGTGCAGTACGGGTTGGGGGTCTGCTCGCGCGGCAGGGTGATGTTGAAGCCGATGGTCGGCGCGCCGGCCTCGTAGGCCCCGCGATTGGCGGCCTCCATCACGCCGGGGCCGCCGCCGGTGGCGATGACGTTGTCGCGGACGTGGTCGCCGTTCTCCACCTTGGCCCCGCCGCGCTCGGAGACGAGGGCGCCGAAGCGGCGGGCCTCGGCGTACCACCGCGCCTGCTGGCCAGGGCCGTCCTCGCGCACGCGGGCGCTGCCGAAGACCACGACCGTCGAACGCACGCCCCAGCGGCGCAGCGCCTCGTCGGCCTTGGCGAACTCCAGCAGGAACCGCACCCCGCGCATCGACTCGCCCAGCAGGAAGTCCTGGTCGAGGGCCGCCAGCCGATAGGACGGCGAGGTCAGCTGGGCGCGGTTGTCGGGGGCGTTGGTGGGCAGGGGGACTTCGGTCACGGCGGATCGCTCGATTGGTGCGAAAGGGGCAGACTATGCGGCGATCGCCGCGCGGGCTTGACCTAGATCAGGGCGGCGCGCCCTTTCGCAAGTCTTGGATCGCGTTCCCTTCCGTTCGAGGACCGCCCGCGGATGACCCCGACCCTGACCTTTCACGGCGCCGCCGGCTGCGTCACCGGCTTCTGCGCCCGGCTCGTCACCGAGCACGCCACGGTGCTGATCGACTGCGGCATGTTCCAGGGCTCCAAGACGCTGAAGGCCCTGAACTATCAGCCGTTTCCGTTCGAGGCGGGCAAGGTCGACGCCGTCCTGCTGACCCACGCCCACATCGACCATTCTGGCCTGCTGCCCAAGCTGATGCTGGCCGGGTTCGAGGGGCCGATCCACGCCACGGCGGCGACGCGCGACCTGGGCGCGGTGATGCTGGTCGACGCGGGCGGCATCCAGGAGAACGAGGTCGAGAGCCTGAACCGCCGCAACCAGCGCCGGGGCCTGCCGCCGGTCGAGGCGATCTACACCGCGCAGGACGGCAAGCGCGTCGCCGCCCAGTTCAGCAAGGTGAAGCTGGGCGAGCCGGTCAGGATCGCGCAGGACATAACCGCCACCTGGTGGCCGGCCGGCCACATGCTGGGCTCGGCCTCGATCGCGGTCGACGTCGGCCCGCCGGGCCAGATCAAGCGCTTGCTGTTCTCCGGCGATCTGGGGCCGGGCGACAGCCCGTTCCTCGACGATCCCGACGCGCCGGCCGGGGTCGACCACCTGATCATCGAGTCAACCTATGGCGATCGCGAGCGCACGGGGGCCGATAGCGCCGGACGCCGGCGGCAGCTGGCCGAGGAGGTTCGCGCCGCCCACGCCGCCGGCGGCCCGCTGCTGATCCCCGCCTTCGCCGTCGAGCGCAGCCAGGAGCTGCTGGTCGATCTGCTGGACCTGATGGCGGAGGGCCAGGTCCCGTCCGGCGACATCTTCCTCGACTCGCCGCTGGCCATCGAGGCGACCAAGGTCTTCCAGGCGCGCGGCTGGAACCCGCGCACCCAGTCCAACCCCTTCGAGTCGCTGCGGCCCTCCGAGCGCTTGCGGTTCCTGGACTCGCCGGCCGAGAGCGACGGGCTGGAGCGGCTGGGCGGCTGGCACGTGATCCTGGCGGCCAGCGGCATGTGCGACGCGGGCCGGGTGCGCAAGCACCTCAAGCGCCTGCTGTGGCGCAAGGAGGCCACGGTGCTGCTGTGCGGCTACCAGGCGACCGGCACGCTGGGGCGCCTGCTGGCCGACGGGGCGCCGCGCGTCTCGATCCGAGGCGACGAGATCCGGGTGCGGGCCCGCATCCGCCAGCTGGACGCCTATTCCGGCCACGCCGACGCCTCGGAGCTGGTCGACTGGGCCAAGGCCCGTCAGCCGGTGTCGGGCACGGTGTTCATCGCCCACGGCGAGCCGGACGCGGCCCTGGGGCTGAGCACGCGGCTGGCGGCGGCGGGCTTCGCCGCCGAGCGGGTGGTCATTCCGGCGCTGGACGAGGGCTTCGTCCTGGGCGAGGGCGCGGCGGCCCGGGCGGGCGAGGCGCGGCCGCGCCTGCCGGCCAAGGCGCCGGGCGCGCTGGACTGGCACAATCAGCGCGCGGCCTTCCAGATCATGCTGGGCGAGACCCTGAAGGCCGCCGCCAACGACGCCGAGCGCGAGGAACTGCTGAAGGGCCTGCGGGCGTTCCTGGAGGCCAGCCAGCGCGCCTAGGGCAGCAGGTTGCGGCCCAGCTCCGGGACCGCCTGGGCCAGGGCCTTGGCGACCATGGCCGAGAAGTAGTCCGCGCCCTCGGGGCCGATGTGGGTGTAGTCGAACACCGGCTTGAACTCGCCCATCGGGCCAGGCGGTGACGGCGGCGCGGCCGGCGGGCGCGGCGGGACCACGGCGCCGGGAATGGCGGGCTCGTAGAACATCGCGCCGGTGGTCGTGCCCGACCGGGCGGCGGCCGCGACCTCGGGCGGCGGCGGGATCTCGCCGAACTTCATCGCCTCGACCGGGCCCAGGGCCTGGACGGCGGCCTTGGACAGGGCGTGCAGGTCGACCAGCGGCGTCCCGGTCTCGGCCGCGACCTTTCGGATGGCGTCGGCCCAGGGGGCGAGGTCGTCATGCACCTGGCCGTCCTTGAACTGGCGGCGGATCAGCGGCGTGACCAGCACCGGCGTCGCCCCGGCCGCGCGGGCCTCGTCGACGAAGCGCCTGATGTTGGCCGGGAACTCGGTGACGAGGTCCGTCGAGCGCTCGGGCCGGCCCGGCTGGTCGTTGTGGCCCAGCTGGATCAGGACCCAGGTCTTGGCGAAGCCGCCCGAACCCATCTCCTTCAGCGCCAGGGCCCACGAGCCCTCCTCGCGATAGGTGCGGCTGGACCGCCCGCCGCGCCCCAGGTTCACGCAGGCGACGTTCGAGCTGACATGCCTGGCGCAGAAGGCGCCGCCCCAGCCGCTGTTCACGGCGGTGGTGGAGTCGCCGACCAGCACGATCTTCGGGGCCTTGAACAGGGGCTCCTGGGCGTGGGCGGCGAGGGGGAGGAGGAGCAGGGCGGCGGCCGCGAAAGCTCTCAACAACATCTCAACACTCCCGTCTTCCCGGCGAAAGCCGGGACCCAGATTCATCCTGGGAGGCTGGAGCGCTCGCGCCAACCTCCCTGTCCGCCTATCAAGCGCTCGTGGGTTCGATCTGGGCCCCGGCTTTCGCCGGGGAGATCGGTGTTGGGATCAGTCCAGCGCCCGATACTTGAAATTCCTGAACCGGGCCGAGCCCTTGCCGGCTGCGTAGATGCCCGGCTTCAGCATCAGGAAGCCGCCGCGGACGTTGTGGTGGTAGCCGCTGAGCTCCATGCCCCGGTCGAAGCGATGCCATGTCTTCCCGCCGTCGCCGCTGGTGTGGAAGCTGACGATGTGGCGGGTGTTGATCAGCTTCATCAGCAGCTTGGCGCCGTGCGGGTTCGCGGGGCGCCCGCGCTCGATGCCGTACTGGTGGGTGACGAAGTTCTTCTGATCGAAGCCCAGGCCGGCATACAGCTGGCGGTCGTAGAACAGGATCAGGCCGGCGCGGGTCTCGGGATCGACCTCGATCTCGCACTCGATCTCGTAGGCCTGGTCGCCGTTGACGAAGATCAGCGGCGCGCCGCTGGACGGGGCCTCGCCCGCGCCCTTCAATGTCAGGACGCCGTTGGCGCGCGACAGACGCTGGTGCTCGTCCGGCTTGGGGTCGAAGAAGTTCCACTGCACGCCGTACTTGTCGGCCTGGAAGTCGTCCGACAGGGCCATGCCGTGCGGGCCGGCCTTGCCGCCCTTGGGTTTCGGGATCGGCTTCGACAGGTCGCCGCCGCCCACCTCGAACCAGCCGTCGGCGGTCCAGGTCACCGGGGCCAGCAGGGTCTGGCGGCCCAGGGTGTAATAGCCGTTCTCGTAGCCGTGATAGACGGTCCACCAGTCGCCCGGCGTCGGGCCCTCGACCAGGGTGGCGTGGCCGCGCGACCACCACTTCTCGCTGTTGTCGACCGTGCGGACGATCGGATTGCGCGGGTGGTCCTCCCACGGGCCGGCCAGGGACTTGGCGCGGGCCACGATGACCATGTGGCCGGTCGGCGGGCCGGCCGTGCCGCCCACGGCGGTGACCAGATAGAAGTACTCGCCCTTGCGCATGACCTTGGGGCCCTCGGGCGAGAAGCCCTCGACGTCCCAGGTGTCGGGATAGCGCCACGGATTGTAGACATGCTCGGGCTCGCCGACCGTGGACAGGCCGTCCGGGGCCAGCTTGATGCGGTCGCCGCCCGACAGGAACAGCCACCGCTCGCCCTTCTCGTCGACCACGTGGCCGGGGTCGATGTAGCGCGGCAGCTTCAGGTCGACCGGCTCGGACCACGGGCCCTCGATCTTGTCGGCCCAGATCACGTAGCTGGTGTTGTTGTTCGGCTTCTTGGCCGGCAGGTAGATGTAGTAGCGGCCCTTGTGCTTGCAGAGCTCGGGGGCCCAGATCGAGCCGACATTGGTCTTCAGAGTCGTGGTGACCGGCGTCCAGTTCACCAGGTCCTGCGAATGCCAGATCAGCAGGCCCGGATAGGCGTCGAACGACGAGTGGGTCATGTAGTAGTCGGCGCCGTCCTTCAGGATCGACGGGTCGGGGTGGTCGCCGGCCAGGATCGGATTCAGGAACGTGCCGTCGCCCAGGTCGGCCTTGCGCTGGCCCTCGACGCCCTTGGTCCAGGTCGGGCCGCCGGTGCTCTTGGCGGGCAGGAGGCCCATCTGCGCGGCTTCACCCGAGGCGGGCAGGGCGGCCAAGCCCGCGCCGGTCAGCAGCGAGCCCAGCGCGCCGCGGCGGTTGATGTCGACCATGGGGTATTCCTCCCGACGAGTACGCTTACGTCTGTTGGCGCTCACTTAGCGGTAAGCGCGCCGGACTGTCCACCGGTGTCATTCTTTGTCACGGTTGATTTCTATGACGTTTTTCCGAGCGGCCAAGCTGGGGTGGTAACAACGTCACGGACCCGGAAATCCGCACAAAAAAACGCCCGGGAAAAGCGCCCGGGCGTTCCTTGTCTTCGGTCGAGAAAGAGCCTCAGCCCTCCATCGCCTCCAGCTCCTTGCCACGGGTCTCGTGGATCAGCTTCTGGACCAGGAAGAACGAGACCAGGGCGCTGACCGCGTAGAACCCGTAGGTCATCGGCAGGCTGATCGCCGCCAGGGCCGGGAAGCTGACCGAGATCGCGAAGTTGGCGATCCACTGGGCGAAGCCGGCGACGGCCAGGGCCGAGCCGCGCATCTGGTTGGGGAACATCTCGCCCAGCATCACCCACATGACCGGACCCCAGGAGAGGTTGAAGAAGATCACGTAGAGATTGGCGGCGACCAGGGCGATCGGGCCGATGCTGGCGTCCAGGTGCAGGGCGCCGTTGACCGTGGTGGCGGTCGAGAAGCACCAGGTCATCACGCCCAGGGTCACGGCCATGCCGGCCGAGCCGATCAGCAGCAGCGGCTTGCGGCCGACCTTGTCGATGACGGCGATGGTGGCCAGGCAGGCCAGGATCGACAGAGCGCCCGACAGGATGTTGATCTTCAGGCTGTCGTCCTCGGTGAAGCCCACCGACTGCCACAGCACCGAGCCGTAGTAGAAGACAATGTTGATGCCCACCAGCTGCTGGAACACGGCCAGGACCAGGCCGGCCCACAGGATCGGGCGCAGCTTCTTGGTCACCGGGTCCAAGAGGTCCGAGAACTTCGGCTGGTGGTCGACGGCTAGCGAGGCGCGGATCTCATCGACCTTCTTGGCGCCCTGGCCCGCGCCGAACAGGCGCGACAGGACCTTCTCGGCCTCGGCGTCCTTGCCCTTGGCGACCAAGAAGCGCGGGCTTTCCGGGATGACCAGCAGGGCGAAGAAGAAGATCGCGGCCGGGATGGTCTGCATCCAGAACATCCAGCGCCAGGCGGGCAGGCCCATCCAGAACTCGGCGGTCGAGCTGCCGGCGGTATGGGCCAGCACGTAGTTGGCCACGAACGCGCCGGTCAGGCCGGTGATGATCATGATCTGCTGCACGGACGACAGGCGGCCGCGGATGTTCGCGGGCGTGACTTCCGAGATGTAGACCGGGCACAGCACGGAGGCCGCGCCGACGCCCAGGCCGCCGATCAGGCGGAAGGCGATGAACACCAGCGAGGTGTGCGAGGCGCCGGTGCCCAGGGCGCTGACCAGGAACAGCAGGGCCGAGATGATCATCACGGTGCGGCGGCCCCAGACGTCGGCCAGACGGCCGGCGGCGAAGGCGCCCACGGCGCAGCCGATCAGGATGGCGCCGACGTTCAGGCCGGTGCCCAGCTTGCTGAGATTGAAGGCCTTCTCCAGGCCTTCCTGCGTGCCGTTGATGACGCCGCTGTCATAGCCGAACATGAAGCCGCCGATCGTGGCGACGGCGACGATCGCGGCCACGAAGGCCATGTTGACCTTCGCGCCCTCGGCGCTCATGCCGGCGCTCGGGCCAGCGTTTGAAACTGAAGCCACAGGTGTCCTCCCCATGGGGCCTCTCCGGCCCGTTGATGCCCTTTGGTCCTTGTCGGACCTTAAGTTGCCGGCGACCTTAGTGTTACCGGTATCAGCGCGCAAGCGGTGGTTCTGACGACCCCTCTCCGGCGCGCGGGACTCACTCCTGCCGTCCTTCGATAGCAGAGGCGCGCGGAGTCGCGCGACGCCCGTCTCGTAGGACGCGCGACGCCGAACATTGCGGAAAAGATATTTGTCTTGGGCCGGGAAGTCGGGCTTAAACGGCGATGTACGTATTTTACACATGTACATTTTGTAATGATACCGGTGTCGGGGGCGGGGAGCCGCCGGCCGGTTCGTTCTGGGGGATTACCGTGCGCCTGAAGCTTGCTCTGTTCGCCGCCGCCACGGCGCTGCTGCCGCCGACCATGGGCCTGGCGCAGACGCCCGCCGCGCCCGCCGCCCAGACCGCGCCGAAGCCAGCGGCGAAGGACGCGCCGACGGCGGTCGAGGGCGTGACGATCCGGTCGGACTCGACGGCCATGCGCACCTCGATCGACAGCCGCAGCTACAGCGTCTCCAACGACCTGTCGGCCCGCACCGGCTCGATCGCCGACGCCCTGCGCAACGTGCCCTCGGTCGAGGTCGACGTGCGCGGCAATGTCAGCCTGCGCGGCGACGCCAACGTCACCATCATGATCGACGGCAAGCCCAGCAACCAGTTCACCGGCGAGGGCAAGGGCGACGCCCTGATGTCGATGCCGGCCGACCAGATCGAACGCGTCGAGGTGATGACCAATCCCTCGGCCGCCTATCGCCCGGACGGCTCGGCCGGGATCATCAATCTGATCACCAAGAAGACCATGAAGCCGGGGACCAGCGGCACGGTCCGCTTCAACGTCGACACCGCCGGCCGCCACAACGGCGGGATCAGCGCCACGCGCCGCAACGGCAAGCTGACCCTGACCGGCGACGCCAGCTATCGCCACGACACCCAGGACGCCCAGCAACTGATCCGGCGCGAGACCCTGGACACCGCCAGCGGCAAGTTCCTGCCCAGCACCCAGGACGCGGCCGTCGACAATGCCGGCGGCATGGTCAACCTGCGCGGCGGGCTGGACTACGACCTCGACAAGCAGAACCGGCTGAGCCTGGAGTTGCGCGGCCGCCGCATCGCCTTCGACACCGACATCGACGAGACCTATTCGGCCCTGAACGCGGCCGGCGCCCCGGCGCGGGCCTATGTCCGCAACCTGTCGGGCGACATGACCCGCGACAACGCCGCGATCAGCGGCGACTGGCGCCGCCAACTGAGGGGCGCCGACCACCTGCTGACCACCCATCTGGAGTACGAGGTCACCGACTTCCAGCGCGACGGCGACGCCGTGACCCGCAACACCCCCGGCGCCACCGTCTACGAGCATGTCGGCCTGGGCGTCGACCAGGAGCGCGCCAACTTCAAGCTGGACTACACCAAGCCGCTGCCCAAGGACGTCAAGCTGAAGACCGGCGTGGACTTCGAGCTGTCCAGCAACGACTTCACCAACTTCGGGGCCAGCGGCGCCACAGCGGCAGGCCTCGTGACCGATCCGGCCCGCACCAACCGCTATGTCTACGACCAGGACGTCTACGCCGCCTATGTCACCTACGAGCGGCCGTTCGGCGACTTCACCGTGCAGGGCGGCCTGCGGGCCGAGCAGGTCCAGATCGAGCTGAACGACGTGACCCACGGCCTGAAGGCCGACAACAGCTATTTCAAGGTCTATCCGACCCTGCACACCGGCTATCGGCTGAGCGACAGCCAGAGCCTGAGCGCCAGCTTCAGCCGCCGCGTCCAGCGCCCGGGGGCCCAGGACCTGCATCCGTATCGGGTCTATATCGACCCGTACAACTACCGGCAGGGCAACCCGAACCTGAAGCCGCAGATCACCGACTCCTACGAGCTGGGCTGGCAGTACCGGAAGGGGCCGACCACCTACCTGGCCACGGCCTATTTCCGCGACATCCGCGACGGCGTCACTGACGTGGTCAGCGACCTGGGGAGCGGCGTCTTCCTGACCACCCGCGAGAACCTGGGCAAGGGCCGCACCACCGGGCTGGAACTGGTCGCCAATGGCCGCCTGACCAAGGCCCTGACCTATAACCTCAGCGGCAACGTGTTCCAGAACGAGATCGACGCGGCCAATCTGGGCTTCGCCGGCGCGCGCTCGAAGATGACCATGTCGGGCCGCGCCAACCTCAACTGGCAGGCCACGCCCAAGGACTTCTTCCAGGCCAACATCTTCAGCTCGGGCAAGCGGCTGACCCCGCAGGGCTATCGCGAGCCGTTCAAGATGCTGAACCTCGGCTACCGCCGGAAGGTCAACGACAAGCTCTCGTTCGTGGTCACGGCCCAGGACGCCGCGGACTGGGCCCGCGAGGTCATCGTCACCGAGACCCCGACGCTACATGATCGTACGCGGCGCATCGCCAACATCCGGTCGGTGTTCTTTGGGTTCAGCTACGCCTTCGGGGGCGGCAAGCCGCGGCCCGAACAGTTCGACTTCAGCGCGGGCGGCCCAAGCTGAGGCCTCGTTCGACAGCCGCTTCTCGTAGCGCCAGATCCTGAGCGGGTACCAGCCGCCCGGGATCTCCGTCGGTATGGTCTGGATCCGGGTCCTAGACCAGCCGGCCTTCTCGTAGAAGCGCGCGGCGCGCAGGTTGCCGACCGCGCAGGCCAGCCAGGGCCGGGTGACCCCGGCCTCCAGCAGGCGCTCCTCGGCGTCGGCCATCAGCAGGGCGGCGACGCCCGCCCCGCGCGCCTCCTCGTCCACGTAGAGCTGGTTCAGCTCGTCGCCCTTGATCAGGTGGAAGCCTAGTGGGGCGCCGGCGGGACCCGTGACGCGGACGCGGGGCAGGGCGACGGCCAGGCGGTCGATGAAGCTCTCCTGTGTGCGCCGGGTCACCAGGGCGCTGTCGACATGCGCCATGTGGCCGTCTCGCCAGCCCTGCCACCAGAGGCGCGCCAGGGGTGCGAAATCCATGATCTGGGCAGGCCGGACGCTCATGGCCGCCTCCGCTGGGCGGATGCCGCGAGGGTGGGGGCTGGAAATCTCGAAAACACTACTATTGCGGGTTTTTGCGTGGCGATCTCGGCCGGAAAGCTTGGCCATTCGCGAGATTCTTCGAAGGTCATGTCGAGTGCAACGTGCTGTTTGCGTTATGAAAAGACGCCTACATTGAACGTCGTTATACGCTGCGTCGCGCGTTCAACCTACACAAGAATTTCGCAATCGTTTGCCGATTTTTTAAGGATTACTTAACCATTTCTGTAATGGTCATTTTTCTTTACTTCGCCGCGCGGGCGACGGGACTGTTCGGCCGGGGAGACGGTCAAGCTGCCACGTTGAGGCCATCTTGAACGTCGAGGCTGCGGGCTGGAGTCGAGCGTTCTCATGGCCGAGCAGAGCAGACAATTGACGATCCGCCGCTACGGCGACCGCTGGGCGATCGCGGTCGGCGACGAGGTCGTGCTCGTCTCGCCTTCGCGCCGCGCCGCCGAGAACGTGGTGGCGACGGCCAACGAAGTGCTCGAGCAGAGCGGCATCGACCCCGAACGGCGCTCGTTCGGGGAAGACTAAGAAAAAAGCCCCCGGAGCGATCCGGGGGCTTTTTGTCGATGTCAGTGATTGTGCCGCGGCAGCTTGGCGGCCAGGTCCTGGTACTTGACCGCGAACTCCAGCACCCCGCCGGTCTCCAGCTGGCCGGTGTGGGCGCGGTAGATCTCCTGCCAGGGCGTCATGGTCTCCGGCACGGCCGGGATCCCTTCCTTGCGGCGCTCGGCGATCGTCGCCTCGTCCACCAGGGCGTCGCAGCGGCCGGTGTTGATGTCGATGCGGATGGTGTCGCCGGTGCGCAGCCACGACAGGCCGCCGCCGATGGCGCTTTCCGGCGAGGCGTTGAGGATCGAGGGGCTGTCGGCGGTGCCCGACTGGCGACCGTCGCCCAGCGTCGGCAGGCTCATGATGCCCTTCTTCAGCAGGTGATCCGGCGGCTGCATGTTCACGACCTCGGCCGAACCCGGCCAGCCGATCGGACCCGCGCCGCGGATCACGAGGATGCAGCTCTCGTCGATGTTTAGGGCCGGGTCGTTGATCCGGTGGTGATAGTCGTCCGAGCCGTCGAACACGATGGCGCGGGCCTCGAACACGCCTTCCTGGCCCGGCTTGGACAGGTAGCGTTCGCGGAAGTCGGCGCCGATGACGCTGGCCTTCATGATCGCGAAGTCGAACAGGTTGCCCTTCAGCACCAGGAAGCCGGCCTTCTGCGCCAGCGGCTCCGCGTACGGGAAGATCACCTCGCGGTCGCTGGTTTCGCGACCCTGCAGGTTCTCGGCCATGGTCTTGCCGGTCACCGTCAGGACGTCGCCGTGCAGGCGGCCCTGCTGCAGCAGCTCCCACAGCACGGCGGGGGCGCCGCCGGCCCGGTGGAAGCGCTCGCCCAGGTACTTGCCGGCCGGCTGCATGTTGACGATCAGCGGGATGTCGTAGGCCGCCCGCCAATCGTCGGCGGTGACCTCCAGGCCCGCGTGCCGCGCCATGGCCGCGATGTGCGGTTGGGCATTGGTCGAGCCGCCGGCCGCCGCCACCAGGGCGATGGCGTTCTCGAAGGCCTTCTTGGTCAGGATGTCCTTGGGCTTGATGTCCTCATAGGCCAGGTCGACGATGCGCTGGCCGGTCTTGTAGGCCATCTGGCCGCGCTCGCGGTACGGGGCCGGGATGGCCGCGCAGCCGGTCAGCGACAGGCCCAGGGCCTCGGCCACGGCGTTCATGGTCGAGGCCGTGCCCATGGTGTTGCAGTGGCCGGCCGAGGGGGCCGACGAGGCCGCGCGCTCGATGAACTCTTCCTCGGTGATCTCGCCGGCCGCCAGCTTGCGACGCGAGCGCCAGATCACCGTGCCCGAGCCGACCAGCTCGTTCTCGTGCCAGCCGTCCAGCATCGGACCGCCCGAGAGGACGATGGCCGGGATATTGACCGTGGTGGCGGCCATGATGCCGGCCGGGGTGGTCTTGTCGCAGCCGGTGGTCAGGACGACGGCGTCGATCGGATAGCCGTGCAGGGTCTCGACGAGGCCGAGGTAGGAGAGGTTCCGGTCCAGCGCCGCCGTCGGACGACGGCAGTTCTCGAAGATCGGGTGGACCGGGAACTCCATGGGAATGCCCCCGGCGTCGCGGATCCCGTCGCGCACTCGCGTCACCAGGTCGAGGTGGATGCGGTTGCACGGCGAGATGTCGCTGCCGGTCTGGGCGATGCCGATGATCGGTTTGCCGCTTCGCAGCTCCTCCGGCGTGATCCCGTAGTTCATGAAGCGCTCCAGATAGAGCGCGGTCATGTCGATGTGGTCGGGGTTATCGAACCAATCGCGGGACCGGAACCGGCGGGGCGTGCGATCAGGCAAGGCGGACCTCGTGCTGGGGTTGGCCCGCGATATTGACCCCGATAGCGAACAGGCCGCCGGCCAGCGGATACTGGGCCAGGGTCTCGTCGCTGAGGCCCTTGCGGGCGGTGGTGATGTAGAGAGTCTTCAGGTCGGGGCCGCCGAAGGCGACCTTGGTGACGTTGGGCGCGGGGACGTCGATGCGGCCCACGATCTCGCCGGCCGGCGAGACGCGGATCACGCCGGCGCCGCCCCAGAGGGCGATCCAGAGGCAGCCCTCGGAATCGACCACCGTGCCGTCCGGATAGATGTCGTCGCCCAGCTTCACGTTCACGAAGGCGCGCTTGTTCGACAACGTCCCGTCCGCGGCCAGGTCATAGGCCCAGACGGTCTTTTCCAGGGTGTCGGTGTGGTAGAAGGTCTTGCCGTCCGGCGAGACGCAGGGGCCGTTGGTGATGCAGATGTCCTTGTCCATCCGCGCCACGCCCTCGGCGTCCATGCGGTAGAGCGAGCCGGTCTTGGTGAACTCGCCGTCGTGCATGGTGCCGAACCACAGGCGGCCCTCGGCGTCGACCGTGGCGTCGTTGGGACGGTTGTCCAGCGCCGGATCCTCGACCTGGACCAGGGGCTGGAGCGCGCCAACCGCTGGCTGGAAACGGTGCAGGCCGCTCTTCAGGCCGACCACGAAGCCCTGGCGTTGGCTCAGCGGGGCCACGAACGTCACCTGTTCCGGCGTGTCGAAGCTGAACGCTTGGCCGTTCGACGGGTCGTAGCGGTGGATCTTCTGGCCCTTGATGTCGACGAACCAGACGGTGTCGCCGTACCAGATCGGGCCTTCGCCCAAGGTCGCCTTCACATCCCAGACGCAGGTAGGGGTAGCGGTCATGTGCTCTTCTCGAATTGTCATCCCGGCGTAGCGGCCAGCCGGAACCGTCGAAGCAAGCGCCTAGCACGGTCCCGACGCGGCGCGCTACGCCTTGCCGGGCGACAGCGTCTCAAAGCCTACCGCCAGCCCGCGTCGATCCAGTACTCGTGACCGGTGCAGAGCGAGGCGTCGTCCGAAGCCAGGAACAGCACCAGCGCGGCGACGTTCTCGGGGACCAGGCGGCCCTTCAGGCACTGGGCCTTGACGATCTCTGCCTCGCCTTCCGGGGTGTACCACTTCTCCTGGCGCTTGGTCTTGACGTTGCCCGGCACCACGCAGGTGACCCGGATGTCGTCGGGACCCAGCTCCCGGGCCAGGGCCCGGGTCATGCCCTCGATGCCGGCCTTGGCGGTTTCGTAGAGGACGAGGTCCTCCAGGCCCAGGTGCCAGCTGATCGAGCCGAAGTTGATGATCGCCCCACCGCCGCGCTTGGCCATGCCGGGCGCCACGGCCTGGGCCGCGAACACCATGTGGCGCAGGTTCACGCCGATGCGGTTGTCCCAGTACTCGGGCGTCAGGTCGCTCAGGCTGTGACGGTCGTCGTTGCCGGCGTTGTTGACCAGCACGTCGACGTCGCCGATCTCGGCGAAGACCGCCTTCAGCGCGGCCAGGTCCATCAGGTCGCAGCGCTTGTAGACCGGCGCGATCGCCGCGTCCTTCGACAGCTCGGCGACCAGGGCTGTGGAATCCTCGTCGACGATGTCGAGGAAGATCACCTCCGCGCCCTGGCGCACGAAGCCGGCGACGAGGCCGGCCCCGATGCCCGAGCCGCCGCCGGTGATGACGACGCGCTTGCCCTTCAGGCTGGGATAGATGGCTGAGGACATGCTGCTCACGACCACGAGTAGGAGGTTTTGGTCTGGGTGAAGAACTCGACCGCGGCGAAGCCCTGTTCGCGCGCGCCGTACGAGCTGCTCTTCGTGCCGCCGAACGGCACGTGGTAGTCGACGCCGGCCGTGGCCAGGTTGACCATGGTCATGCCGGCCTTGGCGTGACGCTGGAAGTGGCGGGCGTATTTCAGCGAGGTCGTGGCGATGCCGGCCGACAGGCCGAACTCGACGCCGTTGGCGATCTCCAGGGCTTCCTCGTACGACCCGACGCGGATGGTCGAGGCGACGGGGCCGAAGACCTCCTCGTTGTTGATCCGCATGCCGGCTTGCGTGTCGGCGATCAGGGTCGGCTGCACGTACCAGCCCGGATTGTCGAGCTTCAGGCGATCACCGCCGGTGACCAGGCGGCCGCCTTCGCCCTTGGCGATGTCGATGTACTTGTAGCTCGTCTCCATCTGGTCTTCGGAGACGGCCGGGCCGATCTGGGTGTTCGGGTCCAGAGCGTCGCCCACGCGCAGGGCGGCGACCTTCTCGGCCAGCAGGGCCACGAACTTGTCGTGAATGCCGTCCTGGACGATCAGGCGCGAACTGGCGGTGCAGCGCTGGCCGGTGGCGAAGAACGAGCCGTCCAGGGCGATGGCGACGGCGCGTTCCAGGTCGGCGTCGTCCAGGACGATCAGCGGGTTCTTGCCGCCCATCTCCAGCTGCACGCGGGCCTGGCGGGCCACGGCGGCGGCGGCCACCTGGGCGCCTACGCCCTGCGAGCCGGTAAACGAGACGCCATCGACGTCCTTGTGCTTGATCAGGGCGTCGCCCATCGAGCCGCGGCCGAACAGCATGTTGAACACGCCGGCGGGGGCGCCGCTTTCCTGGAAGATGTCGGCCAGCACGTTGGCGGTGGCCGGGGTCGGGCCGGCCGGCTTGATCACCACGGTGTTGCCGAAAGCCAGGGCCGGAGCCGCCTTCCAGGCCGGGATGGCGATCGGGAAGTTCCAGGGCGTGATCAGGCCGAACACGCCGACGGCCTGGCGATAGGTCTGGACCTCGACGCCCGGACGGGTGCTTTCCAGGTTCTGGCCGTGGCGGCGCAGGGCCTCGCCGGCGAAGTACTTGAAGATGCGGCCGGCGCGGACGGTCTCGCCGATACCCTCGGCGACGGTCTTGCCTTCTTCGCGGGCCAGGAGCTTACCGATGTCGGCGCTGCGGGCGATGATGGTCGAGCCGACCTTGTCCAGCAGGTCCGAGCGGACTTCCGGCGAGGCTTCCGACCAGCTGGGGAAGGCCTTCCTGGCGGCGTCGACGGCGGCGTCGACCTCGGCCTGGCCGCCCATCGGCACCTTGGCGACGACGTCGTTGGTGTTGGACGGGTTCAGGCTCTCGGCGGGGGCGTCGGCGGCGACGCGTTCGCCGCCGATGTAGTGGCGCAGGGTGTCGGTCATCGCCGAGCTCCTTCGATCTGGATTAGAGGAGGCCGCGGCCGGCCAGGTTGCGGATCAGGGCCGAGATGCCGAACGTCCACGGCTGGGCCTTGTCGCAGGTGGTGACTTCGTTCTCGAGCACGCCCAGCTTGGGGGTCGAGACGCGGACGCGGTCGCCGACCTTGTGGGTGAAGCCCTGGCCCGGCGCGTCGCGGTCCTGGATCGGGGCGAACATGGTGCCCAGGAACAAGGCAAAGCCGTCCGGATACTGGTGCTGCTTGCCGAACGCCTGGCCGGCCAGCACGGCCGGGTCCCGGCTGATCAGGCTCATGTTGCTGTGACCGTCGAGCACGAAGTTGTCGCGGCCGGTGATCTTCAGCTCGACCTCGGCCGAGCGGACGTCGTCCAGGGCGAAGGTCTCGTCGAACAGGCGGAAGAACGGGCCGATGGCGCAGGAGGCGTTGTTGTCCTTGGCCTTGCTGAGCAGCAGGGCCGAGCGGCCTTCGAAGTCGCGCAGGTTGACGTCGTTGCCCAGCGCGGCGCCGCGGATCTGGCCCGAACCGTCGCACAGCAGCACGACTTCCGGCTCGGGGTTGTTCCAGTGGCTGTCATAGCGGACGCCGACATGATCGCCCCAGCCCATCGAGGACAGGGTCGGGCCCTTGGTGAAGATCTCGGCGTCGGGGCCGATGGCGACCTCGAGGTACTGCGACCACAGGCCGTCCTTGATCAGGGTCTGCTTCAGGCGCTCGGCGCCGTCCGAGCCCGGGTTCACGCTCTTGAGGTCGCCGCCCATGCTGGCCGACAGCTGTTCGCGGATCTTCAGGGCGGCGGCGGCGTCGCCGCGCGCGCGCTCCTCGATCACCCGTTCCAGGGTCGAGACGGCGAAGGTCACGCCGGCGGCCTTCAGCACCTGCAGGTCGACGGGGGCCAAGAGCTTCACGGCCGCGGCGCCGTCGGCGTCTTCCCAGACGGGCCGGATGTCGAGGGCTTCCAGCGGACCCTTGTCCTCGCCGCGCGGGATCGTGGCGCCGGGGCCGTAGGCGTTCATCAGGTCGGCAACGGTGGGAGCGATCTTGGAGACGTCCTCGACGCGGCCGCCGCGCACCAGTACGGGCGTCGGGCCCTCGCCGAAGTCGATGCGGCCCAGCAGGGTCGCGTCTTTCCAGTCTTCCGGAAGGAATTCACTCACGCCCACGGCGTCGTCTCCCCTGTGTCGAGCGTCTCAAGGCTGCCGCTACGGTCGGCGGCGCTCGTTCGTCGGAGACTTGGTAGCGCTAACATGCGGGGACGGCAAGCGCGTTGTCAGACCAATTTCGGTGAGGCGCTGAACAATCCCTCTCTCTAGAGAGAGGGAGGGGCCCGCCGCGAAGCGGTGGGAGGGTGAGTGGTTACGCTCTCACCGTTTTTTCCCGAGGCCGAGCCCAGGTCTGAACCGTCTTACCCACTCACCCTCCCACGCCTTCGGCGCGGGCCCCTCCCTCTCTCCATGAGAGAGGGTTTTACTCGCTTACCGGCCCGCTCGAATCCCGCACGATCAGCGTGTGCGGGTGCATCAGCTGCCGGGGCTCGCCGCCGCCGTCGCGGTGGCGGCGGATTTCCTCCAGCACCAGGTCCACGGCGGCGCGGGCCATGGCGGCGATCGGCTGGTGGACGGTCGTCAGCGCCGGCCAGATGTTGTCGGCGATCGAGGTGTCGTCGAAGCCGACGATCGAGATGTCGCCCGGCACGTCCAGACCCAGGCGATGGGCCAGGCCCGCGGCGGCGGCGGCCATGTCGTCATTGCCGGCGAAGATCGCCGTCGGGCGCGGCTCGACGCCCAGCAGCCGCTCAGCCGCCTCCAGGCCCGAGCGATAGGTGAAGTAGCCCTGCTCGACCCGGATGTCCTCCATCGGGATCCCGGCGGCCTTGAGGGCGGCCATGAAGCCGTCCAGGCGCTGCTGGCTGACGGTCTGGTTCGGGTGGCCCTTGATGAAGCCGAAGCGCTTGTGGCCCAGGCTCAGCAGGTGCTGGGTCAGTTCGAAGGCGGCGGCTTCGTTGTCGATGCGGATCGTGGCCATGTCGCTGCTGGCCATGCCGGGCGCGACGGCCACGGCGGCCGCGCCGGCGGCCTTCACCTCGGCCAGGACCTGGGGCGACTCGCACAGTGGCGGGGGCAGGATCAGGCCGTCGACGCCGGTCTTTAGCAGGCGGGCCAGGGTGGCGCCGGCCAGCTCGGGCTCGGCGCACTTCTCGATGACGATCTGGGCCCCGGTGCGGCTGCTCTCGTCCAGCGCCCCGACCAGGAATTCCGACAGGTAGCCGGTCGAGGGATTGTCGTAGAGCAGGCCGATGCGGAACGGGGCGCTGCCGGCCAGGCTGCGGGCGGCGGGGTTGGGGGCGTAGTTGAGGTCGGCGATGGCCTTCTCGACCAGGGCCCGGGTCTCTTCCTTGACCGTGCTCTCGCGATTGATCACCCGCGACACGGTCATCGGCGACACGCCCGCGCGGGCGGCCACGTCACGGATCGTGGCGCTCTGGGTCGTACGACGACGCTGGCGCTCGGCAGGCTGGCTCATTCTTTTTCCGTCCCTTTGCGGGCCGGACACTAGACCGCTTCGGGTAGAGCTTGGAAGAGCAGCGGGAAATCCTGCTAAGACCGCGACATGGCTTCTCTCGGCGCGATCATCCTGTGCGGCGGCGGCTCCCGGCGGATGGGGCGCGACAAGGCGCTGCTCGACTGGGACGGGCGGCGGGCGGTGGACCGGGTCGCGGATCTGGCGCGGGCGGTCGGGGCCGAGGCGCTGGTCACCGCCGGCGCGGATCTCGGCCTGCCCTGGGTTCCGGACGACGAGGCCGGCGCGGGCCCGGTCGGCGGCGTGCTGGCCGGCGCCGCGGCGCTGGGGACCACGCGGCTGCTCGTGCTGGCCGTGGATGCGCCGACGATGACGCCCGAGGACCTGGCCCCGTTGCTGGCGGCGGGCGGCTACTACGAGGGGCTGCCCGTGCCGATGGTGCTGGATGCGGGCGCGATCCCTGCCGAAGCCGATGCCGGCTGGCCGCTGCGGCGGTTCGTGGAGCGGGCGGGACTGGCGAGCTTGCCGGTACCGGAAGGCGCGATGGGGCGTCTGCGGGGAGCGAATACGCTGGAGGAATTCAAAGCCCTCACCAAAACCGCTCATCCCCGCGAAAGCGGGGATCCAAGCTGAGCGAGACTTTGGTGCGCGGCGCTTGATGGCCAACACCGCTCGGGTCCCCGCTTTCCCGGGGATGAGCGGAACTTATGGGGTTCAGTACACGTCCCGCCGATACCGTCCTTCGTCCGTCAGACGCTCGAGCACATCGGCCCCCAGCACCTCGACCAGGGCTGTGTGGACATCGCGCGACATGCCCTCCAGCGAACCGCAGACATAGATCGCCGCGCCGTCGGCGACCCACTGCCGCAACGAGTCCGCCGCCGCGCGCAGGCGGTGCTGGACGTAGATCCGGTCGGCCTGGTCGCGGGAGAAGGCCAGATCCAGGCGCTCCAGCACGCCGTCGGCCTTCCAGCCCTCGATCTCGGCGTGGTGGAAGTAGTCGTGAGCGCGGGTCCGCTCGCCGAACGCCAGCCAGTTGCGGCTCGCGCCCGCGACGGCGCGGGCCTTGAGGTGGGCGCGCAGGCCGGCCAGGCCCGTACCCGAGCCGATCAGGATTAGCGGCCGGGCCTTGTCGGGGCCATGGAAGCTTCGGTTGGTCCGCACCCGAGCGTCGATCGCCTGGCCGACCTCGGCGAAGCGGCACAGCCAGCCCGAGCCCAGGCCCGGCTGGCCGTCGGCGCGCGGCGTCAGGCGGACGATCAACTCGACCCCGCCGTCGGACGGCAGCGAGGCGATCGAGTATTCGCGGTGCGGCAGGGCGGTCAGGCGCTCGGCGATGGCCTCGACCGGCAGGCCGCTCAGGGCTTCCAGGTCGTGCGGCAGGCGCAGGCCTGCGAGCGTCTCGGCGGCGGCGGCGGCGGCGGGCAGGCCGAGGGCTGCTATCAGGGCGGCGACCTCGCCGGGGTTGTTGCGCGGGCCGATCTCCAGGATGTCGCCGGCCTGCCAGGTCGCGCCGTCGGTGGGGGCGAGGCGCACGTGCCAGGCCTCGCCGCCGGGGCTGCCGGGGTTCAGCAAGGTCCGCTCGGTGAGGGTCCAGCGGCCGTAGGCGGGGCGGCTCCAGTCGGGCGCGTTGGTCACGCCGGTCAGGAGGCTGAGCTGCCCTTGCCAGTGGCGCAGGGCGGCCGGGTCGCCGTCGTCGACCTCGACCCGGTCGAACAGCGGTGAAGCTCCCGATCGCGCCAGCCAGGCGTCCAGCGAGCGGCCGAAGGCGCAGAACGCGGCATAGGTCGAGTCCCCCAAGGCCAGCACGCCGTAGCGCAGGGCCGAAAGGTCGACCCCGTCCTTCATCACGTCGCGGATGAAGGCGCGGGCCGGGTCGGGGGCGTCGCCCTCGCCGGTAGTGCTGGCCACGAACAGGGCGCGGCCGGTGAGGTCGGCGGCGGTGACGGCGCCAAGTTCGCGCAGGGTGACGGGCGCGCCGGCTTCGGACAGCGCCTTGGCGGTGGCGCTGGCCAGTTCCTCGGCGAAGCCGGTCTGGCTGGCATAGGCGACCAGCACGGGCTCGCCGGCGCCGCGCGACAGGGCCTCGGCCTCGCGACGGGCGGCGGCGCGGCGCAGGGCCTCGCGCGCGGCGATCCCCGCGCAGAACAGGGCGTAGACCCCAGTCACGGCGCCGGCGGCGATCAGGCGGCGGGTTTCGGGCGAGAAGGCTTCGAGGGCGAACATCACTCTGGCATCAGTCCAGCATCGCCCGCAGGGCCGGCGACAGGCGCTCCTCCAGGCCGGAAGCGCCTCGGCTGACGATCAGGGCGGCCAGATCGTGGGCGGCGGCGAAGGCCAGGGCGGCGTCCGGGGCCATGACGGTCAGGGCCGTGGCCCAGGCGTCGGCGCTCATGCAGTCCCTGGCCAGCACGGTGACGCTGACGGTGGGGGTCTTGCTGGGCGCGCCGGTGGCCGGATCGAGGGTGTGGGCGTAGCGGCGGCCGTCGTGGTCAAAGAACCGGCGGTAGTCGCCCGAGGTGGCGACGGCCAGATCGTGCAGGGCGACGAGCGTCTGCTCTGAATCATTGGCGGTCGGCGGGCGCTCCAGCTCCACCCACCAGGGCTGGCCGTCGGGCTTGGCGCCCACGCCGCGCAGTTCACCGCCGACCTCGACGAGGTAGCTCTTCACGCCGGCCCGATCGAGGGCGGCGGCGGCCTGGTCGACGCCGAAGCCCTTAGCGATGCCGTTGAGATCCAGCTTCAGGCCGCCCGGCTGGAACAGGGCGTCGCCATCCAGCGTCAGGCGCTTCCAGCCGCCGGCGCCACGCAGGACGGCGAGGTCGGCGGGAGCCGGCGGCTCCCCGGAAAAGGGACGCGGACCGAAGCCCCACAGGTCGACCAACGCCCCCAGGGTCGGGTCGAACGCGCCGTCGCTGGCCTCGGCCACGTCGATCGCGCGGCGCAGCACCGTGACGGTCGCGACGGGCAGTGGCGTCCAACTACCGGCCGGGCTGTGATTGTAGCGGGACAGGTCCGACAGCGGCTCCCACGGGCTCATCTCGCGCACCACGGCGTCGAGGGCGCGCTGGACCATGGCTTCGAGGGCTGGGAGGTCGGCGGTGGCCGGCAGCACCGCCTTGGCCGACCAGGTCGTCCCCATGGTCGCGCCGCCGAACGCGCGCACGGTCCCGCCGACGGGACGGGCAGGCGGCGTGGTCAGGGCGGGGACGAGGACGCGGGGCATTCTTTTCAACAACAAAAGCCGTGTCATCCCGGGTTCGCCGCCCGGGATGACACGGTATTTTCGACTACGGCCGCTGGGCTTCGATCACGGCGGTGAAGCCGGCGCTGTAGCCGTCGCCGGTCAGGGGCTGGGCCGGGCCTTGCTGGCCGCCGCCCATGCCGGGCATGCCGCCCATCCCGCCGCCGGGACCGCCCGCGCCGGGCGCGCCGCCCGGAGCACCCGGACCCCCGGGGCCGCCCGGACCACGGCCCGGCATGGCGCCGGTGCGGACCGAGGCGTTGATCCAGTACATGCCGGCTTCCGGCAGGGTGAACTTCACGACGCCGTCGGGGCCGGTCTTGACCTTGATGTCCGGGCGCGGGCTGTAGCGCGAGCCGCCCTCGGCGATCGTCACCTCCAGGTCGGCGGCGGGCTTGCCGTCGAGCAGGAACTTGAAGCTGGCGGCCTCGCCGGCGACCAGGTCGTTGGGGTGGGTGATCGGCGACAGCTCCAGGCCCTTGCCGGTCGGCTTGAAGACGTCGGTCGTCGGCTTGTCGCGGGTGACATAGACCTCGTTGCGATTGAAGCTCTTGATCGTCTTCAGGTCGGCGGCGCCGGCCGGAACCTGCTTGGCGAAGTCCTCGGCGCTGCCGCGAAAGCGCTTGACCTCGCCGTTCTCGGTGTAGCTGGCCATCACGCTCTGGCTGGCCGTGCCGATCTTCCAGGTGCCCGGCTTGGTCAGGGCCACGTCGAAGGTCGAGCGGTACTTGCCGGTGGCGCCGTTCTGGATCTTGTCGACCGAGCCGTCGGGGGCGGTGGCGACGACGCCGTCCAGCCGCATGGCGTTGTGGTCGGGATAGAACAGCTCGTTGGACACGGCCGCGTCGAACGTCACCCAGACGTCGCCCGACAGCACGGTGGCCGACGGCACGATCCAGCCGCGGTGGGCCGAGGCGGTCATCGGCAAGGCGAGGGCCACGCCGACAGCGGCGACGGCGAGTAGGCGCTTCTTGAAGGTCATGGCTTTTCTCACTTCACGGAAACGGTGACGGCGCCCAGCTCGGACGCGCCCTTGGCCGAAGCCGGTTTGCCGGGCTTGCCCCCCATTTGGCCCCAGGTGAACGGGACGCGGACGGCCTCGTGGCCGCCGACTTCGCGGGCGGCCTCGACAACCAGGTTGTAGGCGCCGGGCTTGAGGTCCTTCAGCGCGCCCTTCGAGCCGGCGAAGACCAGCTTCTGCGGGCCCGGCGCGCGGGTGGCGCCGCTGATCCCGTCGGCGGGGAAGCTCATTTCGCGGCCGGCCTTGCGCCACCACTGGCGCATGTCCTTCAGCCACTTGGCGCCTTTGTCCTCGCGGTTGTCGGCGTCGTACCAGACGGCCAGGGTGCCGGCGGCGGTGCTGTCGGCCGGGTTCTCGATCCAGATGGCCACGTAGGGCTTATGGTACTCGGCCACCGTCAGCTTCGGCACCTCGACGGTGACGTTCAGGTCGGCGGCGAGCGCCGGGGCGCCAGCGACGGCCGCGCCAGCGAAGGTGAGCAGGGAGATCGAACGCTTCACGGGGTCTGCCTCAAAGGTGGACGAACAGGATGACGAGAAGGACGGGGGCGGCCAGGCCCAGCCCGACCAGGGGCCAGGTCAGCGGCCGGGCGCGGGCGTGGAACTGCAGCAGGATCAGGCCGGTGACCGTGAAGATCACGCAGGCGGCGGCGAACACGTCGATGAACCAGCTCCAGGCCTTGCCGGAATTGCGGCCCTTGTGCAGGTCGTTGAGCAGGGAGATCACGCCGCGCGTGGTCTTCTCGTGCTCGACGGCGCCGGTCTCGCGGTCGATCGAGACCCAGGCGTCGCCGCCTGGACGGGCCAGGGCGACATAGACCTCGTCGGCCGACCACTCGCCCTCGCGGCCCGCGACGTCGGCGCCGACGGCCTTGTCGAGGAACGGCTCCAGCTGGATGGGCAGGGGGCGCTTGCCCTCTTCCGGGCCCCTGGCCAGCAGGGCCATCAGGTCGGGCGGCAGGGTCGCCTTGCGCGACACGACCACGGGCTTGGCCTCGATCTGGCCGGCATGGTTCAGGGTGATCCCGGTGATCGCGAACAGCAGCATGCCGATCAGGGACACGGCCGCGCTGATCCAGTGCCACTGATGCAGCTGTTTCAGCCAGAAGGAGCGTCGGTGCTGATCGGCGGCGGATTTCACGAGGACGAGCGTAACCTTGGCGAGGAGAAGCTCGTCCTTACTTGAGAACGAGTTGCAAGTTCAAGCTCTATCGAGCGGACTTGGCGCGGGCGGCGCTTTTTCAATCACGCGGCGACATGTCAGCGGCGTGTCGGCGTGTTGCGGGTTTATTGCGCGACGACCGGCGCGCCGCGCGCCAGGGCGCCCAGCAGGGCGCTGGCCGCGACGGGCTTGCGCAGGACCGGACCGTCGTCGACGTCGGGCTCCTGGTAGCCGGTCAGGTAGACGAACGGGATCCGGCGGCGGGCCAGGGCCTTGGCCACCGGCGTGATCGGCCGGCCGCCCAGATTGACGTCCAATAGGGCGCGGTCGATCGGCTGGTCGTCCAGCAGGTTCAGCGCCTCCTCGATCGTGCCGGCCGGGCCCACGACCTTGGCGCCGGCGGCGGTCAGCACGCGGGTCAGCTCCATGGCCACGACCGCCTCGTCCTCGACGATCAGCACGCGTTGGTCGCGCAGGGCGGGGTTGTCCTCGACCGCGAGGCCGGGGCGATAGGCGGGCGTGCTCTCGGCCGCCCGGGCCTGGGCGCCCTTCAGGATGTCCAGCCGAACCTTCAGCCCTTGCGGCCGCCAGATCAGCTCGACCCGGCCGCCCAGTTGCTTGACCGCGCTCTCGATCAGGGTCGAGCCGAAGCCGCGGCGGGCCGGGGCGTCGACATGGACGCCGGCGTCCTCGCGCCAGATCAGGTTCAGCGCCTCGCCCGCGCCCCCAGTGGCGCCCCAGGTCCAGGTCACGCTCAGCCGGCCCAGCGGTCGCGAGAGCGCGCCGTACTTGCTGGCGTTGGTGGCCAGTTCGTGGATCACCAGCGCCAGGGACTGGGCGGCCTGGGCGTCGATCAGGGCCGGCGGGCCCTCGATCGTCACCTGATCGCCGCCCTGGCCGTCTCGGCACCCGCCATAGGGATCCAGCTCCAGCCGCAACAGATCGTGCAGGTCGACGCCGCTCCAGCGGCCGGTCGACAGCAGGCTGTGGGCCCGGGCCAGCGAGCCGATGCGGCCCGACAGCGCCTGGACGTATTGGTCCTTGTGCTCGAACGGGGTCAGCTGGGCCAGCGACTGGACGACGGCGAGCACGTTCTTGGCGCGGTGGTCGACCTCGCGGATCAGCAGGCGCTCGGTCTCCTGGGCGCGCTTGAGGGCCTGGTCCGAGCGGGCCCGCTCGCTGGCGGTCCAGATCAGCTCTGCGGCGTCCGAGACGAAGGCGATCTCGTCGGGGGCGAAGGCGCGCGGCGCGTCGTGGCAGACGAACAGATAGGCCGACAGCTCGCCGGACTTGATCAGCGGGATGGTCATGAAGGCGCGCACGCCGACGGCGGCGTAGGCCTCCAGGGCGTCGACGCCGCTGGTGCGCTCGTCCAGGGCCACGTCGCCGATGGCCAGGGTGCGGCCCGCGCGCAGGTCGGCGCTCATCGGGGCGCCGAAGTCCTCGAGGCGGAACCGCCGGCCCTTCATCGGGACGACGCCGCTTCCGGCGCGACCGTCGTCGGCCACGATGACGGCCACCCCGTCCTCGTCCAGCTCGGCGTAGCCGGCGCGGCCGACGCCCAACTGCTCGGCCAGCATGCGCGCCGCGGTCTTGGCGATGGCGACGGGATCGGCCTCGTCGCGCAACTTCTGGCCCAGGTCCAGCAGGGCGCCGCGGCGGCGCTCGCCGGCCAGCATCCGCTCCAGCTCGGCGGCGGCCTTCTTGCTCTCGGAAATGTCGGTGACCAGCACGTAGTAGCCGGGGACCTCGCCGTCGCGGGCGATGTCGGGCACGTACTGGGCCTCGACATGGCGCAGCCCGGCGTCCTGGTAGTTGACCTGGCCCTCGAAGACGACGCTCTCGCCGGCCAGGGCGCGGGCCACGTGATGGCGCAGCCGGCCATAGGCCTCCTCGCCGAGCACCTCGACCAGGGTCTTGCCCTCGATCTGCGAGCGGTCGACGCCGAACCAGCGCTCGTAGGCCCGGTTGACGAAGCGATAGCGCTCCTCGCGATCGACATAGCTGATCAGGATCGGCACCGCGTCGGCCATGGCGCTGGAAAAGACGGCGCGTCTCTCCAGGGGCGGATAGGACGGCAGGGCTTGGTCGTCTCGAGACATGTCGACGGACGCTCAATCCTACGAGGGCGCTGAAGCCTCACCGTGGCACGTCGTGATCACAGTCCAAACGGTAAACGGCTGCGACAAGCGGTCGCAGCAACAACCCGCGCGTCAGTCGGCCGAAGACTCGCGCCGATAGGTGACCACCAGGACGTCGCGAATGGCCGGGGCGGCGGGGTCCAGCGGCCGGATCGCGGTCACGCCGTGCAGCACGCGGTGGTCGTCCAGGAACACCGCGTCGCCGGGCGCGGTCAGGGTGAAAGAGCCCAGGCTGGTCCCGTCCGGCGCGAAGACGTCGGTGACGCCGCTGTCGACGTTGCGGCGGTCCACCAGCATGACGATCACCCAGTCGACGCCGTCGCGGTGCGCGCCCTCGGGCGTGGGCAGGCCCTGCTCGCCGGCCCGGGCCTCGATGCGGAACTGGTGCAGCTCGACGTGCCACGGCTGGTCCGAGGCGGGCGACAGCGGGTGGAAGAGGGCTAGGCCCGCCTGGATCACGCCGCGCGTCACCGGATGCTCGGCGATCGCCTCGGTGACGGGCTCGAACCAGCGCTGCACCCCGCCGTTCAGCGGGTTGTAGTCACGGCTCTGCCAGTGCGGCTGGTGCGGCTTGCGCGCGACGCCCTCGGGCGTGGCGGCGAAGGCGGCGAACCTGCGGCGGCGATAGCGGCCGCCGTCGGCCATGAAGGTGTCCAGCCCCAGATCGTTCCAGCTGTCGGCGAAGGCGTCCCAGGCGGCGACGGCCTCGGGTCCCAGCAGGGCCCGGGTCTCGTCGGCCTCGAAGCGGACGAAGCCATCCTTGGCCAGATCGCTCAAGCGACCGCGTCCGGCTTGAAGAACAAGCCGAGCTTCAGGCTGGCGGCGATGCGCTCGGCCTTCTGGCCGACGATGGCCGCGCGCGGGGCGTCGAACAGCTCGACGCAAGTCTGATGGAACAGGTTCAGCCAGGGCGTGAACAGGCCCTCGGTCAGGGCAGGGATCTTCTGGTGGACCACCATCGGCTGGCCCTTGTAGCGGCCCGAGGTGTTCAGCACCGACGACCAGAAGTCCTTCAGCATCGCCAGGTGCGCCGGCCAGCCGTCCTCGCCGACCGCCTCCTCGAAGATCGGACCCAGGCGGTGGTGCCGGCGGACGCGTGCGTAGAAGGTCTCGACCAGGCGGTCGATCTCGTCATCGGTGAAGAGGGGCGGGGGAACGGCCATGGTCGGAACATGGGACTTTCGGCCCCGCGACTGAACCCCGCGCGGATCAAACTTCACTTCGAATTCTTACTTAAGGGGGGCGGGCGGACCTAGTTCACCTCGATCTCGAACGGCCCCGCGGGCAGGCCCGCCGCGTCGAACAGGTTGAACACCGGGCTGTCGGCCCAGGCGAAGCGGACCTTGGTCCCCGCGCCCGCCAGCACCACGGTCGAGCCGTCGATCCGCCCGTCGACCCAGCGGCAGGCCGCGTCGCACAGCTCGAAGCCGATCACGCGGTCGGATTGGCGCGCGACCAGCCGGCCGCCGCCGACCTGGGCGAAACTGACCACGACGGTGTCGCCGCTGCGTTTGGCCGAGACGACCTCGGGCCCGGTGGTCACGGCCTCGCCGTACAGGCGGCGGGCGGCGAGGGCCAGGCGGCGGCCGACCTCCTGCTTGTTACCGGGGTGGATGTCGTAGGGATCGCCGATGTCGTGGGTGACCGCCAGGCCGGCGTGACCGTCGGCGGCGACGGCGCGGCGCTGGGCGTCGCGCAGGGCGGCGGTGGGCGCGGGGCCGGGCCGCTCGGCGAAGGCGCCGTAGTTGGCCAGCTGCACCACCAGGAACGGCAGGGCGGCGGCCTGGCCCTGGCGGCGCTCTGCCATCAGCGCCTGCAGCAGTGGGGCGTAGGTCTGGTCGCGGCCGACATTGGTCTCGCCCTGGTACCAGGCGACGCCCGCATAGGCGTAAGGCCCCATGGGCGCGAGCATGCCGTTGTAGAGGGTCGAGACGCCGGCCAGGGTGTCCCACGGCGCGCGGGGCGGATCGACGCCGATGCGGGGCTCGATGCGGTATGTCCAGGCAGCCAGCGGCAGGCGTGTCCCGTCGGCCAGGGTCAGGGCCCGCTTGGCCGGATCGCCGTACATGCCGCCATTCGCGTAGGTGTCGTAGGCCGCGACCACGATCGTGTTCTTGCCGGCCTTCAGCGTTCCGGCCGCCAGCGGATAGGACCGGTCCAACCACGAACCCGAGGTCGCGCCTATGCCCGCGCCGTTGACATAGGTGGTGTCCATCTCGTCGACCTGGCCGACGGTCAGGGTGGCGGCCTGCTTGGCCTGGGCGGCGGTCAGCGTCACCTCGGTCTTGAACCAGACCACGCCGTTGAAGTCGGCCAGGGCCGGGACGCCCCAGCGTTCCCAGACGCCCAGGCCTTCGGGCGCGGCGGTCCAGGCGCCGGCGCCCGTCCAGGGCGCGGTCGGCGTCTCGCCCGGATGCTTGGCGCCCCACCAGTTCTTCATCGTCTCGCCCCACAGCCGGTTGGCGGCGACGGGGTCCTTGATCGAGAGGTCCAGGGTCTGGATGGCGATGTCGTAGCCGCCGACCTTGTGCAGGGCGGCGGGCGTCAGCCAGGCCTCGATGCCCGATCCGCCCCACGAGGCGTGGACCAGGCCCAGCGGAACCTTGCGCGTCTTCTGCAGCTCGCGGGCGAAGTAGAAGCAGCTGGCCGAGAAGCCGCCGACGGTGTCCTTGTTGGTCGGCTTCCAGACGGGCGGCTTCTTGTAGTCGGCGGCGGGCGCGCGGCCGTCGGCCTTCTCGATCGTCGCCATGCGGATGGTGTCGTTGGGCGCGCCGTTGTTGATCTGGTTCCAGGCGTCGCCCGAGGCGCCGACCTGCATCTCCATGTTCGACTGGCCCGAGCACAGCCAGACGTCGCCGACCAGCACGTCGCTGGCCGTGGCGCTGGCCGAGGGCGTGGAGGCGGCGATGGTATACGGGCCGCCGGCGGGCGTGGCCGGGAAGTCGACACGCCAGGCGCCGTCGGGGCCGGCCTTGGCGCTCAGGGTCTGGCCGGCGAAGGACGCGGTGACCGTCTCGCCCGGCTTGGCGGTTCCGAACACGGGCAGGGGCCGGTCGCGCTGGACCACGGCGTGGTCGGAGAACAGGCCGTTCAAGAGAGACTGGGCGGCGGCGGGCGAGGCGGCGAGGGCGGCCAGCAGGATCGGCAAGGCGCGGCGCATGGGTGTTCTCCTCCGTCCGCCTCTCTTGGGCGGTATCACTTAACTCCGTTTCCCCGGCGAAAGCCCGGGGCCAGATTCATCCTGAGCGGTTTGGGAGGGCCCGCCTACAGCTTTGGCAAGTTCCCTTAAGCTCTGGGTTCGATCTGGGCCCCAGCTTTCGCCGGGGAGATCGGATTTTTGGAAGTGCTGAGCGTGGCCTCACGCCACCGTCAGCGTCGCCGTCTTCAGGTCCACCGAGTTCGGACCCACCAGGATCTTGAAGTCGCCCGGCTCGACCACGCGCTTCATGTCCAGGTTCCACATCCACAGGTCCGACGGCTTGATCTCGAAGCTCACCGTGGTCTTGGCGCCGGGGGCCAGGGTCACGCGCTTGAAGTGCTTCAGTTCCAGCACCGGACGGGTCACCGAGGCGGCCTCGTCGTGGATGTAGAGCTGCACCACCTCGTCGCCGGCGACCTTGCCGGTGTTGGCCACGTCGACCTCGACCTTGACGGTCTCGCCCTGGCCGATCCTGGCCTTGGCCAGGCGCGGGGCCGAGATGTCGAAGGTGGTGTACGACAGGCCAAAGCCGAACGGGTACAGCGGGCTGGTGTCGCCCAGCAGGTAGCCCCGGCGGGCCGTGGGCTTGCGGTTGTAGTAGATCGGCAGCTGGCCGACGTCGCGGGCGATGCTGACCGGCAGCTTGCCGCCCGGATTGGCGCGGCCGAACAGCACGTCGGCGGCGGCGTTGCCGGTCTGCTCGCCGAGGTACCAGCCCTCGATGATGGCGTCGGCGCGCTGGGCCAGCAGGTTGATCGACAGCGGACGGCCGTTCAGCAGGAACACCACCGTCGGCTTGCCCAGGTCGAAGATCGCCTTGGCCAGATCGTTCTGCTGGCCGATCAGATCCAGGCTGTCGCGGTCGCCCAGGTGCGTGTCGGCCCAGGCCTCGCGGCTGGTCTGCTCGTTGTCGCCCAGCACCATCACGACGACGTCGGCGTTCTTGGCGACCGCGACGGCCTCGGCGATCAGCTTGGCGTTGACGGCCGGGTCGACCAGCTTGACCTCGTCCTGCGCCCAGATGCGCGACTCCGTGATCCGCACGGCCTCGGCGTAGTCCAGGGCGAAGCCCTGCGCCTTGGCCTCGGCGGTCAGGCCCTCGTGGATCGAGACCACGTGGCGCGGGATGTCGGAATAGCCGCCGATCGGGGTGTCCTTGGCGTGCGTGCCAAGCAAGGCGACGCGTTTGACCTTCTTGCCGTCCAGCGGCAACAAGCCCTTGTCGTTCTTCAGCAGGACCACGGCCTTGCGGGCGGCCTCGCGGGCCAGGGCGACGGCGTCGGGCGTGGCCGTCTTGGCGTCGGCCGTCTTCTCGTCGCAGTAGGGGTTCTCGAACAGTCCGCCCTCGAACTTCATGGTCAGGACGCGGGCCACGGCGGCGTCGATCTCGAACTGCGGGATGCGGCCGGCCTTCACCAGTTCGGGGATCAGGGCGTAGGCCTCGCCGTCGGGCAGCTCGACGTCGACGCCGGCGTGCATGGCCATCACCGCCGTCTCGCCGAGGTCGGCGGTCAGCTTGTGGCGGGCGATCAGCTCCTTGATCGCGAAGTAGTCGCTCTGGATCGAGCCCTTGTAGCCCCACTCCTCGCGCAGCACCTTGGTCAGCAGCCAGCGGTTGGCGTGCGAGGGGACGCCGTCGATCTCGTTGTAGGACGGCATGACCGCGCGGACCGGCAGCTCGGTCACCGCCCGTTCGAACGGCGGGAAGAAGTTCTCGCGCAGGGTGCGCTCGGCGATCTGGGCAGGGCCGACATTGGTGCCGTTCTCGGGCTGGCCGTGGCCGGTCATGTGCTTGAGGGTGACGAAGACCTTGTCCTTGGCCAGCGGCAGGGTGGTCCCCTGGAAGCCGCGAATGGCGGCCAGGCCGATCTCGGCGCAGACGTGCGGGTCCTCGCCATAGGTCTCCTCGATGCGGCCCCAGCGCGGGTCGCGGGCCACGTCGACCACGGGCGCCAGCGCCAGGTTCGAACCCCGGGCGCGCATCTCGCGGGCGGCGACGGCGAAGATCTTCTCGGTCAGCTCGGGGTCGAAGGTCGAGGCCAGGGCGATGGCCTGCGGGAAGCTGGTCGCGTCGCGGGCGACATAGCCGTGCAGGGCCTCGTCGTGCATCAGCAGCGGGATGCCCAGGCGCGTCTTCTCGACGGCCCACTTCTGGGCGGCGTTGGTGTAGCGCGCGGTTTCCTTGGCGTTGCGGTTGACCGCGCCGTCGTCGGCGCCGGCGGCCGCGTCGACCACGGTGGCGGGCTTGAGGCCCTTGCGGTCGGACGGGCGCGAGATCTGGCCCAGGCCGTTGGGGAAGTTCTTGCTGGCTTCTTCCGGCGAGAACTCGCCCTCGGGGGTCTGGATCTTGGCCTTGGTCAGCCAGATGCCGATCAGCTGGGCGGCCTTCTCTTCCAGCGTCATGCGACCCAGCAGGTCCCGGACGCGGGCGTCGATCGGCTGGGCCGGATCCTTGTAGAGCGGCTTGTCGCCTGAGGTCTTGGCGGCCTTCTCGGCGGCCTGGACCAGGCCCGGCATGGCGGCGGCCGAGAGGGCGGCGAGGCTCGCGCCGAACAGGCGGCGGGTGAGGGTGGTGGTCATCCTGGTGTTTCCCCGAGGCTGCGCAATGGCGTTGGCGGCTCTCAAGGGCCGCTGTTGCCAGGCACTATGGGGGCAGTTGTCAGACCACTCAAGCCAGAAATGGTACCGGTCTCATTTCTGGCGCGCGGGTTCAGTGCAGGGCGGTGGTCGAGGGTTTGGCCGTCAGGGCGTGAGTCTCGCCCATCCAGGTTGGCCAGACATCCTTCGGCCACCCGCCCACGCCGTACTGGCCGCGCACGATGCCCAGCCATTGCCGCAGGGCCTGGGTCATCAGGGTCAGGTTGGCGACCACACCCTCCTCGGACTTGAAGGTCAGGACCACGCCGTCCGTTCCGATGTGGATGTCCACCGACTCGATCAGCCAGGCGCCGGCGGGCGACGCGGCCTGGACCGCCGGCTCGGCGGCCAGCGACGCCTCGGCCGCCTCCTGGGCGAAGCCCTGGGCCAGTTCGCTGTCCATCACCTCGGAGGCGCCCTGCCGCTCTAGCCACCCCGTCAGCTGCGGCGCCAGCAGGTTCAGCAGCCGCTGGGTCAGCCACAGCACCACGGTCTGGTCGTCGGCCGTCGCGCCCGAAAGCCGGATCCGGTCCTCGGTGACCACGTACTCGGTCGTGACGCGCTGCAGCTCGGGACTTTCCCGCATCTTGGGTCTCGCGGTTGACGGAGAGTCGAGGATACCGGTCCCGCCGACCGGACGCCAACACCCGTGGCAGGAGGCGTTCGCGCGTTTCAACCTCTGCGGACCCAAGTCCGGTAGCGCGTCCTAGACGCGATGCGAGCTTGACCTTAAGCCTGAGGTTCGACTTCTGGGGGGAATCTATGAAAGTCAAATTCGCCGCCGCGCTGGGCGGCCTGGCGCTGCTCGCGTCCACGTCGGCCTTCGCCGAAACCGTCATTCCGGAGGGCGCCGAACTGGCGATGCGTCTCGAGGACGCGATCTCCAGCCAGACGGCCCACGAAGGCGACCGGTTCACGGTCAGCCTGGACGAGGACGTCAAGCTGTCCGACGGAACCATCCTGCGCGCGGGCTATCGCGGCGTGGGCGAGGTGGTCGAGGCGCGCGACAACGGCATGCTGGGCAAGAACGGCAAGCTGAACGTCCGCCTGCTCTACATGAAGGTCGGCGACGACCGCGTCCGGCTGCGCGCCAACCGCGGCTCCAAGGGCGAGACCCGCGTGGGCGCCACGGTCGCGACGGTGATCCTGTTCTGGCCGGCCGCGCCCTTCATCCGGGGCAAGGACGTCAGCATCAAGAAGGGCACGGTGATGACGGCCTATGTCGATCAGGACGTGAAGCTGCCGTCTCCGCTGCCGCCGCCGCCCGTCGCCGACTAGGCCCGAACCGCAGACACAAAAAAGGGCCCGCTTGGGAGGGGGCGGGCCCTTTTCGGTACGCGTTCAGAGGGATTGAACAGTCGGAAAGGTGACACAGAGGCCGCCCTTCCGCTCTTCCCCAAATCGTCGCAGGCCGCGAACAGTTCGCAACCTGGCGGCGAGCATGGTTAATTATTTGCGCGGCGTCAGGATGTCGTCGAGGCGGCTTGGAACCCCGGCGATCTTCTCCAGGCGCGGGTAGCGCAGGCCGCCGCGGTAGTCGATCTTGACCATCCGGTAGCGCGAGCCGTCCTTGATCAGCAGCTCGACCAGCGGGTTCTCGGGCTTCACCGCGGCGGTGACGGCGGCCTTCAGCTTGTCGCCGTCGAAGGCCTCGCCGTTGACCGCGACCACCGTCAGTCCTTGGGTCAGGCCGGCCTTGAACGCCGGGCCGCCCCACTGCACGTCGGTCAGCACGCCGTCCGAGCCCACCGTCAGGCCCAGCGCGTAGGGCAGGGCGGTGTTCTTGGCCTTGCTCTCGGCCGTCTTCATGAACTCGGTCTGGGTGTCGGTGTAGACCACCTTGTAGCCGCCGCGCGCGAAGCCATCGAGCGGGGCCTTTTCCTGGACGTCCTGGATGCGAGTCTTCAGGAACGTGGCCCAGTCGTTGGCCACCACGCCGTTCAGCGTGCTGACCACGTCGTCGAAGGTGTAGGTGCGCGGCACATACGAGCCGTTGTCGACGCCGAAGAAGGCCTTGGCGAAGTCGTCCAGCGACTTCTTGCCGCCGGTCTTCTCGCGGATCAGCGTGTCGGCGTCGAGCCAGACCAGCAGGCCTTCCGAATAGTAGTCCTCGCTGCGCTGGTACGAGAGCCAGGACAGCGGCTTGCGGTTGGCGATGATCGGGTCGTTGGTGGTGTCCTGCACCGGACGCCAGTCGCGGCCGCGGCGGTTGTCGTAGGCGGCGGCGGTGGCGGCCAGGCTGTCCAGCGCCTGTTGCTTGGTCAGCAGGCCCGAACGGGCGGCCAGGACGTTGCCCCAGTACTGGGTCTGGCCCTCGTAGACCCACATCATGCTGTCGCGCATCGGCACGTTCAGGTTCGGGGTCCACAGGTCGGCGGCGCGGCGGAACTTGCCGTTCCACGAGTGGGTGTATTCGTGGCTGAGCAGGTCGCGGCCGACGAAGCTCTTGTCCCACTCGGTGAAGTATTTCGGGACCACGCGGTTCTCGGACGAGCGGTGGTGCTCCAGGCCGATGCCGCCGATCTTGTCCGACAGGGCGACCAGGAAGTCATAGTGGTCGTAATGGTGCGAGCCGTACAGCTTGTAGGCCTGCTGCACGAGATCCTTGTGGATCTGGATCTGCTCGGGCTTGGCCTCCAGCAGCTCGGGGCTGTCGGCCACCAGGTTCAGGCGCACGGGAGCCGGGCCGGTCGGATCCAGGTCGATCGACTTGAAGTACTTGCCCGCGAAGATCGGCGAGTCGACCAGGGTCTCGACCGTGGTCGGCTTGAAGGTCGTGACCTGGCCGGAGGTCGAGGCGGTCTCCAGCGCGGTGGCCAGCTTCCAGCCCTCCGGCAGCTTGACGCTGGCCTCGATCGGGATCTGCGGGTGTAGTAGCCGGCCGGATACATCGTCACCTGCAGCCACTGCAGGTTCAGCATCTCGGGCGTGACCTCGGTGCGGCCGACCTTGGCCTCGACGGCGGTCAGGAACTGGTAGCTGATCTCCAGCGCGCTGACGCCGGCCGGGACGTCGACGTGGAAGGCGTTGACCTGCACGACGTCGCGCGTCCACGGGATGCGCTTGCCGCCCGCGGTGACGACCAGGCCCGCCAGCTTGTCCAGGTCGTTGCGCGGCGAGTGGCCGCCCGGGACCCACTGCGGATACAGGAACACGAAGTCGCCGGCCTTGCTGACCGGGATGGTCGTGGTGACGTTCCAGATCTTGCGGTCCAGATCGGTAGCGTCGACGGTCAGCTTGAGCGGGCCGACATAGGGAACGTCGCGCGGCGCCTCGATCGGCGGGGTGGGCGGCGCCGACTCCGGCAGGGGCTGCTGAGCCAGGGCGGCCGTCGCGGCCAGGGACAGGACGGAGACGGAGAAGAACAGCGCTTTCACGAAACACCCCAAATGCGGCGCGCGGGCTCCCTCCCGCGGCGAGAAGCCGGGATGTTTGTGGCGTTAACACCCACTTGTCGAGGCCAAGTTGGCCGCGACGCGCAGAACGTGGGTATGCGGATGGTAGATCCTCCCCCAGCGGGGGAGACTGGCCGAAGGCTGGAGGGGGAGTGTGGCGAGCTTGCCTATTCCCCCTCCGTCGTCTCTTCGAGCCGACACCTCCCCCACTAGGGGAGGATTGAGGGCTACATCGGATCCGACAGTGGCGCGGTCGACGCCGTCGTGTCCGTCCCGCGGTCGACCCGCAGGTTGTTCTGGACGTTGTCGACGCCGCCGACGCTCTCGGCCAGGGCCTCGGCGCGCTTCTTGTCCTCGCGCGAGCGGACCGTGCCGCTCAGGGTGACGTCGCCGTCGGACACCGAGACCTCGACGCCGTGGGCGTCCAGCCAGCTGTCGTCGGTCAGGCGGTCGCTGACGTCCTCGCGGATGCGCTCGTCCGAGCGACGGTAGCCCTTGGGCCCGCGCCCGCGATGGGCGCCGTCGGCCTCGCGGCGGTGTAGGGCGTCCTGGTCGCCCATCCACGAGGAGACCTCGTCGCGGGCCCGATCGAACCAGGTGCGTTCCTCGTGGTGCGGTCGTCGTCCGTCACCGGGGCCGCCGCGCGGACCGAACGACCGGTAGGGGTTGTAGTCGCCATAGGCGCCGTCTCGGCCTCGGTCGCGGTGGTCGAAATAGCGCTCGTCGCCATAGTCGGCGGTGCGGCTGGAATAGCCGCTGGAGCCGTAGTCGCCGGTCGCGCCGCCGAAGTCGTGACCGCCCACGCGGCCCCAGTCGCCCGGTCCGCGAGAACCGCTCGCGCCGGCCCCGTAGTCGGCGCCCGACCGCGTGCGGCCATAGCCGATGTCGCCGCCCTGCTGGGCCGCGCGCAGGAACTCGCCGCCGCGGCGACGGGGCCGTTCGCCGCGATAGGCTTCGGGGCCGCGAGACGCCTCATAGCCTGAATTCTCGTAGGTGGATCTGTTGTCATAGGCCGGGTCCCGGCGTCGCGAGGCGTCGTAGCCATAGCCGCGCTCGCGGTCGAAATCGCCGTCGGGCTCGACGTCGAAGCGGCCTTCGCGGTCATTCCATCTCTGGGGCATGGGTCTTCTCCGTGGCGTTCTTGGAAGCTGCGGGCGCGTCGAGGCGCCCCGGCTTTCAAAACGGGCGGGCAGGAGTCGATGTTCCTAATGCCGCGCTTGAGATATCCACAGACTCAGCAAACTTGTGGGCGAAGCGCCGACGTCCGATATCGACGCCCTCCCGCTTCACTATGATGCGCGATCCACCGATCGGCCCCCGCCCTAGATGCGTTTCGACGACCGCTTCCTCGAAGAACTGAAGTCCCGCCTTCGCCCGTCCGACGTCGTCGGCAAGACGGTGAAGCTGCGGCGGCAGGGGCGTGAGTACGCGGGGCTGTCGCCGTTCACCAAGGAGAAGAGCCCCTCGTTCTTCGTCAATGACGAGAAGGGCTTCTATCACTGCTTCTCCAGCGGCAAGCACGGCGACATCATCAGCTTCCTGCAGGAGACCGAGCGGCTGACCTTCGCCGAGGCCGTCGAGCGGCTGGCGGCCGAGGCCGGCATGAGCCTGCCCGCCGTCGACCCGCACGCCGCCCGCGAGGAGCAGAAGCGCTCGTCCCTGGGCGACTGGATGGAGCTGGCCACCGCCTGGTTCGAGGCCGAGCTGCGCCGTCCCGGCGGCCAGACGGCCCGCGCCTACCTCGAAAAGCGCGGCCTGCCCGAGACCGAGTGGAGCCGCTTCCGCATCGGCTTCTCGCCCAACAACCGCACGGCCCTAAAGGACTATCTGATCGCCAAGGGCGCCAAGCCGGGCGATCTGGTGGACGCCGGGGTGCTGATCTCGCCCGAGGACGGCGGCCAGCCTTACGACCGCTTCCGCGACCGCATCATCTTCCCGATCACCGACAGCCGGGGAAAGGTCGTGTCGTTCGGCGGTCGGGCGATGGATCCCAACGCCCGCGCCAAATACCTGAACGGTCCCGAGACCGGCCTCTTCCACAAGGGGCGGGTGCTGTACGGCCTGTTCGAGGCCCGCAAGATCTTGCACGCCAACCAGAGCGCTACTCCGAACGAGCGCACGCCGATGGTGGTGGTCGAGGGTTATATGGATGTCATCGCCTGCCAGCGCGCCAACGTGCCGGCCGTGGCGGCCATGGGCACGGCCCTGACCGAGGAGCAGATGGAGGCCCTGTGGCGCCTGCATCCCGAGCCCACGCTCTGCTTCGACGGCGACAAGGCTGGACAGCGCGCCGCCCACCGGGCCATCGACCGCGCCCTGCCGCTGCTCAAGCCTGGTCGCTCGTTCCGCTTCTCGATGCCGGTCGGCGGCAAGGACCCCGACGACGTGCTGCGCGAGCAGGGGGCGGACGCGCTGCGCGGGCAGCTCTCGGACACCAAGCCCTTCGTCGTCGCCCTGTTCGAGCGCGAGCGGGACCTGGAGCCGCTGGACACCCCCGAGCGCAAGGCCGGCCTGCGCCAGCGCCTGCGCGCGGCGGCCGGGACCATCGCCGACAAGGACCTGGCCCAGGCCTACAAGGACGACCTGCGCGAACGTTATGACGCGCTGTTCCAGCGCGCGCGGCCGGGACCGCCCCAGGACGGCGGCGGCTATGGCGGCGGCGGAGGCGGCTTCCGCGACGGCGGCCGGCCCTTCACCCCGCGCAATGGCGGCGGCGGAACCTGGCGCAACGGCAAGCGCGAGCCGCCGGACCCCGGCCTGCGGCCGATCGCCAAGGCCCAGATCGTCGGGCGCATCAAGCCGTTCAGCGCCGCCATCGCCCTGGCGGCTATCGACCATCCCGGCTGGGCGCGCGCCTATGACGAGGCCATAGAGCGGGTCGGCTTCGGCGATCCGCGCCTGCAGCCCCTGGCCCACGAGCTGTTCCTGGCCCTGTGCGACGACCACGGCGACGATGTTCCGCTGCGAGAGCGCCTGTCGCGCAAGGGCCTGTCCGAGCCCCTGGCCGAGGTCGAGCGCGTCGCCCAGTCCGATGCTCCGTTCCTGGACGCCCGCTACGACCCGGCCAAGGCGCGGGCGCTGTGGGCGGCCTGCTACGAGGCGGTGATCGAGATCGCCGATTCCGAGCGCGCCCTGGACGGCATGCGCCGTGAGGACGTGACCGCCGCCAGCCTGGCGGCCACCCGCGACCTGCGCGACCGCATCGCCGTGCTGCAGCGCCAGATCAGCAATCTGGAGTTCTGGCGCGGGGCGCAGTAGCTCCACCCGTCTCCCCGTAGCTCCCACAACCCACTTCCCCGGCGAAAGCCGGGGCCCAGGTCGAACCCAGGGCATTGGTCATTCGGCCGAGGCGCCGGGGCGTATCCGCCCAACCACTCAGGCTGAATCTGGGCCCCGGCTTTCGCCGGGGAAAGCGGGAAAAGGGCGAAGAGGCGAGGAAAAGAGCCGCAAATCTTTGCGGTCGCGGACGCTTCACATCTTGACACTGGCGTCACCCAAAGCCACATGCCGACTCAAGGAACTGCCAAGCAGCTGACTGACATCGGCCGGGCCGCCGAAGCGCGCGCCCTCATTCGAAACAGGATGTCACCCTCGCCGCTGCCACAGGTCCCCAGCGGTCGTTGACCCTTTCAGGGAAGACGCCAGGCCGCGCTCACGCCTTACGGCCTCCGCCGGGTCTCCCGCGGAGCGTTCGCACATGGCGAAAGAGCGCGCTTGAGCGACGTCTGACGGGAACGTGATCACTGGGAGTGCGCTGAATCACAGCGCCGACCGACCAAGGCAGTCCTTTTCGAAACGGATTTTCTCGGCGCCGCTCTTGCACAGACCGGCCGGCGTCGATTTCGGAGAGCTTGATGAGCAACAATTCCTCGGCCGAGACGGAAGCGCCCGAAGCCACCGGTGGCGATGGTCCGCTGCTCGACCTGACCGACGCCGGCGTCAAGAAGTTCATCAAGCAGGCGAAAGCCCGCGGCTACGTCACCATGGACGAGCTGAACAAGGTGCTGCCGTCCGAGGAAGTCAGCCCGGACGCCATCGAAGACACCTTGGCCATGCTCAGCGAGATGGGCGTCAACGTGGTCGAGGCCGAAGAGGACGCCGAGGGCTCGGAGGGCGGCGAGGTCGCCACCCGCGACGAGAACACCACGGTCATCACCAGCGACAAGCCGGCCGCCTACGACCGCACCGACGACCCCGTGCGCATGTACCTGCGCGAGATGGGTTCGGTGGAGCTGCTGTCGCGCGAGGGCGAAATCGCCATCGCCAAGCGCATCGAGGCCGGCCGCGACACCATGATCCGCGGCCTCTGCGAGTCCGCCCTGACCTTCGAAGCCATCATGGTGTGGCGCGAGGAACTGGGCACCGGCCGCATCCTGCTGCGTGAGGTCATCGACCTGGAAGCCACCTACGCCGCGATCAACGGCGTGGCCGCCCAGCCGGCCGCCGACGAGGAGGCCGAGCCGGCCGAACCTGTCGACGACGAGGCCGGCGAAGCCAAGCCCGAGGGCGAAGGCGGCGAGGACGACGACGATTTCGACGATGGCGCGGGGCCGACCGTCAGCGCCATGGAAGGCGAACTGCGCGAAGGCGTGATGGCCATCCTGGACGCCATCGCCAGCGAGTTCGAAAGCTTCCGCAAGCTGCAGGACAAGCTGGTCGGCAGCCGCCTGAAGGGCGAAGACCTGTCGGACGCCGATCGCAAGGCCTACGAAGGCCTGTCGGCGACGATCATCCAGCACCTGAAGACGCTGAAGCTGAACAACAACCGCATCGAGGCTCTGGTCGAGCAGCTCTATGCGATCAACAAGCGCCTGATCGGCCTGGAAGGCCGCCTGCTGCGCCTGGCCGACAGCTACGGCATCAGCCGCGGCGAGTTCCTGAAGGCCTATTTCGGCTCCGAGCTGAACCCGACCTGGTCGGAACAGGTCAAGGGCATGGGCGTGCGCTGGACCAAGTTTGTCGAGAACGACAACCAGTCGGTCCTGGACATCCGCCAGGAAATCGCCGCGCTGGCGACCGAGACCGGCGTGCCGATCGACGACTACCGCCGCATCGTCCAGACCGTGCAGAAGGGCGAGCGCGAGGCCCGTCAGGCCAAGAAGGAAATGGTCGAGGCCAACCTGCGCCTCGTGATCTCGATCGCCAAGAAGTACACCAACCGCGGCCTGCAGTTCCTGGACCTGATCCAGGAAGGCAATATCGGCCTGATGAAGGCCGTCGATAAGTTCGAATATCGCCGCGGCTACAAGTTCTCGACCTACGCCACCTGGTGGATCCGTCAGGCGATCACCCGCTCGATCGCCGACCAGGCGCGGACCATCCGCATCCCGGTGCACATGATCGAGACGATCAACAAGATCGTCCGCACCAGCCGCCAGATGCTGCACGAGATCGGCCGCGAGCCGACCCCGGAAGAGCTGGCCGAGAAGCTGGCCATGCCGCTGGAAAAGGTCCGCAAGGTCCTGAAGATCGCCAAGGAGCCGATCAGCCTCGAAACGCCGATCGGCGACGAGGAAGACAGCCACCTGGGCGACTTCATCGAGGACAAGAACGCCGTCCTGCCGATCGACGCCGCCATCCAGTCGAACCTGCGGGAAACCACCACTCGCGTGCTGGCCTCGCTGACCCCGCGTGAGGAACGCGTGCTGCGCATGCGCTTCGGCATCGGCATGAACACCGACCACACGCTGGAAGAAGTCGGCCAGCAGTTCTCGGTGACCCGCGAACGCATCCGCCAGATCGAGGCCAAGGCCCTGCGCAAGCTGAAGCACCCGAGCCGGTCGCGGAAGCTGCGGAGCTTCCTGGACTCGTAAGCATGTCCTCGGGCTTGTCCCGAGGATCCAGGCTTTAGATACGAAGACGCCCCGGTCGCAGGACCGGGGCGTTTTTGTTTTCGGATGCCTGTCCCGTGGCTCAGGTCATGTCCTTGACCTGCTCGGCCAGCCGATCCGCCTGGCGTTCCAGGTCGTCGGCCTGGCCTGGCAGACGGCGGGAGAGGTCCTGGAGTTCGGCGTCGGTGACGTCGTGGCCGCGAGCGCGGTTGTCCTGGATCTGCTTGGCGCGGTAGGCCGGATCGCGCAGGCGAGCGGCCTCATCGCGCATCTGACGGGCGCCGTCGCGCATCTGGACCGCGCCCTTGGCCATGTCGACACGGGCCTGCCGCATGGCCTGGACCCGGATGCGCTCGCCGTCGCGGCGGGCCTGTTCACCGGCGCGGCGCGCCTCCTCGCCCGCAAGCCGGGCCTGTTCGCCGATGCGACGGGCTTCCTCGCCGGAAAGGCGCGCCTGCTGGGCGGCGAGGCGGGCGGCGGCCTCGATCTCGTCGCGGTGGGCTTCGACCTGACGGCGAATCTCCTCGGCGTTGACGCGCGCGGCCTCGGCTTGGGCCCTGGCCCACTCGGCTTGGGCGTGCGCCTGGTTCCGATCCCATTCGGCCTGGGCGCGGGCCTGGACCGTGTCGTAGGCGTCGGACTCCGTTCTCGCGTGGCGAGCCGGCGGCGCGGGCGGCGCAGGCGGGGCCGCTTCGGCGGGCGGCGCGGGCGGCATGGGCGCGCTGGTGACCGCGACGGGCGGAGCCGGCGGCGCGGGCGGCGCGATCTGACGGCTCAGGCCGAAGGCGGCCAGGGGCGTGGCGACGATCGCCAGGGCGGCGACGGTGAGACCCACGGTCAGGGGGCGGCGGCGTTCGGGCGTATCGGTCATGATGCAGGCGATCCTCGTCTTGAGCGTCTTGGCGTCGGCGGCCATGGCCAGGGCTTCCCTGGGGGCGCCGAGCGGGGCGGGCGTCGCGGCCAGACGCACCAGGGTGCGGGCGTAGAGCGCGCGGTCGACATGGGTCAGGGCGGCGGCGTCGGCGGCTTCCTCGGCGCGCTCGGCCAGCGTCGCGTGCAGCCGCCAGACCAGCGGGTTGAACCAGAAGATGGCCAGGGTCAGGCGCGACAGGATCAGGAAGATCCAGTCGTGGCGACGCAGGTGGGCCAGCTCGTGGGCCATGATGGCCGGGGCGGCGCGGGGCTCGGCCAGGGTGGCCGGGTCCAGCAGGATGGTCCCCGGCGCCACGCCCCAGCTGAGCGGGCCGGCGACGCGGTCGCTGGCCACCACGCCTGGGCGGTCGATCGGCGGCAGGGTCTTGATCGGCGCCAGCCAGGCCGCGTCGGTCACGGGCTGGCCCTTGCGGGTCCAGCGCTCCAGGGTGCGCAGGCCGAGGGCCAGGCGGCCGCCGATCAGCGCCGCGCCCAGCAGCCAGGCGCCGCCCATCATCGCGCCGGGCGTGGTCCACCACAGGGGCGTCTCGGTCGGCGCGGGAAGGCCGCCGGCCAGGGGCGCGACGGCGGGCTCGGCCGGCAGCGGCGGCAGCAGCGCCAGCTCGAGCGGCGGCAGCATGTTCATGATCGCCGGCAGGGCCAGCAGCAGGCAGACGGCGGCGCGCAGGATGTCGACGCGCTCGACCGGCCGGCGGGTCAGGAACCGGGCGCCGGCCAGGCCGCCGCCGGCGACGATGCTGGACTTGACCAGCAGGGAGAACAGCAGGGTCCAGGTCACGACTTGTCCTCCCCCAGGGCCTTGGTCTCGACCGCGTTGTCGATCATCGCCTCGAGCGCGGCGGCTTCGTCGGGCGTCAGACGCTGGCCCATGCCCAGCAGGGCGCTGGCGGCGCTGGCGGCCGAGCCGGCGAAGAAGGTGTCGATCACCCGCCGCAGGGCCCCGACCGCGACGGTTTCGGTCTCCTGGGCCGGGCGGTAGCGGACCCCCTCGGGGCCGCTGGTCCGCTCGATCAGGCCCTTGGCCTCCAGGCGCGAGAGCATGGTGCGCACGGCGGAGTCGCTGAGCGGATCAGACAGGGCGCCGCGCACCTCAGCCGTGGTCCCGGCCTCCAGCCGGCACAGCGTCTCGAAGACCTCGCGTTCGCGCCGGGGCAGGGTGTCGATCAAGGCGGCCTCCGCTCACTGTTCGCCAGTGTGTCGCTACATACGTAGCGCTACACGTGTAGCGAGGGAAGTGAACTCGCCGTAATGCGCGAAAGAAGGCGTCAGCGGGCCTTGCGCGGCCGCCTTGGCCAGTCTTGACAAGCGCAGGGCGCCAGGGTCTACGCTGTCGAATAATCAGACAAATAAAATTTGGGGTCGGAAGCTTTCATGAAGCCGCTTTGGTTCGCCGCGCCGCTCGCGTTCGCCTTGTCGATCGGCGCTTTGGCTCATGCCGCCGCGCCCGACGTCGCCGTCACGGTGGACGCCGGCAAGCCCGGTCCCATCATAAACCGCAATATACTCGGACAATTTTCCGAACATCTCGGCCGGGGTGTCTACGAGGGCATCTGGGTCGGGCCGGACTCGAAGATCCCTAATACGCGCGGCATCCGCAACGACGTCGTGGCGGCGCTGAAGGCGATCAAGGTTCCCAACGTTCGCTGGCCGGGCGGCTGCTACGCCGACGAGTACCACTGGCGCAACGGCGTCGGGAAGGAACGCCCGACGACGACCAATTCCAGCTGGGGCGGCGTGCTCGAGACCAACCAGTTCGGCACCCACGAGTTCATGGACTTCGTCGACCAGATCGGGGCCGACGCCTACGTCTCGGTCAATGTCGGTTCCGGCTCGCCGCAGGAGGCGTCCGAGTGGCTGGAATACATGACCACGGACAAGCCTTCGGAACTGGGCAAGCTGCGGGTCGCCAACGGGCGCGAAAAGCCGTTCAAGGTGGCGATGGTGGGCCTGGGCAACGAGAGCTGGGGCTGCGGCGGCTCGATGACGGCCAGCGACTACGCCAAGGAGATGCGTCAGTTCGCGACCTTCACCAAGAATTTCAACCCGGCCCAGAAGAGCGGGCCCGACAAGATGCTGAAGGTGGCCGTCGGCGCGGATCGCGACGACTACGGCTGGACCGAGACGGTCATGCAGGCCTGGAGCAAGAAGATCTACAGCTGGGACATCGATGCGATCTCCCTGCACAGCTACACCTGGCCCAAGAAGCCGGAGCGGGCCACCGGCTTTGACGCCCATCAGTACGCCGAACTGCTGAAGTCCACCCTGTGGATGGAGGAGCTGGTCAGCAAGCACGCGGCGATCATGGACAAGTACGATCCGGCCAAGAAGGTCGGGCTGCTCGTCGACGAGTGGGGAACCTGGTTCAAGGTCGAGGAGGGCGCGCCGGGCTCGTCGCTGTACCAGCAGAGCACCCAGCGCGACGCCATCGTCGCGGCCCTGAACCTCAACATCTTCGCCCGCCACGCCGACCGGGTGAAGGGCGCCAACATCGCCCAGACGATCAACGTCCTGCAGGCGATGATCCTGACCGACGGCGACAAGATGCTGCTGACGCCGACCTACCACCTGTTCCGGATGTACACGGCGTTCCAGGACGCCAAGGTCGTGCCGCTGGCCTACGACGCCGGGACCTATCAGGAAGGCGACGTGACCCTGCCGCGCCTGGACGCCATCGGGGCGGTCGGCAAGGATGGCAAGCTGTGGCTGTCGTTCACCAACCTCGATCCCCGCCAGCCGCTGAAGATCACGCCGACGGCGCCCGGCTACACCTTCAAGGGCGCCCAGGGCGACACCCTGGCGGCCGACGAGATGGGCGCGTTCAACACCTTCGCAGCGCCCACGCGGGTCAAGCCGCAGCCCGCAGCGATCAAGGCCGCCGGGTCATCGGCGACGCTGGAGCTGCCGCCGCACTCGGTGACCGTGATCGGCCTGGATCCGGTGAAGTAGGAGCGATGCGCATGAAACGTCTGCTGCGGGCGGCCGTCGCCGCCGTCGCCCTCCTGGCCTGCGCCGCCCCGGCGATCGCTGGGTCCCCCGTCGCGTCCAAGACCCTGGAGCTGGTCGACAAGCTGGCCGGCCGCGCCCAGCCGGTCCCAGCCGACAAGGCCCAGAGCGCCTATCTTCTCGTCTACTTCAAGGACGAGACCCACGCGGTCTACTTCGCCACCTCGGCCGACGGCTACACCTTCACCGACGTCAACGGCGGCGAGCCGATCTTCACCGGCGGCCAGCTGGCCGAGCAGAAGGGCGTGCGCGACCCGCACATCATGCGCGGTCCGGACGGGGCCTTCTACCTGGCCATGACCGACCTGCACATCTTCGCCAAGGAGGCGGGGCTGCGCGACACCCAGTGGGAGCGGCCGCAGAAGCCCTATGGCTGGGGCAACAACCGGAACCTGATCCTGATGCGGTCGTACGACCTGATCCACTGGACCCATGCGCGGGTCCCGGTCGCCAAGCTGTTCGACAAGGACGAGACCCGCAGCGCCGCCTGGGCGCCCGAGACGATCTGGGACCCGGCCGAGAAGAAGCTGATGGTCTATTTCACGACCCGTTTCCTCGATGAGCCGGCTTCGCTGGTCTACGCCTACGCCGACCCGGCCTTCACGACCCTGACCGCCGCGCCCCAGTCGCTGTTTACGTATCCGGTGGCCGGCAAGGCCGCCATCGACGGCGACATCACCAAGGTCGGGAGCAAGTACCACCTGTTCTACGTGGCCCATGACACGCCCGGCTATCTGAAGCAGGCGATCTCGGACCGGGCGAATGGCGGCTATGTCTTCGACCCGGCCAAGGTCGATCCCGAGACCGTCAGCACCGAGGCGCCGAACCTCTGGCGCCGCCACGGAACGGGGACCTACGTGCTGATGTACGACGTGTTCGGGGCCAAGCCGAAGAACAACATGGGCTTCTCGGAGACCACCGACTTCGTCCACTTCAAGAACCTGGGCCGCTTCAACGAGCCCGGCTCGCCGATGAAGGCGACGAACTTCGCGGGGCCCAAGCACGGGGCGGTGATGGCCATCACCCCGGCCGAGGCCGCGCGGCTGAAGGCCTATTTCGCCGGCGGGTGAGGGACCCTGTCACTGCTACTCTCCAGTGTCATCCCGGGCGTAGCGAAGCGGAGAGCCGGGACTCAGGGGTCACCACACTGCGCTTGGCCCCTGGGTCCCGGATAGCCTCTGCGAGGCTTCCGGGATGACACTTGTTAGCGCGGAGAGTTTAGCGCCCCTCAGGCGTGTTCCAGAGTCCGGGCCTGGGGCTGGTGAGAGTCCAGCGCCGTGTTGGGGTCGGCCAGGGCCGAGACGGCGTTGGCGAAGGTCAGGTACTCGGCGGCGAAGTCCAGCGGCAGGATCTCGACCAGCCAGGCGTTCTCGACCCACACCTCGATGACGTGGAAGTGGCCGCCGCGATCGCAGACATAGGCCTCCCAGCCCTTGTCGGCGGCCATGGCCAGCACGTCGTCGCGCGAGGTCGAGACGCTGAGGGCGAAGTGGGTGGGCGAGCGGCGGTCCTGAGCTTCCGACTGACGCGTGAAGATCGCGCCCGGATCGCCGTTCGGGACCATGACGCTGCCGGCCGGATAGATCTCGATGCCAGTGCCCATGCCGTCGGCCTTGAACACCATGTAGCTGCCGGGATTGGGCGGGAAGTCGACGACGACGCCGTCCATGACCTTGGCGAAGAACTCGGCCGCGCCTTGCGGGTCGGCGGCGCTGACGGACAGGTGGTGGATCATTTGAAGTCTTGCTTTCAGGCTTTGGGCGCGACCGGCCGCGCGGCGCGCAACAGCCGTCGCGCGCGGTCCCGGGTACGCTTTTGAAGGAGAAATACCGGCGTTACTTCGCCGAGGCCGCGCGATGTACGGGCGGACGAGGTAAGTCTCAACTTACAAGTTGGTCATAAACGACGAACGTTGTTCTTTCGTCGACCAAGCCCTACGCGTTGGCCGCGGCCGGCCGTTCGGCGGCGCCTTGCAGGGCGCGGGCGACGGCGGCGATCAGCTCCTCGCGGCGGATAGGCTTGGCGACGTGGTCGTCCATGCCGGCGGCGCGGCAGCGGGCGATCTGCTCGGGCAGGACGTCGGCGCTGAGCGCGACGATCGGGATGGCGGCGACGGGACCGGCCAGGGCGCGGATGGCGCGGGCGGCGGCCAGGCCGTCCATCCCCGGCATGTGGACGTCCATCAGCACCAGGTCGAAGTCGCCGGCCTGGACGGCCCGCAGCGCCTGGGCGCCGTCGTCGGCGGTGATCGTCTCGCAGCCGGCCAGAGTCAGCAGCGCCTTGCCCAGCTCGCGGTTCATCGGATGGTCGTCGACCAGCAGCACGCGGGCGGCGCGCTCGGTGGTGGTTTCCGGCGTCGGCGCGACGGCGGGCGGAGGGACAGCGGCGGGCTCGGCGGTCAGGGCGATCCAGAAGCGCGCGCCTTCGCCCAGCTGGCTCTCGACGCCGATGGCGCCGCCCATGCGGGTGACCAGCGCCTTGCTGATCGCCAGGCCCAGGCCCGTGCCGCCGTAGCTGCGGCTGATCGAGCTGTCGGCTTGCGAGAAGCGCTGGAACAGGCGCGCCTGCACTTCGGCGGCGATGCCGATGCCAGTGTCGGACACCTCGAACCGCAGGGCGCCCGGCTCCGGACCGGCGGTCAGCTTGACGGTGACCCCGCCCTGGGCGGTGAACTTCAGGGCGTTGGCCAGCAGGTTCATCAGCACCTGGCGCAGGCGGGTCTCGTCCAAAGCCAGCGTCCGGTCGACGTCGCCCTCGCCCTCGGCCGCGCAGACCGTGCGCAGATAGAGGCCCTTGGCGGCGGCCTCGGGGGCCAGGATGGCGACGGCGTCGCGCAGCAGGGCGGCGGGCGAGGTCGGGGTCAGGGCCAGGTCCAGGCGCCCGGCCTCGACCTTGGCGAAGTCCAGCAGGTCCCCGACGATCTCGGCCAGAGAGCGGCCGGCGCGGCTCACCAGGTCCAGGCGGCGGCGGTTCTCGGGCGACAGGTTCGGGTCGTCGGCGACCAGCGCCGCGAAGCCCAGGATGCTGTTCAGCGGGGTGCGGATCTCATGGCTGATCGTGGCCAGGAAGTCGGACTTGGCCTGGCTGGCGGCCAGGGCGCGGTTCTGGGCGGCGCGGGCGGCCGACTGGCGGCGCAGCAGCAGGGCCTGCAGGCGGGCCTGGCGGCTCAGGGCCAGGGCGGCCACGAAGCTGACCGCGTACAGCACCACGTGGAAGAGCAGGGCGTGGCGCAGCGGCGACAGGGCCACCCTGATGTCCAGGCCCGTGCGATGCAGCACGGCCGGGATGGCCACGGCGAGCGAGGTGGTGACCACAACCGCCACCGCGCGGGGACCGCCCCGGAACGCCGCCAGCAGGGCCGGGGCGAACAGCAGCACCTGCAGCGTCGCGTCGTTGACGAACACCCAGGACGAGATGGCGATCACCAGCAGCAGGGTGGCGGCGGCCTCCAGCGGCCGGACGTGGAAGCCCTCGCGGTGACGGCGGTCCATCAGGATCAGGGCGACGGGCAGGATGACGGCGACGCCCAGCACGTTGGAGGTGGTCCAGTCGCCCCAGCGTCGGAAGAAGGCGTGGCCGCCGCTGATCGCGATCAGGCCGTTGACCAGGATCGCGCCGATGGCGGTCAAGGCCGAGGCGGCGACGATGACCGTGAACAGGCTGCGCGGATCGCGCACGCGGGTCGGCACGCGCATCCCGTGCAGCAGGGCGGCGGTCCCGGCCGTCTGGAGGGTGTCCAGCACGGTGACCAGGGCCACGAACCGCGCCGAGGCGCCGATCGTCAGCTCCAGCGTCGCGTGCAGCGCGGCGGTGACCAGCATGAAGGCCACGGCTTGGCGCCGATTCAGGACCAGGAAGGCGGCGATCGCCACCGCGTTGGCGGTCCAGATCGTCGGGATGTTGTGCGTGGCGCCCGCCAGGAACAGGCTGTAGCCGAGGCCGCAGACATAGGCGCAGACCAGGGCGGCCAACCTGGCGTTGGCCCTCGTCGTCTCGGTTCGCGCGAAGCCCCACATCCCGCCGCGCCCCCTAAGTGCGGATCGCGATCGGGGACTTGGCCGGGCCGGCGTCGCGGCGGTCCATGTCCTGGAGGGTCGGTCTCATGCGGACACAATGTCGCGGGCCGCTTGAGATTTGGTGTATGCGCGCGGACCCGGGCGAGGATCGTCCGTTTTCGCGTGTCGGCGCTCAGCGCCCGCCGACGGCGGCGCGGCGGATGCTCAGCTCGTCCAGCTGCGCGGACTCGAAGGCGCCCAGCTTCTTGGCGGCCAGCACCTTGGCCTGCTCGGCCACGTGCTCGTACTTCTTGAGGTTCTCGAAGGCCTCGGAGAGGGCGTCGCGGGCGCCGACCTCTTCTTGCTGGCACTGCTCGACCTGCAGCAGCATGTCGGCCTTGCGGCGCTTGTGACCCTCGCGGTAGCCGATCATGTACCAGCCGGCGGCGGCGTCGCCCTCGGCGTTCTTGGCTTCCAGCTCGGCCTCGGCGTCCAGCATGGCGATGCGCAGTTCGGCGGCGACGCGACGCTCGGTGATCTCGGCGAGGCGTTTCTGCAGCGTCTCGACCTCGTGGTTCGAGATGCGGATCAGCGAGGCGGCCCACTTGGTCATCAGTACTCACTCGCCAGGATCTGCCCCAGATGACCGAAAGAGTCGTCCAGACTAGTTGCTTCTTCCTTATCCTGGCTGAGGAAAGCCTCGATCGCAGGATTTAGCCGGATCGCGCGGTCGACCACCGGGTCGGCCCCGGCGCGATACGCGCCGATGCGGATCAGTTCTTCCATGTTGGCGTAGGCGGCCATCACCTGGCGCGCGCCCTTGACGATGTCGCGCTCGTGCGGGTGCTGGCAGCCGGGCATGGTCCGGCTGATCGACTTCAGCACGTTGATGGCCGGGAAGCGGCCGCGCTCGGCGATGGCCCGCTCCATGACGATGTGGCCGTCCAGGATGCCGCGGGTGGCGTCGGCGATCGGCTCGTTGTGGTCGTCGCCGTCGACCAGGACGGTGAAGAGGGCGGTGATCGGGGCGGCGGTGGTGCCGTCCGGGCGGATCGGGCCGGGGCCGGCGCGTTCCAGCAGCTTGGGCAGCTCGGTGAAGACGGTGGGCGTGTAGCCCTTGGTGGTCGGCGGCTCGCCGGCGGCCAGGCCGATCTCGCGCTGGGCCATGGCGAAGCGGGTGACCGAGTCCATCAGGCACAGGACTTCCTGGTCCTGGTCGCGCATGTACTCGCTGATCGCCAGGGTCATGTAGGCGGCCTGGCGGCGGGTCAGGGCCGGCTCGTCCGAGGTGGCGACCACGACGATGGCGCGGCGCAGGCCTTCCTCGCCCAGGGTCTCTTCCACGAACTCGCGGACCTCGCGGCCTCGCTCGCCGATCAGGCCGACGACGACGGCGTCGCAGGTGGCCTCCTTGGCCAGCATGGACAGCAGCACCGACTTGCCGACGCCCGAGCCGGCGAAGATGCCCAGGCGCTGGCCCCGGCAGGTGGTGGTGAAGACGTTCATCGAGCGCACGCCCAGATCCAGGCGCTCGCCCACCCGGCCGCGGGCGTGGGCCGGCGGCGGCGAGGTCTTCAGCGGATAGGGGACCTCGCCCTGGGGCAACGGGCCCAGGCCGTCGATCGGCTCGCCGAAGGCGTTGATGATCCGGCCCAGCCAGGCCTTGGTCGGACGGACCACGGCGCCTTCGGGAACGATGCGGATCTCCGCGCCCGGGGCCACGCCCTCGACGGGGCCGAAGGGCATGAGCAGGGCGCGGGTCTCGCGAAAGCCGACGACCTCGGCCGGCAGCGGCTTCTCGCCCATGCGGCTGATCTCGACGCGCGCGCCGACCGCCAGGCGGGTCAGGCCGCCCCGGGCTTCGATCAAGAGACCGTTCACGGCGGCCACGCGGCCATAGACGGTCAGGGGATCGATACGTTCGACGGCGGCGATGAGGCTACGCAAGACAGCTCCTGAAGCACCCGCGCAGACTCGGCCATCGTGGTTAATCGGGTATGAACTCAGTGACCCGGAAGCGACTTCACCGGTGCGACCAATTGGTCGGTGAAGAACTGGGTCACGGCGGCGTTGAACGTCCGGTGAAACGCCCGCCGGTCAAAGCCCGGCGCGCTGGCGCACAGGGCCTGGGCCCCGCCCGGCGGCGCGGTGTCGCAAGGGGTGAGGAAGTCGAAGTGCCGCGCGCCCGGGACGACGCGATAATCGTGGGGGCGGGAGAGGTTCCGGTGCACCGCCTCGGCGTAGTCGTCGCCGGGCAGGATCTCGTCGTCGGCGGCCTTCCACAGCTGCACGGGCGCGGTGATCCCCGAGAGGCCGTCGGCGCCGAACGTGAAGCCCAGGGCCGGCGCGGCCGAGACCACGGCCTTGATGCGCGGGTCGTGGATCCAACGGGCCGTCAGGCCGTCGGCGGGGATCGGGATGCGAGCGGTCAGCTGGCAGTCGTAATTGGCCGGATGGGCCTGGCAGTGGGCGAGCACCTTGGAAAGGTCCGGCTCGCCGCCGGCCGCCGCCAGCACCGTGAAGCCGCCCGACGAGAACCCAAAGGCGCCGACGCGGGCGGGGTCCAACTTCGCCTTCAGCGGCGAGCTTTCCAGCATCCAGCCGATCAGGGCCGAGAGGGCGGCGGGACGGTCGCTCATGGCGCTGGCGCGGCTCTGGTCCTTGTAGTTGTCGCCGGGGTGGGTGAGGGCGGCGACCACGAACCCGGCTTCCGCGAGGGCCTGGGCGGTGTCGGCATGGCCGCCGAAGAACCCGCCGTTGCCGTGCGACATGACGATCAACGGCAGGTGTTCGCCGGCGACCGGCGCGCCGGCCGCCACCGTGTGGCCCCAGCTGCCCAGCGCCATGAAGGTGGGCTTGGCGTCGGTGGGGTACCAGATACCGACCTCGACCGGCGCCTGACCATCGGCGCGGGGCTCCCGCAGCACCATGAAGCCGGCGTTGGCGGCGAGGGCCTGGGAGGGAAGGAGGGCGGGGGATGAAACGACAGCCGCCAGCAGGGCGGCGGCGAGGGCGTGGCGGAGCGACATGACGGTCCTTCAGCGAGTGACGATGGCCCCCGCTTTGAGGGCGGAAACGCCGTCCGGCCAGCGTTCCTGCGCGAATGGGCGAATGGGTTCGCGAAGCGGCGAACGGGCGGAGACTGGCGACTCCGCGTAACGGCGATCTATACGAGGGGCATGACCACCCGCGTCTCCGACCCGCCGCTGCTGGGGACCGCCCGTGAATGGGCGGTCGACCTTGGCGTGGCCGTGGGCGTCGGGGTGCTGCTGGGGCTGATGGGGCCGTTCGGCAGCTTCTTCAACGGCGGGCCAGCGCTGCGGATCGCCTACTGGGCCGGCAGCCTCACCTGCGGGATGCTGCTGTTCGGCGGCCTGGCGCGACTGGCCGGCGTGGGCGCGCGGCGGCTGGGCTGGCCGGACTGGACGATGATCCCGCCGGTCATCCTGGTCGGCAGCGTCCTGCAGGGCGCGCCGCTGCGCGTTGTCGCCATCGCCCTGTGGCCGGGGATCGCCCGGGCCGTGTCGCCGCTGGAATGGTACGGCCAGTGCGTGGCGATCGCGACGACCCTGGTGCTGGCCTACTACTTCATCCGCGTGCGCCCCTACCCGTACCCGCGCTCGCATGCGCCCGCGCGCGAGGGGCTAGTCCCCGTCGAGACCGCCGCGCCGGCGCTGGACCCCGGCGCCGTCCTCTATCTGAGGATGGAGGACCACTATGTCCGGATCCGCACCGAGCATGGTTCGCGCCTGGAGATGGGGCCGCTGGCGCGGGTGACGGCGGGGTTGACGGGCGTCGAGGGGCTGCAGGTCCACCGCTCGTGGTGGGTGGCGCGGCGGGCGATCGCCGGCGTCGAGCGCGACGGCCGCAACCTGCGCCTGAGGCTGGTGGACGGCGAAACGGCCCCCGTCAGCCGCGCCTCGGTGGCCAGGCTGCGGGCCGCCGGCTGGCTGGCGGCGGAAAAGCCGGCCTGAAGCCCTGCGGCGGGGCGTCGCGGCCCCTTGAAACGGCTCAGCTTCGGTCGTCAGGAGAGCACCCGGAAAGCGCGAGCATGGCGATCAAATTCCCGCGACGGAACGCCGCAATCTTGCCTCAGGTGCGAATGGCGTCGACCCGCGCCTTAACGGAGTAACGGCGTTCGGACCGCTTTCAGGGCACGGATCCTGGCGATTTCCGGCGGTCGCTCGGGCGTCCCAACAGGCCCCCTGCGACGCGTGCGACCAATGTGACCAAGGGGTCGAGACCCGCTTGCACCCGATTCGCAAATCAGATTAACCATTCGACCGACGGAAACATTCACCATTAACCAGTCTTAAATTAACTCTCCGGCAAAGTGGTCGAAGAGTTTGACCGGCGGCTCTCCGCCTAAGACGTTCGAATACGCCAGATTTGGCGTGGAGGGGCTCATGCGCGTACTGTTGATCGAGGATGACAGCGCGACGGCGCAGACCATCGAACTGATGCTGAAGTCTGAGGGCTTCAACGTCTATACGACGGATCTTGGTGAGGAAGGCGTCGATCTGGGCAAGATCTACGACTACGATCTCATCCTGCTCGACCTCAATCTGCCTGACATGAGCGGCATCGATGTTCTGCGCACCCTGCGGGTCGCGAAGATCAACACCCCGATCATGATCCTGTCGGGCACGGCCGAGATCGATACGAAGGTGAAGACCTTCGCCGGCGGCGCCGACGACTACATGACTAAGCCCTTCCACAAGGACGAGATGATCGCCCGCATCCACGCGGTGGTCCGTCGTTCGAAGGGGCACGCCCAATCGGTTATCAAGACCGGCGACATCATCGTCAACCTCGACGCCAAGACCGTCGAAGTGAACGGCAACCGCGTGCATCTGACCGGCAAGGAATATCAGATGCTTGAGCTGCTCTCCCTGCGTAAGGGCACGACCCTGACCAAGGAAATGTTCCTGAACCACCTGTACGGCGGCATGGACGAGCCCGAGCTGAAGATCATCGACGTCTTCATCTGCAAGCTGCGCAAGAAGCTGGCCGCTTCGGCGCATGGCAAGCACCACATCGAGACGGTCTGGGGCCGCGGCTACGTGCTGCGCGACCCGAACGAACAGGTCAACGCGGCCTGATCTCGGACGAATTCAGTAAGCGTAAATGTGAAGCGTACACAAGACGCCCACCGGAGACGGTGGGCGTTTTCTTATTTGGATCATATGGTTACGTTTCGGCTGTTAACCGATGTTAACCATGCCGTGACAAATCGGCCGAAGCGCCGAATAGTCCTTGCCGCCGCGAGCATGTCTGAGCATGGTCCGGTCCGACGACCGCTAGGGGGGCATCCTAGCCGTGTCATCTTGACTTGCGCGGCATCGCACCGACGGGGGCACGATGCAGGAATTTGATCCGCGACGCAGCGCGACGCGCTGGGCGCCGAGGATTTTCATCGCCGTCGCCGGCCTGGCGGCGCTGGGCCTGGGCTGGAAGCTGACCGCCGACGACGCCAAGACTCCGGGAACGGAGAAGGCGGCGTTGGATCCCGCCGCCCTGGTCGCCCTGCAACACGTGGCCTTCGCCAGCGCCGAGGCCCAGCCCGGCTTCGAGCGTCCCGAGAACGTCGCGGTCAAGGTTCGCCCCGGCGAGACCCTGCAAGGCGCCGTGCAGCGCGCGGGCGTCGCTCCCGAGGAGGCCCAGGCCGTCGTCTCGGTCCTGCAAGGCGCCATCGACACCGTCAACATCAAGGCCGGCATGGCCTTCGAGGCCGCCATCGCCCAGCGTCGGGGCCAGCGCGGCCCGGCCCGTCTGGTCGGCCTGTCGATGCGGGCCAGCCCATCCTCGACCCTGACCGTCTCGCGCACCTTCGACGGCGCCCTGCGCCTGCGCGAGCTGGAGGAAAAGGTCCGCGACGAGCAGAAGGTCGCCTGCGGCGAGATGAACGGCTCGTTCTATGAGAGCGTGGCCAATGTCGGCGGCACGCCGGCGATCATCAGCCAGGCGGCCAAGCTGTTCTCGCACAAGATCGACTTCTCGCGCGACATCAAGGAAGGCGACCGTTTCTGCCTGGTGTTCGACCGCAAGGTCACCGAGAGCGGCCGCACCATCGAGGCTGGCGACCTGGAATACGCCGAGGTCAAGGGCCAGAAATTCTACGCCTTCGACCGCAAGGGCGACGCCGAGGGCAAGACACAGTTCTTCGACGCGCTGGGCAAGAACATCAAGGGCTTCCTGCTGCGCACGCCGGTGGACGGCGCGCGGATCACCTCGACCTTCGGCCAGCGCAAGCACCCGGTGCTGGGCTACACCCGCGCCCACAAGGGCGTCGACTTCGGGGCCGGGACGGGCACGCCGATCCTGGCCGCCGGCGACGGCGTGGTGCTGGAGGCCCGCCGCTGGGCCGGCTATGGCAACTGGCTGCGCATCCGCCATTCGGGCCAGTGGGACACCGGCTACGGCCACATCTCGCGCTACGCGTCCGGCATCCGTCCGGGCGTCCATGTCCGCCAGGGCCAGGTGGTGGCCTATGTCGGCTCGACCGGCCTGGCGACCGGCCCGCACCTGCACTACGAGGTCTGGCTGAAGGGCGAGCGGATCAATCCGGTCGGGGCCAAGGTCCCGCAGGGCACCATCCTGGCCGGTTCGGAACTGGCCTCGTTCAAGTCGCAGAAGGCCCGCATCGACCGCATGCTGGCCGATGGTGGCGCGACCGTCGTCGGCGACGACACGCCCAAGCTGGCGGCGGCGGACCTGGACAGGGTCAAGAGCAGCCTGCGCTGACCTGAGCCATATCAAGGGCGCGGCGCGGCCGAGCCGCTAAGGTCAAGCTCCCGGCCGGCCAGCGGCCGCATCAGGAGCCCGTCGTGACCAAGCCCCCGCGCGCCAACCCGGCCCTCAGGCTGGCCTTCATCCGCCGCATCCACACCTGGCTGGGGGTCTTCATCGCGCCCAGCGTCATCTTCTTCGCGCTGACCGGCGCGCTCCAGCTGTACGGCCTCCACGAGTCGCACGGCGGCGCCTACCAGCCGGCGCCGGTGATCGAGAAGCTGGGCATGCTGCACAAGGACCAGGTCTTCCAGCTGAAGCCCAAGCGCGCGCCGCCGGCCGCCGCGCCGACCGCGCCCGGGGCCGCCAAGGCGGCCACGCCGGAGAAACGCGAGGAAGGCCCCCAGGTCGGCACGGTGCTGCTGAAGGCCATCTTCCTGGTCGTGGCCCTGGCGCTCACGGCGGCCACCGTCCTGGGCGTCTGGATGGCGGTGAACTACGGGCGTGACCGCAAGGTCGCCTGGGGCCTGCTGATCGCCGGGACGGTGCTGCCCGTCCTGCTCACCGTATTCGCCTAGGGCGGTTGAACCGCCGGATCGGCCTGCCTAGAAGGACCGTCGAGTCGCCGCTCCGCCTGTCGTGGAGCGGCGATGTCTTTTTCAGGTTCCGCCTTGTCCCCCTCCCAGACCCTTCACCCAGCCAATCTCTATCAGGACCGCCGCTTCGTCGTCGGCATGGCGGTGTTGTGCTGCCTGCTGTGGGGCAGCGCGTTTCCGGCGGTGAAGGCGGGCTACGCCCTGCTGCACGTGGCCAAGACCGATACGGCCTCGCAGATGCTGTTCGCCGGCTGGCGGTTCCTGGCGGCCGGGCTGATCCTGCTGGTGCTGGCCGTCCTGAACCGCAAGCCGCTGGCCGTGCCGAAAGACCAGGTCGCGCGGGTGGTCGGCCTGGGCGTCTTCCAGACCACGCTGCAGTACGTGTTCTTCTATGTCGGCTTGGCGCACGCCACCGGCGTGAAGTCGTCGATCATGAACGCCACCGGCGCGTTCTTCGGCGTGATCCTGGCCCACTTCCTGTTCCCCGATGATCGCCTGACGCCGCGCAAGGTCGCCGGCTGCCTGCTGGGCTTCGCGGGCGTGCTGGCCGTGAACCTTGGGGGAAAGGGGCTGGATTTCGAGTTCAGCCTGCTGGGCGAGGGCTTCGTGGTCGCCGCCGCCTTCGTGCTGGCCGCCGCCTCGATCTGGGGCAAGTCGATCTCGCAGAAGGTCGACCCCATGGTGATGACCGGCTGGCAGCTGTCGATCGGCGGCGCGGGCCTCCTGGCCATCGGCTTCGCCGGCGGCGGGGCGCTCACGGGCTTCGACGCGCGCTCCCTGGCCCTGCTGGCCTATATGGCCGGGCTGTCGGCGGCCGCCTTCGCCCTGTGGAGCCTGCTGATCAAGCACAACCCGGTCGGCCTGCTGGCGGTGTTCAACTTCCTGATCCCGGTGTTCGGGGTGCTGCTGTCGGCGCTGTTCCTGCACGAGCCGGTGCTGGCCTGGAAGAACGCCGCGGCGCTGGCCCTGGTGTGCGGCGGGATCTGGCTGGTGACGCGGAAGGCGCCGGCGAAGCCTTAGTCCACCCCCGCCACGGCCAGCAGGGCGGCCAGGCCGACCTGCATGCCCTTCAGGCTCTCGGCCTTCTCGACGTCGATCCACTCGTCCAGGGCATGGGCGCGGCCGGCCTTGCCGCCGGCGCCGATGGTGACGGCGGGAATCCCTAAGCTCATCGGCACGTTGGAGTCGGTCGAGCTGTCCTCGTGCTGGGGTGTGAAGCCCAGGGCCGTGGCCGCCGCCGCCGTCAGCACCACGATGTCCGCCGTTTGCGGCGTGTTCCCCGCCGGCCGCTCGCCGATGACCTTGGCCTCGTAGCTGATCTTGCCGTCCTTGGTGGAGCGCGCGGCATTCTCGCCCGCCACCGCCTTGTCGAGGATGCCGACCAGGGTCTGGTCCAGCCTGGCCAGCTCGGCCGCGCTCTCCGAGCGCATGTCGAACTCCATGAAGACGCTGCCCGGGATCGAGTTCACCGAGGTGCCGCCGCCGGTGACGCTGGCCGAATAGGTGGTCTTCGGTTCTTTCGGCGTCTCGACCGCGTAGAGGTCGGTCACCGCCTTGGCCATGGCCGCCATCGGGTTGACGATGCCGAACGCGCCGTAGCTGTGGCCGCCCGGACCCTTGAAGGTCACGCGATAGCGCTTGGAGCCGACGCCCTTGTCGACGATCCGCGACGGGTCCGAACCGTCCATCGAGAAGAAGGCGCTGATCCGGCCCTTGTACGCACCCTTGTTGAAGAGGTGGCGGATGCCGCGCAGGTCGCCGGGCCCCTCCTCGCCGACATTGCCGACGAACAGGATGTCGCTCTTGGTCTTGATCCCGGCCGCGTCGAGGGCGCGCAAATAGGCCAGCAGGGTGGCCAGGGCGCGGGTGTCGTCGCCGATGCCGGGGGCCATCAGCCGCGTGCCCTCGCGCTTGACCTTCACGTCGGTGCCTTCGGGGAAAACGGTGTCGAGGTGGGCGGCGATGACCACGAACGGGCCCTTGCCCTGGGTCGCCGCGCCCGGACGGACGCCCATGACGTTGCCCTCGGCGTCCATCTCGACATGGGTCAGGCCGTGGGCCTTCAGCATCTCGAGATAGGCCTTGGCGCGGGCCTCCTCCTTGAACGGCGGGGCCGGGATCTCGGTCAGGGTGACGATGTCGGCGACCGTGCGGTCGTAGTCCGCATCCAGCTTGGCCACGGCCTTCTTGAACGCTGGCGAGGCGACCAGCTTGGCGGGATCGGTCGCGGCGGAGGCGGGGAGGACGACCAGGGCCGTGGCGAGGGCGAGAGCGGACAGGGAGGGACGGAGCATGCGGCGAATCCTCGAACTTCGCGCACACTCTAGCCTGCCGCCGATCAGAGCGTCAGCAGCGCCGCCCCGCCCATCAGCGGATCGCTGATCGAGTCCTTTCCCGTCTCGACCCGGCCGGCCAGGCGGCGCAGCCAGGTCTCCTCGCCGTTCAGGCGGGCGGTCAGGTCGTACCAGCCCTGGCGGGTGGGGACGGCGCGGGCGTGGGTCTCGTAGGGCGCCAGGGTGACCTGCCAGGGCGCGGCGTCCAGGCCCTCGGGGCTGGTCAGCGAGACCTTGCGAGGCGTCTTGCCGATATTGCTCAGGGTGACCAGCAGCATCGCCCCCTTGGCGCGGGTGGCGATCTCGACGCCGGCGTCCTCGCCCGTGAAGCGCCGGTGAAAGCCGTTCGGGCCCAGCACCCACAGGTCATAGGCCCCGGTCGGCCAGGCGTCTTCCAGGCGCTTGCCCGGCCCCACGGTGTAGCGGCGCGGGACGGCGTCCAGCCGCAGGCGGTCATAGACCTGCAGCACGGTCGTCGCCGCGCCAGTATTGGCCAGGCTGAGGGTCATGGCCCCGTCGCGGAAGCGTCCGTCGACCGCCGGGGCGTAGGGCAGGGCGCGCGAGGGGCGGGCTCCCGTGTCCTGGACCGGGGCGACGATCGTGGTCGGGGTCGGCGGCTTGATCTCGGGCAGCTTGGCGGCGCGGGCGGCCGTCTCGGCGGTCGGGGGCAGGGGTGCGAACGGCTTGTCGTTCGGCGTCTTGAAGTCGAAGCAGCTGGTCAGGTCGCCGCACACCGCCCGCCGCCAGGGCGCGATGTTCGGCTCCATGACCCCGAAGCGCTTCTCCAGGAACTGGATCACCGAGGTGTGGTCGAAGACCTGGCTGTCGACGAAGCCGCCCCGGCTCCACGGCGAGATGGCGTAGAGGGGCACGCGCGGGCCCAGGCCGTAGGGACGGCCCATCAGGTCGTCGCGCTCGGCCTTGGCCTCGGTGGGGTTGCGCACCTGATGATGCATGCCGGCGACGTCGACGGTGGATCCGCCGATCGGCTTGCCGGCGGCGTCGCGCGAGGGCGGGGCCGGCGGCGGCATGTGGTCGAAGAAGCCGTCGTTCTCGTCGAACATCACCAGGAACACCGTCCGCGCCCAGACCTTGGGATCGGCGGTCAGGGCGTCGATGACCCGGGCGGTGTAGTCCGCGCCCTGGGCCGGGCTGGACGGGGCCGGATGCTCGCTGTCGGCGGCCGGGGCGATGATCCACGACACCTGAGGCAGGCGACCCGCCACCACGTCCTCGCGCAGCTTGTCCAGATGCCAGGTGGTCAGCGCCAGGTCCTTCAGGCGTTTGTCCGAGCCCGGAAGATCCTTGTGGGCGTCGCGATAGGCCTTGAAGCCGGCCAGCGGGTTGTCGGTGAAGTTGTCGGCCATGTCCTGATAGATCCGCCAGGAGACGCCGGCCTTCAGCAGCCGCTCGGGATAGGTGGTCCAGGTGTAGGATTCGGCCGCGCCGCCCTGTTCGGCGAAGTTGTCGTGCGAGTTCGAGATCGACGGGCCGCCGTGGGTTCCGGCCGGGTCGTTGGTCCCGGTCCACAGGAACAGGCGGTTGGTGTTGGTCCCGGTCTGGGTCGAGCAGTGATAGGCGTCGCAGACGGTGAAGGTCTCGGCCAGGGCGAACTGGAACGGGATGTCCGCCCGCTCGAAATAGCCCATCGACCAGGGCTCCTTGGAGTCGGGCCAGCGGTCCATGCGCCCCTGGTCCCAGGCGTCCTGGGCGTTGGTCCAGCTGTGCGGCGTGCTCTCGACCCGCATGTGGGCGAAGGTCTTGGTGGTCTCCAGCGGGAACGGGGCCAGCAGCCGGTCGCCATGCGCCTGGACGAACACCGAGCCGTCCTGGCGCGAGCCCTTGTCGCGCACGGGGATCGGAAAGCGGTCGCCGAAGCCGCGCACGCCTTTCAGCGTCCCGAAATAGTGGTCGAAGCCGCGGTTCTCCTGCATCAGGATCACCACGTGCTCGACGTCCTTGATCGTGCCCGTGCGGATGTCGGCGTCGATCGCGGCGGCGCGGGCCAGGGCCGGCGGCAGGGCCATGGCGCCGATGGCGGCCAGCAGGCCGCGGCGGTCGATCTGGGACATGGGGACACTCCGATAAGCTGGGCCGGAGTTACACGCAGGGTTCGTCAGTGGTGTGACAACTGGACTAGACCAGCCGCTCGCGTGATCAATCGAAGACGATCACCGACCGCGCCAGTTCCCCGCGCTTCAGCTCGTCGAACGCGCTGTTGACGTCCTCCAGCTTGATCCGGCGCGAGATCAGCTCGTCCAGCTTCAGTTTGCCGTTCATGTAGAAGTCGACCAGCCGCGGCATGTCGACCGGGAAGCGGTTGGAGCCCATGTAGCTGCCCTGGATACGGCGCTCGCCCAGGAAGTCGACGCCGTGCAGCTCGATCTTGGTGCCGACCGGGATCATGCCGATGACATTGGCCGTGCCGCCCCGACGCAGCATCTTGAACGAGGCCTCGGCGGTGGCCTTCAGGCCGATGGCCTCGAAGCTGTGGTGGACGCCGCCGCCCGTCAGCTCCAGCACCGCCTTGGCCACGTCGTCGACCGCCGAGGCGTCGACCACGTCCGTGGCCCCGAACGTCTTGGCCAGCGCAAGCTTGGAGGGCATGCGGTCGATGGCGATGATCCGGCCGGCCCCGGCGATCGCCGCGCCGTTGATCGTGGCCAGGCCCACGCCGCCGCAGCCGATCACCGCCACGGTCTCGCCCGGCCGGACGTTGGAGGTGTGCATCACCGAGCCCACGCCGGTCATCACCGAGCAGCCGATCAGGGCGGCGCGGTCGAACGGCATGTCCTTGCGGATCGCCACGCAGGCGTGCTCGTGCACCAGCATCATCTCGGCGAAGGACGACAGGTTCAGGAACTGGGCCATGGGCCCGGTCCCGCCGTTCAGGTCCTCCTTGAACAGCCGGGGCTCGGCGCCCTTCGGACGCTTGGTCTCCGGGCTGATGCACAGGTTCATGTGGCCGGTCAGGCAGACCTCGCAGTGGCCGCAATAGGGGTTGAGGCAGGTGATGACATGGTCGCCGACCTTGACCGTCCGCACCTCGTCGCCGACCGCCTCGACGATCCCGGCGCTCTCGTGGCCCAGCACGGCGGGCAGGGGGTGGGTGTAGGAGCCTTCGACGAAGTGCAGGTCCGAATGGCAGACGCCGGCGGCCTTGGTGCGGATCAGCACCTCGCGCGGGCCGGGCTTGCCGATGGCCACGGTCTCGATCTCGAGGGGCTTGCCCACCTCGCGCAGAACAGCGGCCTTCATCCCGTCTCTCCCTTGTTTGGCTGGGAGACTAGCGTTCCGGTCGGGGCCAGAGGAAGGGGGAATTCGAACAAATGTTTGGAGTTTGGCGATGCTGCCTCTTGATATTAGGAAAACTCCTAATTAGCTTCTTGCCTATGAGTGGCGTCTTCAAAGCGCTGGGCCATCCGGCCCGCCGGCAGATCATCGCGATGCTGCGCGACCGTCCGATGCTGTCGGGCGAGATCGCCGCCGCGTTCGAGATGAGCTGGCCGACGATCACCGGCCACCTGACCGCCCTGAAGGACGCGGGCCTGGTCGAGGCCGAGCGCGACGGGACCGCCATCCGCTACCGCCTGTGCATCTCGGCGATCGAGGAGGCGGTGGCGGTGCTGCTGGAGCTTATGGACTCGGTCCCGAAGGCCGAGCCGACGGGGAAACTCAACCATGACTGATCGAACGCGCGGGGCCGACGCGGCGTCGTGGATCCTGACCGTGGGCCAGTTTGGCCTGGCGGGGACCATCGCCCTGTTCGGGCCGACCCATCCGCTGCCTATGCACTTCAACGCCGAGGGGCAGGTCGACCGCTGGGGCGGCCGGGGCGAGATGGCCCTGTTCGTGCTGGTGCTGGCCGTGATCTCGGCGGTGATCACCGTCTCTGGCTGGATCGGGGCGCGCAGGGCTCCGGCGGGCCTGGGCGGGACCAGCGCGCGGCGAGGTCAGGCGGCGGCGCGGTTCGTCGTCCTGCTGGTCCTGGCCCTGATCGCCCTGCTGGACGCCTGCCTGACCTGGGGCTGGGGCGACAAGCCCGGACCCCGGTTCGGCATGGCGATGGTCAGCGCCATCCTGGGCTTCGTCGGCGCCGTGCTGGGCAAGACCAGTCCCAACGCCCTGATCGGGGTGCGCACGCCCTGGACGTTCCAGAGCCGTCTGGCCTGGGACAAGGCCAACCGGCTGGCCGGGCGGCTGTTCTTCTGGGGCGGCCTGGCGGGCATGCTGGCCGCGCCGTTCGCGCCCCAGCCGGAGGGCTTCCAGGCGGTGACTTTCTGCGTGTTGGCGATCGCGGTGATCGTGGTGTTCGAAAGCTGGCGGGTCTGGCTCATCGACCCGGACCGCACGCGCTGAGGCGCTTGCGGTCGAGCGGGAGCGTGTAATTCTGGGCCGCCGGGTCGGGCGGCGCCCTTCGCCGGCTTTCGTCACGTCGAAAGGACCGGATCATGCCCAAGAAGTATACGGCCCAGTGCGCCTGCGGCGCCGTGAAGTTCGCGTTCGACACCGACCCGTCATTCGTCGCCAACTGCCACTGCAACGACTGCAAGCGCGCGTCGGGCGGCGAGATGGCCACCTTCTTCGCCGTGCCGGCCGATGATTTTGAGCTGTTGAGCGGCGCGCCCAAGGCGTTCCACTACATCGCCAATTCCGGCGCGGGGCTGGACCGCAACTTCTGTCCGGAGTGCGGCTCGCGGATCTTCACCAGCAATCTGGACAGCTTCCCCGGCACGGTGTTCGTGCAACTGGGCAGCCTGGACCAGCCCGACCTGATCGAGCCCAAGTTGGAGATGTTCGATCGTCGTCGACTTCACTGGGCCAGGCCGCTGGACCTGCCCCAGTTCGACGGGATGCCGAGCTAGGCGGCCTTAGGCCGCCCCCAAATTAGGCGGCCAGGGCTTCCTGGCGTTCCGGCAGGATGCGGCTGACGGCCAGCAGGACCGTCATGTCGCCTTCGCCGGCGGTGATCACGGCCGAGACCAGCGGCGAGTCCTCGCCGTCGCCCAGGGCGGGGGGCGGATTGATCTGCTCGGCCTCGACGGTGAAGCTGTCGCAGACGGCGTCGACCAGCAGGCCGGCGACGTCGGTCTGGTTCTCGACCACGATGATCACCTGGCGCGGGCCGTCCTGCGCCGCGCCCTTGCCGAGGCGCCACGACAGATCGATGACCGGCATGACCTGGCCGCGCAGGTTGATGACGCCGCGCACGAAGGGCGGCGCGTCGGGCAGCGGGGTGGGCGGCGTGACACCGCGGATTTCCCGGACGGCGCTGACGGGGACGCAATAGGTTTGGGCACCGACCTCGAACGACAGGACCTGCAAGGCCTGGCCTTGGGCGTACGACACGGTATTGGACATGGCGGTCTCCGTAGGCGCGAAGGCCGCGTCGGGGCCCTCGGTTCGATCACCCTGACGCGAAAAGGTGAACAAACCGGTTCTGTATTCCGTTGAATGACTCGTTCAGGCACCGTTCAGGCGCGCCGTCCGATTGTCCTCCGTGACGCTTGAGACGACGCGAAGGGCGCCGGGAAGCGAAGACCCACGGAGGCTTTCATGGCCAACAAGATGATGAGCACGATCGGTCGGGTCGCCGCCGGTGTCGCCGCCCTGTCGCTGGTGACCGCCACCGCCGCTTCGGCCGATCCGCGCTATTACCGCCACCATCGGGACCGCGGCGGTGACGTCGCCACGGCCGCCATCGCGGCCGGAATCGTTGGCCTGGCTGTCGGCGCGGCGATCTCGGACGGCAACCGCAACGACCGCTATGACGATCGCTACTACGGCCGCCGCTACGCCCCGCCGCCGCCCCCGCCGCGTTACGGCTATGGCTACGGCTACGCCCCGCGCCCCTACTACGACGACCGCGAGTGCTGGACGACCCGCGACTACGACCGTTGGAACGGCGTCTATCGCGAGCGGACCGTCTGCCGCTGACATCCTGAAATTTGGTCGCCGTTGTGAGCCGGCGACCAAATGTCGCGTCGTCCGCCCCGGCGATGCTTCGAGCCCCGAGGTCCCCCCCGACCTCGGGGTTTTTCGTGCCTGCCAGACTCCGCGCCGGAACCGAGCCCGAAACGGGGACGCAAGCCTCTTGCGCGAAGAGAACAAAAGGGGAACATTACCGACGACCGTAGGAGGCCGTCATGTCGCTCGCCGCTCGCTATTCCGTCTGTCAGAATCCGTTCGGCCAGGACTCGTTGGGTTCCGGGCTGGCCATGCCCGACGACCGCCTGGACATCGCCGAGGCGGTGCTGGCCGGCGCCTGGCGCACCCTGCGCGCGGCGGGGTTCGGCGAGGCCGAGGTCCAGTCCCTGTTCGACCAGATCGCCGAGCGGCCCGAGGACTTGGCCCGCCGGCTGCGCAAGATGGCCAACGCCGGCGGCTGAGGAATTTTTTGAAAGACCCGGATCCGCTCATTCCGCCAAGACGGGAATGAGCGGCCTGGGCGTCAGTGCGAGCGTTCCAGCAGGGCGCGCAGAATCTCGGCGCGCTGAGCCGTGTCGACCGAGATGCGGCCCGCCAGGTCGCGGACGCCGGCCGGATAGGCCTCGCCGCCGTCGGCGATGCTCCTGGCCTGATCGGCCAGCTTGCGAAGGTCGCGGTCCAGACGCTCGATCTCCTCGCGGGCCAGCAGACGGGCTTCGTTCTGCAGGCGTTTCACGCGCTGAGCGGTGGTCTCGGGGCCGCGCCCCAGGTCATAGACTTCCGCCACGCTCGAGACGGGCGGCACGATCTTCAACGGCTTGCCGGCCATGGATTGGGGCTCCTCGATAAGGGCCGGTCCGCGCCGGCCCACACCGTATCAAAGCCTGGCTTTGGGCCCGCGTTCCCCGTTTTTCCCGGAAAGCTGTGCAACGTGGCCGCCGGGCCACATCGCACCCTCGGGCGCCGAAAAAGGCGTCAGAAAACGGGGAGGATGGCGGCTATTTGGCGTCGCGGACGTGGGTGGTCGGACGGTCGTCGCCGTCGGCCACTTCGCCGTGCCAGACGGCGTTCTTGTCCTCGTAGGTGATGCCGACATCGTCGCCCGGCACGGTCTGCTCGCCGGCCGCGCGCTTGGCGGCCGCCAGGGCCGCGTCGTGGCTGGCGAAGGTCTCGGAGAACGTGTCGCCCACCTTGTAGGCCCAGCCGCCGTCGTGCTCGACGATGGTGTAGGTGATGTCGGTCATGGGGGAGGCTCCGAAAAGTGTCGCAGGTCAACGGACCGCCAGTAGAGGCGGTTCCGATGACGCTGTCTTGTCGGAAATGCTTCGGGCCTTAGGCCACCTTCACCCGCGCCGCGCTTTCCGGCAGGTCCGTCCCGAACGCGCGCTGGAAGAACTCGGCCACCGTGGGGCGCTCAAGTTCGTCGCACTTGTTCAGGAAGGTCAGGCGGAAGGCCAGGGCGACGTCGTGATCGAAGATCTCGGCGTTCTGGGCCCAGGTGATCACGGTGCGCGGGCTCATGACGGTCGAGATGTCGCCGTTCATGAAGGCGTTGCGGGTCATGTCGGCGACGCGGACCATGGCGGCCAGGGTGCGCTTGCCCTCGGCCGTGTCGTACGACGGGTTCTTGGCCAGCACGATGGCGGCTTCGACGTCGTGCTCCAGGTAGTTCAGCGTCGTGACGATCGACCAGCGGTCCATCTGACCCTGATTGATCTGCTGGGTGCCGTGATAGAGGCCGGTGGTGTCGCCCAGACCGATGGTGTTGGTCGTCGAGAACAGCCGGAAATACGGATTGGCGCGGATGACGCGGTTCTGGTCCAGCAGGGTCAGCTTGCCGCCGGCTTCCAGCACCCGCTGGATCACGAACATCACGTCCGGGCGGCCGGCGTCGTATTCGTCGAACACCAGGGCGATCGGCCGCTGCAGCGCCCAGGGCAGGATGCCTTCACGGAACTCGGTGACTTGCTTGCCGTCCTTCAGGACGATGGCGTCCTTGCCGACGAGGTCGATGCGGCTGACGTGGCTGTCCAGGTTCACCCGGACCAGCGGCCAGTTCAGGCGGGCGGCGATCTGCTCGATGTGGGTCGACTTGCCGGTGCCGTGGTAGCCCTGGACCATCACGCGGCGATCCTTGGCGAAGCCGGCGCAGATGGCCTTGGTCGTCTGGGGATCGAACTTGTAGGCCGTGTCGATTTCCGGGACGTGGGCATCGCGGTGCGAGAAGGCCTGGACCTTCATGTCGCTGTCCACGCCGAAGGCGTCGCGGAGGGTCACCCACTTGTCGGGGACCAGGGTGATCAGCGGATCGGCGGCGGAGCTGGTTTCGGCGAACTCGGGCATGTCCACCGGATTAGCGCCTTCCCGTAGGGGGAGGGAAGAGGGCGCCGCGCTGCAGCGCCCCCTCTAGGCCTGTTTTTTTAGTGGTTGGCGATGATCACCGAGGCGATCAGGCCGGTGGCGACGGCCGTCAGCAGGTATTGGTTGTCGACCTTCTGCCAGCGATAGCCGCGCGGAGGCTGGCGCAGGCCGTAGCGGCGATAGTCGCTGACATAGTAGCGGTTGTCGCGATAGCGCTGCTCCAGACGCTGGCCCTTGGCCCAGCGGCGATATTCGCGACGGTCATGGCGATCCTCGGCGCGCGCCTGGTCGCGGCGGCCTTGCTCGTAGGCGCGGTCGCGGCTGTCATAGCGGCCATTGTTATTGTGGTCCTTGCGCCAGTCCTGGGCCGAGGCGGCGCCCGCGCCGCCGGCCAGCATCAGGACGGCGAGAGAGGCGGTGATAAAGCGTTTCATGACAGGTCTCCTTGAACAGATGTCGAACCTACGATTTTCGACATGGTCGGAACCTGAACGGCCTTGATCAGCTTAAGTTCATGTTTCAAAAGGGAAATATTGTAACTTGAAGATTGCCGGGAAGGTCTTATCCGCTTGATCCGCATCGACTTTCGCCGACTTGTGAGCGCCGCCCGCGGTGAGTTGGGCGCGACCCTCGCCCTGCTGGTCGTGGCGGTGGGCGGCTGGGGCTTCCTGTCGATCGCCGACGAGGTGGCCGAGGGCGAGACGCGGGCCCTGGACCTTTCGATCCTGCGGGCCCTGCGCGTCGACGGCCTGCCGCACGACCTGGTCGGGCCCAAGTGGCTGCACATCGCCGCGACCGACGTCACGGCCCTGGGGTCGGTGACGGTGCTGGGCCTGCTGATCCTGCTGGCCTTCGCCCTGCTGGCGTCCCTGCGGCGCTGGGCCGAGGGCCTGCTGCTGGTCGCGGGCGCCGGCGGCGGCCTGATCATCAGCCAGACCCTGAAGCGGGTGTTCGAGCGCGAGCGGCCGGATCTGGCCTATCGGGCGGTGGAGGCGGTCAACGCCAGCTTTCCGTCCGGCCACGCCATGCTGTCGGCCGTGGTGTTCCTGACCCTGGGCGTCCTGGCCGCGCGCTTCGCCGACAAGCGGCGGGTCAAGGCGCTGGCCATCGGGGCGGCGGTGCTGGTGAGCCTGCTGGTGGGGGCCAGCCGCGTCTATCTGGGCGTCCACTGGGCCAGCGACGTGCTGGCCGGCTGGTGCGTCGGCGCGGCCTGGGCCATGGCCTGCTGGCTGGCGGCCTTCTTCGTGCAGAGAGGACTCAAGCGGCCTCCGGCCCTCAAGTCCTAGGCTTTGGCCGCCACCTGAGCTCCAGTGTCGTCCACACCGCCCCGGCGAAGTCGACCAGGCCCACGGCCAACCAGGCCTTGGGCAGCCAGTCCAGCAGTACGAAGGCGCCGATCACCACCAGCGAGAACACCCGCAGCACCACCGAGGCCCGCATATAGGTGCGCTGCCCGGTCCAGCCGGCGACGTGATAGCCCATGGCGTAGGCCAGCAGGACAAGGCCCGCGAACCGCACCCAGGGCAGGGACGTGGCGTCGACATGGGCGTCCAGCAGATGCAGCACCGGGCGCGGCGCCACGGCCAGGGCCAGGCCCGCCGTCGACAGCACCCCGCCCCAGAACCAGATGCTCCACGGCTTGCCGAACGGGACGGGCGTCACCGGCGTCGGCGGCTCGCTGGGCGCGCGCCACGCGGGATCAGGACTGGCCGGCTGGCTGTCGGTCATCGAAAAGGTCGTCCCTCACCTGGCGGCGGTGAAGCATGGCTCAGGCGAGGGGCGCTTCGCAAGGTAAAGGCGGAGAAGACCTTGGAAGCGGTTCACGCCACGCCGGCCAGGCTCCGGGTCAGCTCGGCGGACGACATCGGGCGCGCCAGGCGAAAGGCCTGGCCGGCCCACAGCGGGCTGAAGTCGCCGCGCCCCGCCGCCTCGGCCGCCTTGCGCAGCGGGGCGATCGCGCCGCCGGCGGTCGGGAAGGCCGGTGGCAGGTCGGACAGCGGCCCCAACTCGGCCATCAGGCGGTTGACGATCCCGCGCGCCGGACGGCCGGTGAACAGGTTGGTGACCGCCGTGGCCTCCTCGGCCGAGGCCAGGGCCTGGCGATAGACGGCGCTGACGCTGGCCTCGGGCGTCAGCAGGTAGGCGGTGCCGACCTGGACGGCCTCCGCGCCCAGGGCGAAGGCGGCCAGGACGCCGCGTCGGTCGGCGATCCCGCCCGCGGCGATCACCGGGACCGAGACGGAGTCGGCGATCCGGGGGACCAGCGACAAGGTCCCGACCTGGGTGCTCATGTCGCCAACCAAGGAATTAGGCGTCAGGAAGTTGCCGCGATGGCCGCCGGCCTCGACGCCCATGGCGATGACCGCGTCAACGCCGCGCGCCTCCAGCCACAGGGCCTCGGCCACGGTGGTCGCCGAGGACAGCACCTTGGCCCCGGTCCGCTTGACCCGGTCGACCAGCTCCGGGGCGGGCAGGCCGAAATGGAAGCTGACCACCTCGGGCCGCAGGTCCTCGACCACGCTGGCGAAGGCCGCGTTGAACGGCGCGCGGCCGCCAGCCGCCAGCGGCGCGTCGGGATCCAGCCCGGCCTCGACATAGTAGGGGGCCAGGGCCCGGCGCCAGGCGGCCTGGCGGGCCGTGTCCTCGGGAGGGTTTTCGTGGCTGAAGAAATTGACGTTGATCGGTTTGGACGTGCCGTTGCGCACCGTCTCCAGCGCCGCGCGCAGCTCGGCTTCGGAATAGAGCGCGCTGGGCAGCGAGCCCAGGCCGCCGGCGTTGCTGACCGCGACGGCCATCTGGGGCGTCGTGGCGCCGGCCATGGGGGCCTGGATGATCGGCAGCTCGACGCCGAGCAGGTCCAGCAGGCGGTTGGAAGCGGCCATGTCCGGCCTCCTTTTCAAGGTGGGGGCCGCCGCGAGGGACGGCCCGGGAAACCTCATGACTTTCCGCCGGCGGCGAGCCGCTTGCGGTATTCGAGCGCGGGCAGGCCGCCCCAGCCCCAGTTTTCCAACTCGACCTCCTGGATGACCACGAAGGTCGAGTCCAGCGGCTTGCCCAGGACGTCCAGCAGGAGCTGGCTGACGCCGGCGATCAGCCGGGCCTTCTCGTCGGCGGTGACGGCGTCGCGGTCCGGCGCGGAGCCTTCGCGGGTGACCTGGATATTGACCATCGGCATGGCGGTTCTCCTCTCGGCCCTAGCCTAGTGACCGGCGCTCTGGCCGCCGTCGACGTGCAGGATCTCGCCCGTCACGAAGCCGGCGCCTTCCAGATAGAGCACGGCGTCGACAACATCGCGGATCTCGCCCAGGCGGTTCACCGGGTGCAGGCCGGCCAGGAAGGCGTGGGTCTCGGGGGCGTGCATCGGGGTGCGGATCACGCCCGGCGAGACGGCGTTCACCCGCACGCCCTTGTCGGCCAGCTCGATGGCCAGCGACTTGGTCGCCGAATTGATCCCGCCCTTGGTCAGGCTGGCCAGCATCGAGGGGACGTCGGCGACGGCGTGGTCGGTCAGGCTGGTGGTGATGCTGACGATATGGCCCGAGCCCTGCTTCAGCATCTGCGTGGCGGCGCGCTGGGTGATGTGGAAGAAGCCGGCCAGGTTGGTCGAGACCTTGGCCGCGAAATCGTCGGTCGTGTAGGTCGTGAACGGCTTGGCCAGGAAGATCCCGGCGTTGTTGACCAGGGTGTCGACGCGGCCGAAGCGGGCCAAGGCCTCGGCGACGATGCGGTCGGCGGTGGCCGGGTCGCCGATGTCGCCGGCGACGGCCAGGATGTCGGGGTCGGTCCCCTGCTGGATGGAGCGGGACGTGGCGACCACGCGGTAGTTCCGGTCCCGATACGCCTTGACCAGTTCCGCGCCGATGCCCTGCGACGCGCCGGTGATGATGGCGACCTTCTGTGCGTTGCTCATGACTTGCCTCGATGACGTTCCCGGCCCGGTGATCGCGGCCGGAGGTCCTTGCTGGACCGATGAGCGTCAATGTCGGTTCATCCACGAAGCAACTGAATGGCCGCCTTGCGGCGGTTACTCTTCCGCAAGGCGAGAGAATGTTTCAGTCGACCGCCAGGGCCTCGGCGTCCGCCGACAGGCCCGCGAAGGCCGCCTTCAGCCGGGGCGTGGCGAAGTCGAGGAAGGCCCGCACCTTCGGGGTCGAGGTCCGGCCCTGGGGGGTGATCAGGTGGACGGGCAGGGGCGGCGGCTCGGCGTCGCGCAGCACGATCCGCAGGGAGCCGTCCAGGACGCGGGGCGCGACGTGATAGGTGTAGAGCCGCGTCACCCCCACGCCGGCGACCGCCGAGGCCAGGGCCGCGCGCACGCTGTTGACCACCAGGCGCGGCTTGAAGCGCACCGACCGGGCGATCGCTTCGCCGGGACCGGGCGGAAAGACCCAGGTGTCGTGGCCGAAATGGGTGGTGGTGACGATCTGGTGCTTGGCCAGGTCGGCGGGCTCGGCGATGCGCGGATGGGTCTCCAGATAGCGGGGCGAGGCGGCCACGACCCGCCGCACGTCGCCGCCAATCCGCGTCGCGATCAACGCGGAGTCCGGCAGGTGGCCGACCCTCAGGGCGACGTCGACGCCTTCCTCGACCAGGTTCACGGGGCGGTCCAGCAGCAGCAGGTTCACCGAGACGGCGGGGAAGGCCTCCAGATAGGCGTCGATGACCGGCCGCAGGATGTCCTCGCCGCTGATCGGCGGGGCCGAGAGGGTCAGGGTCCCGCGCGGGGCCGAGCGTTCGCCCATGGCGGCGAGGTCGGCCTCCTCCAGGTCGGTCAGGATGCGGCGGCAGGCCGGGGCGTAGCGCTCACCCGCCTCGCTGAGCCGCAGGGTGCGGGTCGTGCGATGCAGCAGCTCGACCCCGACATGGCCTTCCAGGAAGGCGATCGCCCGGCTGACGGCGGCCGGCGAGCGGTTCAGCCGTCGTCCCGCGCCCGCCAGGCTGCCCTCGTCCAGCGCGGCGACGAACACGCGCATCGCTTCGATACGATCCATCCCGGTCTTCCGTGTTCCGCAAGAGTGGAGACTAGGCGGGGATCATATCGTCGCTGGCTGCAACGACCTACGGGCTAGATCAGGGTCAGGACCACCGGGCCGTTCCGGGTGGCGACCAGGGTGTGTTCGTACTGCACCGTGGGCTGACCGCGCGGCGGGCGCAGTGTCCAGCCGTCGTCCAGCTCCTCGACCCAGTCCGCGCCCAGCGACAGGAACGGCTCGATGGTGAAGACCAGGCCCTCGGGGATCAGCCGGCGGTCGCGCGGCTCGTTCCAGGTGGCGATCTCGCGCGGCTCGTCATGCAGCGAGCGGCCGACGCCGTGGCTGGCCAGGTTGCGGACCAGGCTGTAGCCGTTCTTCTGGGCGAAGGTCTCGATGGAGCGGCCGATCTCGTTCAGGCGCGCGCCGGGCTTGACGGCCCGGATGCCGGCCCACATCGCCCGGCGGCCGTCGCGGCACAGGCGCTCGACGCGCTTGGTGATTGGCGGGACGGCGAAACTGGCGCCGGTGTCGCCGAAATAGCCGTCCAGCTCGGCCGAGACGTCGATATTGATCAGGTCGCCGGCCTTTACCACCGTGTCGCCAGGGATGCCGTGCGCGCAGTCGGGACCGACCGAGATGCAGGTCGCGCCCGGGAAGTTGTAGGTCAGCTCCGGGGCCGAGCGGGCGCCGTCCTTTTCCAGCAGGGCGCGGCCGATATCGTCCAGCTCCTTGGTGGTCATGCCCGGCTCCAGCGCCGCGCCCATCGCGGCCAGGGTGCGGGCCACCAGATTGCCGACGATGCGCAGCTTCTCCAGCTGGTCCTCGTGCTCGATGGTCATGCGGGGGTCTTCGCCAGGCCAACGTCTTTCAGGGGCGGGGCAGCCGCGGGATCGACGGCGTCGACGCCCGCCGCCTTCAGCTCGCGCGCCACCAGTTCTTGGAAGGTCAGGCCCGGGTTCAGCTCGCACAGCATGCCGATCCTGATCCAGAACGCCGCCTGAGCGTTGATCGACCGGTACGAGGCCTTGCTGGCCCGACGCAGCTGCTCATGCAGCTCATCCTCGATATTGACGATGCCCACGGAACACTCCGGCATATACGTTTCGTATATGTTTTATAGGTGCGCGCGCCGGGTGCGGCAAGGGGCTAGCCCTCGGCGCTGGCGATCCGGTCCAAGTTGGCGATCAGGCGGGTCAGCAGGTCGACCAGCTGCGCGGTCTCCGCGTCGGTGAAGCCGCTCAGCACCTCGCGATTGCCCTGAAGCAGGGTGTCGATGGCGTCTGGCAGGCGCGCCTGGGCGGCCTGGGTCAAGGTGATGAGGCTGCTGCGGCCGTCGGCCGGGTCGGGCGTGCGCGCGATCAGGCCGTCGCGCTCCATGCGGGCCAGCATCTGGGCCATCGGCGGCTGCTCGGTGCGGGCGAAGCGGGCGAGATCCCGCTGCGTGCTGGCCTGGCCGTCCCGCAGCGCGACCAGCACCGGCAGGTGACCGACGCCGAAGCCCAGCGGCTTCAGCCGCGCCTCGCTCAGCCGCGTGAAGCCGCGCGACGCCAGGCTGATCAGGTGTCCCGGCGTCGAAAGTACGTCCAGTTCCATCACGTCCGGCCCCTTGCGCGCGTTCTCGTCGAGATACATATGTGCATATGTAAATCCGTTTCCGCAACACCCGACAGGCCAGGAGCGCCGCCATGGACGACGAAATCCGCGTGATCGAAGGGCTCTACGCGCGCTTCAACGCCCGCGACATCGACGGGGTGCTGCGCCAGCTGACCGACGACGTCGCCTGGGCCAACGGGATGGACGGCGGCCACGTCCATGGCCACGAGGGCGTCCGCGCCTACTGGACGCGTCAATGGAGCCTGATCAGCCCGCATGTCGAGCCCGTGGCCTTCCAGCGCGCCGAGGACGGGGCGGTGGTCGCCGAGGTGATCCAGACGATCCGCAACCTCGACGGCGCGCCGAGCCAGGATCAGGCGCACGGCCTTAAGGACAAGACGGTCGGCCACGTCTTCCACCTGCGCGACGGCAAGGTGGCCCGCTTCGACATCCAGGATGGCTAGGCCGTCAGGACTTCACCATTCCCGACTTCTGCAGCTGCTTGTAGGCCTTGATGACCCGCTGCAGCTTGTGCTCGGCGCTGCGGTCGCCGCCGTTGGCGTCGGGGTGGCAGCGCTTGAGCAGCTCCTTGTACTTGGCCTTGATCGCCGCGCTGTCGGCGCCGGCTTCCAGGTCCAGGTCGGCCAGGGCCTGCCGCTCCAGCTTGCCCAGGCTGCGTTCGGCGGCCGTGCGCTGTGATTCGGCGCGGCGCTGCTGGGCGCGGAAGATGCCGAACGGGTCGGCGAAGGCGCGGGCGTCGCGGGCGGCGGCGGCGGCGGCCTCGCGCGAATTGGCGTCGGCCTTGAAGCTCCAGGTCGGACGACCGCCGGTCATCCGCTCGGCCTCCTGGGCCGCGCGAATCTGCGCCTCGCTCATGCCGGCGTAGAAGTTCCAGTTCTTATTGTACTCGGCCGCGTGCTGCTGACAGAACCAGTAGTGCTGGTTTGGCAGGTCGCGCGACTTCGGCGCCTTGGTCGATCCCGCCAAACGACAGTCGGGATGATCGCAGCGCTTTTCGCCGGGCTTGAGGCCCAGGACGTCGTTCACCGGGTCGTCCTCGCCCTTCTTGGGCGGCCGGACCCGGATGTCGGTGAATTTGGGACGGTACTCGAACGGCCGGTTCATGGCGTCTAGAGTAGTCTCGCGCTATTTCCGTTCAAGGATTGACAAGCAAGAGTCGCATCATGGGCGCCGTCGCCGACACCGTTCGCAGCAAGTTGACCGAGGCTTTTTCGCCCTCTCGCCTGGAATTGGTCGACGACAGCGACCGCCACCACGGCCATGCCGGCCACAGCGGTTCGGGCGAAAGTCACTTCAACCTGCGGATCGAGGCCGAGGCCTTCGCGGGCAAGGCCCGGGTGATGCGCCAGCGCATGGTCATGAAGGTGCTGGCCGACGAGCTGGCGGGCCCCGTCCACGCCCTTTCGATCATCGCCACGGCGCCCGGAGAAACGTAAGAGGCCGCTTACTTTTTTCACTTGATTTGGGTCGCTGCGGCTGATTGCCTCTGTCCCCGGCGCGATCCCGCCGGGAGGCAGGGAACGCCATGAGCGCCGTCACTTCTCCGACCGACCTTGAAATCGAAGCCGCGCGGATCCTGCCGGACCTGCTGTCGCGATCGTACGCGCGCTATTCGAAATTCACGGTGGCCGCGGCGGTGATCGACGACGAGGGACGGGTCCACTACGGCGTCAATGTCGAGAACGCCGCCTATCCGGTCGGGACCTGCGCCGAGCAGACGGCGATCGGGGCGATGATCACGGCCGGCGGCTCGCGCGGCATCGCCAAGGTCCTGATCGCGGCCGGCACCGACGCCGTCGTCCAGCCCTGCGGCGGCTGCCGCCAGCGCATCGCCGAGTTCGCCGGCCAGACCTGCGAGATCATCTCGGTGCAGGGCGGCGCGCCGACCGAGCGGGTCGCCTTCTGGTCCCTGCTGCCCCACTCTTTCGGTCCCCGCGACCTGGACTGAGCGTCGCTCCTCCCGAGATCGAACAACAAAAAAGGGGACGCCGAGGCGTCCCCTTTCCGTTTCGACGGTGTCCCGCCAGGCCCGAAGGCCCGGCGGAAGCGCCTGTCCTAGTAACGCATCGTCACGCCGACATAGTAGTAGCGGCCGCGGTTGTCGTAGCTCGACGAACCCGTGCCCGTGCCCGTCAGGGTTTCCGGCAGGTAGGGCGGCGTCTCGTTGGTGACATTCTGGATGCCGCCGCGGATTTGCAGCTTGTCGTCGATCTCGTACTTGGCGCGCACGTCGTGGCTCCAGTAGTCGCCCGTGTAGTACGGGTCCAGCTGGGTCGGCGTGAAGGCCGTCGTCGAGGCCATCGAGCCGATGTAGTGCGTGGTCCAGGCCGCGGAGAACTTGTTGTAGCTCCACTGCACCGAACCCTGGGCCTTCCACTCCGGCGTGGCGTTCGAGATGTTGTTCGCCAGTTGGGTGTAGGCTTGGCCCGGCAGGCCTTGCAGGGCCCAGCGGTACATCCAGGTCGCGTCGACGCGGAACGCCAGCGAGCCCAGGTCGCGCTTGAACAGGTCTTCGGTGTTGAAGCCGTACTCGGCCGACGCGTCCCAGCCCTCGACCTTGATCTTGGCCACGTTCTGGTTGGTCAGGCTGACCGTCTTCACGCCGCCGACCACGCCGCCGCCGTTGGTGCCGGTCGGATCGCGGACGATCAGAGCGCAGAACGGGTTGCTGGCGTAGGCCTGGGTCGAGTCATAGCACAGCTGCTGGAACAGGGTGTTGATCGGGATCGTGCCGACCTGATCCGAGATGTTGTACTTGAAGAAGTCCAGCGAGACCGACAGGCGCGGGATCCAACGCGGCTGGATGACGACGCCCAGCTGGTAGGTCTTGGCCGTTTCCGGACCCAGTTCCGGGTTGCCGCCCTGGGTCAGTTGCAGCGACGAGCGGCCCGTACCGATGTTCGACACGAAGGTCGCCGGGTTCCAGCCCGGGATGGCGGCGGCGCAGGTCGCGTTACGAGCGGCCTTCTGCGTGGCCGAGGCGCCGGCGTAGGCGTCCTTGTCGCAGGGGTCGATCGCGGCCGTCGTGAAGTTCACGCTTTGCGGCGAGAACAGCTCGACGATATTCGGGGCGCGGACGGCGCTGCCCTGGCTGGCGCGGAAGCGGACGTCGCGGACCGGAGCCCACAGCGCGCGCATCTCGTACTGCTTGGTGTGACCGATCGTCGAGTAGTCGGCGGCGCGGCCGGCGAACTCGAGCGACAGGTCGTCGGCCAGGATCACGTCCTTCAGCAGCGGGACGCGAATTTCGCCATAGGCTTCACGCACGTCGTACTTACCCTTGCGGGCGCCGATGGCGTTGAAGAACAGCGCGCCAGAGGCGCCCAGGGCGTCCTGTTCGAAGCTGCTTTGTTCCTTGCGGTACTCGAGGCCGGCGGCCACGCCGACCGGACCGGCCGGCAGGTTGAACAGGTCGGTCGACAGGTTGCCCGACAGGACCGTCTGCTTGACCTTCTGGTCGGTGGTCGACTGGGCGTTGGTCCAGGCGATGGCGGCGGCCGAGCCCCCGTGGATCAGGTCCCAGGGCTGGCAGCCGTTGGCGCGCGCGGTGGCGTCGCGGCAGACGATCTGGCCGTTCAGCAGGACGGCGTCGGTGGCTTGTTGGACTCGCGCCACGTTCGGAACGTTCAGCGAGGTCGTCGCGCCGCCGGTTTCGCCGTACTGGCCGTACCAATCCCAGTGGATGTTGCGGTCCAGGAAGTTGAACTTGCCTTCCATGCCGGCGACCAGACGGGTGGTGTCGCGGTCGGTGATCACGTTACGACCGCCGAACTCGACCCAGAACTTGCCGACCTGGGCGGTCGAGGTCGAGGTCAGGGCCTTGCCCGCGGCCAGCCACTCGGTGCGCAGGGCCGTCGCCGTGGCGTCCGTGCCGGCCAGGTAGGCGTTGTCGCCCTTCAGGGTGACGGGCATGGTGCCGCCGCCAACGGCCGACGAGAACGGCGGCTGGAAGTAGCCGTAGCCCTTCACCTTGGCGTAGCTGACGTCCAGGAACGCCTTCACGTTGTCGTTGATTTCGTAGTCGATATAGGTGCGGAACGTCTTGCGGTTGTTCTCGCCCTGCAGCGCGTTGTAGATGCCGCTGTAGATCAGCGCTTCGTCCTGACAGGTCGGCTGGACCGTCGGGGTCGAGCAGGGGGCGCTCAGGCGCACCACCTTGGTCGGGTCGCGGTAGTCCAGGGTGACCGAGCGAGCCGTGCCAACCGCGCCGCCGAGCAGCTGGAACGTCGCCGTCGGGGCGGTGTTCGAGCGGCTGTTGGGGATGATGGTCTGCGGCGTGGCCAGGGTGTTGCGGCGGATGCCCGGCAGGGCCCAGTCGCGATCCTTTTGCCAGACGGGGTCGGAGTGCGAGACCTCGCCGCCGGCCAGCACGTTCAGGCGGCCGTCCAGGAAGGCGTGACCGGCCAGGAACGAGATGCGGCGCTCACGGCCGTCGCCTTCCTGCGAGGCGCCGAACTGGGCGTCCAGTTCGAAGCCGTCGTACTTCTTCTTCATCAGCACGTTGACGACGCCGGCGATGGCTTCCGAGCCGTAGACGGCCGAAGCGCCGCCCGCGACGGTCTCGATGCGCTCGACCATCATCGACGGGATCAGGTTCAGGTCGACGGCGGGCGACGAGGCGTCCGAGAAGACGATGCGGCGACCGTCCATCAGAACCAGCGTGCGCGAGGCGCCCAGGCCGCGGATGTCGGCGCGGGCCTGACCGGACAGGTACAGCGAGCTGGACGAGTTCTGGGCGTTGGTGTTGGCGTTGATCATCGGAACGTCGAGCAGCGTCTCGGCGATCGACGTGTTGCCCGAGTCACGGATCTGCTCGCCGCTGATCACCGACATGGCCACGGGGGCGTTGAAGGTGTCGCGACGGATGCGCGAACCGGTGACCACGATTTCCTCAACCGAGGTGTTGTCCGCGGCCGGCGCGGTTTGCGCCAGAGTCACGGAGGGTGCGAACACCGTCAGCCCACCCAGCATCGTCGTTGCCAGGAGCAGCTTGTGTTTCAACGCCATATTTTAGTCGTCCTCAAAGATACGGGCTCCCGGTGCGCGTGAGCGGCGCGCGCCTGGAAGCAAAAGAGGGCCATTCCTCGATGACGACGTTATCGGCTTTCGCGCTGGCTAGAAGGGATTGTGGCGAAATTGGGCAACGTGGGTCGCCGTTCGTTACCAAAAAGTCACAAAATCGACGAACTCACGTCAATCTTGGAATATTTTGATCGTGAAGCGACGCAGTTGGCGTCCCAACCAAGGGGGTTTGGGGGGTAAATCTTGCGCATGGGATAGCGGCGTCGCGCCAACATGCCGGCTTTTGAGCGCCAAAAGGCCGGATTTGCGCGCCGTAATGTGACCACGCCAACGCGCGGTCTTCACCTAGGCTTTCGCGGCCGCCTGAAATTCAGACGTCCGCCGCCCATCTAAGATGCAAACTCAGGCCGTCTGGCCGACCAGGCTTTCCAGGACGCGGCGCAGGTCGGCCTCGCGGAAGGGCTTCTGCAGCACCGTCGCGCCCCTGTGGTCCTCGGTCAGGCCCGCCTCGCCGTAGCCGCTGGCGAAGGCGAAGGGCACGCCGCGCGCCTTCAGGGCGTCGGCGACTGGGAAGATCGGCCGGCCGCCCAGATTGACGTCCAGCAGGGCCGCGTCGATCTCGGCCGAGTTTGCCAGGCGCAGGGCTTCCTCGATCTCGGCCGCCGGGCCGACGATCGCGCAGCCCAGATCGGTCAGCATGTCCTCGACCAGCATCGAGACCAGCGCCTCGTCTTCGACGACCAGGACCTTGAGGGACGAGAGTGTAGTCATGTGTCAGGGCTCCAGCGCGCGCAGGGGCAACGCCATTTGGCAGACGAGTCCCGTCGCATCATAGGTCAGCTCGACCCCGCCGGATAGCTCGGCCGCGAGGCCTCGCTCCAGAAGGCGGGCGCCGAAGCCGCGACGGGCCGGTGGGGTGACGGGCGGACCGCCGCTTTCGGTCCAGGTCAGGCGCAGGACGCCGTCCTCGACGGACCAGTCCACGGCCACACGGCCGTCGGGGCCCGACAGGGCGCCGTACTTGACCGCGTTGGTCGCCAGTTCGTGGATTCCCATGCCCAGGGCCACGGCGGCCTTCGGGTTGAGGCGCACGTCGGTCTGGTAGGTGAAGCCCACGCGGTCCTCGCCGGCCATGGCGTTCAACTCGACGTCGAACACCTCGCGCAGACTGGCGCCGGCCCAGCTTTCGCGGGTCAGGAGGTCGTGGGTCTGGGACAGGGCGATCAGGCGGGTCTCGAAGGCCTCGCGGAAGAATTCGGGCGAGGCGTTGGAGCGCAGGGTCTGGGCGGCGATCGACTGCACCGTGGCCAGGCTGTTCTTCACCCGGTGGTTCAGCTCGTTGACCAGCAGCTTCTGGCGTTCCTCGGCGCGCTTGCGCTCGGTGATGTCCAGCGAGACCCCGGCCAGGCGGCGCACGCCGCCGTCGTCGGCGGTCTGGGCGGCGCGGCCGCGGGCGTGCAGCCAGCGCAGCTCACCGTTCGGGTGCACCACGCGGTATTCGACGTCGTAGTCGGCCCCGTCGCGGATCGCAGCCTCGATCGCCGCCAGGATGCGGGGGCGGTCCTCGGGATGGATGGTGGCGATCAGGTCGGCGAAGGTGAAGGTCTCGTCCGGCCGGCGGCCGTAATTGGCCTTGCACAGGTCCGAGGCCTCGTAGGTCTTGGAGGCCACGTCCAGGTCCCACGAGCCCATGCGGCCGGAGTCGAGGGCGAACTTCAAGCGTTCCTCGGCGCGCCGGCGCTGGGCCAGCTCGCCCAGGGCGCCGGTTTTCAGCTTGATCGACTCGATGGTGGCGGCGACCTGGGCGCCCAGGCCCACCAGCAGGGTCTCGTCGCGGGTCGAGAACTTGCCGGGTTCGGGGTGGCCGAAGAACAGCCCGCCCAGCACCTCGCCCCGGCGATTGGCGACCGGAATGGCCAGGTAGCTGCGCACCGGCAGGTGGCCGTGGGGCATGCCCCGGTGCGGCAGGTTGCGGCCGTAGCGGGGATCGCGGGTGATGTCGTCAGAGCGCACCACGCCCGTCCCGTCGAAGGTCGGGGCGAAGACCTCGGTCTTGCGCGGCGTCGGGAAGCTCTTGAACGCCTCGGGCGACGCGCCCGACAGGCGATACAGAGTGTAGGCGTCCCCGTCGGCATCGGCTGTGTTGTAGAAGAAGGCCCCGTAGGCGGCGCCGCTGATCTCGCGGGCCCCGTCGATGACGGCCTGGACGCAGGCGTCGATGTCGGTGCTGGAAGCGACCGCTTCGCCCACGCGGGCCAGGGTCTGGGCCTTGTGGACCTCGTCGGCCAGCGCGGTCTCGACCTCGATCAGACGCGCGCGCAGATCGGCTTCGCCGTCCTCGCGAATGTCAGTCTCAGCCAGCCTGGCCAAACGCCCCTCCACGCGGACCGCCCCTGGTCCGTAAGGACCGAAAACGCGCCTTTCTCGATCTGGTTCCCAAGAACCTTGACCGTATGATTTCGCGTAAAACGTTCAGAGTTCGTTGTCGTCGTCCAGAGGTGCGCTGATCCGCAGGGCCGTGATCTGGTTTCTCTGTCGACGGAACACCTGGAAACGGTGACGGTGGAAGATGAAGGTCTGGCCGGGTTCGGGGATCATCTGGGCCTCGTGGATGACCAGGCCGGCGATCGTCACGGCCTCGCCCTCGGGCAGGCGCCAGTCCATGGCCCGGTTCAGGTCGCGCACGGTGACGTGGCCGTCGACATTGACCGAGCCGTCGGCCTGACGGCGCACGCCCTCCAGGCTGGTGTCGTGTTCGTCGTCGATCTCGCCGACGATCTCCTCGAGGATGTCCTCCAGCGTCACCAGGCCCTGCAGGGCGCCGTACTCGTCGACGACCAGGGCGAAGTGGCTCTTGCGCTTGAGGAAGGCGTTGAGCTGGTCCTTCAGGTTCGTCGTGTCGGGGATGAACCACGGCTCGCGCAGGATGGCGGCGATGTCCAGGCCCTCGACCCCGTTCGGCGACTCGGCCAGGGCCTTGAGCAGGTCGCGGGCGTGCAGCACGCCGACGATGTTGTCGGGCTCGTCGCGATAGACCGGCACGCGGGTGTGCTGGGCTTCCAGCACCTCCCGCACCAGGTCGCGGGCGGGCAGGCCGGCGTCCAGCAGGACCATCGACTTGCGGTGGACCATGATCTCCGAGACGTCCATGTCCGACAGGTCCAGCACCCCGCCCAGCATCCGCCGGTCGCCGCTTTCGACCAGGCCCTCGGAGTGGTGGTAGTCGACCGCGCCGCGGATCTCCTCGTGGGCGGCCAGCACGTCGACGGCCATGTCCAGCTTGACGCCGAAGACGCGCAGGGTGCGGCGGACGATCCACTGGATGGCGTAGATGATCGGGCCGAACAGGCGCACGACCAGCAGGGTGGGGCCTGACAGGGTGCGCGCCACGTCGTCCGAGCGGATGATGGCCACGGTCTTGGGCAGCACCTCGGCGAAGACCAGGACGAGCACGGTCATCACCGCCGTCGCCACGGCCACGCCCCAGGGGCCGGGGATCAGGGTGGTCAGCACCTGGGTCGCCAGGGCCGAGGCCAGGATGTTGATCAGGTTGTTGCCCAGCAGGACGGCCCCGATCATCGTCTCCTGGTCGGACAGCAGCTTGTTGACGCGCCGCGCGGGCCGATCGCCCTCGCGCTCCAGCTGGTGCATCCGCGCCCGGCTGGCGCCGGTCATCGAGGTCTCGGCCGCCGAGAAGAGGGCCGAGAGCGTCAGCAGCGCGATGACGACGGGGGCGAGGCCGAGGAGGGCGGTCAGCATGGGTCTCTCCTAAGGCTTCGGCGCGTCGCTGACAAAGCGCGCGACCGAGTCCCTGAACGCCTGGACGTCCTTGTTCAGCCGCACCAGCTGTTCGATGCTCATGCCGCCGGCGGCGAACAGGGTCTGGCCCAGGCAGGTGCTACGGACCTGCAGGTCGCGGCCGGCGTCGGTCAGGCTGACCACCACCTGACGCTCGTCGGCGGGATTGCGGACGCGGCTGACCAGGCCCGCGCCCTCCATGCGCTTGACCAGCGGCGTGACGTTGCTGGAGTCCAGGCCCAGCCGTTCACCGATGGCGCCGACCGAAAGGCCGTCGGTCTCCCACAGGGCGCTGAGCACCAGGTACTGCGGATAGGTGATCTCCAGGGCGTCCAGCAGCGGCTTGTAGGCGCGGTTGATCGCCATGCTGGCGCCGTACAGCGAGAAGCAAAGCTGCTGGTCGAGCGTGGGGATGTAGTCGGACACGGCGGGCTCCTGGTCGCACGGTTACCTACAGCGAAAATATATGTCGTGACAAATATCGGCTGGACTCGCCGGCGGGGTGTCGCTAGAGGCAATCATATGTCGCGACATATAATGTCTCGGCATATAAATCGCTCAACGCTTCAGGGAGGCCGCCATGGCCCACGCCCCCGTCCATTCCGACGACGCCAACGCGCTCAAGCGCTACTATTTCCTGCGGGCCGGCGTGTCCGTCGCCTGGATCCTGGCCGCCGTCGCGGTGGGGGCGGGCAATCCGCTGGCCGCCGGCGTGCTGCTGGTCGCGTATCCGGCCTGGGACGCCCTGGCCAACGCCCTGGACGCCCGCTCGAACGGCGGCTTCCGGGCCAATCCGCCCCAGACCTTCAACGTGGCGGTCAGCCTGCTGGTCGCTGGCGCCGTACTGCTGGCGTTGCTGACGGAGCCGGGCCGGGTCCTGACCGTGTTCGGCGTGTGGGCCGGCTTCGCGGGCCTGCTGCAGCTGGTCGCCGGCGTCCGCCGCTGGCGCGCCGTGGGCGCGCAGTGGCCGATGGTGCTGAGCGGCGCCCAGTCGATGCTGGCCGGCGTCTTCATGATCGCCCGCTCGATCGGCGGCGGCGGCCATCCGCCGGCGGCCGTGGAGATCGCGCCCTACGCCGCGTTCGGGGCCTTCTACTTCCTGGCGGCGGGGATCTCGCTGGCGCTGAAGGGGCGCAAGCGGGGTTAGGCGCTCACCCCTCCTCCCCCAGAGGGGAGGAGGGCGCTGGTCGCTAAACCGCGCCTTCCTCGATCAGGAAAGCCTTCAGCGCGGCGCGGTCCACGTCCTTGGCCACGAAGGCGTCGCCGATGCCGCGCACGAGGACGAAGGTCAGGGCGCCGCCCTCGGCCTTCTTGTCCTGGCCGCAGTGGGCGACCAGGGCGTCGGCCGAGAAGGGCTGGGAGCGGACCTGGGCCAGGGTGGTCGGCAGGCCGGCGGCCTTGATGGCGACGGTGGCGCGGACGGCGTCCTGGCTGGGGCACAGGCCCTGCCGGGCCGAGAAGCGGAACGCCTGGGCCATGCCCACGCCGACCGCCTCGCCGTGCTTGAGGGCGTCGCCGAAGCCCATCTCGGCCTCGATCGCGTGGCCGAAGGTGTGGCCCAGGTTCAGCAGGGCGCGGCGGCCGGCCTCCTTCTCGTCCTCGGCGACGATCTCGGCCTTCATCTCGACGCTGCGGCCAACCGCGCGGACCAGGGCGTCGACGTCGCGCTCCAGCACCGCGTGGACGTTCTTCTCCAGCCATTCGAAGAAGGCGAAGTCGCCCAGCAGGCCGTACTTGACGATCTCGGCGTAGCCGCAGGCCAGCTCGCGGGCGGGCAGGGTGCACAGCACGTCCAGGTCGGCCAGGACGAGGCGCGGCTGGTGGAAGGCGCCGATCAGGTTCTTGCCGCGCGGGGTGTCGATGGCGGTCTTGCCGCCGACCGAGCTGTCGACCTGGGCCAGCAGGGTGGTCGGCACCTGCACGAAGTCGATGCCGCGCTTGTAGATCGCCGCCGCGAAGCCGGCCAGGTCGCCGACCACGCCGCCGCCGAAGGCCACGATCTGGTCGCCACGCTCCAGGCCCAGGGCCAGCAGGCGGTCGGACAGGTCGGCCAAGCCCTCGAAGCTCTTGCTCTCTTCGCCCGGCGGGATGCTGATCACATCGACGGCGATCCCGGCCTTCTCCAGCGAGACGGCCAGGCGTTCGCCGTGATGCTCGCCGACGTTCGAGTCGGTGACGATGGCCACGCGCTTGCGCTTGCCCAAGACCGGCGCGATCCGCTCGCCGGCCCGGTCGATCAGGCCCGGACCGATGACGACGTCATAGGCGCGGTCGCCCAGGCCCACGGAAACGGTGCGGATCATGGACGAACTCCTTACGCGCGGCTCTGGCGCAGGGCCGCCAGGATGGCGTCGACCGCCACCATGTGCGGCGTGTCGCCGGTCTGAACATGCACCTGCGCCTCGGCGTAGGCGGGATAGCGGACCTCGGCCAGCTGGGTCAGGACCTCGACCGGGTCCTTGCCCTTGACCAGCGGCCGGTTGTCCTTGCGCGAGACGCGGCGGGCCAAGAGGTCGATGTCGGCCTTCAGCCAGACCGAGACGGCCTTCTGGTTGATCAGGGCCCGGGTCTCGGGATTGACGAAGGCCCCGCCGCCGGTGGCCAGCACGTGCGGCGGCTCGTCCAGCAGGCGGCCGATGACCCGGCGCTCGCCGTCGCGGAAGGCGGCCTCGCCCAGTTCGGCGAAGATCTCCGAGATCGACCGGCCGGCGGCGGCCTCGACCTCGTGGTCGGCGTCGCGGAACGGCAGGCCCAGGACGCCCGCCAGCCGCCGCCCGACGCTGGACTTGCCCACGCCCATCAGCCCGACCAGCACGATCGTCTTCTCGCGCAGCGGGGCGAGGTCGTCCCTCGGCGCGGGGGCGGCCTGGGGGGCGGTGGTTTCCAGGTTTTGGTCGGGCTCGGTCATGATGCGGTCGCGGGTTTACACGACGCTTGGCCAAACCGCCAAGTTTGCGAGAACCCCGTCATGCGTCATAACCGGTCCATGGTCATTTCGATGCGTTCTCGAAGCGCCCTGGCGCTGCTGCTGGCCCTGGCCGCCGTCGCTCCGGCGGCCGCCCAGGAAGAGGTCAAGGTCAAGAGCCTGGCCGCCCCCGACTACTTCTCCGGCCCGGTGGCCGACACCGGCTTGCCCGGCGACCTCTGGAAGGACGCCGCGCCCGACATCATGCGCGATGTGCTGCCCAAGCTGGCCGGCCCCAAGCCCCTGTCGCCGGCCTTCGCCAACCTGGCGCGGCGGCTGCTGTCGACCGGCGCCAACGGCCCGGCCGGGGTGGGCGACGACGTCGAGATGGGCGCCCAGCGGGCCCTGGCCCTGATCGCCCTGGGCGAGGCCAAGGGCGCCAACGCCATCCTCGACCGCGCGACCGGCGCGCCGGGCAGCGCCGCCCTGTCGATGGCCACGGCCGAGGCCGCCCTGATCACCGGCGACGACGACAAGGCCTGCCGCACGCAGGACGCCCTGACCGTCGATCGCGGCGGCGCCTACTGGCTGCGCCTGCGGGCCTTCTGCCAGCTGAAGGCCGGCCAGACCGACGCCGCCCAGCTGACCTTCCAGCTGGCCCAGCAACAGACCAAGGACCTCGACTACGCCCGGCTGATGGGCGCGGCCCTGGCCGGGACGGCGCCCTCCTCTAACCTTAAGGCCGGCGCGCCCAGCCTGAAGAACGGCGTCAACTACGCCCTGTCGCGCCGCCTGAACCTCGACGTCCAGTCGGCCGCCGCCATCGCCTCGGCCTCGCCGGCGCTCAAGGCCGTGCTCAAGACCGGCGGCGACCTGTCGGGCGTCGCGCCCGGCGCCGACCTGACCGCGCAGGAGACCTCGGACCTGGCCTTTCTGCGCCAGGCCAAGACGCTTCCCGCGTTCCTGGACGCGTCGCGCGCCTCGTCCGCCTCGATCGCCGCCCTGGCCGCCGCCGGCGCGCCGTTGCGCGACCCCGTGCTGATGGCCCGCGCGGCCCTGGCGGCCGGCGACGTCGCCAGCGCCCAGGCCATTCGCGGCCGCCTGACCGGCGACACCATTCCCGGCGCGACGACCGCCGACCTGGCCATCCTCGACGCCCTGATCGCGGCCGCTTCCGGCAAGGTCGACGCCCAGGTGCTGGACAACCTGATCGGTCGCGGCGTCTCGGGCGGCGGCAAGACCCAGGCCGCCGCCGTGCTGCTGGCCAGCCTGGGCGGGGCTCTGAGCGCCGACGCCCGCGCTCAGTTCGCCGGCTTCGACCTCGGCAAGCCCGCCGCCTCGCCGGCGCGGGTCATCGTTCTGGAGGACGCCGCGGCGGCCAGGCGCAAGGGCGAGGCCGGCCTGCTGGCCCTGTCGATCGCGGTCGACGCCGGCGCGACCGGCCCGATCCCCGTGGACCGCGCCCGCATCGCCCACGCCTTGAACCGCGCCGGCCTGGACGCCGACGCCCGCGCCATCGTGGTCGAGGGAATCCTGGGCCTGGCCTTCGTGAAATGAGCACGGCCAGATGAGCACGAAGGGAGCCGGCTGGGTCGACGCCTTCCTCGAGATGATGGCCGTCGAGCGCGCGGCGGCCCGCAACACCCTGACCGCCTACGGCAAGGACCTGGAAGACGCCCGCGCCTTCCTCGCCCGCTCGGGCCACGACCTGGACGACGCCGCCGCCGAGACCATCGAGGCCTATTTCCAGGACCTGGGCGCGCGCGGCCTGTCGCCGGCCACCGCCGCCCGCCGCCGCTCCTCGGTGCGCCAGTTCTACCGCTTCGTGCTGGGCGAAGGCTGGCGTCAGGACGATCCCTCCCGCCGCGTCGCCGCCCCCAAGGCCGGCCGCCCGCTGCCCAAGGTGCTGGAGCGCCAGGAGATCGAGCGCCTGCTGGCCGCCGCCATCCAGAAGGACGGGGCCCAGGGCTTGCGCCTGACCTGCATTATCGAGCTGATCTACGCCTCGGGTCTGCGGATCTCCGAGCTGCTGGCCCTGCCGCTGACGGCCCTGGCGCGCGATCCGGCCTACCTGATCGTCAAGGGCAAGGGCGGCAAGGAGCGGCTGGCGCCCCTCAACGACGCGGCCCGCACGGCGGTGAAGGCCTATCTCGTCCAGCGGCCAGCCTTCCTGGCCAAGGGGAGTAAGGAGAGCCCCTGGCTGTTCCCCTCGCGCGGGGCTGGCGGCCGGCTGACCGCCCGGCGCGTCTCGCAACTGCTGGAAGACGCCGCCATCGCCGCCGGCATCGACCGCGCCAAGGTCAGCCCGCACGTCCTGCGCCACGCCTTCGCCACCCATTTGCTGGAGGGCGGCGCGGACCTGCGGGTCATCCAGACCCTGCTGGGCCACGCCGACATCGCCACGACCCAGATCTACACCCACGTGGCCGGCGAACACCTGGCCCAGGTCGTCCAGACCAAGCACCCGCTGGGACGCCCAGACGGAGGGCGGAAGAAGACGCCCGGTTGACCCGCGCCGGGAAAACCTTAGGAAAGCCCGTACTTAGTGTGTGGGTTTGCCGATGGCGCCCGATCCGAACGAGGCTTCCATGTCCGACGAAACCCGCGACTCCAACGGCAATGTCCTGGCCGACGGCGACACCGTCACCCTGATCAAGGACCTCAAGGTCAAGGGCTCGGGCGGCGTCACGCTCAAGCGCGGCACGGTGGTCAAGAAGATCCGCCTGACCGGCGACCCCGAAGAGATCGAGGCCAATGTCGACAAGGTGAAGGGCCTGGTCCTGCGCACCGAGTTCGTGAAGAAGGCCTGAGGCCGTATTTCTGGACGACGCGGGAGCGCCTCTCTAGAGATTGATAGCGCTATCAATCTCGGACCTCTCCGCATGGCCCTGCCGCGTCGTCATCTGTTCAAGGGCCTGCTGGCGGGGGCCGCCTTGCCCGCCCTGGCCGAGGCCGCGCCGCCCGCCGCGCCGGCCAGCGCTCCCACCTGGGGCGTCGGCGCCGGGGGCCAGCGCAAGGCGGACCTGGGCGACGGGACGTTCCGCAATCCGATCGTCAGCGGCGACCATCCGGACCCGACCATCCTGAAGGATGGCGGGACCTACTACATGACGTTCTCGTCGTTCTTCTCGTATCCCGGCCTGGTGATCTGGAAATCGACGGACCTGGTGAACTGGAGCCCCGTGGGGGCGGCGCTCCACAAGCCGCTGGGGGTCATCTGGGCGGTCGACCTGATCAAGCACGATGGCCGCTACTTCATCTACATCCCGGCCGATCCGAAGGGCGAGGGCTGGTCGATCTACGCCATCTGGGCCGACCGCATCGAGGGGCCGTGGAGTGAGCCCGTCGACCTGAAGATCTCGGGCTGCATCGATCCCGGCCACGTCGTCGGCGAGGATGGCCGGCGCTATCTGTTCGTCAACGGCGTGCGCAGGATCCGCCTGACCGACGACGGCCTGGCGACCGACGGGCCGCTGGAGAAGGCCTACGAGCCCTGGCGTTATCCCGACGACTGGGTGGTCGAGAACTTCGCGCCGGAGGGACCCAAGCTGCTGCGGCGGGGCGGCTGGTTCTACCTGATCACCGCCGTCGGCGGCACGGCCGGGCCGGCTACCGGCCACATGGTCATCGCCGCCCGCTCGCGCTCGATCCACGGGCCCTGGGAGCACTGCCCGCGCAACCCGCTGGTCCGCACAAGGAGCGCCGCCGAGCCCTGGTGGTCGCGTGGCCACGCCAGCCTGGTCGAGGGGCCGGCCGGCGACTGGTGGATGGTCTATCACGGCTACGAGAACGGCTACCGCACCCTGGGCCGCCAGACCCTGCTGGCGCCGGTCGAGTGGACCGCCGACGGCTGGTTCCGGGTCCTGGGCGGCGACCTTTCCAAGCCCTTGCCCAAGCCCAAGGGAGGCGTGACGGGACCGTCCGCGCCTGGCCTGTCGGACGACTTCTCGAAGGACCGCTTCGGCGTGCAGTGGAGTTTCCACGATCCCAAGCCCGACGAGGCCGGCCGCGCGGCCTTCGTCCCCGGCGGCCTGCGGCTGGCGGGGCGCGGGACCTCGCCGGCCGACTCTGCGCCGCTGACCTGCCTGGTCGGCGACCGCTCGTACGAGACCGAGGTGACGATCACGCTGTCTGGCGAGGCCGAGGCGGGGATCCTGCTGTTCTACAATCACAAGGCCTTCGTGGGCCTGGGCTTCACCCCGACGGCCCTGAAGATCTTCGAATATTCCGAGGAGCTGCCCTGGGCGCGGATCGCGCACGACGTCCGCGAGGTCCGGCTGCGGATCGGCAATGTCGAGAACGTGGTGACCTTCCACTACTCGTACGACAACGGCCGGACCTGGACGCGCCACGGCACGCGGATGGAGGTGTCGGGCCTGCACCACAACGTGTTCGGCGGGTTCCTCGCCCTGCGCGTCGGGCTCTACGCCGCCGGGATGGGCGAGGCGCGGCTGAGCAATTTCCGTTACCGGGCGAACATGCCGGTGAAGGCGGAGAGCGGCGTTTAGAAGTCACACGCTAAAACAACACCGCCTTCCTCGCCCTTGTGGCGAGGACCCATGGCGCGGCTGGGCTGGGAGCTTGCGAGCCGTGCGCCGTCAGCGCTAGCGAACACCTGGCCGCCTTCATGCCAGCTGAAACCTGGGCCCTGGGCACAAGGCCCAGGGAGGCATGTTAGGGGGAGAATGGTGGGGGTGTTCTACTCTCCCCGGAACGCCGCCTGGATCTGGGCGACGTCAATCTTCTTCATGCCCATCATGGCCTGGAAGGCGCGGCCGGCGGCCTCGCGGTCCGGGCTGGTGGTCGCCTCGATCAGCTGGCGCGGCGTGACCTGCCACGACAGGCCGTATCGGTCCTTCAGCCAGCCGCACTGGCTCTCCTGCCCGCCATCGGCGGTGAGGGCGTTCCAATAGTGATCGACCTCGTCCTGGCCGTCGCAGTCGATGACGAACGAAAAGGCCTCGTCCAGCTTGAACGTCGGGCCGGCGTTGAGAGCGGTGATCTTCTGGCCGTCGATCTCGAAGGCCACGGTCATCACCTTGCCCGGCTTGCCGCCGCCGGGCGCCTCGCCGGGATAGTAGGCGACGTCGATGATCCGCGCGTTCGGGAAGATCGAGACATACAGCTTGGCGGCCTCCTCGGCCTGGTTGTCGAACCACAGGAACGGGGTGATCTTGGGCATGGGCGTCCTCCGTTGTCGCGATCCTAGGACGAAACCGGAGCGACCGTTCCGACATCGGCCGTGAAATTCCTTCATGTCGGTGATTAGCGCGGGGGCGATTGCTGAATTGCGCTCAGCAGAGTGGTGAGCGACCGGGCCTTATCCGGCGCGATCCAGGCCCCATCTTCGAACGGCCGGCGGCAGGGGCCGCCTGGCCATCCGCACAAGGAGATCCCCCCATGAAGACGCGCAAACTCGGCGACGGCCTGGAAGTGTCGGCCATCGGCCTCGGCTGCATGGGGATGAACCAGGTCTACGGGACGCCCCTGACCGCCAGCGCCGCGAACGAGGTGCTGGCCAAGGCCGTCGAGCTGGGAATCACCTTCTTCGACACCGCCGAGGTCTACGGCCCGTTCCTGAACGAGGAGCTGGTCGGGGCGGGGCTGAAGCCCTTCCGCGACAAGGTGGTGATCGCCACCAAGTTCGGCTTCGACATCGGCCCCGAGGGGCTGGGTTCGGGCTATTCGCGCATGCGCGGGGTCAACAGTCGGCCCGAGCACATCCGCGAAGTCGCCGAGGCCTCGCTGAAGCGCCTGGGCGTCGAGGTCATCGACCTGTTCTACCAGCACCGCGTCGATCCCAACGTGCCGATCGAGGACGTGGCCGGGGCGGTCAAGGACCTGATCGCCGAGGGCAAGGTCAAGCACTTCGGCCTGTCGGAAGCCGGCGCGGCGACCATCCGCAAGGCCCACGCCGTCCAGCCCGTCGCGGCCCTGCAGAGCGAGTATTCGCTGTGGTTCCGCGAGCTGGAGGCCGAGATCCTGCCGACCCTGCGTGAGCTGGGCGTCGGCCTGGTGCCCTACAGCCCGCTGGGCCGGGGCCTGCTGACCGGCGCGATCAAGCCCGAGACCCTGGCCGAGAACGACTTCCGCCGCGGCCTGCCGCGCTTCCAGGGCGAGGCCCTGACCAAGAATCTTAGCCTGGTCGAGGCCCTGACCCAGATCGCCGCCGAGAAGGGGATCACCCCGGCCCAGCTGGCCCTGTCCTGGATCCTGCATCAGGGCGAGGACATCGCCCCGATCCCCGGCACCACCAAGATTCCGCGCCTGCAGGAGAACATCGGCGCCGTCGACGTCGTGCTCTCGCCCGAAGACCTGGCCCGCATCGCCGCCGCCGTGCCGGAAACGGCGATCGAGGGCGACCGCTATGCTCCCGCCGGCATGGCGATGGTCGGGCGGTAAAAGACTCCCTCTCCCCTTGCGGGAGAGGGTGGCCGCCGCAGGCGGTCGGGTGAGGGGTTGAAAGCCATAACCGCCGTTACAGCCGAACAGCTGTCGCGGCGGTTCTCGTTGACGCGACCCCTCATCCGGCCCTCCGGGCCACCTTCTCCCGCAGGGGGAGAAGGGCGACCAAAAGGCCTGCTGACAGCATCGGGATCGTCCTGCCGCAAGTTCCGGGCGGCGTCGCGACCGAACGCGCCCTAAGGCGGCGGCGATGCTGATCGGGAGGACCTCCATGAGCTGGACCATCCGCCGCGCCGCCCTGGCGACGGCCTTTCTGACCCTGGCCCCGCCGGCCCTGGCCGACGCGCCCCCAAGCCTCGATCCTCAACGCCCCAATCCGGAACGCCAGAGCCTGGACGACGCCTGGTGGACCGGGCCGCTGCTGGCGTCCGGCGCCTCGACCCTGCCCAAGGGTCATATCCTGTTCGAGCCCTATCTCTACGACGCCAAGCCGTACGGTCGCTTCGACGCCGACGGCAAGCGCCACGGCGCCCCGGACGCCGACAACATCGGCTCGTCGGCCTACATGCTGTACGGCGTCACCGACACCCTGACCGCCGGCTTCATCCCGCACCTGGGCTATCGCCGCGCGGGCGGACGCTGGAGCCAGGGGCTGGGGATCGGCGACCTGACCGCCCAGGTCCAGTACCGCCTGACCCAGTACAAGGAAGGCGGCCGCGTCCCGACCCTCTCGGTCATGCTGCAGGAGAACCTGCCTATCGGCCGCCACGACGGCCTGGACGAGCGGCCCAACGACGGCTTCGGCAGCGGCGCCTACGCCACGACCCTCGGCGTCAACTCGCAATACTATTTCTGGACCCCGAACGGCCGCATCCTGCGCACGCGGCTGAACGTGGCCTACACCCGCTCGGACACCGCCAGGCTCAAGGGCGCCAGCGTCTACGGCACGGCCAAGGGGTTCGCCGGCAAGGCCCAGCCGGGCGACAGTTTCCTGGTCAACCTGGCCTTCGAATACAGCCTCACCCGCAACTGGGTGGCCGCCATGGACATCGGCTGGCAGCGCGACGCCTCGACCAAGGTCACGGGCCAGCTGGACGGCGCGGCCTTCGAGCGCCGCTATCCGGTCAGCGAGGCGCTGATCCTGGCCCCGGCGGTGGAATACAATTTCAGCCCCAGCGTCGGGGTGATCGTCGGCGCGCGGATCGTGCCGGCGGGGCGCAACACGACGGCCTCGGTGACGCCGGCGGTGGCGGTGAACTGGGTGCGGTAGGGCGGGGGCATGGCGCGCAGGACCCTTGATCCTTCGCGCGACCTTCCCGCACACTCCCACCCATGGCCGCAAACCCGCTTCGCACGCTCGATTCCTTCGAACTCCTGAAGCTGGGCAAGGCGTCGGTGACGGTCGGCGGGCTGGCGGCCGGGGTGCTGATCGTCGTGGCCGCCATCATCGCCGCGCGGCTGACCTCGGCGGGCCTGCGCCGGCTGCGCGAGCGGGCGGCGGGCAGCGCCGCCTCGCTGTACGTCGTCGAGAAGGTCGCCACCTACGGCCTGGTGATCATCGGGGTGATGGCCGGCCTGTCGACCATGGGCCTGGACCTGACCTCGCTGACCGTCTTTGCCGGGGCCCTGGGCGTCGGCGTGGGCCTGGGCCTGCAGGGGATCATCAAGGACTTCGCCTCGGGGGTTTCCCTGGTGTTCGAGCGCCTGGTGGCGGTGGGCGACTTCGTCGAGCTGCCCAACGGCGGGCGTGGCGTGGTCCACGAGATCGGCCCGCGCGCCACCCGCATCCGCACCAACGACAGCACCGACATCGTCGTGCCCAACTCGGTGCTGGTGAACGACCAGGTGATCAACTGGACCCTGCGCGGCACCAACCGCCGCATCCGCGTGCCGTTCGTCACCGCCTTCGGGGCCGACAAGGACAGGGTGCGCGAGGCGGTGCTGAAGGCCGCCAAGGCCGCGCCGTTCACCTCGCCCGACGACGCCAGCCGGCGCGCCCAGGTCTGGCTGGTCGGCTATGGCGAGCACGCCCTGAAGTTCGAGCTGATCGTCTGGCCGACCGTCGAGGCCGTGCGCCGCCCGGCGGCGATCTTCGCGGCCTATACCTGGCTGATCGACGACGCGCTGCGCGGGGCGGGGATCGAGATCCCCTATCCGCAGCGCGACATCCGCGTTCGGGGGCTGTTCGGAGAAGAGGGCGAGGACGCCCTGACCAGCCTGCGCCTGGAGCCCGCCGCCCGCCGCCGCAAGGCCGCCGCCCGGGTCAAGCCAGGCTCCAGCAACGACGCCGCCGCCGACCTCGAGCGCGAGGATCCGGAGGAGGCGCCCCGGCCCCCGCCGCCATCGGCGGGCAAGACCTGACCCGCGCGTCAGTCTTGACCTTCATGCCGCGCCGCCGCAATCTTCTCGCAATTGCGAAATGGCTCCCAATTTCGCTCATCCCCGCGAAAGCGGGGACCCAAGCCGAAGATCAGGCGCGCCCTCGGTCAGCTCCGCTTGGATCCCCGCTTTCGCGGGGATGAGCGGGCTTGGGCAGAACAAAAAACGGGGAGTGCGATCATATGAAAACCGCGCGCGGCTTTTTCAAACCCTTGGCCATCGGGGCGCCGACGCCGTATCGCGAGCCGCCCGCTCGCGTGGAGCGGATGATCCACTTCGTGCCGCCGCACCTGGACAAGGTCCGCGCCAAGGTCGCCGAGATCGCCCCGACCGTCGACGTGATCCTGGCCAATCTGGAGGACGCCATCCCCGCCGACGCCAAGGGCGCGGCCCTGGCCGGGCTGGTGGCGATGTCGCGCGAGGTCGACTTCAAGGCGCTGGGCGTCGGCTTCTGGACCCGGATCAACTGCCTGAACTCGCCCTGGCACCTGGACGAGGTCGCCACCATCGTCGAGAAGGCCGGCGACAAGATCGACGTGATCATGGTCCCCAAGGTCGAGGGGCCCTGGGACATCTTCTACATGGACCAGTTGCTAGCCTCGCTGGAGGCCAAGCACGGCGTCACCCGGCCGATCCTGCTGCACGCCATCCTGGAGACCGCCGAGGGGGTGATGAACGTCGAGGCCATCGCCGGCGCCAGCCCGCGCATGCAGGGCATTTCACTCGGCCCGGCCGACCTGGCCGCCAGCCGGGCGATGAAGACCACCCGGGTCGGCGGCGGCCATCCGGGCTACCGCGTCATCGAGGATCCGCATGCGGACGGATCGCCGCGCGTGTCCGTGCAGCAGGATCTCTGGCACTACACCTTCGCCAAGATGGTCGACGCCTGCGCCGCCCATGGTATCAAGCCGTTCTATGGCCCGTTCGGCGCCATCGACGATCCCGTGGCCTGCGAGCAGCAGTTCCGCAACGCCTTCCTGATGGGCTGCGCCGGCGCCTGGAGCCTGCACCCCAGCCAGATCGCCATCGCCAAGACGGTGTTCAGCCCCGCCCCCGACGAGGTCGCCTTCGCCAAGCGCATCCTGGAGGCGATGCCGGACGGCACCGGCGTGGCCATGCTCGACGGCAAGATGCAGGACGACGCGACCTGGAAACAGGCCAAGGTGATGGTCGACTGCGCGCGGCAGATCGCGGGCAAGGACGCGGAGTACAAGGCGCTGTACGGGTTTTAGCCCTCCTCCCCATTAGGGGGAGGTGGATCGATGCGAATACGCATCGAGACGGAGGGGGTCCGCGCAAGCGGTTCTGACGTTCAGCGCCCCAAAGCCCCCTCCACCGGCGTTCGCCGGTCCCCCTCCCCCTAAGGGGGAGGAGAGAGGGGCGGGATCCTCACTCCCCGCCCACCGTCGTCACCACCCTGGCCCCCGCCGTCAGCAGCTTGTGGATCGGGCACTTGTCGGCGATCTGGAACAGGCGCTCGCGCTGGTCGTCGTTGAGGTTGCCTTCGAGGGTGATGATCCGCTCGAAGCGCTCGTGCGGGGTCTGGTCGGCGTCAAAGTGCGAGAAGACCTCGACGTGCATGGCGCTGATCTCCCAGCCCTTCTGGTTGGCGTAGAGCCGCAGGGTCATGCTGGTGCAGGCCGCCAGGCCGGCGGCGACCAGCTCGTGCGGGTCGGGCCCCAGGTCCAGCCCGCCCTGGGCGACCGAGATGTCGGCCACGATCGTCGACGGCCCCGCCGTGACGAAGGTCTGCAGGCCGCCGCTGCCGGTGTCGGTGGCCGTGGCGAACGGGCGGGTGTGGACGGCGTCGGTCATGCGGAGATCCCCTGAAGCGATGGGCGGAAGCTCGCGCTTCCTAGCACCGGCATCAAGGCCGCGCCCATCTAAGTCTGCGCTTGCAGGATCGGCTCCAGAACGAACTCGGGTTCGTGGTCGGGCCCCAGAGTGATCGAGGCCTTGGGCAGCACGGGCCGCTCGTCGGCCATGGCCAGCCGGAACCGCGCCAACAGGCTGGCCAGCACGATCTGGGCCTCCGCCAGGGCGAAGCCGGCCCCGATGCAGACGCGCGGGCCCGCGCCGAACGGGATGAAGGCCTCGTGGCCCCAGGGATGGGCCTGGTCGATGAAGCGCTCGGGCCGGAAGGCGGTCGGGGCGTCCCACAGCTTGCGGTGCCGGTGCATCAGCCACGGGCTGATGGTGACCGAGCCGCCAGCCTGGATCGGATGGCCCAGCACCTCGCCATCGACCAGGGCCTGGCGGCCGAAGGTCGGGGCGGCGGGATAGAGCCGCAGGGTCTCGAACAGCACCGACCGCATCAGCGGCCAGGCCTTGAGGTCGTCCAGGCCGGCCACGCGCGCGGCCGGGAAGGCCTGGACCTCGGCGCGGACGCGGTCCTGCGTCGCCGGGTCCAGGGCCAGAAGATAGGTCGCCCAGAACAGCAGCCGCGAGGTGGTCTCGAAGCCCGCCGCCAGCATCGAGCTGCACTGGTCGCGCACCTCGTGGTCGGGCAGGGGGCGGCCGTCCTCGTCGCGCGCGGCCAGCAGGCGGTCCAGCAGGTCGCCGGCTTGAGGCGCGACGCGCCGCTCGGCGATGATCGCATCGACCGCCGCCAGCCAGCGCCCGCCCAGCCGTCGGCGGTCGCCATCGGCGAAGGTCAGGTCGTCGAGGCCCCGGCCGACGAAGTCGAGGAAGCGGAAATGCGCAGGTCCCTCCAGGTAGCGGCGGGCGATCTCTGCGAGCACGGCGCCATCCTGGTCGGCGCGGCGCGAGAAGAGCGCGCGGAGCACGGCGTCGAGGGCGGCGTGGTGAAAGGCCTCCGACAGGTTGGCGCGATCGCGGCCGGCCAGGCGTTCGACCAGCGTGGCGCCAGCGTCGACGAAGTGCGGCGTCAGGCCGCCGATCGCGGCGGGGGTGAAGACCGGGGCCAGGCTCTTGCGCTGCCGCTTCCAGGCCTCGCCCTCGCTGAGCAGCAGGCCCTCGCCGACCAGCGGCTTCAAGGGGCGGCCCAGCTTCACCGGGCGGCGGAAATGGGGAGACGAAAGGACCTGACGCACGCCGACGGGGTCGCTGACCACCAGACCCGGCTGGCCCATGAAGCGATAGGGGGTGATCAGGTCGTCGAAGTCGGCCTCGGACCAGGCCCCGATCAGGTTGCGGCCCATCTCGAGGGCGATCCGGACGTCGCCGAGGACCGAGCCGCCGAGGGGACGGGCGTGAACTTTCGGGGCGGGTGGGATCAGCGGCGCGGAAAGGACGGTGGCGTCCATGGAGCGGCGGCCTTCCGGAATGCGGAGCCCGTCTCGGGCGCCATCCGGACGCGGAGGCTACAGCCGCTCAGGTTGCGGCGCAATCATGCGTCGCGCGGGACATGGCGCGCGGAAGGCGGCGCGCTCTAGGCGGCCACCGCCTGGGCGCTGACGTCGAACACGCGCTGCGAGCCGCGCCAGACTTCGACGAAGTCGCAGCGGTGGTGCATGTCCAGGAGTTCGAAGGCGCGCGCGCGGGCGGCCTTGTCATCGGCGCAGGCCGTGACGTCGAAGCGGGGGACCGAGCCGTCGGACTCGACACAGAAAAAAGTGAACACCTGCATGGGAACTGTGCGCTCTCATCAGGCGGGGCCGCTCACGTTCGATGGCGGGGGCCGCGGGCGCAAGTCGTCTTCCGCGACCTGCTACAAAAGAACATAGGACTCTATGTCGCGATTCACCAGAGCAGAGAGTCTCGTTTCGAGACTCACCTGGGGAAGGCGTCTTTCAGCCTGTGGATAAAACGAGGCGTCATGAGGGCGGTTGCCCGACGGAATCTCGCCTCTTTCCCTCGGCGCATTCCGCCACTAGGTTCGCACCCTTTCATTCACGGCGACGTTTAAGAGTCCATGGCCGCCCATTATCTCGATTTCGAACGCCCAATCGCTGACCTGGAAAGCAAAATCGAGGAGCTGTCCCGGCTCTCCGAGACCGCTGGACCGGGGGCGTTCGACCTCGAGATCCAGGCCCTGCGCGACCGCGCCCAGGAACTCCGCAAGGAGGCCTACGCCAATCTGGACGCCTGGCAGAAGACCATGGTCGCCCGGCATCCGCAGCGTCCGCACCTGCGCGATTATGTCGCGGGCCTGATCGACGAGTTCGTCGAGCTGCGCGGCGACCGCAAGTTCGCCGACGACCAGGCTATCGTCGGCGGCCTGGGCCGCTTCCGCGGCCAGCCCGTCGTGGTCATGGGCCACGAGAAGGGCCACGACACCACCACGCGCCTGAAGCACAACTTCGGCATGGCCCGCCCGGAAGGCTACCGCAAGGCCGTCCGGCTGATGGACATGGCCGAGCGCTTCTCCCTGCCGGTCATCACCTTCGTCGACACCGCCGGCGCCTATCCGGGCCTGGGCGCCGAGGAGCGCGGCCAGGCCGAGGCCATCGCCCGCTCGACCGAGCGCTGCCTGACCCTGGGCACCCCGATGGTCGCCACGATCGTCGGCGAGGGCGGTTCGGGCGGAGCCATCGCGCTCGCCGGCGCCAACCGCGTGCTGATCCTGGAGCACTCGATCTATTCGGTGATCTCGCCGGAAGGCGCGGCCTCGATCCTGTGGCGCGACGGCGCCCGGGCCAAGGACGCGGCCACCAACATGCGCATCACCGCCCAGGACCTGATCAAGCTGGGCATCGTCGACCGCATCGTCGACGAGCCGGCCGGCGGCGCCCACTCGAACCAGGACGTGGCCATCCAGGCCGTCGGCGACGCGGTCGAGGAAGAGCTGAAGGCCATGGCCCATATGAGCGCCCAGCAGCTGCGCGAGCAGCGCGCCGAACGCTTCTACGCCATCGGCCGCGCGGGCCTGCAGTAGGACGCTTGCGCCCTCTTGCCTGACCTTAGGGCCGCCGCCGCATAGTCCCTCGAAACAGAGGGAGGCATCAGGCCATGGCGATCAAGACCCGTTTCACCGAGCTGTTCGGGGTCGAGCACCCGATCGCCCAGGGCGGCATGCAGTGGGTCGGCAAGGCCGAGCTGGTCGGCGCCGTCGCCAATGCGGGCGCGCTGGGCTTCCTGACCGCCCTGACCCAGCCGACGCCCGAGGCCCTGGCGAAGGAGATCGCCCGCACCCGCGAGATGACCGACAAGCCGTTCGGGGTGAACCTGACCATCCTGCCGGCCATGTCCCCGCCGCCCTACGCCGAGTACCGGGCGGCGATCATCGAGAGCGGGATCAAGATCGTCGAGACCGCAGGTTACAAGCCGCAAGAGCACGTGGATGACTTGAAGGCCCACGGGGTCAAGGTGATCCACAAGTGCACCGCCGTCCGCCACGCCCTGTCGGCCGAGCGGATGGGCGTCGACGCCATCTCGATCGACGGCTTCGAGTGCGCCGGCCATCCGGGCGAGGACGACATCCCCGGCCTGATCCTGATCCCGGTCGCCGCCGACAAGGTGAAGATCCCCATGATCGCCTCGGGCGGCTTCGGCGACGCGCGCGGCCTGGTCGCGGCCCTGGCCCTGGGCGCGGACGGCGTCAACATGGGCACCCGCTTCTGCGCCACGGTGGAGGCGCCGATCCACGAGAACTTCAAGCAGGCCATGGTCGCCAACGACGAGCGCGCCACCGACCTGATCTTCCGCACCCTGCACAACACCGCTCGCGTCGCCCGCAACGCCATCAGCCAGCAGGTCGTGGCCATCGAGCGGGCCGGCGGCGCCAAGTTTGAGGACGTCGCCCAGCTGGTGAAGGGCGCGCGCGGCCGCGAGGGCCTGGAGAGCGGCGATGTCGACCACGGCGTCTGGACCGCCGGCATGGTCCAGGGCCTGATCCACGACGTGCCGACGGTGAAGGACCTGGTCGACCGGATCGTGGCCGAGGCCGAGGCGATCATCCGCCAGCGGCTGGCGGGGATGGTGGGGTAGGGGCGGAAATCTCCTCCCCATTAGGGGAGGTGGATCCGCGCGAATACGCGCGGAGACGGAGGGGGTCCGCGAAGCGGCGCCGACCATACTTCGCCCCAAAGCCCCCTCCACCGGCGTTCGCCGGTCCCCCTCCCCCAGAGGGGGAGGAGAGTTAGGGCATCCCTCTCCCCCGCTAGGGGGAGGATCTGGGCCTCACCGCACCGTCCCGATCGCGCGCGCCAGGGCCGTCAGCCGGTTGCGGATCGGGCCCGGCGGCAGGTTCAGGAAGGCCTCGGCCAGGGCCGGGCCCTCCGGGGCGGCGACCATCTCGGCGACCAGGTCGCGGCCGCGCGCGCTGTCGGGGCTCTGCGGCTCGGCCAAGCCCTCGAAGAACCGCGCCACCGGCAGGTCCAGCGCCAGCGACAGGCCGTGCAGCGCCGAGGCGCTGATCCGGTTGGTCCCGCGCTCGTACTTCTGCAGCTGCTGGAAGCTGATCCCCAGGCGGGCTGCCACCGCCGACTGGCTGAGCTGCAGCGCCCGGCGGCGGGCGCGCAGCACCTGGCCGACATGGCGGTCGACCGGATGGACGGCGACGGACAGCGGACGTGTTTGGCGACCCATGCGTGTGATCCTCGACTTCGGCGCGAAAAATACACACTGAAGGTGTGTAGATGCGCGGAGCGACCAAGGCAAGGGTCGCGCGTGGCCGAAGACTCCGACCTGACCGCCCTGGGGCGAGAAATCCGCGACCGCCGCAAGGCCCGGAACCTCAGCCAGGAAGCCCTGGCCGAGCTGGCCGGCCTGCATCGCAACTATGTCGGCCTGCTGGAGCGCGGCGAGCGCAATCCCAGCGCCACCACGCTGTTCCAGCTGGCCCGCGCCCTGGAGATCCGGCTGTCGGAGCTGGTCGGGCGGCTCTGAACCAATATGCGCTAGACGCCGCTCATCCCCGCGAAAGCGGGGACCCAAGCCGAGTCTGATCTTCTGGGCTCGGGGCTCTACGCTCCGCCGCCGCTTGGGTCCCCGCTTTCGCGGGGATGAGCGGAATGTGGCTCTACGGAGGCTGGTCCGGATCCTCCATCGCCGACAGCAACGCCCCGACGCTGACGCCCAGCGCCTCGGCCAGCCGCTTCAGGACCAGATAGTCGGGGTCGCGCCGCCCCGCCTCGATCGCCGCCAGGGTCTCCTCCTCGATCATCGCCGCCGCCGCCAGCCGGGCCGGCGCCAGTCCGGCCGCCGTCCGCAGCGCCCGGATCCTCCCGCCCAGCTTCCGCAATGGAGACGGCGTGTTCATGGAATGTTCTAGTCATGGTGGAGCCGGATCGTCAACTCGCGCGTCGCGCTCTTCTCTCCTCCGTGTGGGAAAGAGGCTCCACGTAGCGGGTCGGGTGGGGATCGCCGCCCCTAAGCCGGCGCCTTCTTGCCCACCCCGATCAGCATCGCCCGGACCAGAGCGGTGACCGCCAGGCAGGCCACCGCGATCGGATAGAGCATCAGGGACGCCGCGGGGAGGTCGTGGTCGGCGGCGGTCTGGATCTCGACGATGAGCGGGAGGGTCGACACCGCGATCAGCACGGCCATGCGCACGATGACCTTCACCAGGGTCGAGCGCGGGGCGCGGGCCACGGCGACGATGCAGATCAAGGGCAGGATCAGCGGCCAGATGAAGATGTAGAAGAAGAGCAAGAGGCTGATCAGCATCCAGGCCATCCGGTCGCGCGAACCCCGCCATCAGGTTTGCAAAGCCGTCGTCTGTCAACGTCCGTCGGCGGCCCGCCGAGGGTGTCCTCCCCGCGCGTTCATGTCGCGGCGGTTGAATCCGACAAACGGCTAACCATATGCTACACAGGAAGCCGCTAATCGCTTCCGGCCCGCCGTCTCCCAACCGGAGAAAGGGTCGAACGCCTGAGGCGTTTTCCGTCGCCCGCTGGTCGCGTCGTTCGCGACGCTCCCGGGCGGAACCATCCACTCTTTCGATCTTTACGGCCTGGCGACACGCCCGGCCCTTGTCTGGAACTTTATGAAAACCACCGTTACCCGCGAGGCCGCCATTCGGCGCGAGCTCCGCAACACCACGCCCTCTCATGCCAAGACCTCGTCGACGCGGCCCGCCGCCTCGGACTGGGTGTGGCCGGGCCTCACGCGCGCCGAGCTGCGCGCCATCGTCATCGATCAGATCGGCTGATCCTTAAAGCCCGCACGGCCGCGTTCAGCGGCCGAGCAGGCCGCGCAACCGCGCCTGTTCGTCTGGGGATAGTCCCCGCCCGTAATAGGCCATGCACCCTTCGTCGGTGCTGACGAACCTCGGCACGCCCCGCGCCCGCAGGCTCTCGTCGATCGGGGCCAGCCGCCCCATCAGTTTCCGCACATCGCCGGCGTCGCGCGCCAGGTTGGCTTCCCGCCCGCTCGGGAAGGCCACGTCGTAGTTCAGTCGCGGCGTGACCTTGCCCGTCGCCTCGTCGCGCTGGTTGACGCAGGCCGCGCCAACGCTGGTCGCCGCGCCCCAGGACCAGTGCTCGCGAGGCTTGCCGTCATAGAGCCAGGCCGCGCCGAAGCGCGTGGCGACCCCGACCTCGGCGCGGCCGGCCAACGCGCCCCAGGCGACGCCGGCCGCGACGGCGCCGGCCGCCAGGGCCACCATGCGCCAGCGGGTCCGGAGCGCGAAGACGGTCATGGCGCGGTTCAGGCCGAAGAAGCCGGGCACCAGGATCAGCGGCGCGACGCCGATCAGCATCATCGGCAGGAACAGGTCGGCCGGCTCGCGCCAGGTGACCAGCACATCGGGAATGGTGCGCAGAATCCGGGCGTCGCGGTGCTCGAACAGCACCTGGATCAGTGTCAGGCTGGCGAGGCCGCCGCTCACCAGGGCGATGGTCACCAGCCCCCCGGTCAGCTTGTCGGCGAAGGAGGCCGGAGCAGCGGCGGCGTCCCGTGGGCCTTCGGTCATGCGGCGGCGTCCTGGCGCGGCCCGCGCGGCCGCCGGGGCCCTGACTATCGCGAGTTGGCCGGTGAGGCGAGAACCTAGCGTCCCGCCCGCCTCTTCACGTCAACCAGCGCAGGGCCGCCGCGTCGCTGTCGTCCGGCCGGGTGTTGAACGCGATCCGGGCGGTCGGCGCGCCCGTGTGGATGGCGTTCAATACCGTCTCGAACAGGAAGAGCTTGGGCGGCGGATTGCGGATGCCCGCGCCGACCACCACCACGTCGTAGGCCGCGCCGGCCAGCCGGCGCGGACCTCGGCCTCGGCGGTGGCCGGGTCGGGCTGGACCTCGAGCACGTCGCAGGCGTGGCCCTGGGCCTCCAGCGCCGCCTTCGAGGCGGCCAGGCCCGCGCGGACCTTCTCGGCCGTCATGCCGGGCATGATGCCCGGCGCGGCGTAGTCGACCGTATCGGCGTCCTGGCCGACGATCAGGATCCTGGCGGTCATGGTTGGCGCGCTCCACGCGGCGGGTGACCAGTCAAGCTTGTGTGAGATAACGACGTTCCGCAAGCGGAGTATCCTTCTCCCCTTGCGGGAGAAGGTGGCCGCCAGAGGCGGTCGGATGAGGGGTTGAAAGTCCTATCCGACAGACCCGCGCGACCCCTCACCCGGCCCACTGCGTGGGCCACCCTCTCCCGCAAGGGGAGAGGGTCACCGCCGCTTCTTCCGGAACTCCTCGGCCTTCTCCTGGCGGATCTCCGCCCGGATACGCTTGGGCGCGGCCCGGTCGACCTCGTCGCCGGTGGCGGCCAGGACCTCGTTGGCGAATTCCAGGTCCATCAGCTTCATGCGCTTGATCTCGTCGCGCAGGCGGGCGGCGGTCTCGAACTCCAGGTTGGCGGCGGCCTCGCGCATCTTGGCCTCCAGGTCCTTGAGCGCGGCCTTGAAGTTGTCGCCGCTGAACGGGCGGTCGTCGGTCTCGGACATGCCCATCGGCACCAGCACGCGGTCGCCGCGCTCGTAGGGGCTGTTGAGGATGTCCTTGATGTCGCGCTTGACGCTCTCGGGCGTGATGCCGTGTTCGAGGTTGTAGGCGTGCTGCTTCTCGCGACGGCGGGCGGTCTCGGCCATGGCCCGCTCCATCGAGCCGGTGATCCGGTCGGCGTAGAGGATGACCTTGCCGTCGACGTTCCGCGCGGCCCGGCCGATCGTCTGGATCAGCGAGGTCTCCGAGCGCAGGAAGCCTTCCTTGTCGGCGTCGAGAATGGCCACGAAGCCGCACTCGGGGATGTCCAGGCCTTCGCGCAGCAGGTTGATGCCCACGAGGACGTCGATATTGCCCATCCGCAGCTCGCGGATGATCTCGATGCGCTCCAGCGTATCGATGTCGGAGTGCATGTAGCGGACCTTGATGCCCTGCTCGTTGAGGTACTCCGACAGATCCTCGGCCATCTTCTTGGTCAGCACGGTGACCAGGGTGCGGTAGCCCTTCTTGATGGTCTGGCGGATCTCGTCGACCACGTCGTCGACCTGGGAGGCGCCGTCCTTCGAGACCGGGCGCACCTCGACGGGCGGGTCGATCAGGCCGGTGGGGCGGATGACCTGCTCGGCGAAGACGCCGCCGGCCCGCTCCAGCTCCCAGTCGGCCGGGGTGGCGCTGACGTGCACCGACTGCGGCCGCATGGCGTCCCACTCCTCGAACTTGAGGGGGCGGTTGTCGAGGGCGCTGGGCAGGCGGAAGCCGTACTCGGCCAGGGTCCATTTGCGGTTGCGGTCGCCCTTGTACATGGCGCCGATCTGCGGAACCGTCTGGTGGCTCTCGTCGGTGAACAGCAGGGCGTTGTCGGGGATGTATTCGAAGAAGGTCGGCGGCGGCTCGCCGGGCTTCCGGCCCGACAGATAGCGGCTGTAGTTCTCGATGCCGGCGCACGAGCCGGTGGTCTCGATCATTTCCAGGTCGAAGGTCGTGCGCTGTTCCAGGCGCTGGGCCTCCAGCAGCTTGCCGTTGGCGACCAGCCACTCCAGCCGCTCCTTCAGCTCCTGGCGGATGGCGATGATCGCCTGGCGCAGGGTCGGGCGCGGCGTGACGTGGTGGCTGTTGGCGTAGACCTTGATGGTCTCCAGCTCGGACGTCTTCTTGCCTGTCAGGGTGTCGAACTCGGAGATCGCCTCGACCTCGTCGCCGAACATGGTCACGCGCCAGGCGCGGTCCTCGTAGTGGGCAGGGAAGATCTCGATGGTGTCGCCGCGACGGCGGAAGGTGCCGCGCTCGAAGGCCTGGTCGTTGCGCTTGTACTGCTGGGCCACCAGGTCGGCGATCAGCTGCTTCTCATTGACCTTGTCGCCGACCGTCAGGGTGAAGGTCATGGCCGTGTAGGTCTCTACCGAACCGATGCCGTAGATGCAGCTGACCGAGGCCACGACGATGACGTCGTCGCGCTCCAGGATCGCCCGGGTGGCCGAGTGGCGCATGCGGTCGATCTGCTCGTTGATCGAGCTATCCTTCTCGATGAAGGTGTCGGTCCGGGGCACGTAGGCCTCGGGCTGGTAGTAGTCGTAGTAGCTGACGAAGTACTCGACCGCGTTCTCCGGGAAGAACGACTTCATCTCGCTGTAGAGCTGGGCCGCCAGGGTCTTGTTCGGGGCCAGGATCAGGGCCGGGCGCTGGGTGCGCTCGATGACCTGGGCCATGGTGAAGGTCTTGCCCGAGCCGGTGACGCCCAGCAGCACCTGGTCCTGGTCGCGGTTGTTGATGCCCTCGACCAGTTCGGCGATGGCCGTCGGCTGGTCGCCGGCGGGCTGGTAGTCGCTGACCAGCTTGAACTTCTTGCCGCCCTCGGACTTGTCCGGCCGCGCGGGGCGGTGCGGGGTCCACAGCATGGGCATGACACCCGCGGCGACATCGCCGACGGCGTCCATGACGAAGGGCGTGGAGACGTCGGAAACGCCGGAATCTGGATTGCGAGGCATGGCTCCAAATTAGGAGCGCCGGTACGCGAACGCTAGAGGGGCTGCTGACAGCACTGGCAGCAAGGTGGCGGGAGGGGCGCGATCTACTTCGCCGGGTCCTGGAGCTTGAACAGCTTCGCCAGGTTTCCCGCCCCGCCGCCGATGTATTTCGAGACGTCGACGCTCACCAGCAGCTGGTCGAAATCCTGGCCGTTGTCGAGCCGCGCGCGGGTCCAGGCCAGGTTGATCCCGCGCCAGGGCAGGCGCGCCAGCACGCCGTAGCCCCAGTCATGCCCGTTGTCGCGCGGCTGGTAGGCGGCGACCGCCGACACGCCCCATTCGCGCGACCGCCTGTTGTCCTCGCCATAGGTCCACTTGGAGAAGCCCAGCGCCTCCACGACCCCGACCAGGTTGGAGTCCGCGCCGCGCGTGTCCTTCAGCGACAGGCCGACGGTGGGGTGGGCGACGGTCAGGGCCCATCGGGGCGGACGCGGAAAGGGCTCGCGCGAGCCGTCCTGCAGGCGCGGCCGGGTCCGTTGGAAGATCAGGCCGTTGACCGCCAGCTCCCAGGGCAGCTGCACCCGGGCGTCGCCGCCGCCGAAGTGATAGGCGTCCCAGCGGTCGCGCGTGACCTGAAGGTGGTCGGCGTACGCCGCCATGCCCTCGCCGGCCGGCCCCTGCCAGGCGACGTCCAGGCCATGCAGCAGGGGGAACAGCGCGACGACCCTGGCCGTGGCGGCGGCGCAGGCCGCGTCGCACGGCGCCGCGCCCTCGGGCGTGGCGCGGAACGTCGTGCGGAAATCGCCGGCGACGGTGGCCGCGTCGACCGTGGCCGCCGCCGCGGCGCCAGGGCCGGCCTTCAGGGCCAGCTTCAGAAGGCTGACGCCCGCGGCGGACTGGCCGAAGCCGAGATAGGCGTGATCCCAGTGAACGGCGGTCGTGTAGTCGGCGAGGGCGCTCTGCTGGGCCGCCGTCTTGGCGGGACCGTCCAGGCCCAGCAGGGCGCGGGCCGTCGTCAGGCGCGTCGCCGCGGCCGCCAGACCCTCGCAGGCGGGCTGGGCGAGGTCACCGGAGCAGCCGTTGTCGAGCCGCCCGCGCGTCACGCCTTCCTGGACGGCGTCCAGGATCCGGGGCGGCGAATAGGGCTCGAGATCGGGGCCCTTGCAGTCGGTGGGGCCGGCGTCGCGGGTCTGTCGCGCCAGGACGCCGATCGCCTGGTCCGCCGTCGATCCCGCCGGCAGCGCGGCCTGGACGGCGGCGATGCAGGCCGTCCGCGTCGCTTCGAACGACAGCGGCGGCGGAGTCTGCGCCCGGACCGGCAGGGGCGCGGCGAGACAGGCGGCGAGGGCGAGGGCGGTGAAGGGGAGGGTGGCGAGGCGCATCAGAGCAGCCCCTTCAGCAGCTTGAGGAGTTGCTCCAAAACCGGGTCGGCCGGCGGCAGATGGGCCAGGAGGTCGTCGAGCTTGGGCTTCAGCTTGGCCTTCAGCGCCTTCCGCTCCTCGTCGCGATAGGCTTCCAGGACCGCGTCGGCGATGTCGGGATAGTCGGCCGGATCCTCGGCCAGCAGCAGCGGCCACATCGTGGCCGTGACCTCGGGCTGGCGCAGGTAGTGCTTGAAGCCGTGCGGAACGACCTGGCCGAACTTGTTGTGGTTCTCCCCCGAACGCAGGACGTCGATGACCTCGGGCGCGAGGTAGTAGACGCCCAGCTTCGACAGCGCCCTGTAGCGCGGGCTTGTCCAGCCCGGCTGGAACGGTGCCAGGCGCGTGAACGGGTCGAGGACATGCGCGCAGCTGATGTAGTAGGTCGGGTGGCCCGCGCCGATGGGCGCCAGGGTTTCGGCGTACAGGGTGGAGGTGCTGTCGGTCAGCAGGCGCGCGACGTTGGCGACCATGACCAGGGCGCGCGGCGCGGGGATCGGCCCCAGTTCCGCGCCCCAGGGCGTCTTGGTCAGCCGGGCCAGTTGCGAGACCGTGTCGTGCGTGACGGCCGTGCCCAGCGAGTGGGCGATCACGCTCCACTGACCGAACTGGCGGTCCCGGAGCGCCTTGGCCAGGACCTTGGTGATCTCGGTGGCCACGTGGGCCTGGACGTGGGCCCGGACGGTCGGCGCCATATAGAGGGCGACATCGGCCAGGTGGGTCCACAGGAAGGCGTCGTCGCTGTTCTTGCGAAAGAACGTCTGGATCTCGCCGATGAAGCCCTTGCCGACCCCAAGCTGGCTCCAGTCGTCGGACTGGGTTTTCCAGGCCGCGCGGAAGTGGTCGAGGATGCTGTCGTACTCGATGCGCCTGATGACGAAGAGGTCGTCGAAGGCGGCACCGACCGTGTCCTGGATGAACCGGGCGTAGTTGTCCCTGAGTTCCTTTTCGCACGCCTCGAACCAGCTGTTCGGGTCGGGCTTGTAGCCGCCGTCGGCCCAGACGCCGTAGCGGCCCATGCCGTGCACGAGGAAGAGGATGTGTCGTGTCATCCGCTCCCCCGAATGCAAAGGCGGATAGCGCGCTAGAGCAGTGTTCGTCGAACAGTGCTCTTTATAATTGCATTTCGGGGGAATGATCGCAAGCGTTGGGCTTGCCTCCGGCGGTCGTTGACCGCCGGAGGCGCCCGGACAGCGCCTAGAACGCGTACTTCAGGGCGACCGTGTAGTTGCGCGGCGCGCCGTAGCGGTACTGGCTGAAATAGCTGATCTGGCTGTAGTAGGTCTTGTCGAACAGGTTATCGACATTGGCCTGCACGGACAGGTTCTCGTTGATCTCGTAGCGGGCCATCAGGTTCACCAGCGCGAAGGCCTTCTGCTCGATCCGCGCCGCGCCGGTCACCGAGTAGATCGTGTCGCGCCAGTTGACGCGCCGCCCACCACCAGGCCGTCCAGCCCGCCGCCGAACTTGTAGGTCGAGAAGACGGTGAAGCTCTTGCGCGGCTGGTCGGTGTTGACCTTGGCGCCGTCGGCGTCCTCGACCTCGAACTGGGCGTAGTTGGCGCTGACGTTCCAGCCCTGGGTGATGCGGCCCAGCAGTTCCACCTCGAAGCCGGTGCTCTTGGCGCCGTCAGCCGGGGCGTAGGCCTGCTCGGGCGGGCTCGAGCCCGGCACGACCTGGCCGGTGGCCTGGCCCACGCCATCCTGCTGGATCTTGAAGACCGCCACGGTCGACTGCAGCGCATCGTCGAAGAAGGCGCTCTTGAGGCCCAGTTCGTAGGCCTTGCCGGTGATCGGGTCGAGAACCTTGGCGTTGATGTCACGCAGGTTCTGCGGCTGGAAGATCTCGGTGTAGCTGCCGTACAGGCGGTGCGACGGCGTCAGGTCGTAGAGCACGCCGATATAGGGAATGACGACGTTCTTGGCTTCGTAGTTGTCGGCCGCGCCGCCGTTGACGCCGCTGCGTTCCCAGGTCGACAGACGCGCGCCGCCGATCACCTTCAGGCTGTCGGTGACGTTCAGGCGCGTGGCGGCGAAGGCGCCGGTCTGCTTGGTCTCGTTGTCGGTGTACTGGGTCGGCGTCGACGAGAAGGTCGGCATGGGGAAGTTGCCGTCCCAGCTGTAGATGCTGGTCGCCGGCAGGAAGGCGTTGGCGCCGCCGGCGACGTAGTAGACCACGTCGGAGTCCTGCTTGCTGTAGAGCGCGCCGGCCGTGAACTCATGCGTGCGGCCGAGCAGCGCGTAGTCGCCGTGCAGCTGGACGTCGAAGCTGTCCTGGGTGGTCTTGCCCTTGCTCTTGTAGGGCCAGGTGGCCAGGCCCACGCCGGTGGCGCGGTCGATGGTCCCGTACAGATAGAGCAGCTGGGAATCCTGCTCGTTGATCAGGCGGTTGTAGTTGAACGACAGCTTCCAGCCGTTCGAGAAGGTGTGCGACAGGTTGGCGAAGTAGTTGGTGTTGGTGGTGTCCCAGTACGCCCAGTTCGCCGCCGTGTTGGTCGAGACCGGCAGGTTGGTGCGGCCGCCGTCGGTGTAGAACGAGGGCAGGGCGCCCCAGAACGCGGCGTTCGGGTTGGTCTCCTGACGGCTGGCGCCGACACGCAGCAGGGTGTCGGGAGTCAGGTCGGCTTCCACCACGCCGTAGAGGACGTTCTTCTCGGTGCTCTGGCGGTCGAAATAGGTGTCGCGCTTCTCGTACTTGCCGACTAGGCGGCCGCGGATCGTCCCGCCCCTGATCGCGCCCGAGACGTCGGCCTCGACCTGGCGCTTGTCCCAGCTGCCCAGGGTCGCCGAGACCGAGCCGGTGAACTCGCGGGCGTCGGCGTGCTTGCGCACCAGGTTGATCGACGCGGACGGATCGCCGGCGCCGGTCAGCAGGCCGGTGGCGCCGCGCACGATCTCGACGCGCTCGTAGATCGACATGTCGACGACGGTCTCGCCGGAGTCGCCGGCCAGGCTCCACGACAGCGGCACGCCGTCGATCTGGTAGTTCTTGATCTCAAAGCCGCGGGCGTTGAACACGTTGCGGACGTCGTCGACCTCGACCAGCGAGACGCCGGCGGTGTTGCGCACGACGTCGGAGATCGTCTGCAGGTTCTGGTCCTTGATGCGCTGGGCGGTGATCACGGTCACCGACTGCGGGGTCTCGCGCAGGGTCAGGCCCAGGCCGGTCGCCGTGTCGACACGACTGTTGATCGTGTACGCGCCGTTGATGACCACCTCGTCGACGCGCGTGTCTTCGCTTTTCGACGACGTCGCCGTCTGCGCCGAAGCCTGGGAAACGAGCGCCAGGAACGCGCCGCCCGCGAGCAGCGTAGTCTTCAGAACCATATGCCCCACCTAAAACTGGATTCCACAAATCCCCGCGCGGCCTAGCGCCGGCGGGCGCGGCGCGGGGAGTGCGCCACGACGTCGGTTTGTCCGACATTGGCGGGACCTATAGTCCGCCTTTTCGCAAATGAAAATGACTTGCAACAAGAAGGGAGGGGACGTGCTGTTCTTGCAACGCTTCGCGCCCTGGCGGAGCGGAGGCTACAGGCGGGGTCTGGGCGGGGCCGGGCGGCGCGGATCCAGGCCGCGCAGATAGGCTTCGAGGTCGGCGCGCTGGTCGTCGTCCAGCTGGGTCATCGGCATGCGCGGATGACTGCGCGGCGCGCCTTCCTCGGGCGGCCGCCGGGGCGCCAGCATGCCCTCCTCGAGGACCGTGGCCAGGCCGCCGGGCGGATAGCGGGCGTACAGGCTGGCGAACGGCGGGGCGTCGGGCAGGGGGCTGACCCCGTCGCGGACGGCGTGGCAGCCGCCGCAGTGGCGCCGCGCCAGCCGCTCGCCGTTGCTGGCCGAGGCCTGCCGCGCCAGGGCCGGCGCGGCGACCAGGGTCAGGGCGACGGCGGCCAGCAGGACGCCCGCCGGCTTCAAGCGTCGGCCTCGAAATCCAGCACCACGCGGCCGCTGATCTGGCCCTTCTCCATGCGGTCGAACACCGTGTTGACCTCGCCCAGGCGGGCGGTCTCGGTGGTGGCCTTGACCCGGCCGTCGGCGGCGAAGGCCAGGGCCTCGGCCAGGTCCAGCCGGGTGCCGACGATCGAACCGCGCACGGTGATGCCGCGCAGCACGGTGTCGAAGATCGCCAGCGGGAAGTCGCCGGGCGGCAGGCCGTTCAGCGAGACGGTGCCGCCGCGCCGGACCATGCCCAGGGCCTGCGAGAAGGCGATGCGCGAGACGGCCGTGACCAGCACGCCCTGGGCGCCGCCGATGGCCTTGCGCAACACCGCCGCCGGATCCTCGCGGCTGGCGTCGATGGTGATCTCCGCGCCCAGGTCGCGGGCCAGGGCCAGCTTGTCCTCGGCGACGTCGACGGCGGCGACCTTGAAGCCCATGGCCTTGGCGTACTGCACGGCCAGGTGGCCCAGGCCCCCGATGCCCGAGATCGCCACCCAGTCGCCGGCCTTGGCGTCCAGCACCTTCAGGCCCTTGTAGACCGTGACCCCGGCGCACAGGATCGGGGCGGCCTCGACATAGCTCAGCGCGTCGGGGATCAGCCCCACATAGTCGGCGTCGGCCAGCACGTATTCGGCGAAGCCGCCGTCGACGGAATAGCCGGTGTTCTGCTGGGCCTCGCACAAGGTCTCCCAGCCGCCCAGGCAGTGGACGCAGTGGCCGCAGGCGGTGTGCAGCCACGGCACGCCGACCCGGTCGCCCAGCTTCAGGTGGGTGACGCCCTGGCCCAGCTCGACGACGGCGCCGACGCCCTCGTGGCCCGGAATGAACGGCAGGGTCGGCTTGATCGGCCAGTCGCCGTGGGCGGCGTGCAGGTCGGTGTGGCAGACGCCGCAGGCGGCGATCTTGACCAGCACCTGGCCGGGGCCCGGCGTCGGCTTTGGCGCGTCCTCGAAGACCAGCGGCTGGCCAAAGGCGCGTACGACGGCGGCCTTCATGATCGCTTGCATGGTGGCGTCTCCCGGATGGCGGATAGGTGGCCGCCACCCTAGGCCCGGGCCCGCCGGGGCGTCAGTTCGGGGCGTTACGGGTCGGAAAACTACTTAGGCGGCGCGCTGGACCTCGAACCGCCTGACCACCCAGTCGATGAACACCCGCACGCGCGGGGACAGCTGGCGGCTGCGCGGGTAGAGCAGCGACACCGGCGTCGGCGTCGGCGGGAAGTCGGCCAGCACCTCCACCAGGCTCCCGTCCGCCAGGGCGTCCTCGACGCGGTAGCGGGGCACCTGGATCAGGCCCAGGCCCAGCAGGCCCATGGCCACCGTGTTCTCGGCCGAGTTGACGATCACGTCGGCCTCGACGGCGACCTGGCGAGGCTTGCCCTCGACGGTCAGTTCCAGCGGATGGGGATGGCCCGTCGCGGCCTGCAGGAAGCCGACCATGCGGTGGTCGGCGAGGTGATACGGCGCCTTCGGAACGCCGCGGCGCGCCAGATAGGCCGGGGCGGCGCAGGTGACCTCGGGGAGCATGGCCACCCGCCGCGCGACCATGGCGCTGTCGGTCAGGTCGCCGATCCGCAACACGCAGTCGACGCCCTCGCGCACCAGGTCGACCAGACGGTCGCCCTCGGTCATCTGGATCCGCAGCTCGGGATAGGCCGCCAGGAAGTCGGGCAGGTCCGGCAGCAGGAACCGTCGCGCCAGGGCGCCCTGGACGTCCACCCGCAGCAGGCCGCGCGGCTTGTGCTGGCGGAACGCGCCCTCGGCGTCCTCCAGCTCGTCCAGCAGGCGCAGGCAACGCTGGTAGTAGGCCTCGCCGTCCAGGGTGGGGCTGACCTGGCGGGTGGTGCGCTGGAGCAGCCGCGCGCCCAGTCGCGCCTCCAGCTGCTGCACGGCCTCGGTGGCGGTCGAGCGCGGCAGGTCGAGGTCGGCGGCCGCCTGGGTGAAGCTGCGCCGCTCCACGATCCGGACGAACAGGCGCATCGCCTCGAACCGATCCACGCGTCCGTCTCCATTGTTCGCTTATACGAACAGTGATGTCGTGGATGGCTGAATTATTCAAGCGCGGCGAAGGCGCATGGTCTCCCGGCAAAGGAGACCTGCCATGACCCAATCGATCGAAACCAAGGTGGCGCTGGTGACCGGGGCTTCGGGCGGCATCGGCGCCGAGACCGCCAGGCGCCTGGCCCGCGACGGCTTCACCGTCATCGTCAACTACGCCGGCGGCGTAGCCCCCGCCGAGGCGGTGGTCCGCGAGATCGAGGCGGCTGGCGGCAAGGCCCTCACCGCCCAGGCCGACGTCAGCGACCCGGCCGCCGTGCGCCGGCTGTTCGACCACGCCGAGGCGGCCTTCGGCGGCGTCGACGTGCTGGTCAACAACGCCGGGATCATGAAGCTGGCCAATATCGCCGACACCGACGACGCCCTGTTCGACCAGACCATCGCGGTGAACCTGAAGGGCGTCTTCAACACCCTGCGCGAGGCCGCTCGCCGCCTGCGCGACGGCGGCCGGATCATCAACATCTCGTCCAGCGTCGTCGGCCTGCTGCCCGCGACCTACGGCGTCTACGCGGCCAGCAAGGCGGCCGTCGAGACGCTGAGCGCCATCCTGACCAAGGAGCTGCGCGGCCGCTCGATCACCGTGAACGCGATCGCGCCCGGACCGACGGCCACCAAGCTGTTCCTGGACGGCAAGCCCGCTGAGGTCGTCGAGCGCCTCTCCAAGGCCGCGCCGCTGGAGCGCCTGGGCCAGCCCGAGGACATCGCCGCCGCCATCGCCTTCCTGGCCGGCCCGGACGGGGCCTGGGTCAACGGCCAGGTGATCCGGGTGAACGGGGGGATCGTTTGAAGCCCTCTCTCTAAGAGAGAGGGGCTCTCTTAACGACCGCCTAGTAGTTCCCCAGGCTCAGGATGTTGCCGTCCGGGTCCTTGAACCACACGACCCGCATCCCGCCGGCCACATGGACGTCGCCGTCGTGGCTCATCGCCGGCAGGTCGTAGCGCTCGAACGTCACGCCCCGGTCCCTCAGCAGTTCGACCGCGGCGTCGAAGGTCTCGCCCAGCGCCCAGGTCAGCACGGTGGCCTTGTTGCTTCCGGCGAATTCGGACTCGTAGACCAGCACCAGCGACTTCCCGGCCTGGAAGGCCTGCACGCTGGGTTGGTCGGAGGGCAGGGGCTTTAGGCCGAGCACCTTCTCGTAGAAGGGCCGCGCGACCTTCAGGTCCCTCACCGCCACCGTCGCCTGGGCGTCCTGATCGCCGAGCATTCATGAACCTCCGTCTCGTTCGTCGGAGGAAAGCCTCGAAGGCGAACGGCGTTCCGTCGACTTGACTCTCGCTTATACTGTATATCACACAGTGTGCATCGCACACCATGTGCCACACACTATGCGTCACACACCCCATGCCGACCGATACCGACATCTTTGAATCGCTCCGTCAGGAGTTGCGGCGCGGGACCCTGATCCTGGCTGTCCTCGCCCAGCTGCGGGAGGAGCGCTACGGCTACAGCCTGCGCCAGGCCCTCTCGTCGGTGGGGGTCGAGATCGACGAAGGCGCGCTCTATCCCATGCTGCGGCGGCTGGAGGCCCAGGGCCTGCTGGCCAGCGAGTGGCGCGAGGAAGACAAGCGCAAGAAGCGTTTCTACCAGCTGTCGGAGGAGGGCCGGGCGGTGCTGGCCCGCCTCGCCGACGAATGGCGCGCGATCAACGCCGCCCTCGAGCCGCTGCTGTGAGCGACGCGGCCCCTCATTCGCAAGGAAACCAAGCCATGAGCGATCTGGTCGATCGTTATCTGGCGGCCGTCGCCGCCCTGCTGCCCAAGGCTCAGCGCCAGGACATCGTCGCCGAGCTGCGCGACATGGTCATGAACCGGGTCGAGGAGGCCGAGGCGCGCCTGGGCCGTCCGCTCGACAAGCGCGAGACCGAGGACCTGCTGCGCGAGATCGGCCATCCGATCGCCGTGGCCGGCCGCTACGGGCCCCACCGCGCCCTGATCGGGCCGGAGCTCTATCCGTTCTGGCTGGTCGGGGTGAAGGTGATGCTGGTCATCGCCGCCTTCGCCGCCGTGGTCCCGGCCGGCGTGCTGCTGGCCACGGGCCATACCGACGCCCACGCGTTCAACGGCGTTTTCGGCGACTTCATTCCCACGGCGCTCAGCCTGATCGGCGCGGCCACCCTGGTCGGGGCGGCGATCGAGCGCGGCTGGATCAAGGTGGGCGGCCTGGCCAACTGGAAGGCCAGCGAGTTGCCCCGCGTCCCGGAGGGCAAGTCGTGGTTCGCCAAGAGCCGCTTCGACGGCCTGTTCGAACTGGCGGCCGTCGCCCTGTTCATCGCCTGGTGGACGCATGCGCTGCCGTTCCCGACGGGACGGGCGCACGGCGACGACATGACGGCGATCACGTTCAGCCCGATCTTCCAGACTCTGTACTGGCCGATCCTGGCGCTGGCCGTGGGGCAGGTGGTCTCGTCTCTCATCCTGGTGATCAAGCCCGGCTGGGTGCGCGGGCGGGCCGGCGCCGAGCTCGTCTGCGCGCTGGGCGGGCTGGCGCTGAGCGCGGCGATGTGGTCGGCCCAGCCGCTGGTCTCGTTCACCGCGCTCGCGTCGTCCAACGCGGGGATCGTCGAGCTGCAGCGGACGGTCGATCTGAGCGTGCAGGTCGGGATGGTGGTCATCATCGCCATCAATGTGACCAAGCTGTTCGTCGACGGCCGGCGCCTGATCCGGGGCCGCTAGACCCCCGCCCGGCGCCCGTCCCGGACCGGCGCCGGGGCGGCGTCGCCTCAGGTCCTGATTAAGCATGATCGTTAAGGTTTATGTCGTCGTCGAGTAACGATGCGGCGCCGCCGAAGTCGACCAGGTTCAGGCCGAGCAAAGGCAGGGCAAGGGTTTTTGATCCACAAAAAAACGTCGCTCGCTCTTGTCGAGCTTTTCGCGAGGATTCAACGCGTTAACAATTCGATGGTGAAACTTGACCGGGAATGGGCCATGCTGCGGTGCGGCAAGTGCTTGCGAGTCGGTCACCGATACGTCATAAGCCGCCATAAGCAGGATCCTGGCCACGTCGTGATACGGCCAATCCTCCGCTTCGAAGGGCTCCCCGCCAGTGCTTTTACCGGGGATTTCGAGGCGGTTTTTGTCGGGGGGCCGGAGCGCCCTCGCCGCGCAGGACACGAGTTTTGTATATCAAGTCGCAGACGCGCGCGGATGCGCGCGGGCTGGTCGGCGCCGTATTGGTCGGATCCATCACGGGTCTGGCCCTGGGCGGCGTTTACCTTATGGGTGGCCTGGCCCAATCGGCCTCCACCCACGCCCGCGTCGCCCGATTGGCGGAAGGCGCTTCGGGGGAGTTCTCCGACGCGGCCATGCTGAGCGCCTCTACGCGTATGGACCCCGGCGCCCTCGCCGTGGCCAAGCGTCACGATCCCTACCTGTTCGCCGCCCTTGATCAGCGCGACCGCCAGTCGGCCATGCTGACCGCTCGCCTGGAAGGCGCCGGCGCCGCGAACAATCTGCGTCCCGGCCAGAGCGGCCGCACCGGCCCGCTGATGCTCCGCGCCAGCTTCGGCTCCGCATTCAACGTCTCCGCGCCGGCGCTGTTCCAAAATGGCCCGTTCCAGCTGGGCAACGCTCTGGAGAGCTCGCGCGAGCTCGAGTGCCTGGCCGACGCCGTCTATTACGAAGCCCGCGGCGAGACCCCCAGCGGCCAGGCGGCCGTGGCCCAGGTGGTCATGAACCGCGTGCGCCACCCGGCCTTCCCGAAGTCGATCTGCGGCGTGGTGTTCCAGGGCGCCTACCACCGCACGGGCTGCCAGTTCAGCTTCGCCTGCGACGGCTCGATGCGCCGCGCTCGCGACGTCGGCGCGTGGAATCGGGCCCGCAAGGTCGCCTCGCGCACCCTGGCCGGCGACGGCTCCAACGTGGTCGGCTCGGCGACGCACTTCCACACGATCAACGTCTCGCCCGGCTGGGGCCCGCGCCTGCTGCGCGTCGCCCAGGTGGGCATGCACATCTTCTATCGCTTCGGCCGCCACGGCGCGCCGGCGGGTCTGGTCCCGTCGCACCTGCCGACCGTCGACGACATCGCCCCGTCCGAGATCGCCAGCCTGACCGCCGACGGCAAGCCGCCGGTCGTCTACGCCGCCAGCGCCCTCGGCCGCCTGGAGCCGGCCCAAATGGGCATGGGGGCCGGCGCCGGCATGGGCGGTCCGATCGGTCCGGTCAGCGAGCCGGCCTCTGCGCCGATCGCCACCGCGCCGAAGGCCCCGGCCCCGACCCTGACCCCGGTCAAGTCGATGTCGACCGACAAGCCCAGCCTGGACGGTCTCAAGACGACAGTAGGGGCCGGGAGCGGAGCTGCTTCCTGACGACGTTGGGCATGTGGCTGGTGGCGAAGCGCATCTGCTTGGCCCGCTTGCCCACGAAGTAGTGCAGCGACTTGCCGTGCACGGCGTCCCACACCACCTGGGCGGCGTCCTCCACGGGGTAGACCTCTAGTCCGCCCTTGCGCAGGGCGTCGGCCATCTGCTCGTTGGAGCCCGAGGCCCCGGCGTTGAGGATGGGCGTCTCGACGAACCACGGCATCACGCAGGCGACGCTGACCCCGTGCTGGGCGTATTCGACGTCCAGCGCCTCGGACAGGCCCCGCACCGCGAACTTGGTCGCCGAATAGACCGCCAGCTTGGGTGAGCCGTAGAGCCCCGCGCACGAGGCGATGTTGACCAGCCGCCCGCCGGCCGCCTTCAGCAGCGGCAGGCCGGCCCGCGCGCCGTTGATCACGCCCTTGATGTTGATGTCGACCTGGATGTCGCAATCGGCGTCCGACAGGTCCTCCAGCACCCCGAAGCGGGCGACGCCGGCGTTGTTGAGCAGGACATCGGCCTTGCCGCCGGTCTCGCGGCCGAACGCGCCCAGCGCATTGGCCCAGCCGTCGCGGTCGCGCACGTCCAGGACGTGCGCCGAGCCGTTGTCCGGACCGATCGCCCGCAGGGCGGCCGTCAGGCCGGTCTTGTCGATGTCGGACAGGCCCACGAACCAGCCGGCGGCGGCGAACCGCTTGGCGCAGGCCAGGCCGATGCCGCTGGCGGCGCCGGTGATGAAGATGGATTTCCGGCCGTTTGCGGCCATGGCGTTCCCCTCCCGTATCATTGTTATCAATGATCAGAGACCCGAGCGCGGGAAGGGTCAAGGCATTGGTTCTCTCTCCTCCCCCTTCACGGGGGAGGAGAGCCGTCTACGCCCTAGTCCGTCTGGTCGTCGATCTCGGCGTCGGGGCCGTTCTTCTTGACCGACTCGATGGCGTTCTTGGCCCCGGCCTTCGAGGAATAGCCTTCGGTCCAGAAGATGCTCTCACCGTTGTAGGTGAAGTACGCGACGAACTCGCCGGCCTTGTTCTTCTTGATCAGAAACTTGTGGGCCATCGGCTTGCTCCTTTTGAAGGTTGCGAAGTTATCGGCCCCCCGATGGCCGAACGTCGCCTTCCCGACGCCGCTCTGTCAATCTCGAGCTTGTCATGCTCGCCGCGTCGCGACGATGATCGGCCTCCCGTCGCCACGAGTCCCTTCATGACCCAGGAACACCTCGACCAGCTGTCGCGCGAACTGTTGCGCCGGCCCTATGAAGAGCTGAACGATGTCCAGCGGCGGACCATCGACCTGGTGCTGGCCGAGCAGCCGACGGAGGGACCCGAGCAGGACGAGGACTCGACCTACTGGACGCGGCTGGCCGACCGGGTGGCGGCGGTCGGCGGTTCGTGGGGCTTCATCGGCGGTTTCGGCCTGGCCCTGGTCCTGTGGATGGGGGTGAACCTGGCGCTCACCCCGTTCAAGCACGCCTTCGACCCCTATCCGTTCATCTTCCTCAACCTGCTGCTCTCGACCCTGGCGGCCATCCAGGCCCCGGTGATCATGATGAGCCAGAACCGCCAGGCGGCGAAGGATCGCAAGACCGCCGAGCACGACTACGCGGTGAACCTGCGGGCCGAGCTGGAGATCATGCGGGTGATCGACAAGCTGGACGCCCTGCGCAGCGACGAACTGATGGTCCTGTGCCGCGAACACGCCACGCGCCTGTCGGACCTGCAGGAAGAGGTGATGCGCCTGCGGGCGGAGCGGGGATGAGCCTCACCTTCGTCACCGCCCAGTTCGCGGTCTCGGCCGACATCGACGCCAACCTGGCGGCGATCGAACGCCTGATGCGCCAGGCCTGGTCAGCGGCCGCCGATGTCGTCCATTTCCCGGAGGCGGCTCTGTCCGGCTATGCGGGCGTCGATTTCCAAAGCTTCGACGGTTTCGACTGGGCGCGCCTGGAGGCCGCGACACGCCGCGTCATGGCCTCGGCCGGCGAATTGGAGCTGTGGACCATCCTGGGCTCGGCCCATCGGCTGTCCGACGGACGCAAGCCGCACAACTGCGCCTATGTGATCGACGCCTCGGGGGCGCTGGTGGATCGCTACGACAAGCGGTTCTGCGCTGGCGACGCGGAAGGAAAGATGGGAGACCTGGCCCACTACACGCCCGGCGACCACTTCGCGGTGTTCGACATCGCGGGCGTGCGCTGCGGCGTCCTGATCTGCCATGACTACCGCTATCCGGAGCTCTATCGAGCCTATCATCGGCTGGGCGTGCGGATGATGTTCCACGGCTTCCACGCCGGCGGATTGGCGGCCGAGCGGTTCGCGGCGATGGAGGCGCACGTGGGGCGTCACGTCCTGACGGGGGGAACCACCCTGCCGGGGATCACCATGCCGGCCGGGATGATCGCGGCGGCGTCGAACAACAACATGTGGATCAGTTGCGCCAACTCCTGCGCGCCGAGGAGCTGCTGGCCGTCGTTTAAGGTCCGGCCCGATGGAGTGATCCCCTGGGCCTGTCAGCCCGAGGTCGAGGAGTGGACCGTCCAGGTCGTGGATCCGGAGGCCGACATCTACGACAGCACGGTCGCCTGGCGCGACCGGGCGATCGACGGGGTGCTGCACTCGGGCGAGCTGGTCGAGGATCCGAGGTCGCGCGACCGGGGCTCGCTCTAGAGCTTCAATCCCAGCCGAGGTCCGGCCCAGACCATCGCCGCGTACAGCGCCATGGTCAGGACGCAGCCGGCGACCAGGGCGGCCCAGAACGGCGCGCCGCGCTTCAGCAGGGCCGGGATCAGCAGGAACATCGGCAGCGACGGCAGGACGAACCAGAAGGTGCCCGTCGCGTGGTCGGCCATCCGCACGGGATCGTGGGTGTCGCGCCACAGCCAGATCATGCCCAGCACCGAGACCAGCGGCAGCGACGCGACCAGGCCGCCCAAGCCCGGATAGCGCTTGGAAATCTCCGCGACGGCGGCGACGATGACGCCCGAGACGGCGGCCTTGACCACGAGATAGAGCATGCCGCCAGCCTGGACCGATCCGCTGTCCGGGCCAAGCGTGGAGGGGCCAGCGGGAGGCGTCCATGACCATCCTGGCGATCGAGCACGTGCAGCTGGCCATGCCGACGGGCGGGGAGGACGCGGCGCGGGCCTTCTATCGCGACCTGCTGGGCGTCGCCGAGAAGGCCAAGCCCCCGCGCCTGGCCGCGCGGGGCGGGTGCTGGTTCGAGGACGGGGCGGTGAAGATCCACCTGGGCGTCGAGGCCGACTTCCGGCCGGCGCGAAAGGCGCACCCGGCCCTGGTGGTCGACGATGTCCTGGCCCTGGCCGCGCGGCTGAAGGCGGCCGGCGTGCGGGTGGTCGAGGACGAGCCGCTGGAAGGCTGGGATCGCGTCTATGCCGACGATCCGTTCGGCAACCGCATCGAGCTGATGACGCCGCGCGTTTAGCCGGCCTTGGCCGCCCGCCGCAGCGACTGGGGCGGCTGGCCGAAGGCGCGGATGAAGGCGCGGCGCATGCGTTCGGCGTCGCCGAAGCCGGTCTCCAGGGCCACGTCCTCGACCTGCAGCGGTCCGCTGTCCAGCAGGGCGCGGGCGGCCTCGACCCGCAGGCGCTCGACGGCCTTGGCCGGGGTGACGCCGGTCTCCTGGGCGAACAGGCGGGCGAAGTTGCGCGGGCTCATGGCGGCGCGGCCGGCCAGCTGCTCGACGCTGAGGGGCTCGGCCAGGTTCTGGCGGGCCCAGGACAGCAGGGCGTCGAAGCGGCCGGGGCGCAGGTCGATCAGGGCCGAGTGCTGCGACTGGCCGCCGGGGCGGTGGTGATAGACGACCAGCTGCTGAGCCGTGCGGCGAGCGATGGCCTCGCCCACGTCGGCGCCGATCAGGGCCAGGGCCAGGTCGATGCCGGCGGTGATGCCCGCCGAGCTCCACACCGCCCCGTCCTGGATCCAGATGCGGTCAGGCTCCAGCCGGACCTTGGGATAGCGGCGCTGGAAGTCCTTGGTCCGGCTCCAGTGGGTGGTGGCGCGCTTGCCGTCCAGCAGGCCGGCCTCGGCCAGGACGTAGGTCCCCGAGCAGACGCTGGCCACGCGCCGCGACAGCCGCCCGGCCTCGCGGACGAAGGCCAGGGTCTCGGCGCAGCTGGCCGGGACCTTCACGCCGTCGCCGCCCGAGACGATCAGGGTGTCCAGCCGGGGCGCGTCGGCCAGGGCGGTGGTCTGGATGACCACGCCCGAGGTGCTGGGGGTCGGCTCGCCGCGCAGCGACAGGAAGTGCAGCGAATAGGTGCCCGGCGAGAACCGCCCGGCGATCTCGAAGGCCGCGATCGGCCCGGTGGCGTCCAGCAGCTGGAAGCCGGGATAGACGAGGAAGCCGATCGCGCGGGGCATGCCCAAAAATCCTGGCCGGGAACCGTGGCTGAAACCGTGGGAACTATGTCATTTCAGACAGACGCTAGTCGAACCATGTTCTCCGCGTCAATCCTGACGGAGATCCTCGCATGAGCCAGACCTCAAGCGCCTCGCTGCAAATCGTCATCGCGCTGTTTCCCGGCGTCACGCACCTGGACTTCACCGGTCCGCATCAGATCCTGTGCCGCCTGCCCGGCGCCAAGGTCACCGTCGCCAGCCTGGCGGGCGGCGAGATCGAGGCCGACGGCCTGGTCTTCGCCCGCCTGCCCCGGCTGTCGGATATCGAGACGTGCGACGTGCTGATCGTGCCGGGCGGCTTCGGCGTGACCGAGGCGATGGGCGACCGCGACTTCATCGCCGAGATCCGCCGACTGGCCGACGGGGCTCGGTATGTGACCTCGGTCTGTACGGGCTCGCTGGTGCTGGGCGCGGCGGGGCTGCTGAAGGGCCGGCGGGCGGCCTGTCACTGGGCCTGGCGCGACCAGCTGGCGCTGTTCGGGGCGATCCCCGATCCCTCGCGGGTGGCGCGCGACGGGCGCTACATCACCGGCGGCGGCGTCACGGCGGGCATCGACTTCGCCCTGACGGTGGTGGCCGAGCTTGCCGGCGACGACATGGCCCAGGGGATCCAGCTGGCGGTGGAGTACGCGCCCGCCCCGCCATTCGACGCGGGCCGGCCGGAGACGGCGCCGGAGGCGGTGCTGCGGCGGGTCAGCGGGATCTACGGCCGGGACATGGACGGGCGGCTGGCGGCGGCGAAGCGGGCGGCGGAGAGGGTCTAGGCCGCCGCTCTCCTCCCCCTGATGGGGAGGAGGGGAAGGGAGATCACCCGATCTTCACTCCGGTCATCGAGATCGCCGCCCAGACGTCGTCGTTGAAGAAGCCGACCGGTTCGTCCTTGTCCTGGGCGCCCAGCACGTAGAGCAGGGGAAGGTAGTGCTCGGCGCTGTTGATCGAGGCCTCGGCGTCGGGGCCCAGCGAGCGCCAGTCGATCAGCGGGTCGTGGTCGCCGGCCGCGATCAGCCGCTTGGCGGTGTCGTTGAAGCGATCCGCCCAGGCCGGAGCCTCGGGCTGGCGCCAGTCGATGGCGCGCAGGTTGTGGACGATGTCGCCGCTGCCCATGATCAGCACGCCCTCGTCGCGCAGCGGGGCCAGGCGCTTGCCGGCCTGGTAGTGCCAGCGGTCCGGGCGGCCGCGATCCAGGCTCAGCTGCACCACCGGCACGTCGGCGTCCGGATACATCGGTCTGAGCACGCCCCAGGCGCCGTGGTCCAGGCCCCGCGTCGGATGCTGCACCACCGGATCGGGCGACAGCAGGTCGGCGACCCGCGCCGCCAGGGCCGGATCGCCGGGCGCGGGGTACTGGACGTCGAACAGCGCCTGCGGGAAGCCGCCGAAGTCGTGGATGGTCTCGGGCGCGGCCGAGCTGCTCACCGCCGAGGCGCCGCGCGTCTCCCAGTGGGCGCTGATCATCAGCACGGCCTTGGGCCGCGGCAGCTCACGGCCCAGGCGCGCCCAGTCGCGGTTCCAGGCGTTGTCCTCGATGGCGTTCATCGGCGAGCCGTGGCCGACGAACAGGACGGGCATGCGAGACATGGCGGGACCTATTAGAAACAACTGTGGTTGCAGATAGTGGCCGCGGCGCCATATCGCAAGACGACCGTCCGGAGACGGCTTTTACCAAGGGGCGGCCTTTGCTATGGCCACCCGCGTGACCGTCCCGCTTTCCCAGATTCCGCCGGGCGAGACTCCTGTCTCCGCCAACGACGAACCGCAGGCCGCGGTCGTTCTGGAACGGCCGGACCGGGAGGCCGTGCGCGGCGGGGCCCTGGATTTCCTCCGCTTCCTCGCCTCGCTGCTGATCGTGGTCTACCACTATGGCGCCGAGAGCCCGATGCGGATCGAGCGCTTCGGCCAGGTGTTCTCGCGCGGGTTCCTGGCCACCGACTTCTTCCTGATGCTGTCCGGTTACGTGCTGGGCCGGGCCTATGGCGGCTCGGTGCTGAGCGGACGGCTCTCCACGCCGCGCTTCTGGGCCCGCCGCGCCGCGCGAGTGTGGCCGGGTCACCTGGTCGTGCTGGGCCTCCTGGCCATCCTGGTCCTGCTGCTCAACACCCTCGGCACCGACGCCCACAAGCCCAGCCGCTTCGCCTGGGACCAGCTTCCGACCCAGGCCCTGCTGATCCACGCCTGGGGCTTCCCCAGCGACGGCTGGAACCTGCCCAGCTGGTCGCTGTCGGCCCTGATCGTCTGCTACGCCCTGTTCCCGCTCTTCTGGCGCACGGTCAGCAAGGTGCGCCACGCCTGGATTCTACCGCTGGGCGCGGCGGTGATCCTGGGCGTGTTCGAGATCATCGCCCGCCGGGCCTTCCACCATCCGCTGCCCGACCTGCAGTTCCAGTTCGGCGTCGTGCGGGCCCTGCCGCTGTTCATCCTGGGCGTCTGCCTGGCGCGGGCCGTCGACATGCGCTGGCCGTCCGAGCCGATGGCCCGGGCCATGCTGTGGGGCGGCGTCGCCCTGCTGGTGATCACCCAGCCCCTCGACCGCTACGCCCTGCCGGACCCGTGGCTGTTCGACGCGCCGTCGCTGCTGGCCATCGCCCTGATCGTGCTGGGCGCCGGCCGCCTGCCGGTCAAGCGCCCGCGCGCGTGGATCGAAGAGGGCGCCAAGCTGTCCTTCGCCCTGTTCATCACCCACATCTTCGTCGGCGTGATCTATTGGAGCGCCGTCCACAAGCTGATCGAGACCGTGCCGATCGGCATTGGCTGGCAGTGGCTGATGTGGCTGGCCGGCTTCCCGATCGCCTACGGCGCGGCGTGGCTGTTCCACACCTGTGTCGACCAGCCGATCCAGGATCGCCTGCAGCCGCTCTTGAGGAAATGACATGACCCGGCACATCCCCCTCCAGGGCGTCGAGAACTTCCGCGATTTCGGCGACTACGCCGCGGGGGTGGGACATCTGAAGCGGGGCGTGCTGTTCCGCGCCGCCCACCAGGCCGAGGCGACGGACGCCGACCTCGAGACCCTGGCCTCGCTGAGCATCGCCACCCTGGTCGACCTGCGCCGCCCCAACGAACGCCAGCACTCGCCCTCGCGTCGCTGGACGGGCTTCGCCGCCCAGGTGATCGACAACGACCTGGGCGTGACGGGGCCGGATCCCTGGCTGGAGTTCATGAAGAGCCAGGACCTGACCGAGACCTCGGTCCACGGCTACATGGACGCGTATTATCGCCGGCTGCCATTCAAGGAACGGCACATCGACCTCTTCCGCCGCTACTTCCAGGCCCTGGCCGAAGCGAAAGGGCCGGTGCTGATCCACTGCGCGGCCGGCAAGGACCGCACGGGGGTGCTGGCGGCCCTGACCCACCACATCGCCGGCGTCGCGGACGACGACGTCATCGACGACTACCTGCTGACCAACGACCCCACCCGCTTCGAGCGGCGCGGCGTCGGCTTCATGGACTATGTCGAGGCCGCCACCGGCCGCCGTCCGACCGAGGGCGCGATCCGCGCGGCCATGGGCGTCGAGGCCCGCTACCTGGCCGCCGCCTTCGAAGTGATCAAGGCCGAGCACGGCTCGCTGGATGGCTATCTGGAACAGGTCATCGGCGTCGACGCCGCCGCGCGCGACAAGGTGCGGGCGCATATCCTGCTTTGATCCCGATCAAATCCGTAAGGTGACAAACGCTCGTTTAAGGTCCAGCCTTCCCTGACAGCCCCGACAGAGGGCCGGTCAGCTTAGGGTGTGGCATGAGCGAGTTGGCGGGTACGCCTCCGGGCGTAAGTGATGTCGCGGGTCTCAAGGGGGCGGAGGACGTCCTCATTCCCGCCCCGCCCAAACGGCTCTCCCGAAGCGCGCTCAGCTGGATCCTGCACCAGGGCACGCGCGACCCCTATGTGATCCTGATCACCATCTACGTCTTCTCGCCCTATTTCTCGCGGGTGCTGGTCGGCGATCCGGTGAAGGGCCAGGCGACCGTCGCCGACATCTCCACCATCTTCGGCCTGATCACCGCCTGCACCGCGCCGCTGCTGGGCGCCTCGATCGAGCGCTTCGGGCCGCGCAAGCCGCTGATGGCCCTGATCATCGCCATCATGGTCCCGCTGCTGTTCGCCCTGTGGCTGGCCAAGCCCGGCGGCATGCCGGTCGACATGGTCGGCTGGGCCCTGATCGTGCTGGGCGTGGCCTATAACTGGGGCGACGTGACCAACAACTCGCTGCTGGCCCGTGCGTCCGACCCAGGACAGGAGCCGGTGCTGTCGGGCCTGGGCTACGCGGTCGCCAACGGCCTGTCGGTCAGCTTGCTGATCTTCGTGATGTGGGCCTTCGTGCTGCCGGGGGCCGTGCCATGGTCGTTCGTGCCGTCCGCGCCGCTGTTCGGCCTCAGCCAGACCGAGCACGAGCCCAGCCGCATCGTCGGCCCGCTGGCGGGCGCGGTCATGCTGCTGGGGGCGATCCCCTTCTTCCTGTGGACCCGCGACGCGCCGCGCACCGGCGTCTCGGTCCTGGCCTCGCTGAAGGAGGGGGCAAAGCTGATCGTCGACACCTTCGGCAACCTCAAGGGCCACGCCGAGGTCGCCAAGTTCCTGGGCGCGCGGATGCTGTACTGCGACGGCATGACGGCCCTGCTGATCTTCGGCGGCCTGTTCGCCGCCGGGCTGATGAAGTGGGGCGAGCTGGAGATGCTGGCCTACGGCATCTCGCTGTCGATCTTCGGCGTGCTGGGCGGGCTGATCGCGCCGTGGCTGGACCACAAGCTGGGCCCGCGCCGCGCCGTGCAGGTCGAGATCGCCGGCTGCATCCTGATGCTGATGGGCACGCTGGGCATGGGCCGCGAGAAGATCCTGTTCTTCTGGACCTGGGACGCGGCCACCCACCCGGCGGTCTGGAACGGCCCGCTGTTCCGCACCCTGCCCGAGCTGGTCTATCTGGGCATGGGCCTGCTGATCGCCGTCTTCGTCACCGCCCAGTACGCCTCGAGCCGCACCTTGCTCGTGCGCCTGGCCCCGCAGGACCGCATGGCCGCGTTCTTCGGCCTCTTTTCGCTGTCGGGCACGGCGACCATGTGGCTGGGCTCGCTGCTGGTGGCCCTGGCGACCAGGGTCTTCGAGAGCCAGGTCGCCGGCTTCATCCCGATCGCCGGCCTGCTGGCCCTGGGGCTGATCGGCCTGTTCACCGTCAAGGGCGGGGGACGGGAGGTTTCCCAATAGGAGGGTGTTGCTCTCCTCCCCCATTGGGGGAGGGGGACCGCCGAACGCCGGTGGAGGGAGGCTCCACAGCCTGCTAAACCCCGACCATGCGCCGCGTCGCCCTCCTCACAGTCCCCTGGCGCGAGCCGGTCTGGGCGCTGGCTCCGTTCCGGGACGAGCCGTACGCCTGCGCCCTGATCACGGGTGGGCAGGCGCGGTGGTCCTATCTGCTGCGCGCGCCGGACCAGACCTTCGACATCCTGCCCGCCGACGTCGTCGATCCCTTCGCGAGGCTTGAGGGCCTGATCGGCCCCCGCCTGCCGGGCGATCCCGACGGGCCGCCGTTCCAGGGCGGCGTCGTCGGCCTGGCCGCCTATGAGCTGGGCGACCGGGTCGAGGCGCTGGGCCTTTCGCGCACCGACTGGCCCGACCTGGCCTGCGCCCGCTATCCGGCCCTGCTGGCCTTCGACCACCACGGCCGCCAGGTCGTCGCGGTCGGGCGCGGCGAGACCGACGCCGAGGCGAAGGCCCGCGCCCGCGACGCCCTGGCCTGGCTGGACGTCCCGGCGCCGCCTCATCCCGAGCCGGCCCGCCCCCTGTGCGCCGACCTCGCCGTCACCGACGGCGACGCCTACGAGGCCGCCGTCGCGGAGGTGGTCGAGCGGATCGTCGGCGGCGAGATCTTCCAGGCCAACATCGCCCGCGGCTGGACCGGCCGCCTGGCGCCGGGCGCCGATCCGTTCGACCTGTTCACGCGCCTGCGCGCCGCCAGTCCCGCGCCGTTCTCGGCCTATTGGCGCCTGCCCGGCCGGGCCCTGGTCTCCAACTCGCCCGAGCGCTTCCTGAAGCTGGACCCCGCCGGCGCCATCGAGACCAAGCCGATCAAGGGCACTCGCCCGCGCGGCCGCGACCCCGCCGAGGACCTGGCCCTGGCCGCCGAGCTGCTGGCCAGCGACAAGGACCGCGCCGAAAACCTGATGATCGTCGACCTGATGCGCAACGACCTGGCGCGGGTCAGCGCGCCCGGCAGCGTCAGGGCGCCCGAGCTCTTCAAGGTCGAGAGCTTCGCCAACGTCCATCACCTTGTTTCGACGGTGACCGGCCAGCTGGCCGGCGGCAAGGGCGTGGCCGACCTGCTGCGGGCCAGCTTCCCGCCGGGCTCGATCACCGGCGCCCCCAAGGTCCAGGCGATGAAGGTGATCGCCGGCCTGGAGCCGCCGCGCGGGCCCTATTGCGGCAGCCTGTTCTGGGCCGGGTTCGACGGGGCGCTCGACAGCAGCGTGCTGATCCGCACCGTGGGGCTCGCGCAGGACGCCCAGGGCTGGCGGCTGGAGGCCCGGGCCGGGGCCGGGATCGTCGCCGACAGCGATCCTCGCGGCGAGCGCCTGGAGACCGAGGCCAAGATCGCGGCGCTGAAGAAGGCCCTGACCGAATGATCCCGCCTCTTGGCGTTCCTGGCGACGATCGCGGCCTGCTGCTGGGCGACGGCCTGTTCGAAACGATGCTGGCCCTGGATGGCGACCTGCCGCATCTGGTCGCCCACCTCGACCGCATGGCCGCCGGCTGCGTGGTCCTGGGCCTGCCGTTCGACCGCGCCGAGGCCCAGCGTCTCGCCCGCGCGGCGGCGCCGGCCGCGGGGCGGTTCGCCGTGCGCCTGACCCTGACCGCCGGCTCGGGCGGTCGGGGCCTGGACCGGCCCGCCGCGCCGGCTCCGCGCCTGTTCGCCACGGCCGCGCCGTCGGCCCCGGCGACGACGCCGGCCAGCCTGATCGTCGCGACCACGCGCCGCAACGAGGGCTCGCCCGCTTCGCGGCTTAAGACGCTGTCCTATCTCGACAATGTCCTGGCCCGCGCCGAGGCGCGCGAGGCCGGCGCCGACGAGGCGGTGATGCTGAACAATCGCGGCGAGGTCGCCTGCGCCGGCGCGGCCAACCTGTTCTGGATTTCGGAAGGCAGGCTCTTCACGCCGCGCCTGGACTGCGGCGCGCTGGCCGGGATCACCCGCGCGCGCGTCCTGGCCTCGCGCCTGGTGGAAGAGGTTATGGTCGGGATCGAAGCGCTGGAAGCGGCCGATGCGATCTTCCTGACCAACAGCCTGATCGGCATGCGCCCGGTCTCGCGCCTGGGGGCGCGGCCGCTGGCGCCGCACCCGCTGGTGGAGGCGCTGAAAGCCGCCTTCGGCTAGCTAGTTCGAGGCGCTCCAGATCACCGCGTCGCTTCGGCGGGGGCGCAGGTAGTAGGTGCGGTTGAAGGTCACGCCGCCGGGGAACACCAGCTTGATCGTCGGGGTGTAGGTGTAGCTGGCCCGGGCCAGGATCACCGTCTGGCTGGCGGACAGCACGCCGGCGGGCACGTCGGTCAGGACCGCGTTCTGGGCCGGGCAATTGGCCATGCCGGACACCGAGGCCTGCGACCAGGACACCGTGTTCTTGCCCTTGGCGTCCGAGGATACGCTGGCCAGGCACATCTTCAGCGCGGTGGTCGCGAACGGCGCCATGATGGTGTCGCCGATCCGGAAGATGTCGGCCGTCCTCGTGGGGCCGGTCTGGGCGTTCTGGGCCACCAGGTCGCCGATCGCCGAGGCGATGTTGGACAGCCGGCGCTGGGCCATCATCGCCAGGGAAAGCTCGGCCATGCCGCAGTACATCAGGATCAGCAGCGGCGCGATCAGGGCGAACTCGACGGCCGATACGCCCCGGCGGTCGCGCCAGAACCCCCGGACGCGGCGCGGTCCAGGGCGGCTCATTGATAGGGCTCGTTGGTGAAGGCGGTCGCGGCGTAGATGAGCTTCTTGCCGCTGACGTCCTGCAGGCCCGTCTGCAGCAGCGGCGTGACCAGCGGCCAGGTGTAGTAGGCGCGGATCAGCACGGTCGAGCCCGGCCCGCCCGGGGTCCAGGCCATGGTCGTCGGCACGGCCGCCGTGGCGCCGCTCGTGTAGTCGGGGAAGGTGCGCACGTCGATGGCCAGGGCGCTGTCGCAGTCGCCGCCCATCCAGCCGATCTTGCCGCAGACGGTGGCCTTGAAACTGGCGGCCGTGCCGCCGCCGGTCTGGATCTGGCCGGTGCGGATGGCGCGGCCCGCATCGACGACCGCGTTCTCCAGGGTCAGGGACACGAGGAAGACCAGGCCCAGCTCGATGATCGCGAAGACCAGCATCATGAAGGGAATGGCGACCAGGGCGAACTCGACGGCCGTGGCCCCGTCGTCGGCCCGCGCGAAGCGGGCGGCCAGACGGTCGGCGAGACGGGCCGTCCCCAAGCGGACTGTCCGGCGTCGGGCGCGGTCGAGGCTGTGGGCCATGGGCGGGCTACGGCGTTCCGGCGGCCGGGGTCAGGCGCGTGCACTGGCTGGCGCAGGCGTAGTTGCTGGCGCTGGCGCCGCGATAGACGGTGACCGAGCCGGCGCCGTTCTCCGACACGACGACCTGGCGGTCGGCCAGGGCCCGGCCGCCGGCCCCGAAGGCCAGCAGGCTGGTCACGCCCGGACGCTTGCCCAGGACCACCAGGGTGCGGTCGTTGACGACGCTGACGTCGGCGATGCTGGGGTCGCCGACCACGACGTCGCGCACCGCGCCGCCCAGGCTCACATACGAGGCCTGGCCCGCGGCGACCGGCAGGTCGGCCGTGCGGCCCTGGGCGCCGGCGGCGGTCCCCGAGAGGGCCGTGAGGGCGGCGATGACGAGCGAAAGGCGACGCATGAGGGTCTTAGATCCCGGATCCGAATGGACGCGATCATCCCTTTCTTTGGTCAACAAAAGCCTAAGGCGAAACAGCATGCGGCTAGGTGGCGCGCAGGGAAAGTCTTGATTCATAAGGCGTAGATGGGCATTTTTTCTTTTATGGTTAAGGATCGCTAATGGTAAATTCAAGTAAATCAAAATAAATAGCGAATAAACCATCTAGTATTTACTGCACATTAAACGCGTTCCGTGAAGGTGATCATGTTTTCGGGGGTGAACAAGTCGACCGGCTTGAAGCCTCAAATCAACCAGCTCTGGTTTGGAGACCAAGTCATGACCAAGTTCGTCTCGCGCTTCCTGAAGGATGAATCGGGCGCCACCGCCATCGAATACGGCCTGATCGCCGCCCTGATCGCCGTCGTCATCATCTCGGGCGTCACCGTCCTTGGCACCAACCTGAACGCCAAGTTCACGGACGTCTCGACGAAGGTCGCCAACGCCGGCACCTGATCTTCGCCGCACGCTCGAAAAGAAGAGGGTCGAGGTTCAGCCTCGGCCCTTTTTCTTTGGTCGCTGGTCCGTCGCCCGCGGCGCGGCCCGCGACGAAAGGGCGGGGGGAGAAGGCCATCCCCGAAACGTTTGCTTCACCCGTCCGCGCCCAGGATGGCGCAATCCCCGAGAGGGCGCCCAGGCGCATGAGCATGCACGCTATCCAGATCCCGCTGCTGATGATCTTTCCGGTCCTGGCCGTTATCGGCGGCCTGAAGGACCTGACCAGCTACACCATCCCCAACTGGATCTCGCTGGCCCTGATCGCCGCCTTCGTTCCGGCCGCCCTGGTCAGCGGCGCGCCGCTGTCGCAGATCGGCCTGTGCCTGGCCGTCGGCCTCGGCGCGCTGGTGCTGGGCATGGGCCTGTTCGCGGCCGGCTGGATCGGCGGCGGCGACGGAAAGCTGCTGGCGGCCTGCGCCCTGTGGATGGGCTGGCCGGGCGCCCTGATGTTCCTGCTCTACACGGCCCTGGCGGGCGGGGCCCTGACCCTGGCCATCCTGACCCTGCGCTCGGGCTACCTGGCTCCCGCCGTGGCTGGCGCGCCGGCCTGGGTGCGTCGGCTGGGGGCCACCGGCGGCGACCTGCCGTACGGCGTCGCCATCGCCATCGGCGCCCTGGCGGCCTTCCCGCGCGGGACCTTGGCCCTGGCTGTCCTGGGGTGAATCCCGGGCGCGCGCCCACGCCTTTCCGCGACACCCTGTCGCGCGTCGACGTCCCGCGACGCCGCGAACATTTTAGCGGGCGTTAACCATGTGCGAGCGAACATGGCGATGGCCAGAAAGGCTGAATGACGAATCGCGCGCGTATGCCGGAAGGCGGGCGGGCGGCTCACCCGAGAGTTTCAGCCCGCGTCCATGAATCCCGTTCGTCTCATCATGGTCCTGGTCGCCGCCGTCTCGGCCATCGGTCTCGCCGTGGTCCTGAAGCGCGCCCTGGGCGGCGAACCCGCCGCGCCCGTCGCGCGGGCCGCGCCCGTCGCCGAGCCCGCGAGGTCCATGACCCAGGTCCTGGTCGCCAAGCGCGACCTGCCGATCGGGACGCGCCTGGTGGCCGCCGACGTCGCCTGGCAAGCCTGGCCGTCCGGCGCGGTCAACGGCGCCTTCATCACCAACGGCGCGGCGCCGGATGGCAAGGTCGAGGCCGCCAAGGCCACCCTGGCCGCCACGGCCGACCAGATGGCCGGCGTCGACCCGGCCAAGGTCGTCGACGGCGCGATCGTCCGCGACCCCATCCTGACCGGCGAGCCGATCACCGCCCGCAAGATCGTACGCGGCGGCGAGGGCGGCTACCTGTCCGTCGTGCTCACCCCGGGCAAGCGGGCCATGTCCGTGCCCGTCACCTCCGACACCGCGGTGGGCGGCTTCATCCTGCCGGGCGATCGCGTCGACGTCGTCTCGACCCGCGACGCCCCGGCCGTCCCCGACAGCGTCGCCGCCGGCAAGGTGATCATCGCCGAGACGGTGCTGCAGAACATCCGCGTCCTGGCCCTGGACCAGAGCGCCGTCGCCGAGAAGGACGCCAAGTCGATCGTCGCGGCCACCGCCACCCTCGAGGTCGGCCCGGTCGAGGCCGAGACCCTGGCCCGCGCCAAGGCGTATGGCCCCGTCACCCTGGCCCTGCGCGCCTATACGGACCTGGGCGGTCCGTCGGGCGTCACGGGCCCCGCCGGAGGCGACTCCACCGTCCGCATCAACCGCGGCGGCGCGACCACCAGCGTGGCGGTGCGCCCTTGAGCCCGGTGAAAGCCTCCATGTCCGCCAAGCGCCTTCTCGCGACGGCCGCCGCGCTGGCCCTGTCCTGGACCGCGCCCGCCCTGGCCGATGGTCCGGTCGCCGGCTCGCACGTCTATCGCCCCGCCGCCCGCGTCGCACGTCCGACGCCGGCGCCCGCGCGGGCCGTCGCGCCCGCCGACCAGGTCACCCGCATCACCCTGACCGCCGACCAGAGCGCCGCCGCCATCGAGCTGGCCAGGGGCAAGTCGGCGATCATCGAGCTGCCCACCGACGTCCGCGACCTCTTGGTCACCAACCCGACCGTGGCCGACGCGGTGCTGCGCGACAAACGCCGCATCTACGTGGTGGGCCTGGCCGAGGGCGTGACCGACGCGGCCTTCTTCGACGCCGCCGGTCGTCGCATCGTGTCTCTGAACATCCGGGTCACCCAGCCGGTCGACCAGCTGGCCGACACACTGAACCAGATCCTGCCCGACGCCCGGCTGAGCGTGCGGCCGATCCGCGACAGCGTGGTGCTGACCGGCGCCGTCCGTTCGGCCTCGGAATCCGAGATGGCCTCGCGCATCGCCGCCCGCTTCGTCGGCGGCGAGGACAAGGTGCTGAACATGATCAGCATCGGCGGCAAGGACCAGGTGATGCTGCAGGTCCGCATCGTCGAGGTGCAGCGCAACGTGGTCAAGCAGCTGGGCATCTCGACCAGCAACCTGCTGAACGACGGCTACAAGTCCTACAGCCTGGGGCGCGACAACACGTTCGGCGTCAACGGATCGCTGCTGGGCGGCGGCGGCGCCTGCTACGGCCGCAACAACATCCGCACGACGAACCACAGCAACAGCAGCAGCGGCTCGAACCAGACCAGCTCCACATCGTCGAGCAGCAACAGCGTCAGCAACGTCGTCTCGGGGACCACCGTCGACGCCAACGGCGTGACCACGACCAACTCGAACAACACCAGCACCTCCAGCGGCGCGTCCAGCGCCCTCGGCAGCGTGCTGAGCAGCGCCGCCTCCACCGCCTGGCAGACCGTCGCCGGCAACGACCTGGGCGCCTGCCTGCAGGCGTTCGAGCGGGTGGGCCTGGTGCGCACCCTGGCCGAGCCGAACCTGGCGGCGGTGTCGGGCGAGGCCGGCCACTTCCTGGTCGGCGGCGAGTTCCCGGTCCCGACCGGCAGCGACGACACCGGCAAGGTGACGATCGAGTTCAAGCCGTACGGCGTGGGCCTGGGCTACACGCCGGTGGTGATGTCGGGCGGCCGCATCTCGCTGAAGATCTCGACCGAGGTCTCCGAGCTCTCCAGCCTGGGCGCCTTCACCCTGGCCGCCGGCTCCAGCGGCAATACGACGACGACCCTGACCGTGCCGGGCCTGTCGGTGCGCCGCGCCGAGACGACGGTCGAGATGCCGTCGGGCGGCTCGTTCATGATCGCGGGCCTGCTGCAGCAGACCACCAAGCAGACCATCGACTCGCTGCCGGGCATGACCAGCCTGCCGATCCTGGGCTCGCTGTTCCGCTCGCGCGACTACCTGGATGGCCAGACCGAGCTGGTCATCATCGTCACGCCCTACCTCGTCGACCCGACCCGCCCGCAGAACCTGCAGACGCCGGCCGACGGCCTGGATATCGCCAACGACATGAGCACGGTCCTGCTGGGACGGCTCAACAAGGTGGTCAAGGCGCCGGCCGGGGCCAATGCCGGGCGGGCCTATCAGGGCCCCGTCGGCTACGTGATCGAGTAGGACGCCTCATGACGCTTCGCGCCTCCGTCAAGACCGTCCTCCTGGCCTCGGCCCTCGCGGGCCTGGCCGCCTGCGCGACCACGACGCCGCCGGACCAGGGACCCTCGAAGACCGCCGCCACCGACACCCAGCAGTGGATGGACCGCATCAAGGTCACGGCCTCGCCCGACGAGATCGTGCTGGCGCCTCACGCCGCCGGCCTGTCGGCCAACCAGTCGGCCGCCCTGGACGACCTGATGGGACGCTGGCTGGAGGCCGAGGCCCGCGAGCTGGTCGTCACCGCGCCCAACGCCGCCGGCGCCATGGCCGCCCAGATCCGCGAGCGCCTGATCACCCTGGGCGCGCCGGCCGCGCGCGTGCGCGTCGTCGGCTTCGACCCGGTCGGCCCCGAGGACGCCACCATTCGCGTCGGCTTCCTCCGCCACGTGGCCGAGCCGATCAAGTGCGGTCAGCACTGGGGCAACCTGGCGGCCACCCGCGACAACGCGGCCTATGACAACTTCGGCTGCGCCGTCGCCGCCAACCTCGCGGCCCAGGTCGCCAATCCCGAGGACCTGGTCCGGCCGCGCGACATGACGCCGCCCGACGCGGGCCGCCGCGACACCGTGTTCGGCAAGTACCGCAAGGGCGAGATCACCAGCTCGGCCAAGGACGAGCAGGCCACCGGCGCCTTGTCGAAGGCCATCAAGTAATGCGGCCGACCGACAACGATCCCTTCGACCTGGGCTTCGACGCCGACGACGCGTTCACGACCGGCGCGTCGGATCCCTGGCGGTCGTCCGCGCCGTCGCTGAAGCCGGCCGTGGGCGGCTTCGAGGATCCGTTCGCCGAGTTCCCGCCGGCCCGTCCGCGCGACGACGCGCCGCCCGCGCGCGGGCCCCTGGACGCCGCGCCGGCCACACGTCCGACGCCGCGAGCGCCCCAGCACGCCGGCGGCCACCCGCTCGTCGCCGAGGCGCCCGAGCCGCCGCCCGCGCCGAACTATCACGAGCCCCTCGCCGACGACGGCCTGGGCGATGCGGTCATCCCGCGCATCACCATCCACGCATTCTGCGCCCGGCCCGAGACGGCCAGGCTGATCGAGCACGCCGCCGCCGACCGCCGGATGGGGCGCGCCACGACGATCGTCCGCGACGGCGGGCTGGAAGCGGCCGTCGAGTACTACCAGAACCAGCCGACGCCCTCGCTGGTCATGGTCGAGACCATCGACACCGCCCAGCGCCTGCTGCACCAGTTGGACGGCCTGGCCCAGGTCTGCGATCCGGGCACCAAGGTGGTCGTGGTCGGCCAGGCCAACGACATCGCCCTCTATCGCGAGCTGATGCGCCGAGGGGTCAGCGAGTACCTGACCCAGCCGCTGTCGCCGCTGCAGGTGATCCGCGCCGTCGGCGGCCTCTATGCCGATCCGTCCGCCCCGTTCGTCGGCCGCCAGATCGCCTTCGTCGGCGCCAAGGGCGGGGTGGGGGCCTCGACCCTGGCCCACAACTTCGCCTGGGCCATGGCCGAGACGCTCGAGACGGCCACCGTGCTGGTCGACCTCGACCTGGCCTTCGGCACCGCCGGCCTCGACTTCAACCAGGATCCCCTGCAGGGCGTGCTGGACGCCCTGACCCAGCCCGAACGGCTGGACCCGGTGCTGATGGACCGGATGATGGTCCGCTGCGGCGACCGCCTGTCGCTGTTCGCGGCCCCGGCCACGCTGGAGGACGACTACGCGTTCGACGCCGAGACCTACGAGGAAGTCACCCAGAAGATCCGCGGCGCCGCGCCGTTCGTGGTGCTGGACATCCCGCACGCCTGGAATGCGGCCACCCGCCGGGTGCTGGTCGGCTCGGACGACCTGGTGGTGGTGGCCACGCCGGACCTGGCCAGCTTGCGCAACGCCAAGAACATCATCGACCTGGTGCGAGGCGCGCGGCCCAACGACGCGCCGCCGCGCCTGGTTTTGAACCAGGTGGGCGTGCCCGGCCGCCCCGAGATCCCGGTCAAGGATTTCGGCGAGGCTCTGGGCGTCCTGCCCTCGCTGGTCCTGCCGTTCGATCCCAAGCCCTACGGCCAGGCGGCCAACAACGGCCAGATGCTGGCCGAGGTGGCGCCCAAGTCGAAGGCCGCCGAGGGCGTCGAGCACCTGGCGCGCCTGATCAGCCGGCGCGAGCCGCCGCCGGTCCAGAAGACCTCGATGTTCTCGGGCCTGTTCAAGAAGCGATAGATGTTCGGCAAGCGCGACACGACAGCCAACGCCGACCAGAAGGCCCCGCTCCCGGCGCCCGCCGGCGAGGCGGCCGTCGCCGCGCGCCCGCCGCGCGCCGAGCCGCCGCCCGCGCTGGAACCCAAGGCGCCGCCGCCCAAGGTCAACGGTCCCGTCCCCAAGCCGACGGCGGGCCTGGACCAGCTGCGCGCCACCCAGATCCAGCCGCAGACAGCCGCGATCGCCCGCGAGCAGAGCGACTACTACCACGCCACCAAGACCACGATCTTCAACGCCCTGCTGAACACGATCGACCTGAGCCAGCTGGCCCAGCTCGACACCAAGGCGGCGGCCGAGGAGATCCGCGACATCGTCGCCGAGCTGGTGGCGATCAAGAACGTCTCGATGTCCGTCGTCGAGCAGGAGCACCTGGTCCAGGACATCATCAACGACGTCCTCGGCTATGGCCCGCTGGAGCCGTTGCTGGCCCGCGACGACATCGCCGACATCATGGTCAACGGCGCGCACCGGGTGTTCATCGAAGTGGGCGGCAAGGTCCAGCTGACCAACATCCGCTTCCGCGACAATCTCCAGCTGATGAACATCTGCCAGCGGATCGTCAGCCAGGTCGGCCGCCGGGTCGACGAAAGCTCGCCGATCTGCGACGCCCGCCTGCCGGACGGCTCGCGCGTCAACGTCATCGCGCCCCCGCTGGCCCTGGATGGCCCGACCCTGACCATCCGGAAGTTCAGGCGCGACAAGCTGACCATGAAGCACCTGGTGGAGTTCGCCTCCATCAGCCCGGAAGGGGCGCGGGTCCTGGGCGTCATCGGCGCCTGCCGCTGCAATGTCGTCATCTCGGGCGGCACGGGCTCGGGCAAGACGACCCTGCTCAACACCATGACCGCCTTCATCGACCCCACCGAGCGGGTCGTGACCTGCGAGGACGCCGCCGAGCTGCAGCTGCAGCAGCCGCACGTGGTGCGCCTGGAGACCCGGCCGGCGAACCTGGAAGGCCAGGGCGCTGTGACCATGCGCGACCTCGTTCGGAACTGCCTGCGGATGCGCCCCGAACGGATCATCGTCGGCGAAGTGCGCGGCCCCGAGGCGTTCGACCTGCTGCAGGCCATGAACACCGGCCACGACGGCTCGATGGGCACGCTGCACGCCAACAGCCCGCGCGAGGCGATCAGCCGCGTGGAGAGCATGATCACCATGGGCGGCTACGGCCTGCCCTCGAAGACCATCAAGGAGATGATCGTCGGCTCGGTCGACGTGATCATCCAGGCCGCCCGCCTGCGCGACGGCTCGCGCCGCATCACCCACATCACCGAGGTGCTCGGCCTGGAAGGCGACGTGATCGTCACCCAGGATCTGTTCGTCTACGAGATCACCGGCGAGGACGAGCAGGGCAGGGTCATGGGCAAGCACCGCTCGACCGGCATCGCCCGCCCGCGCTTCTGGGATCGCGCCCGCTACTACGGCCTGGAGCGCGAGCTGGCCGAAGCCCTCGACGCGGCGGAGTAGGCGATGCTGTACGTGATCGCCGGCGCCCTGGGCTTCCTGATGATCGCGGGCCTGGGCTTCGCCTTCGTCGGCGGCGACGGCGGTTCGGCCAAGGCGTCCAAGCGCGCCCAGCTGATCGCCGGCGGCGGCGAGCGCCAAGCGCGCGTGCGCGACAAGGCCGCGGCCAACACCCCCGACGCCCGCCGCCAGGCCATCCTCAAGGCGCTGAAGGAGCAGGAGCGCCGGCAGAAGAAGAGCCTTCTCAGCATCGGGTCGCGCATGCAGGCCGCCGGCCTGGGCGAGAACGTCCGGATGTTCTGGATCGTCAGCGGCGTGCTGGGCGTCTTCGTGACCCTGATGGTGCTGCTGCTGGGCCAGTCGCCGCTGGTCGCCCTGGGCGCGGGCTTCGCCGCCGGGGCGGGCCTGCCGCGCTGGGTTCTGGCGATCCTGGCCAAGGGCCGCACCGCCAAGTTCACGGCCGCCTTCTCGGACGCCATCGACATCATCGTGCGCGGCGTGAAGTCGGGCCTGCCGGTCCACGACTGCCTGAAGATCATCGGCAAGGAGAGCCCCGAGCCCCTGGCCGGTGAGTTCCGCATGCTGACCGAGAACATCGGCATGGGCGTGCCGATGGATGCGGCCCTGGACAAGATGTACGAGCGCATGCCGACCAGCGAGCTGCGCTTCTTCGCCATCGTGCTGGCCATCCAGCAGAAGACCGGCGGCAACCTGGCCGAGGCGCTGAGCAACCTGTCCGGCGTGCTGCGCGCCCGCAAGCTGATGAAGGAGAAGATCAAGGCGCTGTCGGCCGAAGCCGTCGCCTCGGCCATGATCATCGGCTCGCTGCCGCCCGGCGTCGTCACCCTGATCAGCGTGACCTCGCCCGCCTACATGCGGCCGATGTTCACCGACCCGCGCGGCCATCTGATGCTGCTGGCGGGCGGGATCTGGATGGCGCTGGGGATCTTCGTCATGCGCCGCATGATCAACTTCAAGTTCTGACGGGGGGCGCGTGAACATCGTCGAGACCCTGACCGATCCCTCGAACATCCTGACGGCGTTCATCGCCCTGGTGGTGTTCGCCACCATCATCACCCTGGCCTCGCCGGTGATGCGCAACAGCGGCCTGGAGGGCCGTCTCAAGTCGGTGGCCAACCGTCGCGAGGAACTGCGCCGGCGCTCGCGCCAGAGCCTCGCCGCGCGCGGCGGCGGGGGCGGGCCCGCCACCCTGCGTCACCAGGAAAAGGACCTCTACAAGACCGTCGTCGAGCGCCTGCAGCTGTCCAAGCTGCTGGAGGATCCCAAGGTCGTCGAGAACCTGGCCCAGGCGGGCTTCCGCGGCCCCGGCCCGGTGACGACCTTCTACTTCTTCCGCTTCGTCATGCCGTTCGTGTTCGCCGCGGTGGTGGCGTTCTACCTGACCGTGGTCAACGGCTTCGGCATGCTGCCCATCCAGAAGATCTGCGCCTGCGTGGCCTTCCTGGCGGCCGGCTACTACGCGCCCAACGTCTACATCACCAATGTCGCCCAGAAGCGTCGCGAGTCGATCGTGGCGGCCTTTCCCGACGCGCTGGACCTGCTGCTGATCTGCGTGGAGAGCGGCATGTCGATCGAGGCGGCGATCCAGAAGGTCGGCTCGGAAGTCGGCGCCCAGTCGATGGAGCTGGCTGAGGAACTCAGCCTGCTGACCGCCGAGCTGTCGTACCTGCCCGACCGCCGCATGGCCTATGAGGGCCTGGCCCGCCGCAACAACCATCCGGGCGTCAAGTCGGTGGCGACGGCCATGATCCAGGCCGAGCGCTACGGCACGCCGCTGGGCGCGGCCCTGCGCGTCATGGCCAAGGAAAACCGCGACCTGCGCCTCTCGGCCGCCGAAAAGAAGGCCGCGGCCCTGCCGGCCCAGCTGACCGTGCCGATGATCCTGTTCTTTCTGCCGGTGCTGTTCGTGATGATCCTGGGCCCGGCGATCATGCGGGTGCAGGACATCTTCGGAAAGCACTGAGGGGTATCTCTCCTCCCCCTCAGGGGGAGGGGGACCGCCGAACGGCGGTGGAGGGGGCTTGGGCGCTGAACCTCAGAACCGCCTGCGCGGACCCCCTCCGTCTCGATGCGTATCCGCATCGATCCACCTCCCCCTCATGGGGAGGAGAAGTCCTACTGCCCGCCGCCGGCTTTCAGCGCGTCCCAGGAGCGGTTCGCGCCGGCCTGGCCGATGGCGGCGCGCAGGTAGGCCAGGTTGTTGGCGACCTGTTCGGGCGGCAGATCGGCGCGGGCCAGTTTCTCGGCTTCCGGCAGGCGGCCGCGCAGGCCGACCACCAGGGCCAGGTTCTGGCGCACCTGGATCCCGGCCGAGGGCAGGGCGGCGGCGTGGCGCAGCTGGACCTCGGCGTCGGCCAGGTCGCCCCGGGCGGCCAGGTGCATGGCGTAGTTGGCCAGCGGCGTCGCCTCGCCCGGCGCCAGCGCCAGGGCCTGGCGGTGGGCCGCGTCGGCCTCGTCGTCGCGCTCGGCCTGCTCGTAGGCCACGCCCAGCAGGGTCTGCGGACGCCAGTCCTTGGGATTGAGGGCGGCGGCCTTGCGGGCCGGCTCGATGGCGTAGAAGCCCTGGCCGCGCGCGATGTGGGCGCGGGCCAGCTCCAGCAGCAAGGCGGTGTCGTCAGGATGGGCGATCAGGGCCTGGGAGGCGGCCCGCGCCGCGTCGTCGTCTCGGCCCAAGGCGCGCAGCGCCTGGGCCAGGCCCGCGCCGGCCTCGGCGTCGGCCGGATCGATCTCGAACTCCGAGCCCCAGAAGGCCGCGCGGGCCAGCGGGTCCAGGCGCCGCGCCTCGGCGCGCTGCTGGGGCGAGGCCTTGGCCGGGGCGGCCCGAGTGGGCTCGGCCGGCTTGGGCGCGTCCGCCGCGAACGCGGGCGCCGCCGCCAGCAGGCCGGCGAGAACGGTTGCGACGAGCGCGCGGTTGCGACACATGAGAGACATGTCTCCAGAGAACGCGCCCATTGTCCGGGCGACGCCCTCAACGAAGCGTTAAGCATAATTCCAAGAGGTTCCGCCGATGACCGACGCGACGCATCCGATCCTCGTCGAGGCCGACGGGCAGGCGATCCCGGTCCATCCGCTGGCCGAAGGCGAGGTCGAGGCGTTCCTGGCGCAAAAGCGTGCTCCGGTAAGGACTTACGCTGCCGCCAACGCGTTCACGGGCAAGGCCGGTCAGGTGCTGGCGGTCCCCGGGGCCAGCGGCGCGGTCGAGCGCGTGCTGCTCGGGACAGGCTCGGGCCGCGTTGATCTGTCGCTGTTTCGCACCCTGGCGGGCAAGCTGCCGGCCGGCCAGTACGCCTTGGCCAGGATCCCCAAGGGGATCGATCCCGAGCAGGCGACCCTGGCCTTCGCCCTCGGGACCTATCGCTTCGACCGCTACAAGAAGAAGCACGGCGAGCCCATCCCGCGCCTGGTCGCGCCCAAGGGCGTCGACGCCGCCGCCGTCACCGCCTTCGCCCACGCCTGCGCCCTGGCCCGCGACATGGTCAACACTCCGGCCAACGACATGGGGCCGCTGCAGATCGAGACCATCGCCGGCGAGATCGCCCAGAAGTACGGCGCGACCCTGTCGGTGGTGCGTGGCGACGACCTGCTGCGCGAGAACTATCCGGCCGTCCACGCCGTGGGCCGCGCCGCCGTCGACGCCCGCGCGCCGCGCATGATCGAGGTCAGCTGGGGCGATCCCTCGCATCCCGTGCTGGCGCTGGTGGGCAAGGGCGTGGTGTTCGACACGGGCGGCCTCGACATCAAGCCCTCGGCGGGCATGCGGCTGATGAAGAAGGACATGGGCGGCGCCGCCCACGCCCTGGCCCTGGGCCGGATGATCATGGAGGCCGGGCTTCCGGTCCGCCTCGTCATCCTGACCCCGGTGGTCGAGAACGCCATCGCCGGCGACGCCATGCGGCCGGGCGACGTCCTCCAGACCCGCGCGGGCCTGACGGTCGAGGTGGGCAACACCGACGCCGAGGGCCGCCTGATCCTGGCCGACGCCCTGACCCGCGCCGCCGAGCTGAAGCCCGCCCTGACCCTGGACTTCGCCACCCTGACCGGCGCGGCCCGCATCGCCATGGGCCCGTTCGTGATCCCGTTCTGGACCGATGACGACAAGCTGGCCGCGCAGATCGAGACGGCCTCGAAGACCGTCGCCGACCCGCTGTGGCGCCTGCCCCTGACCGATGCCTATCGCGACGCCCTGGACAGCGACATCGCCGACCTGAAGAACGATCCCGACGGCTGGGCCCAGGCCGGCGCCACCACGGCGGCCTTGTTCCTGCAACGGTTCGCGCCATCTGGAGAGGACGTCGGCCCCTGGGCTCACTTCGACGTCTTCGCCTGGAACCCCAAGGGACGCCCCGGATTCCCGGTAGGGGCGGAGGTCCAGGCCATCCGCGCCGCCTTCGCCATGATCAAGAGCCGCTTCGCATGAGCCTCGATACTCGCATCACCCTGGCCCGACCCGACCTGGCCGACCAGCGCCTGGAAGGCCTGGCCCCGGCCGAGCGCTATGCCGAGAGCCGGGTGATGGTCTGCGCGGTCCCGGCCGCGGCCATCCGCGCCAGCGCCTCGCCCGACGCCGAGCAGTGGGACCAGCTGCTGTTCGGCGAGGTCTTCCGCGTGCTCGAGGAAAAGGATGGCTTCGCCTGGGGCCAGGCGCCGCGCGACGGCTATGTCGGCTATGTGGCGACCAGCGCCCTCGCGCCGCAAGGCCATCCGCCGACCCACGCGGTCAGCGCCATCCGCACCTACGCCTTCAGCAAGCCCGATATCAAGTCGCGGCCGGAGGGCCTCTACAGCCTCAACGCCCTGGTGACGATCGAGGAGCGCGAGGGCCGCTTCGCCAAGGGCGCCGGCACGGGCTGGTTCGTCGAGGACCACCTGACGCCCATCGGGCGGGGCGAGACCGACCCTGTCGCCGTCGCCGAACGCTTCCTGGGCGCGCCCTATCAGTGGGGCGGCCGCGAGAGCCTGGGCCTGGACTGCTCGGGCCTGGTGCAGCAGGCCCTCTACGCCTGCGCCCGCGCCTGCCCGCGCGACACCGACATGCAGAGGGGCTTCTTCCCGGAGGTGGCCGAGGCCGACCGCCGGCGCGGCGACCTGGTGTTCTGGAAGGGCCACGTCGCCATCCTGCTGGACCGCGACACCATCCTCCACGCCAACGCCCACCACATGGCCACGGCCATCGAGCCCCTGGCCGAGGCCATCGCCCGGATCGCGGCGACGCCGACCGGCGCGCCGCTGGGGTATCGGCGGGTTTAGCGGCCCGCCGCCGCCTTCAGCGCCGCGAACTGGGCGTCGATCATGATGCGGTTCGGATCGTGCCCCGTGCGGGGTAGGGTCACCCAGGTCTTCTTCGGGGCCTGGATCGCGTCGAAATAGGCCTTGGACACCTCGGGCGGGGTCACCAGGTCGGCCTCGCCCTGCAACATCCAGACGGGCATGGCGAACCGGGTCCCCAGCTTGCGCAGGTCGATCCTCGGGCCCATGCCGTCGCCTTTTAGCCCGACGAAGTTCAGGAACGAATAGTCCTCGCCGGCCGTGTAGTCGGCCTCGTAGGCGGGGGTGTCGTAGCCCGGGCCGAAGGCGAACCAGTCCTTGGGCGGCGGCTCGGTCGCCTGGGCCTCGTATTTCCGGGTGACGCGGCGGAGAATCCCGAAGGCGCGGGGATTGGTCCAGGGCGGCGCGCCCAGGGCCTCCAGCTTGCCGACCGCGTCCGTGTCGCCGGCGGCGCGGGCCAGGACCAGGGCCTTGGCGTAGCTGGTCCCCACGTCCAGCTGGTAGTTGGCCAGCTGGGCGGTCCCGACATACGCGCTGAACAGGTCCGGCTGGGTCATGGCGATGTTGACCGCCAGGGCCGAGCCCCACGAGCCACCCATCAGGATGACCTTGCGTTTGCCGAAGCGCTGGGTCGCGTAGCGGGCGATCTCAACCCCGTCCGCGGCCAGGCGCTCCATGCTCAGAGGCTCGTCCTCGGCCGGCTTGTTGGCCCCGTAGGTCTTGCCCGCGCCGCGCTGGTCCCACTGGACGACGGTGAAGTCCTTGGCCCAGGTCCCGAACAGGGCGTGGGCGAAGGGGGTGTTGGGATTGCCCGGCCCGCCGTGGACGATCAGGACCACCGGATTGGCGCAGTCCTGGCCGTCGACCACGACCCATTGGCGGATGCCGCCGATCTGGACGAAGCCAGCCTCGGAGACCGGCTTGCCGGGCGTGCGGCAGGCGGGGTTGAGCTCCGCCGCCTTGGCCGTGTCCATTCCCGAGGCCAGCGCCACCAGCGCCGCCGCGACCACCCACAAACGCTTCATCACGCCCCCAGACATCCGTCTCGCCAATCTCTCGCGCGAGTCGGGCGGGGGCGACACCGCTAGCGGCGCGAGGCGGCGGAAATCTGGCGCTTCCCGCCTGTCCCGGCGCCTACTTCGGCCACTGCGCCAGCCAGTCGACGATCGACTGCGGGGTCATGTGGCGGGCGTCGGTCAGGGCGAAGAAGGCGCCGTCGTTGACCAGCTTGCCCTTGGTGTCGACGACCAGGAAGGACGGCACGCCCTTCAGCTTGTCGACGCCGTAGCGGGCCGGGATCTGCATGTTGTGGTCGTAGCGGCCGACATTGATCGTCACGACCTCGTAGTGCTTGTCGACCCAGCGCTTGACGTCGGGCTGCTCGATGACGCCGGCGAACACGCGGCAGTCGCCGCACCAGTTGCCGCCCAGGTCGATCAGGACGAGCTTCTTGTGGGCCTTGGCCTTCTTGATCGCGGCGGCCAGGTCGGCCTCGGCGTCCGCCTTCTCGTCATAGGGATAGGGCAGGGGCGTCGGCAGGCCGTCGATCGACTGCAGGGCGACGGCGGGGGCCTTGGCGCCGCCGGCGAGCGCCGGAGAGGCCAGGAAGGAAAAGGCCAGCAGGCCGGCGGCGGCCAGGACGCGGAACTTCATGGGACGGGCTTTCAAGCGAACGATCGGTTCGCAAACCCTAGCTCCGCCATAGGAAAAGGGCCGCGAAGAAAACTTCGCGGCCCTTTCAGATTCCGTGATCGGCTTTGAAAGCGATCAGGCCTTCGGCGCGGCCGGAGCGGCGGCGGCCGGAGCAGCGCCAGCGGCCGGAGCCGGAGCAGCGCCCGCGGCGGGAGCCGGAGCAGCGCCCGCGGCGGGAGCAGCGGCGCCTTCGGCGGCCGGAGCAGCCTCGGCGCCAGCGGCCGGAGCCGCGGCGGCGGCCGGACGCGGCGGCGGCACCGGCAGCTTGCTGCCCAGGCTGTGCAGGTAGGCGATCATGGCGATGCGGTCTTCCGGCTTCTTCAGACCCACGAAGGTCATGTTGGTGCCGGGGACGTCCTTACCGGGCGCCTTCAGGAAGGTGTACAGCGCGTCGTAGTCCCAGATCGGGGTCTTGCCCGAGAAGTCCTTCATCGCGCCCGAATAGTTGAAGCCCGGGTGCGCGGCCGGCTTGCGGCCCACCACGTCCCACAGGCCGGGGCCGGTGGCGTTGGCGTTCGAGGCGTCCAGCTTGTGGCAGGCGGCGCACTTGGCCGAGACGGCGGCGCCGGCGGCGACGTTGGCCGGGGTCAGCACGGCATTCCAGTCGGGCGGGGTGTCGACGGCTTCGCCGCCGCCGGCCGATTCTTCCTGGACCGCGATCTCGTAGCCGGCCTTCTCGACTTCGTGCTTCTTGAAGACGATGTCGGACGCTTCGCGGAGACCGAAGATAACGAGGCCGGTCAGCAGCACGCCGCCAGCGATCTTGTTGAACGTCAGGTCGCTCATTTCAGCCTTGTCAGCCTCTTGTCGGCCCACCCCAGGGGCGGGCTTTGAACCCGCGCGCCGGAATCCCCCTCTGAGTCCCCAGCACGCCTCATGTTGCGCTCGCGTCTCTTACACGCTACCGCCCCTCGCGCAACCGGGCAGCAAAGATTTGAGGCCACGAACCCGCCCATGAATCCGATTGTCCTGATCCCCGCGCGGATGGCCGCGACACGTCTGCCCGACAAGCCGCTGGCCGACATCGGCGGCGTTCCAATGATCGTCCGGGTCCTGAACCAGGCGCTGAAGGCCGGCGTCGGCCCCGTGGCCGTGGCCGCTGGCGATCCCGAAATCGTCGAGGCGGTTCAAGCCGCTGGCGGCCTGGCGGTGCTGACCGACCCCGAACTGCCCTCCGGCTCGGACCGGATCCTGGCGGCCCTGGCGCAACTCGATCCGGGTTTGAAGCACGACGTGGTCATCAATCTGCAGGGCGACATGCCGTTCGTGGATCCGGCCGTGCTGAGCGATTGCGCTCGCGTACTTAAGGAGTTCGGCGACGCCGACATCGCGACCGTCGTGGCGCCTGAGGCCTCGCCGGCCGACCGGTCCAATCCCGACGTGGTCAAGGCCGTGCTGGCCATGGAGGCGGACGGAAGCAGCGGCCGCGCGCTCTATTTCACCCGCTCCACCCTCTATGGCGACGCGCCCGTCTGGCGCCACATCGGCATCTATGGCTATCGCCGCGCGGCGCTGGCGGCGTTCAACGCCGCCGCCCCCTCGCCCCTGGAGAAGCGCGAGAAGCTGGAGCAGCTGCGCGCCATGGAGCTGGGCCTGACCATCCGCGCCGCCGTGGCGGCCGAAGCCCCGATCTCCGTCGACAATCCTTCCGACCTCGAAGCGGCGCGTGCTGCCGCAGGAAAGAGCCAATGAGCATCCTCAAGAAGATCGCCTTCCAGGGCGAGCCCGGCGCCAACAGCCACGAGGCGTGCCGGACCTATTTCCCGGACTACGAGGCCTATCCCTGCAAGACGTTCGAGGAGGCGTTCGAGGCCATCAAGACCGGGGCGGCCCAGCTGGGCATGATCCCGATCGAGAACTCGATCGCCGGCCGGGTCGCCGACGTGCACCACCTCTTGCCAGCCTCGGGCCTGAAGATCATCGGCGAGCGCTTCAAGCCGATCCGCTTCCAGCTGATGGCCAACAAGGGTGTGAAGCTGTCTGACGTCGAGGTCGTGGCCTCGATGCCGATCGCGCTCAGCCAGTGCCGCAACAGCCTCAAGAAGCTGGGCGTGACCACCGAGGCCGCCGGCGACACCGCCGGGGCGGCCAAGGAACTGGCCCTGAAGCCGAACCCGCATCGCGCCGCCGTCGCCCCGGCCCTGGCCGCCGAGATCTACGGCCTGGACATCCTGGCCCGCGACATCGAGGACGAGCGCCACAACACCACGCGCTTCCTGGTGATGACGGCCGACCCGAACCCGCCGGCCCCGGAATTCACCCATCGCTGCGTGACCAGCTTCGTGTTCCGCGTCCGCAACCTGCCGGCGGCCCTCTACAAGGCCCTGGGCGGCTTCGCGACCAACGGCGTCAACATGACCAAGCTGGAAAGCTACATGGAAGGCGGCAACTTCACGGCGACCTTCTTCTACGCCGAGGTCGACGGCCGTCCCGAGGACCGCGCCCTGGCCCTGGCCCTGGACGAGCTGAAGTTCTTCTCGGAGCGGTTCGAGATCCTGGGCGTCTATCCGGCCGACCCGTTCCGGGACCGGGGGAGCTAGCTTCCCCGAACGTCACCATTTTCGATATCGTCGTTCTCTGATTTCCTCCCCAGGTCAAAACAAGAATCCCTGGGGAGGGAGCCAAGATGCAGACGTCGATGGTCGCGCCGGTGATGGCGCTCGTGGGGTGGTCGCTGCTGATCTGGGTCTGGATGTACGTCCAGCGGATCCCGGCCATGCAGAAGGCGGGGATCAAGCCGCAGGACGCGCGGTTCCCGGGCTCGCTGGACAAGCTGCCGGACACGGCCCGCCAGGCGGCCGACAACTACAACCACCTGATGGAGCAGCCGACGATCTTCTACGCGGCGGCGCTGGCCATCCAGGTCGCGGGCCACGCTGACGCGACGGGCGTCCACCTGGCCTGGGCCTATGTGGCCGTCCGCGCGCTGCACAGCCTGCTGCAGATCAGCATCAACCTGGTGGCCGTTCGCTTCCTGCTGTTCGCGATCTCCACCGGCGTGCTGGCGGCGATGGTGGTGCGGGAGCTGATGCGGCTGTTCTAGCGTGCAAATCTCCTCCCCCTCTGGGGGAGGTGGCCCAGAGGGCCGGAGGGGGCTTCTCCGCATACGCCGAGCTGCCCCCTCAGTCGCTCCGCGACAGCTCCCCCAGAGGGGGAGCAGATTTCAGGCTCACACCGCGTCCAGCCCGATATCCAGCACCGGGGCCGAATGGGTCAGCGCGCCGATGCTGATCACGTCCACGCCGGTCTCGGCGATGGCGCGGACGGTGGTCAGGTTCACCCCGCCCGAGGCCTCCAGCACCGCGCGGCCCTTGGCCAGCGCCACGGCGGTCTTGAGGTCGTCGAGGCTGAAATTGTCCAGCATCACCACGTCGGGCCCGTGCTTCAGGGCCTCGTCCAGCTGGTCCAGGCCGTCGACCTCGACCTCGACCTTGACCAGGTGCCCGGCATGGGCCCGCGCCCGGCGGACAGCCTCGCCGACCCCGCCGCAGGCGGCGACGTGGTTGTCCTTGATCAGGATGGCGTCATCCAGGCCGAAGCGATGGTTGACCCCGCCGCCGCAGCGGACGGCGTACTTCTCCAGCGCCCGCAGGCCTGGCGTGGTCTTGCGGGTGTCGACGATGGTCGCGCCGGTGCCCGCCACCAGGCGCACATAGGCCCGCGTCAGGGTGGCGATGCCCGACAGGCGGCCCAGCAGGTTCAGGCCCGTGCGTTCGGCGGCCAGGATGGCGCGGGCGGCGCCCTCGGCGCGGGCCAGGATCGCGCCCGGCGCGGCGTCGGCGCCGTCGGGCGTCACCACCTCGAACGCGGCGGTCGGGTCCAGGGCGGCCAGGGACAGGCGCGCGCAGGAAAGACCGGAAACCCTCCCATCCTGCCGGCTGGCCCAGACCACCGACAGTCGGGCGTTCGGGTCGATGCAGGCCTGGCCGGTGATGTCGCCGGCCCGGCCCAGGTCCTCGGCCAGGGCCAGGTCGACGATGGGGCGCACCAGCAGATCGTCTAGGGGCGTGATGCTCATTCGGCGGCGTAGCGGACGGCGACGTCCGCGCTCTCCAGGGTCACAAAGGTGCGGACCGGCGCGGCGGTCGCGGGGAAGTCGCTGCGATAGTGGCCGCCCCGGCTTTCCTGGCGGGCCAGGGCCGCCTCGACGATCAGGCGGGCGGCGACCAGCGGCGGGCAGGGGCCATAGGCCGGCTCCAGGGCGTTCAGTTGCTCCAGCAGGCGGGTCAGGCCGGCCTCGTCGCGGATCACCCCGGCGTCGCGGCTCATGGCCCGGCGCAGCACCTGCAGCGTGGCGTCTGGCAGGTCGGGCAGGGGCGCCAGGCTGACCGGCTCGCCGCCAGTCGCCCCTTCGGCCGCCGCCGCGCGGCCGGCGCGGGCCCCGAACACGGCCGCTTCCAGCAGGCTGTTGGAGGCCAGGCGGTTGGCGCCCTGCACGCCGGTCGAGGCGCACTCGCCGGCGGCGTAGAGGCCCGGCAGGCTGGCGCGGCCGTCGAGGTCGGTGGCGACCCCGCCCATGTGGTAGTGCACGGCCGGGACGACCGGGATCATCTCGCGGCGCGGGTCGATCCCCGCGCCGCGGCAGGCCTCGAACACGGCCGGGAACTCGTGCGGGAAATGGTCGCCGACCGCCTCGATCGCATCGAGAAGGGCGCCTCGGCCGGCGGCGCGCTCGGCGTGGATGGCGCGGGCCACCACGTCGCGCGGGGCCAGCTCCTTGGCCGGGTGGTAGTCGGCCATGAAGGCGCGACCGTCGGTATTGCGCAGGATCGCGCCCTCGCCGCGCAGGGCCTCGGTGGCCAGGGGCGCGGGATCGCGGCCGATGTCGATGGCCGTGGGGTGGAACTGCACGAACTCAGGATCGGCGATCGTGGCGCCGGCCAGGGCGGCCAGGCCCAGGCCCTCGCCGCGCACCTGCGCCGGCGTGGTGGTGACGGCGTAGAGGCCGCCGACCCCGCCAGTGGCCAGGATCACGCTATGGCTGCGGATCTCGACCAGGTCGTCGTCGATCTGAGCCAGCACCCCGACCACGCGGCCGGTGTCGTCCTGCAGCAGGCGGCGGGCGCGGGCGTTCTCACGGACCTCGATGCCCGGCGTGGCGCGCACTGTCGCGATGACGGCGGCCATGATCGCCGCGCCGGCCCCGTCGCCGCCAACGCGAGCGACGCGAGCCTTGGCGTGGGCGGCTTCCAGGCTGAGCACGAAGTCGCCGCCATTCTTTCCATCAAGGGAAGGCTTGCGGTCGAACGGCGCGCCCAGGGCGGCCAGGTCGCGGACGGCTTGCGGGCCTTCCCGGGTCAGCAGGTCGACGGCGATCGGATCGCAGAGACCCGCCCCGGCGGCGATGGTGTCGGCCGCGTGCAGGGCGGGGCTGTCCTCGCCCGACAACGCCGCCGCCATCCCGCCCTGCGCCCAGGCGCTGGAGCAGCCGGTCGCCAGCGGCGTCGGCGACAGCACGAGGGCCTTGCCGGCGGCGAGGGCCGCCGAGAGGCCGGCGAGACCAGCGCCGAGGATGACGGGGCCGTCGAAGTTCACGCGTTCGATCACTGAAGCAACTCCCAGGGGAGGGGGGAGGAAAGCGACGAGAGGCTTAGATCAGCTCGACATTCACGTGATGCCGCGCCTTGACCAGGTCGTACCGCGCCGGAACGGCCGGCGGCGGCAGGTCGATCATCCGCTGCACGGCCAGGCGCGCGCGGTCGAGGACATCGGCGTCGACCGTCACCTCGAACTGCTCGTGAACGAGGGCGTCGTGGATGTTCTGCAGGGTGATCCGCTTCATGTGCGGGCACATGTTGCAGGGGCCGATGAACTGGGTCGCCGGGCTCTCGGCCTGGACGTTGCTGGCCATCGAGCACTCGGTGATCAGCACCACCTGGGCCGGCTTCCTGGCCGCCACATAGTCGTTCATCGCCGCGGTCGAACCGGCGAAGTCGGCGGCCTCCAGGATCTCGGTCGGGCACTCGGGGTGGGCCAGGATCTCGGCGCCGGGCCAGGCCGCGCGCATGTCGGCGATGTCGCTGGCGGTGAAGCGCTTGTGCACCTCGCAGTGGCCGGCCCAGGCGATGATCTTGACGTCGGTCTGGCGGGCGACGTTGCGGGCCAGATATTCGTCGGGGATCAGGATGACCTTGTCGGTCCCCCATTCCTTGGCAGCCCACTCGACGACCTGCACGGCGTTGGCGCTGGTGCAGCAGATGTCGGTCTCGGCCTTCACGTCGGCCGTGGTGTTGACGTAGGTGACCACCGGGATCCCCGGATAGCGCTGCTTGATCAGCCGCACGTCGGCGCCCGTGATCGACGAGGCCAGGCTGCAGCCGGCCTTGAGGTCCGGGATCAGGATCTTCTTCTGGGGCGAGAGGACCTTGCTGGTCTCGGCCATGAAGTGCACGCCGGCCTGGACGATGATCTTGGCGTCGCTCTTGGCGGCCTCCTTGGCCAGGGCCAGGCTGTCGCCCACGAAGTCGCCCACGCCGTGGAAGATGTCCGGCGTCATGTAGTTGTGGGCCAGGATCGCGGCGTTCTTCTCGCGCTTGAGGCGGTTGATCTCGGCGATCAGCGGGGCCTGAGCCCGCCACTCCATCGGGGTGACGTGGTGCTTGACCTTGTCCCAGATCCCCGCCGTCTCCGCCTCGATCTGGGCGGTGAATTCGAGCGGGGCGGCAAACCCGTCGGCCATCTGATCCTCCGTTATGCTCAAAGTGAGCATTTCCAGGGCCTCAAAAAACGCCGGCCCTCTTCGAGAAACCCGCCGGCGTCCTGGTTATGCTGAAAGTGAGCATAACCTACCCGTCACATATAGACCCTGAGCAGCGGATTGCAAACCCGGCTTCTCTAAAAGCGGCGCGCCAATTTCTCGGCGCGAGGGAAAGGGCGCGAGCGCGTACGGGTTGGATGCGTGGACGCGCGCGGCGAGCGGTTGCCAAGATCAGTCGGCAGGGCGCCAGAGTTGATCCTTACATATCGGCAATGTGGAAGAAAAATTCCGCCACAGCGCCGGATACGCGAAAACTTCGTGCAGTTGTCGCCTTGTCGGGCGTGTACAGTAATTTCTGTACAAGTGTTGTAAAAGCTTTCGCGGTATCGAAATTCGATGAATTTGAGTGATTTGTCTAACCGAAGGTGGCAAGTTCGTCTTCTTGTATATTTTTCCGCAACTTAAAAGTATTGACGTTACATTTGTGTAATCATGTGACTTTAAAGAGACTCTAAGATTGCGACTTGTTTCGATGTAGCAATGGTCGTTGACCTGCGATCATTTCGATCCGTACCTCCCGGCCAGCCGAATTCAACGACGAGTTCGGAGCCGTGCGCGCCCGTCTACGCGCGCTAGACGCTGGGGAGTTAAACTTGAATACGAAGTCCATCCGGGAGCGCCTGCTCGCTTCCTCCATGATCTGCGGAACCGCCGTGGCCCTGCTGGGGGCGAGCCAGGCCGTGGCGCAGACCACACCCGCCGCCGAACAGACGCAGGTCGAAGAGATCGTCGTCACCGGTTCGCTGTTCCGCCGCACCGACACCGAGACCCCGTCGCCGGTCACCGTGCTGACCTCGGAAAACCTGCAGCGCGCGGGCATCAGCACCGCCGCCGACGCCATCCGCTCGATCTCGGCCGACGGCGCGGGCTCGATCCCGACCGGTTTCCAGGGCGGCTTCAGCGCCGGCGGCTCGGCCGTCTCGCTGCGCGGCCTGGGCGTCTCCTCGACCCTGGTGTTGGTCGACGGCCTGCGTTCGGCCAACTTCCCGATCAACGACGACGGCCATAACGCCTATGTCGACCTGAACTCGATCCCGTTCAGCCTGATCGACAAGATCGAAGTGCTGAAGGACGGCGCCTCGTCGTCGTACGGCGCCGACGCCATCGGCGGCGTGGTGAACCTGAAGCTGAAGAAGACCTTCGTCGGCGTCGCCGGCAGCATGGAAGCCGGCGAGAGCGATCGCGGCGACGCCGAGCACAAGCGCGCCGACCTGACCCTGGGCTATGGCGACTACGCCGAGAGCGGCTGGAACGTCTATGTCAACGCCGAGTACCAGAAGGACGGCCGGGTCACCAACCACAGCCGCGGCTTCCCGTACAACACCCTGGACCTGACGCCGATCGGCGGGGTGGACAACAACACCGGCGACAGCAGCATGATCCCGACGACGGGTACGCCGACCGCCGTCGTCACCCGCGTCGTCCAGACCGACCTGAACAACCCGCTGGCCGGGGGCGTGGGCACGATCAACAACCAGTATCAGGCCCTGAACCTGAACTGCGCGGACGGCACCTTCACCGTCACCAGCGGCGCGGCCCAAGGCACCAGCTGCAAGTACAATCTGGCCGACAAGTACAACCAGATCGCGCCGCTGCAGAAGCGCTTCGCGGTCAACGGCCGCCTGAGCGTGCGCCTGAACGAGAACATCGAGGCCTACGCCACCGGCAGCTTCTCGCGCAGCGAAGTCAGCATCAAGGGCCAGCCCCAGAACACCCGTCTGCGTCAGCCCTTCGGCGCGCCCGCCACCCTGGCCTCGAACAATCCAGGCATGGTGCTGCCGGTGTGGATCTGCTCGTCGGGCACGAACTGCGCCACGGCCGCTGACCGTCGCCTGAACCCGAACAACCCGTACGCCGCCGCCTACGCCGCCGATCCGACCAACGGCGCGGCGCGCATCTACTACGTGTTCGGCGACATCCCGTTCGGCAGCGACCGCCGCAACGAGGTCATCCGCGGCACCGCCGGCCTGACCGGCAGCTTCGGCGACGACTGGAACTGGAAGATCGAGGCTGTCGGCGCCAAGGACAACCTGCGCCTGGTCCAGCACGGCTACCTGAACATCGCCAACACGCTGAAGGCCATCAACACCGGCTCGTACAACTTCGTGAACCCCGAGCAGAACACCGCCGCGGTTCGCCAGTCCATCGCGCCGGACATCACCACGCCGTCGCACTCGTCGCTGATGGCGCTGGAAGGCTCGATCACCAAGCGCCTGTGGACCCTGCCGGGCGGCGACATGCAGCTGGCCGTCGGCGGCCAGATCCGTCGCGAAGAGCTGGAGAACAACAACCAGAACGCCCGTCTGGACACCTGGACCCTGACCACCTCGTCGGCGTTCGGCAAGCACACCGTGTCGGCCGGCTACTTCGAAGTGCTGGCGCCGGTGCTGGACAAGGTCGAGCTGAACGTCTCGGGTCGCTATGACCACTATTCGGAAGGCTACGGCCACTTCTCGCCGAAGTTCGGCGTGAAATACACGCCGCTGAAGCAACTGGCCTTCCGCGGCACCTACGCCAAGGGCTTCCGCGCCCCGACGTTCGCCGAGGCCAGCGCCCGCTCGCAATACGCCGGCTTCTCGAACTACACCCCGCCGACCAGCTTCCAGATCGCCCACGGCGGTACGGTCACCGGCGGCAACAAGAACCCCTATGCCGGCCAGTACTCGATCGGCGGCGGCTACAACGGCAACCCCGACCTGAAGCCGGAAATCTCGCGCAGCTTCACCAGCGGCGTGATCTTCGAGCCGACCCGTTGGCTGAGCATGACGGCCGACTACTACAATGTGAAGAAGTCGGGCCTGATCGTGGCCGGTCCGCTGCTGGCCCAGGCCCGCGCGGCCTACTACAGCAAGACGAACCAGACCGACGGCTGCGCCGCGGTCGCGGCCATCGGTCCGGGCTACTCGTGTAACCTGGTCGACGGCATCGATCCGCAGTTCCCGACGGCCCTGCCGCGGGTGCTGATCATCAACGCCCCGTTCGTCAACGCCAACTACCAGATCACCTCGGGCATCGACGTCGCGGCCACGGTCAAGGCGCCGATCACCGACGACATCCGCTGGACCAGCCGCGTCGAGGTCACCCACGTGTTCAAGTCCGACCTGCACACCGCCGACGGCAAGGTGCAGAAGTACGCGGGCACCCTGGGTCCGAACGGTCTGTCGGCCGGCAACGGCACGCCGAACTGGCGTGGCAACTGGCAGAACACCCTGGCGTTCGGCGACAAGTACACCCTGTCGGCCACGGCCTACTATGTCGGCAAGATCAAGCAGGTCGCCGCCGACGTGTACGAGGACACCAGCTGCGCCAAGGGCAACCTGTACAACAACGGCGACGAGGCGATGGGCAAGAAGTTCTGCCACATCAAGAGCTTCGTGAACGTCGACCTGAACGCCACCGCCCAGGTGACCGACCAGGTCCAAGTCTACGGCAATGTCGGCAACCTGTTCGACGAGAAGGCCCCGGTCGCGCCGGGCGCCTACACCTCGAACCCGAACTACCTGAGCGCCTTCCACTACGCCGGCCTGATCGGCCGGACGTTCAAGCTGGGCGTGCGCTTCCAGTACTAGGACAGCTCACCCTCGGGTGCGTTGCGGGGCCGGTTCCGAAAGGAGCCGGCCCTTTCCTTTTGGGCGCCCCAAAGAAAAGCCCCGGAGCTTTCACTCCGGGGCCAGGCAAGGGTGGTCCTGGCCGGGGATTGGCCAGGACCGGGGAGGAAGGGGCTACTTCAGCTTGGCGCTGACCGAGACGCCGACGATGCGGGGCTCGTTGTAGACGGCGGCCATGTAGTTCTCGATGACGCCCTTGAGGTTCTTCTCGTTGGTGATGTTGCGGCCGAACAGGGCGACCTCGTAGCCCTTGTCGAGGTTCTCGTAGCCGAGCTTCAGGCCGCCCTCGAAGCTGCCCTTCGAGTAGAACTCCTTGGTCCTGTAGAGCACGAAGTTGGTGTAGCCCTGGACGTTCCAGTCGGTGGCCGCGAAGAAGCGACCGGCCTCGCCGACGGGGATGTCGTAGCGGGCCGTGAAGTTGAGGTTGTACTTCGGGGCGTTGGGCAGCGGCTGGCCGTCGATCTGGGCGAAGGTGTTGGCCCCCACCTTGATCGTCGGGTTTTCCACCGTGCAGACCACCACGCCGTTCAGCGCGCAGACCTGGGCGTAGACGCGCTTGTCCTTGATCTCGCTGTGCAGGTAGCTGGCGCCGGCCGTCAGCAGCAGGTTCTGGACCGGACGCCATTCCAGGTCGGCCTCGACGCCGTAGGCCTTGGCCTTGTCGGCGTTGAACAGCACGCCGTTGCCGTTGCTGTCGTTGCCGTTCAGCTGGATGTCGCTGACGTCATAGGTGAAGGCCGAGGCGTTGAAGCGCAGGGTGTTGTCGAGCAGGAAGCTCTTGAAGCCGGCTTCGTACGACACGATCGTCTCGCTGTCGGCCGTGGTGAAGTCGGCGTTGAACACCGCCGAGCGGCCCTGGATGGTCGGACCGCGGAAGCCCTTGGCCGCGCGGGCGTAGACGCTGACGTCCGGATTGACCTGGTAGTTGGCCGACAGGTCCCAGCTGACCTGCTCGTCGGCCATGCGGACATAGCGGCGGCCGGCATAGGTCGAGACGTTGGCGGCGTTGTTCGAGGTCTTCTTCAGGACCGTCTTCTTGGCGTCATAGGTGTCACGCAGGCCGCCCGTGATCGTCAGGGCGTCGGTCAGCTGGTAGCTGACCTGACCGAACACCGCCCACGAGGTGTTCAGGTTGTTCAGCCGCACCCAGTTGTTGGGGTTGTAGCCGGCCGAGGTCGGCAGCAGGAAATAGCCGCGCTGATAGAAGTCGGTGGTGTCGCGCGAGTCGAAATAGAGGCCGCCGACCTGCCACTTCAGCTTGCCTTCGCCATTGCTGGCCAGGCGGATCTCCTGGGTGATCTGGTCCAGGTCGCGGACCTGGCCCATCGACTGGCCAAAGCCGTTCGGCACGCCGCCGACCGGGAAGTTGGCCGCCGCGCCGCCGTCGGTGTCGCCACGGCTGTAGCCGGCGGTGTGCTCGTAGGCGCTGATCGAGGTCAGGGTGACCGGGCCGAAGTCGTAGTCGACGTGCAGCGACGCGCCTTCGGTGTCGTAGGCCTGCGGATTGTAGTTGGCCTCGTCCAGGGCGACGCTGTCACGCGGCGCGCTGGTGTCGTTCGAACCCTTGGTCAAGGCGCCGCGCAGGAACAGGGTCGAGGTGCCCTCGTAGCTGCGGACGTGGGCCGAGGCCAGGACCGACAGCTTGTCGTTCGGCTTGGCCAGGACCTGCAGGCGGGCGTCCTTTTCGGTGAAGCCGCCCAGGGCGTTCTTCTTGGCCGTCATGGTGCCGTCGGCGCTGGCGCCCGAATAGGTGTTGTCCACGTAGTCGTCGCGGTGCTGGTACAGCACCGAGGCGCGGAACATCAGGCCGTCGGCGATCGGGCCGCCGACGCCGCCGTCGAAGGTGGTCGTGCCGTAGGTGCCGTACGAGGCCGAGAAGCGGCCCTTGAAGTCCTCGCTCGGCTTGATGGTGTCGAACTTGACGATGCCGGCGGTGGTGTTGCGGCCGAACAGCGAGCCCTGCGGGCCGCGCAGCACTTCCACCTGGCCGATGTCGAACAGCGGGTTCGACTTCAGAACCACGTGCTCCATGACGACGTCGTCGTGGATGATCGACACCGGCTGCGAGGCGCCGAGGTAGAAGTCGATATTGCCCAGGCCGCGGATGTAGAAGCGCGGGAAGATCCGGCCCGTGGTGGTCTCGGCATAGAAGCTGGGCACCTTGCCCGACAGGGCCAGGATGTCGCCGCCGTCGGCGGTGACGGCGCGCAGCTGGTCGCCCGAGACGGCGGCCACCGACAGCGGCACCTTCTGCAGGTTCTCCGAGCGGCGCTCGGCGGTGACGACGATCTGGTCCAGGGCCGTGGCGCTGGCGGCGTCGGCGGGGGCGGCCTGCTGGGCGTGGGCGGCGCCGGCGAAGGCGATGGCGGCCGCGCCCAGCATGTAGGCCAGCTTGCGGGAAGTGTGCATGAGAGAACCTTTCATCGCGGCCGTTGGCGGCCGTCTTCGTGAAGCGCCAGGGGCTTGGCGGGCCGGGCGTGATTCGTCCCGGCGCTCCCCCACGCGTGTCCGCGCTATAGGCGGCTTCGATGTCGGTTCAGTGAAACTTTTACTTACTTGAAGCGGGAAGGGCGCGACCTGTGGCGGCCGCGCCTCAGGTCGCGCGGCAGACCCTACAGCACCTCGCGCCGGGCCAGGTGCAGGACGACCGCGACCAGGGCCAGGACGCCCAGGCCGCCGCCCAGGGCCAGGGCCGTGTCGACGCGCCAGGCCTCGGGCGAGAACATGTTGAACGGCATCTGCCAGGGCGAGAACACCCCGGCCCTGGCCCGGGTCGCCATGACCGAGAAGAACGTCCCGCCGATGCCCAGGGCCAGGGCCGGTACGAAGCTGGAGAAGCGCAGGGCGGTCCACAGCTGGATAGCGATCAGCAGCAGGGCGGCGATCACGACTTTGCCGTTGATCAGCAGCAGCTTGGACAGGTCGAGCGCGGCCGGCGGGGCGACGGCGGGCTTCAGCGCGATGGCCGCCGCGGCCGAGGCCCAGCCCAGCAGCAGGGTCAGGCCGGTCATGATCACGACCAGGGCGACCGCGCAGATCGCCTTGGCGGCGTAGAGCCGCCAGCGGGGAACGGGCAGGGCCCGCAGGTGGTCCCAGGCGCGCGGGCCATGCTCGATCTGCGCCACGAGGGCGGTCAGGGCGGTCACGCTCATCGGCAGCAGGAAGACGGCCCAGACGCCGCTGACGCCTTCCATCAGCCGGTCCCACGGCGTGGCGCGCCGGCCGTTCAGCACGATGAAGAAGGTCAGGAGGGCGACCAGCCCCGGCCCGGCCAGGACCAGGACGGGCGCCAATGAGCGGCTCAGCTTGCGCAGTTCGACGGACAGGACGGCGAGCATCAGGCGGCCTCGATCTGGGGCTGGCGTTGATCGGACACCGTGACCTGGCGGTAGATGTCCTCGAGCGAGCGGGCGCGGGGGCCGATGGCGAAGACCGCGAAGCCTGCCTGGACCAGCGCGCGGTTCAGCGCCGCCGTCGCCTGGTCGGGGTCCGCGCCGGGGCGCAGCGCCACCACCAGTCCGGCCTCGGTCGCGACCGGCGCGGGGGCGTGCTGGGCCAGCAGGCCGGCCGCCCGCTGGTCGTCGTCGGTGCGCAGCAGAATCTCCGGCGCCAGCCCCGCCTTCAGCCGCGACAGCTCGCCCTCCAGCACCAGCCGGCCGTCGCTGACGACGCCGACATGGCTGGCGATCTGCTCGATCTCGCCCAGGAGGTGGCTGGACAGCAGCACCGTCGCGCCGGCGCGCTCGGGCAGGCGCTTGAGGAAGCCGCGCATGTCGGCGATGCCGTCGGGGTCGAGGCCGTTGGTCGGCTCGTCCAGCACCAGCACCGGCGGCGCGCCCAGCATGGCCCGGGCCAGGCCCAGGCGCTGCCGCATGCCCAGGGAATAGCCGCCGACCCGGCGGCCGGCGTCGGCGCGCATCTCGACGACCTCCAGCACCCGGTCGACCTCGGTCGCGGGAACGCCCAGCAGGGTCGCGGTCAGGGACAGGTTCTGGGCCCCGGTCAGGTTGGCGTAGAAGCCGTGCGCCTCCAGCAGCGCCCCGATCTTGCGCGCCGCGGCGATCCGCTCGCGGGCGACGTCGAGGCCGTGGATCCGCACCGCGCCCGCGGTCGGCCGCAACAGGCCTAGCACCATCTTCAGGGTCGTGGTCTTGCCCGCGCCGTTGCGGCCCAGGAAGCCGTACACGGCCCGTTCGGGCACGGTCATGGACACGCCGTCGACCGCCAGGAAAGCGTCGAAGCGTCGGGTCAGGCCTTCGGTCTCTATGGCGGCGGGCATGGTCGCTACGCTCGTCCTCTAGGGCTGAGAAATTTAAGTTAGACATAAAGTTGCGAGCAGCGCGTCTTTAAGTCAAGATTAAAGACAAGACAGGATCGGAGGCCGCCGTGGGCGCGAACGACACCCAGTATTTTCACCGCGTGTGCGCGCAGTTCCGCTGGATGGCGATGATCATGGTGGGCGGTGTCGGCGCGATCATCGTCCTTCTCCCGCTGGTTCTTCCGCGCGGTTACAAGCTGGCGGGCGTCATCTGGAGCCTGCCGGCGATCTGCTATCTGTTCGGCGTCTGGTCGATCGGCCGGGCCATGGGCCAGATCGCCAAGGGGCGCCTGATCCAGGCGGCTCTGCCCTCGGTCCTTCGCAGGGTCGGGATCTCGCTGGGCGTGGGCGGCGTGATCAGCGTGTTCGTGGTCGGCGGCCTGAAGCGGCTGGTCGGCGACGGCGCGGGCGGCTATGTGCAGTTCGACGTGGCCGGCATGACCCTCGGGATGATCGGCGGCGCGCTGTTCCTGCTGGGCCGGGTGATGGACCAGGCCCTGGCGGCGCAGGCCGAACTCGACGAGATGATCTGATGCCCGTTCGCGTCACCCTGGACGCCCTGATCGTCGCGAAAGGCCTCAAGGCCCGCGACCTGGCGGCCGAGGTCGGACTCAGCGAGACCCAGCTGTCGCTGTTCCGCTCGGGCAAGGTGAAGGGCATCCGTTTCCGCACCCTGGCGCGGCTGTGCGCGGCCCTGGGGTGCCGGCCGGGCGACCTGCTGGACTACGACTTCGACCCCGCCGACCTGAGCGCGCCGGACGAGGATTGAGCCGGGGCCGAGCGGACGCTCCCGGCCGCCGGCCCCCACCGTACGGCCGGCACGGCCACGCCGCCTCACGACAGACGACGAGGCCGGTGCGCTCCCCATCTGGCTTTTTCCAGGGGAGACTTGGAAAACCGCCGTTTCGCCGCGACGGTTCCGTCTGAGCGCGCATTTAGCGGCGTGGGCCTCTCGGCCCGGCGGCCTCGTCAGGCCTTGGTTTTCTTCTTCCCCGCCGCGTTGACCGCCGCCGCGGCGCGGATCAGGGCCTTGAAGGCCGCCTCGTCGATCGACTCGCCTTGCCGGAAGTCGATGGCCCGGCGGACATTGCCGTCCAGGCTGGAGTTGAACAGGCCCTTGGGGTCGGGGACCGCAGCGCCTTTCGCGAACGTCGTCTTGACGTAGGCCTTGTAGGTCTCGCCGGTGCAGATCAGGCCGTCATGCGACCAGACCGGCTTGCCCCACTTCCACTCCTCGACCACGTCGGGATCGGCCTCCAGGATTAGGGCGCGCAGGCGGGCCAGGATCTCGCCGCGCCAGTCGCCCAGCTCGGCGATGGCGTTGTCGATCAGGTCCGAGACGGGAACGCCTTCCGGCGCGGGCTTCATCTTGCTCATGGGTCGTTTCCTTCGGTCACATCCGGGCGCCGGGCAGGCGGGCGGCCTGGGCGATCCAGTCGGACAGTCGGGCTTCGTCCAGGACGTCGCCCTCGTGGATATGGACATAGCGCACGTCCTTCTGCTTGGACGCGACGGGCGGGAGCGGGTCCAGTTGACCGCCCTTGAAGAAGGCCAGCTTCACGTACTTGGCGAAGACGTGGAAGCTCAGGAACCAGGTCTTGTCCTCGACGCCGTAGAAGGGCGAGTTCCACTTCACCGCCTTGCGCACGCCGGGGACGGCGGCGTCGACCAGGGCGTCCACGCGGGCGCCGACCGCGCGCGTCCAGTCCGGCATGGCGGCGATATAGGCCTGGACGGGCGCGTTCCCGTCGCCCTTGGCGATCCGCGGATTGCCGCCGGACAGCCGGGTCGGGTCGGTCATGGCGAGGTCCCCTAGGCTTGCCGCCGCGCCTTCAAGGCGTATGGCAGCACGAACAGATACAGCCCCGTGGCCAGCAGCAGGATCAGCGGGATCAGGGCGAAGAGGCCGACCCAATAGGGCGGCTGGCCCTGGGTCATCACCGCGATGTAGCCCAGCACCCCGGCAGTGAAGGCGATCGACAGCCAGCGGTGGACCTGGCGCATCAGCTTGCTCATCGGATCAGGCCTCCTTGGTCGCGTCTTGCTGGGCCAGCAGGGTGTCCAGCTTGTCGAGGAACGCCTTCCAGCCGGCATGGGCGCCGCCGAAGGCCTGCTTCTGGTCGGGACGGAAGCCGGCCTGTTCCATGCGCAGCCGCGTGCCGGTCGCCGTTGGGGTCAGGGTGAAGGTCACGACGCTGGTCAGGTCGTAGGCCGGATCCTCGTGCTTGAAGTTCCAGCTGTAGGACAGCGACGTGTTCGGCTCGAGGGTCAGCACCTCGCAGTCCAGCACCCCGCCCCATTCGCCGCGCAGGTTGAAGCGGTGGCCGATCTCCGGCTTGAAGTCGTTCTGCATCAGCCAGGCCTCCATAAGATGCGGCTGGGTCAGGGCTCGCCACAGCTTCTCGGGCGGGTGGGCGATGTCGCGTTCGACGACGACGGTCTTGGTCTCTCCAGGGATGTTCTGGATCATTGGTCCATCCTCTTCAAAAGGTCCTCGAGCGCGTCGAAGCGGGCTTCCCAGAAGCCAGCCATTTGGCGCGTCCAGTCGATCAGTGGGGCCAGGGCGCCCGGCTGGGCGGAATAGTGGGTCTGGCGCCCCTCGTGGCGGTCGCGCACCAGCCCGGCGTCGCGCAGCACGATCAGGTGCTTGGACACCGCCGGCTGGCTGACCCCGGCCTGGGCCGTCAGGGCCCCGACCGTCTGCTCCCCGTCGCGGCACAGCCGCTCGAACAGGGCGCGCCGGGTCGGATCGGCGAGCGTTCGGAAGAGAGTGTCGGGCGGGGTTTGCATGTAAACTCATAACCGTTGGGCTATGAGTTATTTCATAACTGTATGGTTATGGATGAGTCAAGCCGTCTAGTGCGGTCGCGCGCGGGCCAGGGCCTGCGCCAGGGTCTCCAGCGAGAACGGCTTGCTGATGAACGGCCAGTCGCCCGCCCGCGCGCGGCCCTGGTCGCCGCCGGTGTAGCCCGAGCACAGCACCACCGGCAGGCCCGGCCGGGTCTCGGCCAGCTGTTCGGCCAGATCGACGCCGCTCTTGCCGCCGGGCATGATCACGTCGCTGAGCACCAGCTGGATGCCGACGTCCTGCTCCAGGCGCGAAAGGGCCTCGTCGACGCCGCCGGCCCGGACGACGCTGTGACCCAGGTCGTGCAGCATGGCGTCGATCAGCTCGGCCACCTGGGGATCGTCCTCGACTAGCAGCACCCGCGAGGGGACCTGGGCCTGGACATGGTCGACCTTGGGCGCGGCCAGGATGGCGGTGTCGCCGTCGACGACCGGCAGCAGCAGGGCCACGGTCGCGCCCTGGCCCAGCTTGCTCTCGATATCGACCCAGCCGCCCGACTGCCGCGCGAAGCCGTAGACCTGGCTCAGGCCCAGGCCCGTGCCCTCGCCGGGCGCCTTGGTGGTGAAGAACGGCTCGACCGCGCGGGCGATCGTCGCCGGGTCCATGCCCGATCCGGTGTCGCGCACGGCCACGCGCAGATACTTGCCGGGCTCCAGCTCGCCCTGCTTCTTGGCGATGGTGATCGGGCGGGACTCGATGGTCACCTCGCCGCCGGGCGGGGTGGCGTCGCGGGCGTTGACGACCAGGTTCAGCAGGGCCGCCTCGAACTGGCCGGCGTCGATGCGGGCCGAGCGCACCCCGGCCCCCAGCCGCAGGTGGAAGGTGTAGGCGTCGCCCAGGGCCCGCCGCAGCAAGCCCTCGGATTCGGCGATCAGGCGGTCGACGCGACAGACCTCGGGCTTCAGCGGCTGGCGGCGGGCGAAGGCCAGCAGGTGCTGGGTCAGCTTCTCGCCGCGCTTGGCCGCCGCCAGGGCCGCCCCGACCATCTTCTCGCGCCGGGCCGCGTCGTCGGGATGGCGCTCGACCACGTCCAGGGCCCCGATGATCACCGTCAGCAGGTTGTTGAAGTCGTGGGCCACCCCGCCGGTCAGCTGGCCGATCGCCTCCAGCTTCTGCGATTGCAGCAGGGCCGCCTGGGCCGCGTCGCGCTCGGCCACGGCGGCCTCGACCCGGTCGGCCAGCAGCTCGTTGACGCCGGTCAGCTTGGCCTCGGCCTGCTTGGTGTCGGTGGTGTCGAAGGCGATGCCGATGAAGCCCTGGAAGGCGCCGTCGGGGCCGTAGCGCGGCTGCGAGAACGACTTCAGCCAGCGCCACTCGCCGTCGGCCCGGCGATAGCGGCCCTCCAGGTTGAACGGCCGGCGCGAGGCCTCGCCCGCGATCTGGGCCTTCAGGATGCCCGGCAGGTCCTCGGGGAACAGCCGCGTGCGCCAGTCCAGGGTCAGGGCCCCGTCGTAGTCCAGCCCCGCGAACTCGACATAGGCGCGGTTGACGAACTCGCGGATGCCGCCGGGCCGCGAGACCCACATCAGGGCCGGGGCGCTGTCGGCCAGGTTCCGGAACCGCGCCTCGCTCTCGCGCACCTGCTCCTCGGAGCGGCGGCGGTTGGTGACGTCGAAGTTCAGCCCGATCATGCGGATCGGCTTGCCGTCCTCGTCGCGGACCACTTCGCCACGGCCGTGGATCCAACGCTCGCCCTGGCTGGTGTCGGCTAGGCGGTACTCGACTTCATAGTCCTCGAAATCCTTCAAGGCTCGCCGGACGTGCTCCCGGATCATGGCGCGGTCGTCGGGATGGATATAGCGGGGGATGTCGTCCAGGCGGATCACCGCATCGTCCGGCACGCCCATGCCCCGGCGCGCCGGGATCGACATGTAGACCTCGCCGGTCAGCATATCGTAGTCCCAGGGACCGACGCCCGCCGCGGTTTGGGTCACCCGCAGGCGGGCCTCGGCTTCGGCGCGCTCCTCGCGGGCCCGGGCCAGGCTGCGCATCGCCCCGCGCAGGCCCTCCGCCGCCGCGACCACCATGATCGCGCACAGCAGGAAGATGACCATGGTGGCCAGCTCGTCCTCGGTGAGGGGGTCGTGGTCGCGTCCGCCCCACAGCCACCAGCCGAACGCCGCCCCGGCCGCCACGGGCACGAGGCCCCAGCGCCAGCCCGCGTAGAGGGTGACCAGCATGATCGCCGGGAAGAACGGCTGGGTGGCCCCCACGCCGCCGTGCAGGCCCAGGAGGGCGACACGCATCATGACCGCCATCGCCACCCCGATCAGGGCGGCGAACGCGCATCGCCAGGCCGGCGGCGGAACCGGAGGGATCAGCCATGCGCTAAGCAGGCTATGGATTCGACCGTGCTCGTCGGAGGCCAAGTTCGGGGCGTCTTTATTCTCCACCTCTGCTCCCCGCAAAGATGTCTTGTCATGAGCATGGACACGCTTACCTAGAGCACGCAACACGGGAGATCATTGATGGCCGACGCCCTCAACACCGGACTGACCGCCAAGCAGCGCGCGGATATCGCCGCCTCGCTCAGCAAGGTTCTCGCCGACAGCTACGCGCTCTATCTCAAGACGCACGGTTATCACTGGAATGTTCGCGGCCCGAACTTCCAGTCGCTGCACGTTCTGCTCGAGGGTCAGTACCAGGAAGAGTGGGCGGCGCTGGACGACATCGCCGAACGTATTCGCGCTCTGGGCGAGTTGGCGCCGCAGGGCTACGGCGCGTTCGGCAACCTCTCCAGCATCAAGGACGGCAATCCCGAAAATGAGTGGGAAGCCATGCTGGGCGAGCTGAAAGCCGACAATGAAACGCTTATCCGCACCTTGCGCGATGCGTTCCCGGTCGCCGACGACGCCGGCGACGAGGCCACCGCCGACCTTCTGACCCAGCGCCTCCAGGCCCACGAGAAACACGCCTGGATGCTGCGCTCCACCCTCGGTAGCAAATAGCCGCGCCGGGGGGCGGGGTGGGGACCCTGATCGAGAACCAGGCCTGGAGAGGTGCCGCGACCTTGCTGGTCGTCGGCGGCCTCGCCGCGTGCACGACCCACTACGTGCCGGCCGGCGCGGGGCGCGAAGGCGGCCTGATGCGCATCACCTCCAGCTTCAGCGAGCGGGGCCTGCGACGCTATGTCGCCGACATGGACCCCGCCATGCTGGCCCTGGCGCGCCGTCACGACCCGCGTCCGCGCAAGGACTACTGGGGACGCGTCCGGGGCTGGGAGGTCATCAATCTCAAGGACATCCCCCGGATCGGCGACCGCGATCCCGACTTCGACGAGGCGCGGCTGATCAATTCGCTGCGTCCGATGGTTTCCGACGATCTGGAGGCCGCCAAGCCATTCGTGCTGACCGGCTCGTCCGACGCTCGCGCCAAGGCGCTGAACTGCCTGGCCCAGGCGGTCTATTACGAGGCCGGCTTCGAGCCGGGCGAGGGCCAGATGGCCGTGGCCCAGACGGTGATCAACCGCATGCGCCATCCCGGCTATCCGAAGTCGATCTGCGGGGTGATCTACGAGGGCGCGGCGCGCGCGACCGGCTGCCAGTTCAGCTTCGCCTGCGACGGCTCGCTGGCTCGCATCCCGGTGCCCACCCTGTGGGCCAATGCGCAGAGCGTGGCGCGGCGGGCGCTGAACGGCTTCGTGTTCAAGCCGGTGGGCACGGCCACGCACTATCACGCCGACTATGTCTCGCCGTACTGGGCCCCGACCCTGGTCAAGCTGAAGCAGTTCGGCCAGCACATCTTCTACCGCTGGACGGGCCCGTCGGGGATGCTGCGGGCCTTCACCGGCCGCTACTCCGGCAACGAGACCGTCTCGGCCGAGATCCTGATGGCGGCCGACCCGCGCACGCTGGAAGCGGCTCCGCCCGAGGTGCTGGCGGCCCAGAACGCCCCGGCCCCGGCCGTCGGCGCGGCCGCCCAGATGCTGGGGGTCTCGAACCTCGTCCTGCCCGACGCCAAGCTGGTCTCTGTGCCCGACGCCAATTCGCCGACGGGCGAGCGGGTGACCGTGCAGGGCACGGTGGCCGGTCGCCGCATCCCGACGGCGGACGAGATCGCCCGGATCAACAAGGCGCTGGAAGCGGTGAGCGAACCCGCGCCGCCGGCCGTCGAAGCCCCGGCCGCGCCACCGCCGCCGCCACCCCCGCCGCCCAAGCCGAAGCCCCGGCCGCCGAGCCTGCTGAATCCGTTGAACTGAGGCACGGTTTTCTCCTCCCCATTAGGGGGAGGTGGATCGATGCGAATACGCATCGAGACGGAGGGGGGCGCGTAAGCGTGCGGAGTTCGCAGCGCCCCAAAGCCCCCTCCACCGCCGTTCGGCGGTCCCCCTCCCCCAGAGGGGGAGGAGAAGGATTACATCGGGGCGTGGATCACCAAACCCCGATCTTGTTCGCCTCGGCGTGGCTGATCGGGTGGTGCGCGGCCTTGTGGTCTTCCTCGGCCAGGAAGCGGACGGCCTCCAGGGCGGCCATGCAGCCCATGCCGGCCGCCGTCACGGCCTGGCGGTAGACGTCGTCGGTGACGTCGCCGGCCGCGTAGACGCCCTCGATCGCGGTCGAGGCCGTGCCCGGCTTGACCTTCAGATAGCCGCCCGGGCCGGTTTCCAGCTGGCCGGCGAACAGCTCCGACGACGGGGCGTGGCCGATGGCGATGAACACGCCGTCGGCGGTGATGTCGGTGGTCTCGCCGGTCTTGATGTTCTTCAGGCGCGCGCCGGTGACGCCCATCGGGTCGGTCTGGCCGGTGACCTCGTCGATGACGCTGTCCCAGACCACCTCGATCTTCGGATGGGCCATCAGGCGCTCCTGCAGGATCTTCTCGGCGCGCAGCTCGTCCTTGCGGTGGACCAGGGTGACCTTGCTGGCGAAGCTGGTCAGGAACAGGGCTTCTTCCACGGCGGTGTTGCCGCCGCCGACCACGATCACCTCTTTATTGCGATAGAAGAAGCCGTCGCAGGTGGCGCAGGCGCTGACGCCGAAGCCCTGGAACCTGCTCTCGCTCTCCAGGCCCAGCCACTTGGCCTGGGCGCCGGTGGCGATGATGATCGTCTCGGCGATCCAGTCCTGGCCGCTGTCGGTCTTGACCGTGAACGGGCGCTTGGACAGGTCCACCGACAGCACGATGTCGTTGACCAGTTCGGTGCCGACATGCTCGGCCTGGGCGCGCATCTGGTCCATCAGCCACGGACCCTGGATCACGTCGGCGAAGCCCGGATAGTTCTCGACGTCGGTCGTGATGGTCAGCTGGCCGCCCGGCTGGATGCCGGCGATCAGCACGGGCTTCAGCAGCGCTCGGGCGGCGTAGATGGCGGCGGTATAGCCGGCGGGACCCGATCCGATGATCAGGCAGCGGGTTTGGCGAGGAGCGGTCGTGGACATGGCCGCACATATAGTGGCGATTCCGCGCCGAGGCGATGGGCCGGGAGCAGCGAAAAACTCATGCTGCGTCGAGGTTCTGTCGCCCTGTGGCGGTCATTGGCCATTGGCGCTATGCTACCGCCATGAACCCGTTGCTGGAACGCATCACCATCGAACCCGGCAAGCTCGGAGGGCGGCCCTGTATTCGCGGCCTGCGGATTCGTGTGCAGGATGTCCTGGAAATGCTGGCCAATGGCATGACCACGGCGGAAATCCTTGAAGACTATCCTTACCTTGAGGCCGATGACGTCCGAGCCGCGCTTGCCTATGCCGCTGCTGCGGTGAGCGACACCGCCGTCGTCGCCGCTTGAGGTTCCTCGTCGACGCTCAACTGCCGCCAGCCTTGGCGGCCTGGCTGCGATCGAAGGGGCATGAGGCGCATCACGTTGTCGATGTGGGGCGGGGCGACATGCCCGACGACGCCATCTGGACGCTGGCGATCGCTGAAGGCTCCATGATCGTCACCAAGGACCGTGACTTCGTGGATTGGGCGCTGGCTCGAGCGCCCAAGGCGCGGATCCTTTGGGTCCGATTTGGCAACATACGGCGCGACGTCTTGATCGCCCGGTTCGAGGCGGCTTGGCCCAGGCTTGAGGACGCTTTGGACAGCGATGCGACGGTTATCGAGGTCGGACGCTAGGCGCCTGGCGGGCGATCCGTGGACAGCCTGCTAAATATGGTGTGCACTTCCCATCCAGTGGCGACACACAAGCCATACGGAGGAACCCTGATGAAGCTCGGAATTCTGCTGGGTGTGGGACTGGTTGTCCTGTTCGCGGGCCTTGCCAACTTCTGGTTTGGAAACCTGACCGTCGGGGTCGCGATGATCGCGGTGTTCGCCGCGCTCGCCGCCATCGCGGCGGCGATCGGCAAGCGCGACTATGACGCGCGGCCCGTCCAGCCGCCGGTGATGGAGCGAAGCCTCATCGACTAGGACGATTGACGCCTCGTCCACCTTTGATGGGTTAAACTGGCGGCAACCACGTTTCCGGGCGGTCCGTCATGTCCCACCCCTTCATCGAGATCGCCGGTCGCAAGATCGGGGTCGACCACGCGCCCTATGTGATCTGCGAGCTGTCGGGCAATCACAACGGCAGCCTAGAGCGCTGCCTGGAGATGGTCGACGCGGCCGCCGACACCGGCTGTGACGCGATCAAGATCCAGACCTACACCGCCGACACTATCACCCTGGACGTCGACCGCCCCGAGTTCACGATCCATGGCGGCCTGTGGGACGGCCGCACCCTCTACGCGCTCTACCAGGAAGCCCAGACCCCGTTCGAATGGCACGCGGCCATCTTCGAGCGCGCCCGCCAGCGCGGCGTGACGATCTTCTCCAGCCCCTTCGACGAGACCGCCGTCGACCTGCTGGACAGCCTGGGCGCGCCGGCCTTCAAGATCGCCTCGTTCGAGGCCGTCGACCTGCCGCTGATCAGGTACGCGGCCAGCAAGGGCAAGCCGCTGATCATCTCGACCGGCATGGCCAATCTCGAGGAGATGCAAACGGCGCGCGACACAGCCCTGGCCGCCGGCGCGGCGGGCGTGCTGCTGCTGCACTGCGTGTCCAGCTATCCCTCGACCTTCGCCGACGCCAATGTGCGGACGGTGCCGGACATGGCCGCCCGCTTCGGCTGCCCGGTCGGGCTGTCGGACCACACGCCGGGGACGGCCGCCTCGGTGGCGGCGGTCTCGGTCGGCGCCTGCTGCATCGAGAAGCACTTCACCCTGGCCCGCGCCGACGGCGGTCCGGACGCGGCCTTCAGCCTGGAGCCCGCCGAGTTCAAGGCGCTGGTGAGCGATACGAAGAACGCCTGGGCGGCCCTCGGCGCGGCCCACTACGATGTGCTGGGCGCCGAGCGCGCCAACCTGCAGTTCCGCCGCTCGCTGTACGTCACAGCCGACGTCAGGGCTGGCGAGACGCTGTCTCGCGCCAACATCCGCTCGGTCCGCCCCGGCAACGGCCTGCCGCCCGGCGACCTGGACAAGGTCCTGGGCAAGGCCGCCACGCGCGACCTTGCGCGGGGCGAGCCGCTGGACTGGTCGATGGTGGGCTAGGCGCCTGCCCGCCGCAGCGGCGTCCGGCCGCGATAGGCCAGGCGCCAGACCCATTCCAGCGGGCCCATGGTGAAGCGGGCCATCCACCAGCGCGACCACAGGGTCTGGGCGATCCAGGTCGCGACGACGATCGCCGCCAGGGCGGGGCGGTCCAGCTGGCCGTACAGCGCCGGGCCCCGGCCGCCGTAGAAGGCGATGGTCATCACCGCCGACTGGGCGATGTAGTTGGTGAAGGCCATCTGGCCGACCGGGGCGAGCATGGCGGGGATCGCCTTCCAGGTCCGCGCGCCCGCCGCCAGGACCAGCAGGCCGGCATAGCCCAGGCCGACGACCGGGGCGGTGGCGCGCTGGGTCCAGCGGGCGAGCTCGCGCAGGACCGCCGGATGGTCGGGCGCGGCGACGTACAGCGCCCAGGGCAGGGCGCCGATCAGCAGGGCGAAGAGGCCAGCGGCCGCCAGGGCGCGATAGGTCGCGGTCCCGGCCCGCCCGCTCAGCACCCCCAGCTTGAACAGGCCCATGCCCATCAGCATCAGGGCCAGGACGGTCAATGGCCAGTTCGAGGGGAACTGCTGCCAGACATGGCTCATCACCGTCCGGTAGTCCGCGAAGTTCTGGGCCAGGGACTGGGCGAAGGTTCCGGCGTAGCGGGCGCTGGCGATCGCCTGGCCGGCCAGGTCGGCCGGCTGTGGGAGCGCGGGATGGGCCGTGTCGGCCAGCAGCTTGATCCCGGTCGCCGCCGACAGCGTCAGGTCCAGGGCCACGCCGGCGGCCAGCAGCCGCCAGGGCGACCACGACCGCGCCAGCATCACGACCAGGCCCAGCAGTGCGTAGTAGGTCAGGACATCGCCATTCCACAGCAGCGCCCCATGCAGCACCCCCAGCACCAGCAGGCTGAGCAGCCGCCGGACCAGGATCGCCGTTCGGCCGCCGTCGCTCCCCTCTCCATTTGGACCCCCGACCAGCAGGATCGAGACGCCGAACAGCATCGAGAACAGGGTGTAGAACTTCTGCTGGAAGAACACCTGGGTGATCCACCACACCCCGACCGAGGCCGGCGCCATGCCGTGCGGCCAGCCGGTCAGGCTGGTGGCCACCGCGTGCGGCTCGGCCGCCAGCGGGATGTTGCAGATCAGGATGCCCAGCACCGCCAGGCCGCGCAGCGAGTCCAGCAGGACGATGCGGTCCTTCTCCATCTAGGCGTCTCCCCGGACCGTCCGCCGCAGCGGCGCGGGGCCGCGATAGGCCAGGCGCCAGACCCACTCCAGCGGCCCCATGGTGAACCGCGCCAGCCACCAGCGCGACCACAGAATCTGCGCGATCCAGATCGCCACGACGATCGCCGCCAGGGCCGGCCGGTCCAGCTTGCCGTAGAGCACGGGCCCGCGACCGCCGTAGGAAAGCACGGTCATGATCACCGACTGCATCAGATAGTTGGTGAAGGCCATCTGGCCGACCGGGGCGAGGATCGCCGGGATGGCGCGCCATCCCTTCGTGTTCGCCGCCAGGGCCAGCAGGCCCAGATAGCCCAGGCTGACGGCCGGGGCGGTGACGCTCTGCATCCAGTAGGCCAGGCCGTTCAGCGATCTCGGATGCGAGGGAACCGCCAGGTAGAAGCTCTCCGCGGCCGCCACCAGGACCATGGCCGAAACGCCGACGGTCACGAGCGCCTTGTGGATCGCCGGCGAGGCCTGGCCCTTCAGGAGGCCGCTCTTGAACAGGCCCATGCCCATCAGCATCAGGGCCAGGACCGCCATCGGCCACACCGGCATCCACTTCCAGGATCCGGCGAAGAAGTCCCAATAGCCATGGGCGTTCGCGGTCAGGGAACTGGCGAAGTCGCCGCCAAAGGCGGCGGTCTGGGCCTGGGTGTCCTTGGCCATCCGCGCCAGCATCTCCGGCGGCAAGGGCTTGTCGAGCATCGCCGCGCGGCTCAGCGGGCGCCACAGCTTGCGGGCGTTGACGACCAGGTGCAGCACGATCCCCGCCGTCAGCAGCCAGCGGGGCGACCAGCCGCGCGCGAGCAGCGCCACCAAGCCGATCAGCGCGTAGTACGACAGCACGTCGCCCTGCCACAGGAAGAGGCCGTGCAGGAAGCCGATGACCAGCAGGGCCAGCAGGCGCCTGACGACCATCACGGTCCGGTCGCGATCGCCGCCCTCGCCGCCGACCAGCAGCACCGAGGCCCCGAACAGCATGCCGAACAGGGTGTAGAACTTCTGCTGGAAGAACACCTGGGTGATCCACCAGACCGCCAGGCTGGCCGGCGCCTGGCCATGCGGCCAGAAGGGCGCGCTCTCGGCCACGCTCTCGGGCTCGAAGGCCAGCGGGATGTTGCAGATCAGGATGCCCAGGATCGCCAGGCCGCGCAGCGAGTCCAGCAGGACGATGCGGTCCTTCGCGCCATCCCTCCGCCGATCGCCGGCCTGATCCCTCGGCATTGATTCCTCCCTCCGCGCAGGGTGGCGATGCTGAGCGCGCGGAGCGGGAATTACAATCTTAAATCTATGATCCCGGCAGCAGACCCAGTCGCTGGCCGGTGATGCGGTCCAGGGTGCGCTTGGGCAGGATCTCGGTCATCAGCACCTGAATGGGCGAGGGCGAGACGACGTAGCGGACCTTGGGCCGGGGCGCGGTCAGCGCCGTGGCGATGGCCTCGCCGATCGCCTCGGGCGGCAGGCCGGCCTTGCCGATTTGCAGCATGTAGGCGCGGAGCCGGTCCAGCGCCGTGGCGTAGGGGGTGTTGGCGTAGCGGCTGGTGTCGACCTGGTCGGCCTTGTCCCAGATCGGCGTCGCCACCGCGCCGGGGGCGACCACCACCACGTCGACGCCGAACGGCAGCATCTCGCGGCGCAGCGACTCCGACAGCCCCTCCAGCCCGAACTTGCTGGTGCAGTAGGGGGCCATGAACGGGTTGGCGTTGCGGCCGCCGACCGAGGAGATGTTGACGATCCGGCCCGGAGCGGCGACGCGCGCGCCACCCGCGCCGAGCAGGGGTGCGAAGGCCTGGGTGGCGATGACCACGCCGGTCAGGTTGACCTCCAGCTGCTGGCGCCACTCGTCAATCGGCAGGTAGAGCAGTGGACCGGCCACGGCGATTCCGGCGTTGTTGACAAGGCCGGCCAGGGTCGCGCCGTCCAGCGCCGCCTCGACCTGGGCCGCGCCCGCCTTGACCGCCGCCTCGTCGGTGACGTCGAACAGCAGGGGCGTGAACGCCTCGCCGAACTCGCCCTTCAGGCGCTCGGCGTCGGCCGGTTTGCGCACGCTGCCGAACACGTGGAAACCCTTGCCCGTCAGCACCTTGACTGCGCCCCAGCCGATGCCGGTGGAGACGCCGGTGACCACCACGGATTTCTTCTGCGCCATGTCTCGCCCTCCCTAGGCCTGGAAGGAGAGTGGGGCAGGCGAACGCTGTTCGCTAGAGGGTCGCCAGAAAAGCTTCGGCCGCGCGGTCCGCGCCCAGGCCGTCGCAGACGGTGGCGCTGGCCGTCGACAGGGCCGCGCGGCGATCGGGGCTGGCCACCAGCGCCTCGACCTGGCGCACGAAGGCGGTCTCGAAGTCCGGCGCGTGGACGTCCAGGCAGGGCGAGACGCCGGCCGCCTCCAGGGCGCGGGCGGCGGCGACCTGGTTGTCGGCCAGCAGCAGGGTCAGGGTCGGCAGGGCCAGCACGCAGCGCTCCCAGGTGGTCGAGCCGCCGGCCCCGATGGCCAGGTCCGCCTCCAGGGCCAATTGCGGCATGTGCTGGGTGTCGACGTGCAGCTCCAGGCGCGGGTCCTCGGCCGCCAGGGCCCACAGCGCCGGCAGGCTGGGCGCGCCGCCGCCCAGGACGAGGTCCAGTTTGGCCTCGCCGGCGAGGGGCCGCAGCAGGCGGGCGACCCGCTCGGTGATCCCCCCGACGTCGGTTAGGCCCAGCGACACCAGGATGCGCCGCACGGGGCCTTTCCGCGCGCGTCGGGCCAGGGCCTCGTCGCGCAGGGCCGCGAAGGCGGGCCGCACGGGGGCGAAGGCGGGACCCAGCAGCAGTCTGGCGTCCGGCGGGACGAGACCGGCATAGTCCTCGGCCCGTCGCGCCGGGCCGGAGTCCAGGACGATGTCGGCCGCCAGCGGCCGGTCGGCCAGGTCGTCGATGACCAGGCTGGGGCGACCCTTGGCGATCGCGCGATGATCGTCGGCGGCGAGGGCGTAGCTGTCGAACACCAGGGCGTCGACGTCGTCATCGGTCTTGGCGCGGGCCATGCCGACGGCGAAGGCGTCCAGCACCTTGGCGACGTCGGGCGTCGTCCGGAACGCGCAGGTCGCGCCGCGCGCCTCCAGCGCCCTGGCCAAGGTCAGCGACCGCATGACATGGCCGCCGCCCACCGTGGGGCCGGCCGCGCAGATGAAGAGGATGCGGGTCATCCCGTGGATCGTTGTTGTCGTCGGCGGGGGGGGCGGCTTCTAGGAGTCTCGATTGCGCTGTTGCTGCTTCCGGGCGCGGATGTAGTCGCGCATGAAGAACCAATGGACGCCGAACGCGCCCAAGATGGCCAGCCAGAGGATCAGCTGCATTCGAAAGAAAGGATCCATTCAATCCTCCACACGATAGAGAATGTAGTGCAGCGCGCCTTGCAGGGCAACGAAGCTCACCAGGGCGCCAACCATCAGTAACGCGTTGGCATGACCCGCCACCAAGGGCTGGAGGAACGCCGAGCCCACGAAAGCGACGGACGCAGCGTTGCAGGTCGCCGCCAACGCCTTGCGCTGTTCGTTTCGCGCCGCCTTACCTGGCGGGAGTATGATTGGCGGCTCAACCATGTCGCGAACATAACGAGAACATTCTCGCGATCGCAACTGGAAAAATCAGGCTTTCGGCTTAGCCGCGCGAGGTTTCCGGGGCTTCGGCGCGGGGGATTCCGTCGGCGCTTCGACGTCCGCTTCCAACGTCTTCGCCCGAGGCTTGCGCTTCGGCTTCGGCATCGCCTCGACCACCGGCGCCGCGACAGCCGGCTCGGGGATCGCGACCCCGATCTTCTCCAGCACCGCCCGGGCGGCGCGGTCGGTCTCGTTGACCGGTTCGTAGGTCCAGCCGTGGAAGGCGCCGCCATAGGGGCGGGCCGCGCCCAGGCTTTCCAGCTCCTCGTGGAACAGCCGGAACTTCAGGCTGGAGCCGTCCATCTTCAGCACGAAGACGGGCTTGCCGGTCGAGGCCGCCTCGGTGGCCATGTTGGCCGAGTCCTCGGTGACGAGGATGTAGTCCGCGCCCGCCAGGAAGGCGAAGTAGGGGTTGGGGCCTTCACCGTTCCAGATCACCCCCGGCAGGTGACGCAGGCGCGCGGTCATCAGGGCGCGGGCCGGCTCGGGCGTCCGCCGCGAGAAGGTCATCAGCAGGCTGCCGCCCTCCTGCTCCAGCGGGATCTGGATCGAGTGGGCGATCTGGGCGGCGCGCTCGCTGGAGAGGTCGAAGGCCTTGGACTTGCCGCCGACCAGCACAGCCACGCGCGGGCGGGGCAGGGGATCGATCAGGGTCTTGAAGGCCGCGTACTCGGTTTCCAGTCGCGCCGGCGTCATCCGGTGCGGCGAGCCGGTGATCGGCAGCACGTTGTCGCCGGTCAGGCGGTCGTGCTTGGGCGGGATCACCAGGTCGAACATGTGGGCCGGAACCCGCGGGTCCTGGATCTGGATCACATGGGTCCGGCCGCCCGACCAGCGCTTGGCCCGGATCGACAGCGGCAGGGTGGCGCGGCCGGCCGCGACCCAGAGGTCAGGCCATTCGTCGCCCTTGCCGGTCGGGACGCCGCTTTCCGGTGTCAGCCAGCGCTTGGGCAGGAGGTTCAGCCACCAGGGCAGGCGGCCGATGCTGCCCTTCCAGCCGACGCGCTTGACCGTGACCTCGCAGGGGACCAGGCGCGCCAGGGCTTCCGACAGGCCCACGACCTGGGCCTCGATGCCGGCGCGGCCGTCGGACACGGCCCACACCTTCAGGGGAAGCTTGGGAGTTTCGGTCACGACGCGTGGTTCCCGCAAACGAAACAAGGCCGCTTTAGCTCAAGCGGCCTCGTTCCATTGAACTCGCAATATGGCGCAGCTGGGGCGGCGAACCGCCCTTACAGCCACTCCACCTTGGTGATCTCGTAGGCCTTCACGCCGCCGGGCGTGTTGACCTCGACCACCTCGCCGACCTCCTTGCCGATCATCGCGCGCGACAGCGGCGACGAGACCGAGATGCGGCCCGACTTCACGTCGGCCTCATGCTCGCCGACGATCTGGTAGCGAGCCTCGTCCTCGGTGTCCTCGTCGATCACCGAGACGGTGGCGCCGAACTTGATCTGCTTGCCGGACAGTTTCGACACGTCGATCACCTGGGCGCGCGCGATCTTGTCCTCGATCTCGGCGATCTGGCCTTCGATCCAGCCCTGACGCTCCTTCGCGGCATGGTACTCGGCGTTTTCCGACAGGTCGCCGTGCGAGCGCGCCTCCGCGATCGCGGCGATCACGGCCGGTCGTTCGATGGTCTTCAAACGCTTCAGTTCTTCGTCGAGGGTTTGATACCCACCGACGGTCATCGGCACTTTTTCCATTGCGGATTTTAGCTCGGACGCCTTGGGAGGAAAGACTTCCAGTCACGGGCGCTCGCAACCGGGGGCTGGGAGGATAGGCGCCCCGTTCTGGATGCGCAAGGGGGCGAGCTTGGCCTTACGGGAACGCAGGGTGTCCGGCCGCTGGACCTCGCGGCCGCCGGTTTTGCCGCTATGCTCACGCCGGTATGCTGGAGAGCGACATGGATCCGACACGCAGGACCGTGATGGGTGGGCTTGCCGCCGCCTCCGTCTCACTCGCCGCCGCCGAGCCTGGCGTGCCCGCCGCCGACCGCGAGCTGCGCGTTCCGGTCAAGGGCGGCGGGCTCTACGTAAGGGTGAACGGCGAGCTGAATGGGCCGCGTCCGCCGCTGCTGTGCGTGCATGGCGGGCCCGGCGGGGCGCTATGGCAGCTGTTCCCGGCCCTGCCGTTGGCCAAGGACCGGGCGGTGGTGTTGTACGACCAGCTGGACAGCGGACGCTCCGACGCGCCGGGCGACCCGGCCAACTGGACCGTCGACCGCTTCGCCTCCGAAATCACGGCGATCCGCCAGGCCCTGGGGATCCAGCGCCTGCATCTTCTGGGACACAGCTGGGGCGGCATCGTCGCCAACCGCTATGCCGCCGGCCGGCCGGCGGGGCTGAACAGCCTGATCTTGCAGGGCGCGCCGCTGTCGGATCGCGGCCTGAAAGTCAGCGTCGACAGCCTGTACGCGGCCTTGCCCGACGGCCAGGGCCGTATCCTGGCCAGCGGATCGCCCGACGACCCAGCCTATGCCTTGGCGCTGAAGGCCTTCATGCGCAAGCATCTGGCTCGCACCTCGGTGCGCGACGTCGGCATGCCCTACATGGCCGCGACGCCGGAGGATCGCGGCGACGCCCTGGCCATGGCCCTGACGGGCGGTCGGATCGACGGCTTCGATGGCGTGCTGAAGGGCTTCGACGACGAGCCGCTGCTGGGCCGCGTCGCGGCGCCGACCCAGCTGCTGTTCGGCGAATTCGACATCATGACCCGGGCGGCCGAGACGAGACTGGTCGGCAGGCTCGCGCGAGGATCCCTGAAGGAGATCCCCGACGCGGGTCACATGATCCAGTTCGACCAGCCGGACGCCTGGCGCGCGGCGGTGTCGGCCTTCCTCCGCGCCAACGAGGCCTAGGCCCGGCGGCGGACGGGCTGCGAGGCCCCGCGCGGCAGCTCGAACTGGCCGACCAGGTCGGCCAGCAGGGCGGCGTCGGCGGTCAGGGTCTGGGTGGCCACCGAGGTCTGCTCGACCATGCCGGCGTTCTCCTGCAGCACCTGGTCCATCTGGTTCACCGCGCCGTTCACCTGGGTCAGGCCGTGGGCCTGGCTCTGGGCCGAGGCGGCGATCTCGCTGACCAGGCCGTCGATCTCGGCGATCTGCGAGACGATCCGCTCCAGCGCCTCGCCGGTGCGGCCGACCAGGCCGACGCCGGCCTCGACCTGCTGGGACGAGGTCGAGATCAGGGTCTTGATCTCCTTGGCGGCCTCGGCCGACCGCTGGGCCAGGGCCCGGACCTCCTGGGCGACGACGGCGAAACCTCGGCCGCTGTCACCGGCGCGGGCGGCCTCGACGCCGGCGTTCAGGGCCAGCAGGTTGGTCTGGAAGGCGATCTCGTCGATCACCGAGATGATGTGGGTGATCTCCTGCGAGGAGCCCTCGATGGCGGTCATGGCGGTGACGGCCTGCTGCACCACCTCGCCCGAACGGCGGATGTCGTCGCGGGCGCGGGCCACGACGTCGGCGGCCTTCTTGGCGCCCGAGGCGGTCTGGCCAACGGTGACGGTGATCTCGTCCATGGCCGCGGCGGTCTCTTCCAGGCTGGCGGCCTGGCGCTCGGTGCGGCGCGAGAGGTTGACCGAGGCGTCGGCGATCTGGTCGGAGCCGGCGCGCACGCCGTCGACCCGGCCCTCGATCACCGACAGGGCGTCGGCCAGCTTGTCGGCGGCGGTGTTGTAGTCGGCGCGCAGGGGCTCGTAAGCCTCGGCGAAGCGCTGCTCCAGGCGGGCGGTCAGGTCGCCGCGCGCCAGGTGCGACAGGGCCTGGCCGAGGGCGGCGATGGCCGCGTCGCGCTGGGCCTCGGCCCGTTCGCGGGCGGCGGTGTTGACGACGCGGGTCTCTTCCTCCGAGCGGCGGGCGTCCTCGGCGGCGTCGTTGGCGGCGCGGGCCTCGCCGACGGCCGCCTCGGCCTTGGCGCGGGCGTTGGAGGCCACGGCGAACATCGAGCTGACGCTGGCGGTGACGGCGATCAGGGCGCCGGCCTCGACGATCAGGATCACGGCGTGGACGATCACGCGGCCCAGGCTGGCCGAGCCGGGGAACACGGCGCTGGGCAGCAGGTAGGACAGGCCCAGGTGGTGCACGGCCACGGTGGCGGCGGCGGCGGCGATGACCACCCAGTCGCAATAGACGACCAGCAGGGCCAGGGCCGCGAAATAGGCCATGTGCATGTCGCTCTGCCAGGCGTGACCGCCCAGGGCGGCGACCAGCAGCGAGACCTGGGCCATCAGCGCCACGCCCACCAGCGAGCGGCCGGCCGAGGTCTCGCCACCGAAGCGCCAGGCCAGGGTCGCGCCCGTCGCCGTCAGCGCCGAGGCGACCAACAGGCCCGCCACGCCGCCGTGCACGGTCAGGCGCGCGGCCAGCACCACCGGGATCATGGCCCAGGCCAGGATGATGATCAGCTTGCCGCCGACCGCGCGTTGGGCGTCGAGGTTCGAGAACGAGAGCTTCATGGCGAGACAGGCTCTTGAGAGGAAAGGTCCGGGACCGGGCGCGCGCAGACGCCGGCCAGGGCGGGATCGAGCAGCAGCAGCGCGCCGGCTTGCCGGGCGCGTTGCGAAAGGTCGGCCGGGTCGCCACGCAGGATCACGATGAACGACGCGCCGCCGGCCCCGGCGATGTCGCCGGCCGATCCGGCCGCGCCGACGATCTGGGCGGGGCTCCACCACGGCGGAAACACCGCCGCCACCCGTCCCGGCGTCCGGGGCTGGGCGTCGACGGCGGCGGCCGCGAACAGGCTGAGAAGAACGCCGAGAGTCGCGAGGGCGGCCGGACCCGCGACGGCGGCGAGGCGGCGCGTCGCTGGGATCCGAGTGCTCAAGACAGGGCGTCTCCTTCACGCGCCGGGAAAAACCCCACCGCGCGCAGGGACGTTGCGATTGGCGGCGTTTGCGAAGCCTTAACGCTAAGGAGCCGGCGACGGTTGGTCGCAGGGGGGATCAGGGCGGCGCGGTGACCCCGGCTCGCGTCTGGACCACGGGCCGAAGCGTCCCGTCGGCATTGTAGTGGAGGCGCTCGACCGTCACGGCCCGGCGTCCGATCGCGCCGCTCTGGTCACCGATCGCCAGGTCCGCGTTGTGCAGGAAGATGTACCAGGCGCCCTTGAACTCGACGATGCCGGGATGGATCGTGAAGCTGTACTTGCCCGATCCGGTGAGCAGGCCGCGATAGGTCCAGGGGCCGGTGATGGAGGGCGCCGTCGCGTAGGACACGTGCTCGTCGCGCTGCGTCGATCGGTCGAGCGAGGCGTAGGTCAGGTAGTACAGGCCGCCGCGCTTGTGCAGCCACGGCCCTTCCTCGAAATGCGGCGGGGTGATCTCGGTGATCGGACCGTCGATCTCGATCATGTTCGGCTTGAGCTTGGCGATATAGGCTTGGCGATTGCCCCAGGCGATCCACGTGGTCCCGTCGTCGTCGGTGAACACCGTGGGATCGATGTCTTCCCAGCTGTGGGTCCCCTTGGGCGTCATTTCGTTGGTGATCAGGGCGGACCCGCGCGCATCGACGAACGGACCGGTGGGCTTGTCCGAGACCGCCACGCCGATCGCCTTGCCCGGATGGGCGCTGTCGTGTTCGACGGCGGCGTAGAAGTAGAACTTGCCGTTCTTCTGGATCGCCTGCGACGCCCAGGCGTCCTTCTTGGCCCACTTGAAGTCCGTGGCCTTCATGATCGGCGGATACGACGTCCACGTCTTCATGTCCGTCGTCGAGTAGACCAGCCACTCGCGCATGTTGAACATCTCGTCGCGCTGGGCCTCGTCGTGGCCGACGTAGAGAAACAGGCGATCGCCGACGACCAGAGGCGCGGGGTCGGCGGTGAACCTGTCCCGAAAGAGTGGGTTCGAGCCCGGTTCGGCGCCCTTTCCGTCGCTCGCCGCGGACGACGAGCCGACCGATAGCGCCGCGACCAGCGCAAGCGTCGCCAACCTCAATCCCATTGTCATGATCCTTGCGTTCCCCGCGCCAGAATTACTCAGACAAATTTTGTCGTCAATTGTCCGAAGGTCGGTATTGGAGCGCCGCTTCGGCCCGGAATACCGTGTGAAGGAGCTTTCAATGACCCATTGCGCGCGTTGATATGTTAGCGCTACCATTTGTCGGACATGAGCTGCGCCGCTCGTGAGCCGCGAAACGCCTCTTGGCGCGAGCGTCATGCCCGGCGTGGCGCATCCAAAAAAACACAAGGGAGGAAAGTCCATGAAAGATCACCGTTTGGCGCGACCGGGTCGTCGGGCGCGGCCGCTCGTCGCCGCGCTGGGAGCCTGGGTTCTCGCCCTGGCGCTGGGCCCCGCGGCCGAGGCTCAAGACAGCAAGATGACGCCCATTCCCGTTCCCGCGCAGCAGAACGCGATCGTGCTGGGCACGGGGACCCTGCCGGGCGCGACCTCGCCGGAATCCTGGCATCGGCAGTACAACAGCGTCTTCGCCCGCAATGTCACCGTCGCGACCTTGACGCCCTTCCTGCCCGATCCGGCCAAGGCGACGGGGGCGGCGGTCATCGTCGCCCCGGGCGGCGGGTTTCGCACCCTGTCGATGGAAAACGAGGGCTGGGATGTCGCCCGCGCGCTGGCCGACAAGGGTGTGGCCGCCTTCGTGCTCAAATACCGGCTGAACCAGACGCCGCCGGACATGCCCGGCTTCGAGCGTTCGATGAGCGAGATGTTCTCGGCCACCGCGCAAAGGCCGCGACCCGATCCGCGGGCGGCGATCGCGGGTCTGGCGCCTCAGATCGCCGACTCGCGCGCGGCGTTCGCGCTCGTTCGCCAGCGGGCGGCGGAGTGGCGGATCGATCCCGATCGCATCGGCATGGTGGGCTTCTCCGCCGGCGCGATGCTGACCCTGGCGACGACCCTGGCGGGGGAAGACGCCAAGCCCGCCTTCATCGGCCTGATCTATGGGCCGCTTTCGCCCGTGGTCGCCCCGGCCGACGCCCCGCCGATGTTCGTCGCCCTGGCCGCCGACGATCCATTCTTCGCCAACAGCGGCGTGGGGCTGATCGACAGCTGGCGGTCCGCCAAGCGTCCGGTCGAGTTTCACCTCTACGAGCAAGGCGGGCATGGGTTCGGCATGTACCAGAAGCCCACGACCAGCACCGGCTGGTTCGACGCCTATGTGCGCTGGCTCGGCATGCACGGCTTGCTGAAGGCCAAGTCGTAGACCGCTCCGGATGACGGCGGAGGCGCGCTCGCGGCGGGCCTCCGCCGTCTATGTCCTCACCCCTGTTTGGGCGTGGTGTTGATCATCCACGGGATGCCGAACTTGTCGGTCAGGCTGCCATAGCCCGGGGACCAGAAGGTCTCGGCGAAGGGCATGCCGACCTTGCCGCCTTCGGACAGGGCGTCGAACACCCGGCGGGCCTCGGCCGGGTCGTCGGTGTGGTAGGTGACGTCGAAGCCGTTCTTGGGCTTGTCGATGTTGGGGGCGAACTCGGGCGGCATGTCCGCGCCCATGATCGACTGGTCGCCGACGTCCAGCCAGGCGTGCATCAGCCAGTCCTTGTACTGGGGATCCATCGGCGGGCCGCCGGGCGGGCCCTCGCCGAACGGGAAGGCGGCGGTGACCTTGCCGCCCAGCACCTGGGCGTAGAAGTCGAAGGCCTGGCGGCACTCGCCCTTGAACGAGAGGCTGGTGACGATCTTCATTGCGTTCCTCCTCGGGTTTCCCTGACGGTAACCGATGTCCGCGACGGTTTCACGCCAGGGCGCCGGGACCTGTCAGCAGTCACCCTCGGGCGTAGGCGCCCTCATGCATAGGCGTATGGCCCGCCGCGCTCGAGGGCGCGCTGGTAGGCGGGGCGGGCGTGGATCTTGGCCAGGAACGCCTTCACATGCGGACGGGTCGAGGCCCCGCCCCGCGCGGCGCCGGCCTCCAGCGGGAAGCTCATCATGATGTCGGCCCCGGTCATCTCGCTTCCGGCGAACCATTCGGACTTGGAAAGCTCGGCCTCCCAGTAGTCGACATGGGCTTTCAGCTGCGGGTCGACGAAGCTGGCCTGGGCCTTGCCGGCGATCGACTTGACCAGGCCCTTCATCAGCCCGGGCGCGCGGGCGGGCAGGGCGGTGAAGACCAGCTTCAGCAGCAGCGGCGTCATGGCCGAGCCCTCGGCGTAGTGCAGCCAGTAGGTATGGCGCAGGCGCTCGGGCGTGCCCGCCGCCGGGATCAGCCGGCCGTCGCCGTAGTTTTCCAGGATGTACTCCACGATCGCCCCGGTCTCGGCGATGACCTTGTCGCCGTCGGTGATCACCGGCGACTTGCCGAGCGGGTGGATGGCCTTCAGCTCGGGCGGGGCCAGCATGGTCTTGGCGTCGCGCTCGTAGCGCTTGATCTCGTAGGGGAGACCCAACTCCTCCAGCAGCCACAGCACCCGCTGGCTGCGCGAGTTGTTCAGGTGGTGGACTACGATCATCGGACGCTCCCCGTCATGTACGTCTTGTTGCGTGAACGATGATCACTCGTTCAACGTTCTGCAAGGTTTACCAAGCTTCCTTCTCCTTTGAGTCGAGTCGGGGGACTGGAATGATCGGAGCGTTCAAGCGGTTGTCGTTGGCTGGAAAGCTGATGACGGCGGGCGGCGCCGCGCTTGGCGCGCTGCTGATCGCGGGATCGCTGCTGATCACCTGGCAGAGCGGCAAGGCAATGCGCGGCCTGGCCGAGCGCTACGCCGCCACCGTGACCGCCCAGACCGGCCAGGAGATCAAGAACGACCTGGACGACGCCGACGCCGTCGTTCGGGCTTCGGCCGGCCTGTTCGCCGCGTCCTACGAGGCCGGCCAGCGCGACCGCGCCCAGTACCTGGCCCAGCTGAAGCCGATCTCGGCCGCGTCCAAGACCATGCTGGGCGGCTGGCTGATGTTCGCGCCCGGCGCGCTGGGCGACGACGCCGCCGTCGCCGGCCGCGCCGACCTGGGCTCGACGGCCCAGGGGCGCTTCATCGGCTACTGGGTGCGCAACGGCGACACCCTGACCGCCGAGCAGGGCGAGGACAACGAGTTCGGCGAGGACTTCTTCAAGACCAGTTTCGACAGCGGCAAGCCGGCGATCCTGGAGCCCTATCGCGACAACATCACCGACGGCGGCCAGACCAAGTACGTGCTGATGACCTCGATCACCTACCCGGTGATCGCGGGCGGCAAGACCGTGGGGGTCATGGGCGCCGACCTGGCGCTGGACGACATCGCCGGTCGCCTCAACGCCCTGAAGCCCTTCGACGGCGGCCGCGCCATGCTGGTCTCGCCCGGCGGCCTGTGGGTCTCGCACCCCGAGGCGGCGCTGCGCATGAAGGCCTATGCCGATCCGGGCCTGGACCAGATCAAGGCCGTGATCGCCGGCGGCGGGCCGACCGTGATCGCGGGCGTCAAGATCGGCGACAAGCGCGCCGAGCGCCTGGTGGCCCCGGTGCGGCTGGCCTCGGGCGCGACCTGGGCGGTGGTGGTCGACGTCACCGAGGAGGCCCTGCTGGCCCCCGCGCGGCAGCTGGCCCTGGGCCTGGCCATCGGCGGCCTGGTGCTGCTGCTGGCCGCCCTGGGCGTGCTGGCCGCGACCTCGCGCAAGCTGATCGCCAAGCCGCTGCTGACCCTGCGCGACACCGTACGGGTGATGGCCGAGCACCGCTACGACCAGCCGGTGGCCGAGCTGGAGCGCGCCGACGAGATCGGTTCGATCGCCCGCTCGCTGGAGACCCTGCGCGCCGAGCTGGAGCGAGCCCAGGCCCTGCGCGACCAGCAGGACGCCCTGCGCCAGGCCGCCGACGCCGACCGCGACCGCGCCGCCGCCCTGACCCTGTCGATCGACGAGCAGACCGCCGTGGTCCGCCAGGTGGGCGAGGCCCTGGCCGCCGTGGCCGAGGGCGACCTTTCCCGCCGCATCGCCGGTCCGTTCGCGCCGGTCTACGAGCCGCTGCGCGCAGACTTCAACCGCGCCGTCGAGAGCCTGGACCAGGCGATCGGCGAGATCGCCGAGGCCGCCGACGCGATCGGCGCGGCCAGCGACACCCTCTCGCAATCGTCCACCGAGCTGGCCCGTCGCACAGAGCGCCAGGCCCAGGGCCTGGAGCGCGCCGCAGGCTCGCTGAACGCCGTCACCGGCGCCATGGGCGAGGTCGCCGGCGGGGCCGACGAGACCCGTCGCCTGGTCGCTTCAGCGCGCACCGAGGCCGACGAAGGCGGGTCGCTGGTCAGCGAGTCCGCCCGCACCATGGGCGAGATCGACGCCTCTTCGCGCCAGATCGGCGACATCGTCGGCCTGATCGACGAGATCGCCTTCCAGACCAACCTGCTGGCCTTGAACGCCGGGGTCGAGGCGGCCCGGGCGGGCGAGGCCGGTCGCGGCTTCGCGGTGGTCGCCCAGGAAGTCCGGGCCCTGGCCCAGCGCTCGGCGGACTCGGCCCGGCAGATCAAGACCCTGATCGGCGAATCGAACGTCCGCGTCGAGGCGGGCGTGGCCCAGGTCGAGCGCACCGGCGCGGCCCTGCACGGCGTCGCCGGCCGCATGGCCGGCATCGACGCGGCCGCCACCCGCATCGCCTCGTCGGTCCGCGAACAGGCCCAGGACCTCTCGGCCGTCAACGGCGAGGTCGCCGAGATTGAGCGCTTCACGCAAGCGAACCTGGCCATGGTCGAGAACGCCCGCGTCGCCGACCAGGCCCTGGCCGGCCAGGGCGCGCGGCTGATGGACCTGGTCGGCCGCTTCCGGCTGGGACGGGGCGCTGCTGCTCGCCGCGCTGCATAACCATTCTTGCCTTCCTAGGCCTTGTGCCTAGGAAGGCAAATTGAAGGAGCGAGCGAGAGAGTGAGTGGCGCGCGGAATTAGCTCCCCACCACGCTTTCGACGATGTGCGCCCGGTAGAGCACCGCGATCAGGTCCGTCTGGGTGATCACCCCGATCAGCCGTCGCTCGCCGTCGACCACCATGGCCTCGTGGGTGTGGCCGCTGGACAGGATCGGCAGCAGGGCCGCGACGGGCGTGCCTTCCATGACCTTGTGGACGAACGGGTCCAGCGCCGCCTCGACCTTGCGCCGGCGATTGGTCTGCAGCTCGGCGCGGCGGGCCATGCCGATCACCCGGTTCTCGGCGTCGACCACCGGGGCGGCGCGCAGGTCGTGCTCGCGCATGTACGCAAGAGCGCTTTCGGCCGACTGGTCGTGGTGCAGGCTGATGACGTCGCGGGACATCACGTCGCCGCAGCGGATCTGGCTGTGCAGGCGCTGGGCGGCCGACAGTTCGACCTCGCGGAACAGGGCGTCCAGGTCCTCGCGGCTGACGTCCAGCAGCTCGCCGTAGCGGGCCAGGGCCACATCCAGGTCGGTGGTGCTGTAGCCGATCCGGGCGGCCGGGGCGGGATCCTTGGTGCCGTGCGGGCTGGCCGGGGCGACGGGCGGGCGGTGCGGATAGGAGTGGCCGGTGAGCCGGCCCCAGATCATCCCCGCGCCGGTCAGCAGCAGGGAGTCGACCGCCACCGGATTGAACGCGAACAGGTAGCCGGCCTCGGCCACCTTGGGCCCGCCGATCACGCAGATCAGGGCCACGGCCCCGCCCGGCGGGTGCAGGCAGCCCAGCAGCATCATCGTCGCGATCGCGGCCCCCACGGCCAGGGGCGCAGCGACCAGGGTCTGGGGGACCAGCATGGCCACGGTGATCCCGACCAGGGCGGAGACGATGTTGCCGCCCAGCACCGAACGTGGCTGGGCCAGCGGACTGGCCGGCACGGCGAACACCAGCACCGCCGACGCCCCGATCGGCGCGACCAGCAGCGGGTGCAGCCAATCGGCGCCGCCCACGGCGAAACGCCCCAGCAGACCAGCGAACAGCAGGCCCAGCAGCGCCCCCGCGCCGCCGCGCAGGGCGTCGATCGGCCGGATAGGGCTCTTGCCCCGGACGAGGGTGTGGAGACGCGCGATCATGGCCGGCGCTCTTAGACCGACCGCGCGGCCTGGTCTTTCGGTTTTTTGTACAGCCGGTTCAAGAAATGCCGGGGCCGGGCTGCCTCGGCAGGTAATGTCGAGCCAATCCGTGCTGGTCTGCTACGCTCGGCGTCTCACTCTGCCCGAGAGGACGCGGAAATGAAGGCCGTTCCAGTTCGTAGTCTCGTGACCTGTGCGCTGGCCCTTACGCTGATCGGCTGCGGAGGCCCCTCGGGCGGTCAGAGCGCCGCGGACCGCGACCAGGCCAAAGCGGGGGGAAAAGTCCCGAGAGGTTCGGCGGAGGCTCGGGCCTATGTCGCCCAGTTCACGAAGAAGGATCCGGACACGTGCTTCAAAGAGGATGTGGCGCTTAAGCAGCCGGCGCTGAAGGGTCCTGTCGGCGACATCGCCCCGCGGGTTCCGCCGACCCGCGTGATCGTGATGATCGACGGGTCCGGTTCGATGGCCGGACGCATGGGCGGGCGGACCAAGCTCGAGCTGGCGCGGGAGGCGGCGCTCGGCTTCGTCGACGGACTGCCCGCGTCGGTGCAGACGTCTCTGCTGGTCTTTGGCCAGCAGGGCGACAATAGCCAGGCCGGCAAGGCGAAATCCTGTTCCGCCATCGACGTGCTCGCGCCGATGTCGGCGGATCAGGGGCCACTCCGCGCGGCGCTGGGGCAGGTCCGCGCGGTCGGATGGACGCCGCTGGCCGCCGGACTCGATCGGGCCGAAGCGCTGCTGGCCGCCTCCGCCACGCCCGGAGAGCAGGTCATCTATGTCGTGTCGGACGGGGAAGAGACGTGCGGCGGCGATCCCGTGGCCGTCGCCCGTCGGATCAACAGCGGCCGCACGCGGGCGATCGTCAACGTCATCGGCTTCAACCTGCCGTCGGGCGAGGCTGCGAAACTGACCGCGGTCGCGCGCGCGGGCGGCGGCGGGTTCGTCAACCTGTCCAACGCGGCGGAGCTCGAGCGATTCACGGCGGAAGTGCGGGAATCGATCCGACGGACGGACAACGAGGTCGCGACCAGCATCGCCACGACCGACAACAATGTGGCGACCAGCATCGCCATCACCGACGCCGAGACCTGCGTCTCAATTCTCGCCACTGACGAGGACACGGCCATGTCCATCGACCTCACGGATCGCGAAGTGGCCGGCCGCCCCGTATCCTTCCGGGAGGACGCCAAGGCCTTGTTGAAGGCGCGCCACGACGCGCTGCGGGCGAGGCTTGAGGCCTATCGGGCCAGACTTACCGCCGCGGAGGCGGGGGCGAAACGGCGCATCGATTCAGCGGCGGACGCGGCCCGCTGAGCGTTCGCCTCATCGAGCAAGGCCGAAACGACCGGCGCGCGCCCATCGCGGTCGCGTTTCCTCACGCCCCAGGCGGATGCGCCAGGGCCTTCAGGTCTGGATCCACCCAGCCCCGCCGGGCCTCGACCGAGAACAGGCGCTCGCGCGACCAGTGGGTCAGGGGCCAGGCCTTGTCGCCCATCGGCGTGGCCAGCAGGGCGGCGGCGGCCTCGGCGTCGGGCGTTTCCGGGGCCAGGCCGGCGGCGAAGGCGCGGATGCCGGCCAGATAGGCCTGGGTGATGGTCTCGTGATAGCCGCCGTGGTCGTCGTTCACCCCGCCGACCGCGACGTTGTAGGCGCGGATGATGTTCGGCAGGTCGCGCTCCAGTCCCGCGTCGCGGACGCGGACCAGGCGCAGGGTGGCCGTCAGGTGGGCGGCGTGGGTCCACTGGTCCTTGGGCAGGGTCCGGTCCAGCAGGCGTTCGGCGAGGGCGGCGATGGCTTCGTTCGTATAGGCGGTCATGCCCGCCATTTAGGGAACGTTGTTCGCCATTTCTAGCGAAGCTTGCTGATCCCGCTGACGAGCAGGGACACGACGATCCCGCCGACGATGACATTGAGCAGTCTCATGTCCGGCGCCAGCACCGACGACCACCCGGGAACGCTGAAGGTGATGGCGAGGGCCAGGGCGACAACGAAGACGACCGCCAGGGCCAGTATGCGGACGCCTTCCGCTCGGCGTGGGGTCAGCCACATTACGGGTCTCCTCGAGGGGATGTCAGACTCTCCGTCGGTCGGCGCTCGGCGTCCAGCCGGATGACCACGTCGGCGGCGGCGGGCAGGTCCTGGGCGATCCAGCGGGTCAGGCGCTCGTAGTGGGCGACGAAGCGGTCGAGGGCGGGGCCATCCATCGTCTGGCCGGGATCGCGGCCCAGATCGGCGAGGCGCGCGCGCAGCTTGTCCTCCTGCTCGCCGCGCCAGGCGCGGACGACGGCGAAGTCCGGGGCGGTGATCAGCGCCAGGCGGTCCAGGCGCGCGAACAGGGCGCTGTAGGGACCGGCCAGGGCGGCGTTGGCGAAGCCGCGCCAGGTTCCGTCAGGGTCCTCGTCGCGTTCCAGCGCGTTGACCGGCGCCGCCAGGGCCTCGGACGGCTGGGGATGGGCCCCCACGCACCAGCCTTCCAGCAGCACGATGTCGGCTGGACCCTCGAAGACCGGCCAGTCGGCGACGGGGACGCGATCGTCGGCGGCCTTGTCGAAACGGGGCAGGGCGGTGGGACCCGGACTGGCCAGGCCGTCCAGCGTCGCCAGGCCCAGGACCGGGTCGTGGGTGCCGGGGACGCCGCGCGTGCGCAGCAGCGGATGGACCGCGCGGGCCAGCCGCTCGCGCGCGGCGCGGGGCAGGTAGAGGTCGTCGATCGACAGAGTCGCGACCTTCAGACCGCGCGCCTCCAGCAGCCAGGCCAGCAGGCTGGTCAGGGTCGACTTGCCCGAGCCCTGGGGGCCGCATAGCCCGACCGTCAGCGGGCCGCCCTCGCGCTCCTCGGCCCAGAAGGCCAGGCGGCGGGCCAGCGGCCGGTGCAGGCGCGCCGCCAGGTCGGCGAAGCTGGGCGGCAGGCGCTCGTCGCGGACGAAGGCCGAGACCAGGGCGCTCTCGCTGGTCATGGCCTGGCCATCAGAACGCGTTGCTCCAGCGCGCCTGCTCGGGCAGCGGCAGACTGGCCTCGAAGACCAGGCCGTCGGGCCGGAAGTCGAAGCGGGCCTGGCCCTTCTGCTCGCGGCGGATGGAGCCCTCGATCAGGCGGGTGCCGAAGCCGGGCTGGGCGGGCGGCGTCACCGGCGGGCCGCCGACGTCGCGCCAGGAGAAGGCCAGGACGTCGGTCACCGGATCCAGCCGCCAGGTGATCTCGACCCGGCCGCCGGTCGCCGACAGGGCCCCGTACTTGGCGCTGTTGGTGGCCAGCTCGTGGAACACCATCGACAGCCCCACCGCCGTGTGCGGGGCCAGGGCGATCTCGGGCCCCGCCCGGTCGACGCGCTCGGCATGGGCGCCGACGCTGGCGGCGACCAGCGCGCCCATGTCGGCCTCGCGCCAGCCGCTGCGGGTCAGGAGGTCGTGGGCGGCCGACAGGGCGATCAGCCGGTCGGTGAACACCTCCAGCGGCGCGCCGTCCACCTTGGCGAAGGTCTGGCGCGCCAGGGCCTGGACGGTGGCCAGGGTGTTCTTCACCCGGTGGTTCAGCTCGTTAATCATCACCCCCTGGCGTTCCTCGCGGGCCTTCAGCTCGCGCGAGGCCGAGCGCAGGGCGGCGTGGACGGCGGCGATCTCCTCCAGGCTGCCGGTGGGGGCCGGCGGCAGGCTCTCGCGGCGGCCGATGGCCTGGGCGTCCAGGACCAGCTGGCGCATCTCGTCGTTGATGCGGCGCGAATAGACCAGGGACAGGGCGATCCCCAGGCCCAGCAGCACCAGGAAGATCCCGCCGCCCAGGGCCACCGAGCGATTGACCGCGCTGGCCAGGTCCTGGCGCGGGATGGCCACCACCAGGGTCCAACCGGTCTGGGGCGAGCGCGTGTAGGCGACCATCGTCGGCACGCCTTCCAGGGACTGGCTCTTGTTCACGCCCTCGGTGGAGTGGCGCAGGTTCTCCTCCATGTCCTTGGAGGCCAGGGCGCCGGTGAATTTCTCGTTGAGGCGCGAGCGGGCGATGACCCGGCGATTGTTGTCCAGCAGGGTGGCCACCCAGTTGTCGGGCACTCGCTGCTGGCGGAACACCGAGGTGAACGAGGTCGCCTCCACCACATAGGCCAGGATGTAGGGCTTGCCCTTGACCATGATCGGGGTGGCGACCGTGATCACCGGCCTGCCGGCGACCTTGCCCTGGCGCAGGTCCGAGATCTTGCTGCGGCCGGCCAGCAGGGCGGTGGTCAGCTCGTTGGCGCGCGTCGACCGGGGCAGGGGCGCGCCGTAGGGCTTGAGGGTGTTGAGAATCTGCTGGCCGTCGACGTCGGACACGACGATCCAGCCCGGCCGCTTCTGGGCCACGCGCTGGGCGCGGGCGTGGAAGTCGGCCCAGTCGCCGTTGAGCAGGGCCTGGTCGGTGGCCAGGGTCTCGGCGACCGAGATGCCGACGGCGGCCTGGCGGTCGACGGCGCCCGACAGGGCCCGGGCGGTGGTGACCAGCTGCTGGTAGAGCTGTCCGCGCGACTCGCGATCGGCGCTGGCCAGCAGCAGGCCCATCGACAGCAGGGCCGGGACCAGCAGGCTGACGGTCAGGAGGACGAGGCGGCCGCGCACGGAGCCGACGCGGCGTCGCGGGCCGTAATCCTCTCCTTCGAGGTTCGCGCCTCCGGAGCCATCCATGCGCAGGCGCGCCCGCTGCGACGAGAGCGCCGCATCGCCCTCTGAGCTTGTATAGCGAAGCGAGTCGCGTCCGGCGTCCCAAAAATCCGCCGTTTCAGTTCGGGAGCCGAACGGTGTCTGTTATGTAGCTGGGCCGTATCCCTGGCGGGGCTTTGTGCGTTATGAGACGGCCATGAAGAACCTGCCCAACATCCTGACCGCTTCGCGCCTGGTGATGGCGCTGTTCATGTTCGTCGCTCTGGCGGCCGCCGCCGGCGCGGTGCCGTGGGTCAGCGACCAGCTGACCGCCGAAAGCCAGCTGCGGCTGGAGCGTTGGGCGTTCTACGCCTTCGTCGTCGCCTCGGTGACCGACTTCTTCGACGGCTGGCTGGCGCGCAAGCTGGACGCGGTCAGCATCTGGGGCGCGATCCTGGACCCGATCGGCGACAAGATCCTGGTCTGCGGCGCGCTGCTGGGCCTGATGGCCCTGGGCCCCAACGCCATGGTCGTGCTGCCGGCCGGCCTGATCCTGTTCCGCGAATTCACCGTCAGCGCCCTGCGCGAGGTCGGGGCGGGCAAGGGCGTCAAGCTGCCGGTGACCCTGCTGGCCAAGTGGAAGACGACCCTGCAGCTGGTCGCCATCGGCGCCGAGCTGGTCCTGGCGTCCTGGGCCGCCTTCGGCCTGTCGCCGGAGCCCGGCCTGATCGGTGGCTTCACGGTCGCCGCCCACGGCCTGCTGTGGCTCGCTACCCTGGTGACCCTGATCACCGGCGCCCAGTACTGGGAAGCCGCGCGCAAGGCGCTGGGGTAAACCGAACCCTCTCTCCTCTCCCCTTTGGGGGAGGGGGACCGCCGAACGGCGGTGGAGGGGGCTTTGAGGCGCTGAACCTCAGAACCGCTTCGCGGACCCCCTCCGTCTCGCCGCGTATTCGCGGCGATCCACCTCCCCCTAATGGGGAGGAGGGATTGTGACCTCGCGCTGAACCATCCGCTCGTCCCGTCCGTTCCTCCCAAGCACAGCTTCGGGGGGATTTGATCACGTGACGCTTCATCAAGGCCTCGCCTTCGCCCTGATCGCGGCGACCATCGTCGCGTTCATCTGGGGGCGTTGGCGCTACGACGTGATCGCGCTGGTCGCCCTGGCGGCCGGTATGGCCATGGGCCTGATCCCGGTGAAGGCGGCCTTCGAGGGCTTCGCCAACGACATCGTCATCATCATCGCCAGCGCCCTGGTGCTCTCGGCCGCCGTGGCCCGGTCGGGCGTCGTCGACCTGCTGATGGCCCCGCTGCTGCCGAGGCTGAAGGACGAGCGCACGCAGGTCCCGGTCCTGGCCGGAACCACGGCGGTTCTGTCGATGGCCACCAAGAACGTCGGGGCCCTGGCCCTGATGCTGCCCAGCGCCCTGCAACTGGCGCGGCGCACGGGCGTCTCGCCCGGCCGCCTGCTGATGCCGATGGCTTTCGGCTCGCTGGTCGGCGGCCTGGCGGTGCTGGTCGGCACCTCGCCCAACATCATCGTCTCGGAGGTGCGCCAGGAGACCCTGGGCCAGCCGTTCCGCATGTTCGACTTCTTCCCGGTCGGCGGCCTCCTGACCGTGATCGCGGTGATCTATCTGACCTTCGCCTACCGTCTCCTGCCGCGTGAGCGCCGGGCGGCGATCGATATCGACGCCGCCCTGGCCGCCCAGGCCTATGTCACCGAGGTCGAGGTCCCCGAGGAGTGGAGCTTCGAAGAGGGGCGCGTGGGGGCGCTGAAGAAGGCCACCAGCGGCGCGGTCTCGGTCGTCGCCATCCTGCGGGGCCGCGAGCGGATCGAGGCCCCGCACGCCAACCTCAAGATCCAGCCCGGCGACGTCCTGCTGCTGGAGGGCGAACAGCAGGAGCTGAACCAGCTGATCGTCGCGGCGAAGCTGAAGCTTCGCGACGCCGACCGTCCCCTGGTCATGAACAAGCCGACCGAGGAGGTCCGGGTGGTCGAGGCGGTGATCGGCGGCGAATCCGACCTGATCGGCAAGTCGGCCCGCGGCGTGACCCTGAGCGACACCCACGGCGTCAACCTGCTGGGCGTGAGCCGCAGCGGCCATCGGATGGCCGGGCGTCTGGCCACCATCCGCCTCAAAGCCGGCGACCTCATCGTGCTGCAGGGCGCCGAGCAGTCGCTGCCGGGCGCGCTGCAGGCGCTGGGCCTGCTGCCGCTGGCCGAGCGCGAGGTGCGCCTGGGCGGGGTGCGTCATGCGGTGCTGCCCACGGCTATCCTCGTCGCGGCCATGGCCCTGGTGGCCACGGGGGTGATCCCGGTGGCGGCGGGCTTCTTCGGGGCGGCGGTGCTGGTGGTGGCCAGCGGCGCGCTGCGGATGCGCGAGGCCTATGCGGCGCTGGAGGCGCCGGTCCTGGTGCTGGTCGCGGCCCTGATCCCGGTCAGCGACACCATCCAGAAGACCGGCGGCGCGGACCTGATCGCCGGCTGGTTGTCGGGCGCATTCCACGGCCTGCCGCCGATCGCCACCCTGACGGCGATGATGGCGGTGGCCATGGCCGCCACGCCCTTCCTGAACAACGCGGCGACCGTGCTGATCGCCGCCCCGATCGGCATGGGCCTGGCCCAGCGTCTGGGCCTGTCACCCGATCCATTCCTGATGGCCGTGGCGGTCGGGGCGGGCTGCGACTTCCTGACCCCGGTGGGCCACCAGTGCAACACCCTGGTGCTGGGCCCCGGCGGCTACCGGTTCGGCGACTACGCCCGTCTGGGCGCGCCGCTCAGCGCGATGATCCTGCTGGTCGCGCCATGGCTGATCGCCTGGATCTGGCCGTTCGCGCGGTAGATCTCAAGACGCGTCGTTCGCCGCCAGCCGTTCCAGCGCCTCGGCCATTTCGGGCTCGGTCGCGCCGTCCAGCAGCCAGGCCGGATCGGCCGGGGGGCGGTCCTCGTCCTCGCGGCCGACCCGCATCATCGAGGCCAGCAGGCTGACGCCCGTCATCCGCAGAACCATCGTCGTCTCCTTCGCGATGATGTTTCTGAGAATGAATTGCAATTACGACTCCCGCAAGATCGATTTCACGTTCACCGGCCTTTTCGTCACGGCCGCGCGGCGGCGGGACGCCTCGCGCTCTAGAGGGGTGATCACGCTGGCCACCTCGCGGCGCTGGGCGGGCGTGCCGGTGATGTCCAGCCGGCGGGCGTTGGACAGCAGCAGCTTCAGTTCCGTGTCGCTGAGCGTGGGAATTTTCTCGATCAAGGTCATGCCGAATTCCGGTCGTCATCGGACGAAGAGTTTCGTCCGATAAGGCAACGCTCGAAACGGCGGGCGGGGTGCGGAATCCCTCCCAAGTAGACCGGAAATTATTTTTCTTGCCTTTCAAGTTGAAATGTCGACTTATGCGGCATCGAATTCGCTGCCGCTCGGCCTGCTATTCCTTGCTCCCGTGGTGGAGCGCCGGACGCGCCTTCCGAACTTCCAACGAAATTTGATCGTCAGCCGGGACGTTTTCGGACGACGAACATCATGCCTACAAGGATACTCGCCATGGCTACTGGCACCGTGAAGTGGTTCAACAGCGTCAAGGGTTTCGGCTTCATTCAGCCGGACAACGGCGGCTCGGACATCTTCGTCCACATCTCGGCCGTCGAGCGCGCGGGCCTCGGCTCGCTGAACGAAGGTCAGAAGATCTCGTACGAGCCGGAAGTCGACCGCCGCAGCGGCAAGACCTCGGCCGGCCAGCTGCAAGCTGTCTAACGACCCTAGCGGACCGTCAGGTTCTCTGAGATAGGCCAGCGCTCGCGCTGGCCTATTTTCGTTTCGGAAGGCCTCTTGACGCCGAACGCCCACCCGGCTTTCCCATGGGCCATGGCCCGGTTGCTCGCCGCGTTGATGTCCGTCCTGCTGCTGGCCGCCTGCGGCTCGCTGCCGCGTGACCCGTTCACGGCCAGCGATCTGGCCGGCGAGGCTCCGCGGGGCCTCAGCGACGTCCGCTTCAACGCCAGCGACGCGGGCGCCGGCATCCGCTTCGCCGAGGCCGCCCGCACCCGCCGCGTGGGCCAGAAGACCTTCGACGTCCTGGCCATCTCGGGCGGCGGCTCGAATGGGGCGTACGGAGCGGGCGTCCTGGTCGGCTGGACCAAGACCGGCCATCGCCCCGAGTTCGACATCGTCACCGGCGTCTCGACCGGCGCCCTGACCGCGCCGTTCGCCTTCCTGGGTCCCGACTGGGACCGCCGCCTGACCGAGGCCTACACCAGCAAGGCGGCCGACCGGATCCTTGAGCGGCGCGGCTTGGACCTGCTGTTCCGGCCCGGCTTCTACGACACCAAGGCGCTGCGGACGCTGGTCGGCAAATATGTCGATCCGCCGATGCTGTGGGCCATCGCCGCCGAACACGCCCGCGGCCGGCGCCTCTTGATCGCCACCACCAATCTCGACACCGAGGAGACGGTGATCTGGGACATGGGCGCGATCGCCGCCCGAGGCGACGAGGCGTCCCTGAAGCTGTTCCGCGACGTGCTGGTGGCCTCGGCCAGCATCCCCGGCGTCTTCCCGCCGACCCTGATCGAGGTCGAGGGCAGCGGCCGGCGGCTATCGGAGATGCATGTCGACGGCGGGGTGACGACCCCGTTCTTCGTGGCCCCGGAGTCCCTGCTGCTGTGGACCGCGCCCAAGGGCGGCGAGGCGCGGCCGGGCCGGATTACCGTGCTCGTCAACGGCAAGGTCGGCGGGGCCTTCGGCTTCACCAAGGGCGGCACCCTGTCGGTGATGGGACGCTCGTGGCTGACCATGAGCAAGGCCCTGATGCGCACCCACCTGACCGCCAGCGCCGCTTTCGCCCGGCGCAACGGCGGCAGCCTCGTCTATTCGGCCATTCCCGACGACGCGGCGGGGGACACCTCGGGCCTCGACTTCAGCGCCGCCAACCGCCAGCTCCTGTTCGAGCTGGGCCGCCAGCGGGCCGAGGCGGGGACCGCCTGGACCACGCCCGCGACCCCCGAGGACGCCAAGCCGCCTATCGCGGTCCCGTCCAGCCCGCCGGCGGCGCGCCCGTGAAGTCGGCCATCTGCGCGGCCAGCGCCTTCTGGAAGGTCGGCCGCGCGGTGCAGCGCGCCAGATAGGCTTCCAGCGCCGGCGTCTCGGCCAGCATCGCCTCGGGAACCATGCGCAGCACGTCGGCCATCAGGAGGTCGCCGGCCGTGAAGGCCGCGCCGTCCAGATAGGCGTTGTCGCCCAGGCGCGCGGCCAGCTCGCCCAGCCGCTGGCGGACCCAGCCCTCGACGCGCGGACGGTGCCCCTCGGTCCAGGCCTGGCCGGCGCAGAAGATGTTGAGTTCGGCCAGCATGGCGATCGGGATCTCCAGGGTGTTCAGGGCGCAGAACATCCAGGTCTGGACCCGCGCCCGGCCGGCCGTGTCGCGCGGCATCAGCGCCTCGGACAGCTCGGCGATGTGCAGCACGATCGCGCCGCTCTCGAACATCTCGACCTCGTCATCGACATAGGCCGGCACCTGGCCGAACGGCTGCTTGGCGCGGTAGGCGGTCTTGTCGTCCAGGCGGATCAGCTCGGCGTCATAGGCCAGGCCGGCTTCCTCCAGGGCCCAGCGCACCCGCAGGTCGCGGACGCGGCCTCGCGCGACCTCGGGGACCCAGGCATAGGCGGAGACGAGGGGGCCGGTGGGCGCGTTCATTGGACGGTCTCCAGATAGGCGGCGAGCTTGTCGAGCAGGCTGGTCCAGCCGCCGACATGGGAGTCGCGGGCCTCGACGGTCTTGAACGGCGCCTGGTGGAAGCGGAACAGGGTGCGGCCGCTGGCCATCGTCAGGAAGGTGACCGTGACCAGGTTGTCGACGCCCCAGGCGCCGTCCTCCCACTTGAACGTCATGACGATGCGCTCGTTCGGGACGATCTCCTGATAGACGCCCGACTTCCACACCTCGCGGCCCTCGGCGCTCTTCATGCCGTAGCGATAGGTCCCGCCGACGCGGAAATCCTGCTCGACGCCGATCGGCTCGAAGGTCTTGGGCCCCCACCACCTCATCAGGTGCTCGGGCTTGGTCCAGACGCGGAACACCAGCTCGCGCGGGGCGTCGAAGATGCGCTCGATCAGGAGCTCGTCGTCCTGGATCACTACCGTGTCGGTCATGCCTCGGAATCCTTTTCGGCGGCCTGCAGCTCGGCCAGGTAGTCGGCCATGCGGTCGAAGCTGGCGTCCCAGAAGCGGCGATAGTGGTCGATCCAGCCGTAGGCCTTCTTCAGGGCCTCCGGCTCCAGCTTGCAGGGCCGCGCCTGCGCCTCGCGCGAGCGGCTGATCAGGCCCGCGCCCTCCAGCACCTTCAGGTGGCGCGAGACGGCCGGCAGGCTGATGTCGAACGGCTCGGCCAGTTCGTTGACCGTGGCCTCGCCGCTGGCGAGCCGCGCCAGGATCGCCCGCCGGGTCGGGTCGGCCAGGGCCTGGAAGGTGGAGGAGAGGGGATCGGTCATCTATTTAACGCATCTGTTATTTAATGATTTTGTTAAATTAAGAATATGGCCCGGTCAAACGAAAAGCCGGAGGGGGGTCCCTCCGGCTCTAGCGATGTCGGATCCTGCGAGGCGCTTCAGCCCTGCGGGCGCAGCGCCCGGCGGCTGAGCACGGCGTTGGCGATCAGCGCCAGGAATGCCGTCAGGGGCACGAAGAACAGGGCGGGCATGTCCAGCACCAGGGCGCCGATCATGATGCCCAGCCCGGTCACGGCCATGGCCCAGCCCATGCGCAGCGCGACGCGCGTCCAGACGCCCGGAGCCGGCGCGCCCTCGCCGACGGGCGGTTCGACCTTGGCCAGGAAGTTGCCCTGCGCCGTCGTCACCGCGCCCAGGAACAGGGTGATGGCTCGCAGCAGGGCTTCACGACCCAGATTCTCCTCGGCGATGAAGTTGCGGGCTACCCAGGCCTGCATGACCAGCAGCGCCAGGCCCGACGCGATCAGGCTGGCCTCGATCCAGCGTCGGTAGTCCTGCGTCGGACGCGGAATCATCGTGGCTAGGCGGCGCTGAGCAACCAGCCAGCCCGCCGCCAGCCAGATCGGACAGAAGGCGATCACCGCCACTTGGCCGAACAGTCGCCGCCACTCTCGCGAACCGTCGAACGCGGTCAGCAGCGCAAGCTGAGGATGCTTCCAGGCCAGGGACCCCAGGGCGACCAGTGTCATTTCGCCGACGGCGAGCAGCATCACCATCTTGGTCTTGTCCTTCATTTCGAACCCTCCTCGCTGCGCAGGGCAGGATCGCCCTGGATCTGAAGGCCGATCCCGAGGGACTCGGCGAAGCCCAGCAACGCGTCTTCCAACACCGACAGCCGCAGCGTGTAGGTGATGGTCGTCCCCTGTTTGTTGGCGAAGATCAGGCCGGCCTCGCGCAGGGCGGCGAAGTGGGCCGACATCGTCGCCTTGGAACTGGAAAACTGGTTGGCCAGCTCGCCGGCGGTCATTGGACGTTCCCGCAGCAACTGCAGGACGCGACGCCGCGTCGGATCGGACAGGGCCTTGAAGACGGTGCTCATATTTGAAATTTAGCTAAACATCGAAATAAGAGTCCAGCCCCTTTCTTCATGGCATTGCCGATGTCCTCCCGGAGGCGAACCGCGTTCGCTCGCGGGGGCCGTTAACCCCTTCATAAGATGCGGGGTTGCGCCGGACCGACTCCGTCTCTAAACGGGCGGCTTAACCTGCAAGATGGTCGGCAGCGGGCGCGCGGTGTGCGCGACCGTGTCTCTGCGCGCGAGTTTTCGATGCCCAAAAGAACAGACATCTCCTCGATCCTGATCATCGGCGCCGGCCCGATCGTCATCGGTCAGGCCTGTGAGTTCGACTATTCTGGCGTCCAGGCTTGCAAGGCCCTGCGCGCCGAGGGCTACCGGATCATCCTGGTCAATTCGAACCCGGCCACGATCATGACCGATCCGGACGTGGCGGACGCGACCTATATCGAGCCCATCACGCCGGAGATGGTCGCCAAGATCATCGAGAAGGAGCGTCCCGACGCCCTGCTGCCGACCATGGGCGGCCAGACCGCGCTGAACACCGCCCTGGCCCTGGAAGAGCAGGGCGTGCTGGCCAAGTTCGGCGTCGAGATGATCGGCGCCAAGGCCGAGGTCATCGACAAGGCCGAGGACCGCCAGAAGTTCCGCGACGCCATGGACAAGCTGGGCCTGGAGAGCCCCAAGTCCAAGGCCGCCCACAACATGGACGAGGCCCGCGAAGGCCTGGAGTTCGTCGGCCTGCCGGCGATCATCCGTCCGTCCTTCACCCTGGCCGGCACCGGCGGCGGCATCGCCTACAATGTCGAGGAGTTCGAGGAGATCGTCGCGCGCGGCCTCGACCTGTCGCCGACCACCGAGGTGCTGATCGAGGAAAGCGTCCTGGGCTGGAAGGAGTACGAGATGGAGGTCGTCCGCGACAAGGCGGACAACTGCATCATCGTCTGCTCGATCGAGAACATCGACCCGATGGGCGTCCACACCGGCGACTCGATCACCGTCGCCCCGGCCCTGACCCTGACGGACAAGGAATACCAGTGGATGCGCGCGGCCTCGATCGCCGTGCTGCGCGAGATCGGCGTCGAGACCGGCGGCTCGAACGTCCAGTTCGCCCTGAACCCGGCCGACGGCCGGATGGTCGTCATCGAGATGAACCCGCGCGTGTCGCGTTCGTCTGCCCTGGCCTCGAAGGCCACCGGCTTCCCGATCGCCAAGGTCGCCGCCCGCCTGGCCGTCGGCTACACCCTGGATGAGCTGCAGAATGACATCACCGGCGGCGCGACCCCGGCCTCGTTCGAGCCCAGCATCGACTACGTCGTCACCAAGATCCCGCGCTTCGCCTTCGAGAAGTATCCGGGCAGCGAACCCCTGCTGACCACGGCCATGAAGTCGGTCGGCGAGGTCATGGCCATCGGCCGCACCTTCAAGGAAAGCGTCCAGAAGGCCCTGCGCGGCCTGGAGACCGGCCTGGCCGGCTTCGACGAGGTGCTGATCGACGGCGCCGACGATCCCGACACCGGCAAGGCCGCGGTGATCCGCGCCCTGGGCACCCCCACGCCCGACCGCCTGCGCGTCATCGCCCAGGCCTTCCGCCACGGCCTGACCGTGGAAGAGGTCAACGCCGCCTGCAGCTACGAGCCGTGGTTCCTGCGCCAGATCGCCGAGCTGATCCGCCAGGAAGGCTGGGTCCGCGCTGGCGGCCTGCCCACCGACGCCGCCGGCTTCCGCGCCCTGAAGGCGCAAGGCTTCTCCGACGCCCGCCTGGCCAAGCTGACCGGCGCCACCGAGGCCGCCGTGCGGTCGCTGCGCCAGGAACTGTCGGTCCGCCCGGTCTTCAAGCGCATCGACAGCTGCGCCGGCGAGTTCCTGGCCTCGACGCCCTACATGTACTCGACCTACGAGACCGGGGCTCTCGGCCAGGTTCCCGAGTGCGAGAGCGACCCGTCGGACCGCAAGAAGGCGGTGATCCTGGGCGGCGGTCCCAACCGGATCGGCCAGGGCATCGAGTTCGACTACTGCTGCTGCCACGCGGCCTTCGCGCTGGACCAGATCGGCGTCGAGTCGATCATGGTCAACTGCAACCCCGAGACCGTCTCGACCGACTACGACACCTCCGACCGCCTGTACTTCGAGCCCCTGACGGCCGAGGACGTGCTGGAGCTGCTGCATGTCGAGCAGAGCAAGGGGACCCTGGCCGGCGTCATCGTCCAGTTCGGCGGCCAGACCCCGCTGAAGCTGGCCCACGCGCTGGAAGAGGCCGGCATCCCGATCCTGGGCACCAGCCCCGACGCCATCGACCTGGCCGAGGACCGCGAGCGCTTCCAGCAGCTGCTGAACGGCCTGAACATCGCCCAGCCCGAGAACGCCATCGCCCGCACCTGGGACGAGGCCCGGGCCGAAGGCGACAAGATCGGCTTCCCGTTCGTGATGCGTCCGTCCTACGTGCTGGGCGGCCGCGGCATGGAGATCATCCGCGACCACGATCATCTGGAACGCTACATCGCCAACGCCGGCGAGATCTCGTTCGAGCACCCGATCCTGCTGGACCACTATCTGAGCCGCGCCACCGAGGTGGACGTCGACGCCCTGTGCGACGGCAAGGACGTGTTCGTGGCCGGCGTGCTGGAGCACATCGAGGAAGCCGGCGTCCATTCGGGCGACTCGGCCTGCTCGATGCCGCCCTTCTCGCTCAAGGCCGAGACGGTCGAGGAACTGAAGCGCCAGACGGTGCAGATGGCCCTGGCCCTGAACGTGCGCGGCCTGATGAACGTGCAGTTCGCCATCGAGGAGCCGCACGGCGACAACCCGCGCATCTACGTGCTGGAAGTGAACCCGCGCGCCTCGCGCACCGTGCCGTTCGTGGCCAAGACCATCGGCCAGCCGGTGGCCGCCATCGCCGCCAAGGTCATGGCCGGCGCGCCCCTGGCCAGCTTCGGCCTGAAGGACGTCCCCTACGACCACATCGCGGTCAAGGAAGCCGTCTTCCCGTTCGCCCGCTTCGCCGGCGTCGATACGGTGCTGGGCCCGGAGATGCGCTCGACCGGCGAGGTCATGGGTCTGGACTGGATCCGCGAGGGCGAGCAGGGCCTGGGCCCGGCCTTCGCCCGCGCCTTCGCCAAGAGCCAGCTGGGCGGCGGCGTGAAGCTGCCGCGCAAGGGCACGGCCTTCGTCTCGGTCAAGGAAAGCGACAAGCCCTGGATCGTCGAGCCGGTGAAGCTGCTGCAGGCGGTCGGCTTCACGGTGCTGTCGACCGAGGGCACCCAGGCCTATCTGGCCACCCAGGGCGTCAAGGTCGAGCACGTGAAGAAGGTCCTGGAAGGCCGTCCGCACATCGTCGACGTGATGAAGAACGGCGGCGTCCAGCTGGTGTTCAACACCACCGAGGGCAAGCAGGCCCTGGAGGACAGCTTCGAGATCCGCCGCACGGCCCTGATGATGAAGGTGCCGTACTACACGACGTCGGCCGGCGCTTTGGCGGCGGCCCAGGCCATCTCCGGCGCCCCGGACGAGGCCCTGGATGTGCGCCCGCTGCAGAGCTACGCGTCCTAGCGCTCCCATCCCGGCCGTAAGGGCCAGGTGAGCCGTTGAAGACAGGATCCGCCGCGATTGGCCTCACCGCCAGTCGCGGCGGCTTTCGTTTGGGCGGCCCCTCATCCGTCTGGCTTCGCCAGCCATCTTCTCCCGCGAGGGGAGAAGGGATAACTAGGCCTCATGCGCGTCGCGGTGATCGGAGCCTATGGGCTCGTCGGCTCATATGTGTCCGCCCGGTTGCTGGCGGACGGCCACGAGGTCGTCGGCGTCGGTCGGGACCTGGTCCAGGCGCGCCGGCGCTTTCCCGCGATCGACTGGAAGCAGGCGGACCTCGCCGCGACCGGCGTGGAGGCATGGACCGCGCTGCTGGCCGGGGCGACCGCCGTGATCAACTGCGCCGGCGCGTTGCAGGACAGCCCGCGCGACGACCTGCGCGCCGTCCATGTCGAGGGCGTGCGGCGTCTGGCGGACGCCTGCCGGGTCCTGGGCGCGCGACTGGTCCATATCTCGGCCGCCGGGGTCGAGGCTGGCGGCCCGACCGCCTTCAACACCACCAAGCACGAGGCTGAGGCCCTGCTGGAGGATGCCAGCGGTCTCGACTGGATTATCCTGCGCCCGGGCCTGGTGCTGGCCCCGGCGGCCTATGGCGGCACGGCGCTGCTGCGCGGGCTGGCGGGCTTTCCCGGGTTCGTCCCGGTCGTCCATGGCGACAGCCGCGTGCAGGTGGTCGGCGCGGAGGACGTCGCCGCCGCCGTCGCCCGCTGCCTGGAATGCGATGCGCCGACACGGACGAAGCTCGATTTGGTCAGCGACGAGACCGTGACCCTCTCCGACCTGACGACCCGCTTGCGCGGCTGGCTGGGCTTGCCGGCCGCGCCCGTTCTCGACCTGCCACCGGCCCTGGCGCGGATCACGGCCGTCGGCGCTGACGTCCTGGCCTTTCTGGGCTGGCGAAGCCCGATGCGGAGCGCCGCCCTGGCCCAGCTGCGGATGGGCGTGCGCGGCGAGTCCGGCGACGCGGCGCGGCTGGGCCTGACGCTGCGGTCCCTCGACGTCCTGCTGGCCACCATGCCGTCGGGCGTCCAGGAGCGGTGGTTCGCGCGCCTGTACTTCGCCAAGCCCATGATCCTGAGCTGCCTGTTCGCGTTCTGGTTGATCTCGGGCGTGATCGGCCTGACAGTCGGCTTCGATGCGGCGGTGCGGACCCTGAGCGTCGCGGGCGTCGAGCCGGGGCAAGCCAGCGCGGCGGTGGTGGGCGGAAGCCTCGTCGACATCGCCCTGGCCCTGCTGGTGGCTCACCGACGAACAGCGGCCCTGGCCCTGAAGGGTATGCTGCTGGTCACGGCCGGCTACCTGGCCGGCGGTGCGATCGTGCGGCCCGACCTGTGGCTGGATCCCATGGGACCACTGATCAAGAGCATTCCCGCCGCCGTTCTGGCCCTGGCGGCCCTCGCCGTCCTGGAGGAGCGCTGATGGACCTCTACGGCCTGGTCAAGGCGGTCCACATCGTGGGCGCGGCGGTGCTGTTGGGGACGGGGGCGGGGATCGCCTTCTTCATGCTGATGGCTCACCGCACGCGCCAGCCGGTTCTGATCGCCCACACGGCGGGGATCGTGGTGCTGGCCGATTTCGTGTTCACTACCTCGGCCGTGATCGCCCAGCCGGTCACGGGCGCGGTGCTAGCCCATCTGGCTGGCCTTCCGCTGAGCACAGGTTGGGTGGCAACGAGCCTCGCTCTCTACGTTGTCACCGGCTTGTGCTGGCTGCCGGTGGTCTGGATCCAGATGCGGTTGCGGCGCCTGGCCCAGGCCGCCGTCGAGGCCGGCCAGCCACTGCCGCTGGCCTATGATCGGCTGTTCCGGATCTGGTTTTTGCTGGGCTTTCCGGCGTTCGCGGCGGTGCTGGGCATCGTCTGGCTGATGGTGGTCAAGCCCGCATTCTGACCTCACTCCGGCGGTCCCTCCGGAGCGCCGTTCCGGACATTGAAGCATCGCCGCCGCCCCAGCTCCGTGCCGCAGAAGCCGGGCTCTTGCGTGCCGTCGTGCAGCATCACGTACTGGTCGCGCTGGCACTGGAACCAGGCCTTCTGGAAGGGGATGTGGTCGACGTCCTGGTGGAACACCGGCCGCTGGTCGACCGTGTAGAACCGGGCCATGGCGGTCAGGCCGCCGAAGCTGCCCCGGCCGTTGACCAGGCCGCAGATCTGGCCGGTGCGGGTGGACCACACCGCGCCCAGTTCCAGCGGATTGGTCTGGTTCAGGCGCGTCTCCAGATTGGCGCGGACGATCCGCCACTCGGCCTGGGCCAGCGGCCGGTAGCGCGCCATCTGCACGCGGGAGGGCGAGGGCAGGAGGGCGTTCTCGCGCTCGAACCGCGCCAGGTCGAAACCGGTGAACACGAAGGCGCCCAGCGTCCCGGTCACCGCGACGACCGAGATGACCAGCGGCGCCCACAGGCGCCGGACCTTGCGCGTCCCGAAATCCAGCACCGCCATCGCGAACGCTCCCATACCGCTGGCGAGAGGTTCGGCGGTCGCGTTAAAAATTACAAGCATAAACTTTCAGCGGGCGACCTTCGCGTCGCAACCCCTGGACGTGACGCGCGCCGTCACCGCCGGAGGGGTGTCCAGGTCGGGGTTCGATGCTATGCAGCGGTTCTCGTGTCCCGGGGGAATCCATGCGTTTGTCGAGTAGCCTGTCGCGCGGCCAGATCGAGCGGATCGCCTTCGCCGCCGTCGTCACGATCGCGCCGATCCTGCTGTGCGGCTTCATGTTCGGCTTCGACATCCCGCTGGCGTCGGCCAAGTTCTGGGCCAATCCCAAGAACGACATGATCGCCATGACGGCGGCCTACGAGGCCTATGTCCGTCAGCCCTGGACCTTCCCGGTCACCATGGTCTCGGGCCTGCAGCCCGAGCCGTTCTCGATCGTGTTCAGCGACAGCATCCCCTGGCTGGCGATCCTGCTGAAGGCCTCGGGACTGGGCCCCTATTTCAATCCGCTGGGCCTGTTCCTGCTGATCAGCTACCCGCTGCAGGCCTGGGGCATGATCGCCCTGCTGCGGTCGCTGGGCGTCAAGAGCCGCGCGGCCCTGCTGCTGGGCGCGGGCCTGGCCCTGCTGACGCCGGCCTGGATCGCCCGCCAGTTCGGCCACATCGCCCTGAGCGGCCACTGGATCGTGCTGTGGGCCCTGGCGCTGTCGGTGTCATCGGCGCGCTTCGGCCTGACCGGCAAGCGAGTGGCGGCCTTCGCCGGCCTGGCGGCCCTGGCCACCGGCATCCACGCCTATCACCTGGTCCCGGTCGCGGCCTGTTTCGGCGCGGCCCTGCTGTCGGAACTGGCCCAGCAGCGCGGCGACGCCTGGAAGCGCGTCCCGCTGGCCGCCGTCGCCGTGCTGACGGCCGTGGCGGCCTCGGCCTTCCTGCTGGGCTACGCCGAGGGCGTGGGCGGAACCGGGGGCGCCGACGCCCTGGGCCTCTATTCGATGAACCTGCTGGGGCCGGTCTGGCCGCAGGCCTCGAACCTGCTGGGCCAGCACTGGAACGGCTCGTGGTTCGACCAGACCCTGGCCCCCAACGGCCAGTACTTCGAGGGCTACCAGTACCAGGGCGCGGGCTTCCTGCTGCTGCTGGTCGTCACCGTGGGCCTGCTGGTCAAGGACCTGGTCTCGGGCCGCCGTCCGGAGATCGGCTTCTGGACCCGTTGGACGCCGCTGATCCTGGCCATGCTGGGCTTAAGCTCCTGGGCCGTCGGCTGGATCGTCTATGCCGGCCCGGCCCACCTGTTCGACATCCCCAAGCCCAGCGGCAAGCTTGCCGAGGCCCTGTCGGTGTTCCGCGCCCACGGCCGCTTCTTCTGGGCGCCGGGCTATCTGCTGCTGGCCATCGGCGTGAACTGGGTCAGCCGTCTGCAGAGGCCGCTGGGCCTTGGCCTGCTGGCCGCGCTGCTGCTGGTCCAGGCCTATGACACCAGCCCCCTGCGCCAGGGCGTGCGGGCCACCTTCGCCGAGCCGGACAAGGTCGCCGTCCCGGCCGGCATGCTGACCAGCCCGGCCATCCGCAACCGGCCCTGGGTGTTCCGCCCGACCTATTTCTGCAGCCTCAACTACGGCGACATCCGGGTCATCAGCCAGATGGCCCTGGTGGCGACCCGCACCGGCGGAACGCTGAACACCTTCGCCACCGCCCGCGCCACCGACACGACACCCTGCGACGTGGTCGATCCCGAGGTGACCAAGGACGCCGCGCCCGGTGACCGCCGCATGACCATCGTGCTGTCGGACGGCCGGCTGGAGGGCGGCTTCCTGCAGCCCGTGGCCAAGCGCGCCGATTGCTATCGCTTCGCGCGGGGCGTGATCTGCGGCCGCGATCTTTCCGGCCTGGAGGGCCTGACCCCGGTGGCCCCCGGCGAGCTGGGCCGGGCGCGCGAGCCGATCCTGTCGATCCGCCTGGACCAGCCGCCCAGGTCGCCGGCCCTGGTCTCGGGCTGGTCCGTCCTGGATCCCGGCGGCAAGGGCATCTGGACGGTCGGCCACAAGGCGGTGTTCCAGCTGGACGCCCCGGCCAACATGGGCCCCGGCGGTTTCGTGATCGACGTCACCGCGATCGGCTTCTCGGACCAGCCGATCCGGCCCCAGCATGTCACCCTCTACACCGAGGGCCGCGCCCTGGGTTCGCACGAGGTGGAGTCGTCGATCTTCGACAAGTACCGCTTCACGGTGCCCGCCGACGTCGCCAAGCCGGGCCAGACCATGGTCTTCACCTTCGACCTGCCCGACGCCCGCTCGGCCCGTCCCGACACCCGGGTGCTGGGCATCGGGGTGCAGGAGATCAAGGTTCTGCAGTAGGGGGAGGGGCCCTAGGCCTCTTCCCGCTCGGCCTCCACGTGGGCGAACACCCAGAAGTGGGACAGCAGGAACAGGGCGGCGGTGTAGCTGACCGCCGCCGACCCCTGCGCCGCCACGCGCCATAGCGGCGCCTCGGGCAGGACCAGCCGCGCCAGGGTCAGCACGCCCTGGTTCAGGGCGAAGGCCGTCGCCACGGCCACGACATAGCGCAGCGGGGCCGAGCGGGCCGTGCGCCGGGCCTTGAACACGAACAGCTTGGAGAGGGCGAAGCTGACGCAGATCCCGACCGCGTAGCCGACGGCGTTGGCCAGGTGCGGGTCCAGCCCCAGCCCGACGTCCAGCGCCACGATGATCGAGAAGCCGACCAGGGTATTGACTACGCCCGCCAAGCCGTAGCGCAGGGCCGAGACCAGGAACGCCCGCCGCGCGGGGGTCAGCAGGGCCGCCAGGCTCAAGAGTCGAACCCGTAGCGGTCCATGACCACGTACAGCGGCCGGCCCTTCACTTCCTGATAGATGCGGGCGACGTATTCGCCCAGCGCGCCGATGGCCAGCATCTGCAGGCCGAAGCCCATCAGGATCACCACCATCAGCGACGGATAGCCGGGCACGTCGCGGCCGAACAGCAGGGTGCGCACCACGATCGTCCCGGCGAAGGCCACGGCCGTCAGGCCCGCGGCCAGGCCGACATAGCTCCACACCCGGATCGGCGCGGTGCTGAACGAGGTGATGCCGTCCAGGGCGAAGTTCCACAGCTTCCAATAGCGCCACGAGCTGGTCCCCGCCGCCCGCTCGGGCCGGGCGTAGGGGATGGCCTCCTGCTTGAAGCCGACCCAGGCGAACAGGCCCTTCATGAACCGGTTGCGCTCGGGCAGCTGGCGCAGCACCTCGACCACCCGCCGGTCCATCAGCCGGAAGTCGCCGGCGTTGTAGGGCAGGTCGACGTCCGACAGCCGGTTGAACGCCTTGTAGAAGCCCTGGGCGGTCAGGCGCTTGAGCAGGGAGTCGGCGCTGCGGTCGACCCGCACGCCATAGGCGACGTCGGCCCCGGCCTCCCAGGCCGTGATGAACTGGCCGATCAGCTCGGGCGGGTCCTGCAGGTCGACGTCGATCGGCACCACCATGTCGCCGGTCGCCGCGTCCAGCCCCGCCGACAGGGCGGTCTCCTTGCCGAAGTTGCGGGCCAGGTTGATGACCTTGACGCGCGGGTCGGCCTGGTGGCGCGCCAGCAGCACGGCCAGGGTGTGGTCGCGGCTGCCGTCGTTGACGCAGACGATCTCGTACTCGACCCCCAGCGCCGCCAGTTCGGCGTCGATGCGGTCGAAGAACAGGTCCAGCACCTCCTGCTCGTTGAAGCAGGGCGCGACGATCGACAGCCGCTTGCCCACCCGCGAGCGGGTGACGGCGGCGGGGGCGACGGGCGTGGCGGCGGAGGCGACGGGCGAAACCATGCCGCTGGTTTAGCCGCGTTGCGCGCGGAGGGGGAGGGGGGAGGCGCGACCGAGCGGTCAGGCCTTGCCCGACAGCCCCTGGCGCACCGCCGCCGGCGTGATCGGGATGTGGCGCAGGCGAACCCCCACGGCGCGGAAGATGGCGTTGGCGATGGCCGGGGCGACCACGGTCGTGGCGGGCTCGCCCAGGCCGACCGGGACCTCGACGCTGTCGACGAAACGGATGTCCATCTCGGGCGTGTCCGAGATCCGCAGCGGCGTATAGGTGTCGAGGTTCAGGTCCTTGACCTCGCCGTTCACGAACTCGGTTCCCTCGTGCAGGGCCATGCTCAGGCCCCACAGCGCCGCGCCCTCGGTCTGGGCGTGGGCGCCGTCGGGATCGACGATCGTGCCGGCGTCGGTGACCAGGGTCAGCTTCTGGACCGTGACCACGCCGCTGGCGCGATCCACGTGGACCCGCGCGACGCAGGCCACCCAGGTGGGCATGTCGCGTTCCTGGCCGAAACTGGTGGCCAGCCCCAGGCCGGTGTCCTTGGGCACGGCCTGGCCCCAGCCGGCGGCCTCGGCCGCGCGGCGCACCACCTCGGCCTGGCGCTTGGCGCCGCCCTTGGTGCTGGCGTCGCTCCCGGCGTTGGCGCCCGCGCCGGTCAGCAGCTTGAGGCGCAGGGCCACCGGATCGGTCTTCAGGTGGTGGGCGGCCTCGTCGATGAAGCTTTCGCCGGCCCAGTTGGTCCAGCCCGGCCCCACCGAGCGCAGCCAGCCCGGCCGGAAGGTCTCGTTGGCCAGGTCGTTGTTGATGGCCCGCACCTTGTGCGCGCCCACCTCGTACCAATGGTCGGCGCCGGAGATGGCGAAGGGATCGTAGGCCACGCCGTTCTTGCCCTTGGGCATCAGGGCCGGGGCGTTGGCCAGGGTGGGCCAGCCGGCGGCGGCGTGATGCTCCTGGGCGAGGATCTCACCGGCGCCGTCGAACGCCATGCGCACCGTCTGGACCGAGGGCGAGCGCACCGAGTCGAAGCGCACGTCGTCCTCGCGGGTCAGCACCAGTTTCACCGGCTTGCCCAGCGCCTTGGCCGCCAGCGCCGCCGGCACGGCGTAGTCGCCGTTCAGCCGCCGGCCGAAGCCGCCGCCCAGCATGTAGGTGCGCATGACGATGCCTGTCTCGGGGCGGCCCAGCGCCTTGGCCAGGGTCGGCAGGATCAGGCTCTGCCACTGGTTGCCGGTGTGGATCTCCATCACCCCGTCCTTCTCGAAGGCCAGGGCGTTGAGGGGCTCGAGCTGGAAGTGCAGCACGGTGGCGGCGGTGTAGGTCTGCTCCAGCACCGACTTGGCGGCCTTGAAGGCCGGGGCGGTGTCGGCGGTCTTGTTCTCCAGCAGCGCGCCGCCGTCGGACTTGGCGATCAGGCCGGCGGCGTGATCCTGCAGGTCCTTTTCCGACACGGTCGCGCCAGGCCCGGCGGTCCACTTGACCTTGACCAGCTCCGACGCGCGCAAGGCGGCGGGATAGCTTTCGGCGATCACCAGCACCCAGCCGGGCACGGTGTCGGACGGATCCTCGAGCGTCAGGCAGCGCAGGTAGCCCTTGACCTTCTTGGCCGCGCCGTCGTCGACCGACAGCACCCTGGACCCATGGCGCGTGGGCGGCAGCTTCGGGCGGGCGAACACCATGCCCGGGACCTTGGCGTCGATGCCGTAGACCGCCGTCCCGTTGGTCTTGGCGGCGATGTCCAGGGCCTTGCCGGGCTTGCCGATCAGCTTGCGCTCGGCCGCCGGCTTGATCGGCAGCTTGGCCAGCTCCTCGGGGGTGAACGTCCGGGCGACGCCGCCGCGCTTGACGATGTCGCCGTACGAGATCGACCGGCCGCCGACATGGACCACCCCGCCGCGCGCCGTCCCGCCGGCCGGCGAGACGTTCAGCAGCTTGGCCCCGGCCTCGACCAGGGCGATGCGCCCGGCCGCGCCGGCCTGGCTGAAGATCGGGAAGGTCTGCCACACCGACCAGCTGCCGCCGGTGACCATCAGGCCCCATTTGGGATCGGTGTCGACATGGACGATGCGGACCTTGTCCCAGGCCACGTCCAGCTCGTCGGCCAGGATGCGGGCCAGGGCGGTGCCCACATGCTGACCCATCTCGGCGCGGATGATGTTGACCGTGACGACGCCCTCGCCGTCGATGGCGAACCACAGGGTGGGTTCGAACTTCGGACCGGTCTCGGCGATCGGCGCGCCGCCGGGGACGGCCGGGTCCATCGCGGCCTCGACCAGGGCCGAGAAGCCGAACGCCAGGCCCGCGCCCGTCGAGGCGATCAGGAAGTTGCGGCGCGACAGAAGGCTGGCGGGGTGATCCTTGGGGGACAGGCGGCTCATGACTTGGCCTCCGCCGCGCCCGTCTCCTGGCCGCCCATCGCGGCGGCGGCCTGCTTGATGGCCGCGCGGATGCGGGCATAGGTCATGCAGCGGCACAGGTTGCCGCTCATGGTCGCGTCGATGTCCTGGTCGGTCGGGGCGGGAAAGTCCTTCAGCATCGCCGCGGCCTGCATGATCTGGCCCGACTGGCAGTAGCCGCACTGCGGGGTCTGCAGGTCCAGCCAGGCCTTCTGCACCGGGTGCTGGCCGGCCGGGTCCAGGCCCTCGATCGTCGTCACCTGCGCGCCTTCGACGGCGCCCAGCGGGGTGATGCACGAGCGGGTCGCCCGGCCGCCGACATGGACCGTGCAGGCCCCGCACATGCCGATGCCGCAGCCGAACTTGGTGCCCGTCAGGCCGACCTCGTCGCGGATCACCCACAGCAGGGGGGTGTCCTCGTCGGCGTCGATGGAGACAGCCTTGCCGTTGATCGTGAACTGGGTCATGGCGGGCTCACTTTCCTTCCGCGCGGATCGCCGCGACCTTCTTCTCCAGGTCCGGCCAGGCGGGCTTGTCCGTGCGCGTGGCCCGCAGATAGGCCGCCAGCCTGGCGACGTCGGCGTCGCTGAAGCGGTTGAAGGCCGGCATCACCACGCCCGGCGCCCCCTCCTTGGCGCCGACGCCGTGCAGCACGACCTGGATCAGGTTGGTGGGATCGTCCAGATTGACCGCGCTGTTGAGGGCCAGGTCCGGCCGCAGCGGATTGGGCTGGCCTGGGCCGTTGTAGTGGCAGGATGCGCAGGCCGCCGTGTAGAGCCGCGCCGACGGATCGCTCTGTGGCCCGACGTTCAGCCGGTCGGCGGCGTCCGCCTTCTGCAGGGCTGGGGCCAGGGCCGAGGCCCGCCCCGCCCCCCCGTCGCGATCGTTGAAATAGACCGCCAGGGCCTGGATGTCGGAGTCCGGCAGCTTGACCAGACCGTCGTGCACGACCGGCGCCATCGGCCCGGCGGCGACGCCGTGGTAGCGGCTGACGCCCGTGCGCAGATAGGCGACCAGCTCTGCCTGGTCCCAGGGCGCGGGCGAGGGGTTGGCGGCGGTCAGCGGCGGGGCGATCCAGTGGTCGATCGCGGCCCCGGCGAAGGCCTTGTCGCGCTTCTCCGCGCCCAGGCCGTTACGTGGCGTATGGCAGGCGCCGCAGTGGCTGATCCCTTCCGCCAGATAGGCCCCGCGGTTCCACTCCGGGCTCTTGGTCTTGTCGGGCTCGAAGCGGCCGGGCTTGAAGAACAGCAGCTTCCATCCGGCCTGCAGGGCGCGGATGTTCAGCGGGAACGGGATGCCGTTGCGCTTCTTCTCGGCGACGACCGCCGGTCGGGTCATCATGTAGGCGTAGAGGGCCGAGACGTCGGCGTCCGACAGCTTGGTGAAGTGGTCGTAGGGCAAGGCCGGAAACAGGTGCGCGCCGTTGCGCGCCACGCCCTCGCGCAGCGCTCGGCTGAAGGCCGCCTCCGACCAGCTTCCGATCCCGGTCTTGGGGTCGGGCGTGATATTGGTCGAGTAGATCGCGCCGAAACTCGTCTTCATCGGGTAGCCGCCGGCGAACGGCTGGCCGCCCTTGGCGGTGTGGCAGGTCGAGCAGTAGCCCGCCCCGGCCAGGACCTCGCCTCGCGCGACCAGATCGGGCGCGAAGCTGGTCGGCGCGGGCGGCGCGATCTTGCCGATCGCCGGGCGCCAGGCGAACGCGCCGAAAGCGACGACGACCACGCCCGCGAACGCCAGTAGTCCAATGAGGATTCGCTTCACGAGAGGCCCTCCTGGCGGTCCTGCGGGAACGCTCGACGCCTGACGGCGACGAGGCCGGACGCCGGAGCTTGAGGGCAAAAACCGACGCCAGGCAAGGCGAGCGGGCCTCTTGCGAGACGATTGCAGCAAGACGGTTCAAAGCGCTCGGCGCTATCGCGCGATCATCCGCGCCAAGGCGAAGGCCGCCACCGCCGCCAAGGCCGTGGCGAACGCGCCCCAAGCGATGTCGGCGATCGAGACCTTCATCGACCATGTCCGCAGCGTGGCCTGGTTGGTCAGGTCATAGGTCGCATAGGCCACCGCGCCGAACACGAGCCCATTGAGCGCGGCGCGACCGGCCGCGCCCTCCTTGAGCGCCGGGGCGACCGCCAGGACGACCAGGCCGGCCGCATAGATCAGATAGAAGGCCACGGCGGCGCCGAGCCTGGGCTTCGGGGCCAGGATCTCGCCCAGCTCGGGCCTGTAGAGGCGCTGAACCATCAGGCTCAGCCAGACGAAATCGAGCGCGACGAACGCCGCCAGCGCGCTGACATAGGCTACCAACATCCTCATGGCGAACTCCCTTCGTTGGAGGGTTACGCCCGAAAAATCCCGTCGGACGCATCCATCCGCGAGGCCGCATCGACCGTAACCCTCATCGACACCACCCTCGCGCTCGACGCCAGGAGACTTCGATGCAGGCCACGCTCCTCCCGTTCGCCTCCCAGCCTCGCCAGGCCAAGCCCCAGCGGATCGCCGTCATCGGTTCCGGGATCTCGGGCCTGTCGTGCGCCTGGCTGCTGAGCCAAGGTCACGAGGTCACGCTGTTCGAGTCGGCCGACCGCCTGGGCGGCCACGCCCACACTGTCGACGTTCCCGCCCCTGGCGGCGCCATCGCGGTCGACATGGGGTTCATCGTCTATAACGAGGTGAACTATCCGAACCTGACGGCGCTGTTCCGCCATCTGGGCGCGCCGACCAAGCCGGCCGACATGTCGCTGGCCATCTCGCTGGACGATGGCGATCTGGAGTACGGCAGCAAGAGCTTGGCTTCGCTGTTCGCCCAGCCCAGCGCCCTGCTGCGGCCGCGTTTCTGGTCGATGCTGCGCGACCTCAACCGCTTCTACCGGACCGCGCCGGGACATCTGGCGACGTTGGACCCTGTCGTCTCCCTGAGCGAATACCTGCGCGCCCACGGCTACGGCGCGGCGCTGCGGCAGGACCATCTGCTGCCGATGGCGGCGGCGATCTGGTCGGCCAGCATCGAGGGCGCCGGCGAGCATCCCGCCGCGGCCTTTATCCGCTTCTTCGAGAACCATGACCTGCTGCGGTTCGTCGGCCGCCGAACCTGGCGAACGGTCGATGGCGGCAGCCGCAACTATGTCGACCGCCTGGCCCGGGCCTTCCAGGGCCGTACGCGGCTGTCCGCCCGCATCGAGACCGTCCAGCGGCGCGAGGACGGCGTGCGGATCATCGAGGACGGCGGCCGCGAGACCGCGTTCGACCACGTGGTGTTCGCCACCCACGCCCCGACCACCTTGCGGCTGTTGTCCGACGCCGACGCCCGCGAGCGCGCGCTGCTGGGGGCGTTCCGCTACACGCCCAACCAGGTGGTGCTGCACCGGGATCGCCGGCTGATGCCGCGCCGACGCCTGGCCTGGGCCAGCTGGAACCACCTGGGACGCCGCGACGACCCGGCCAGCGGCTGCGTCAGCTACTGGATGAACCACCTGCAGGGCCTGCGCCAGAGTCCATCCCTGTTCGTCACCCTCAACCCGCACCTGGAGCCGCGCGAGGATCTGATCCACGAGACGCGCGCCTTCGAGCATCCGCACTTCGACGCCGCCGCGCTGACCGCCCAGAAGGAGCTCTGGACCCTGCAGGGCGCGCGCCGCGCCTGGTTCTGCGGAGCCTATTTCGGCGCGGGCTTCCACGAGGATGGTCTGCAGGCGGGCCTGGCCGTCGCCGAACAGCTGGGCGGCGTCCGGCGTCCATGGTCGGTGGCCGACGAAAGTGGACGGATCACCGTCTGCGCGCCCGATCTCGAACGCGCCGCATGACCGCCTCGGCGATCTACGAAGGCGTCGTCACCCACGCGCGGTTCTCGCCGAAGACGCATCGGCTGCGCTACCGCATCTTCATGCTGCTGCTCGATCTCGACGCCCTGCCGGGGCTGTTCTCGCGCCTGCGGCTGCTCGGCGCGGGCAAGTTCGGGCTGATGTCGTTTCGCGCCGCCGACCATGGCGCCCGTTCGGGCGCGGACCTCAAGGCCTATGTGAACGACCAGCTGGCCCAGGCCGAGATCGTCGCCGGGGGGGCGGTGCGCCTGCTCTGCATGCCGCGTATCCTTGGCTATGGCTTCAATCCGCTCAGCCTCTATTTCTGCCACCGCGCCGACGGCGGCCTGGCGGCGATCCTCTACGAGGTGCGCAACACCTTCGGCGAGCGACACAGCTATCTGGTCGCGGTTCCGGACCCGTCGGCTGAACGCGTGCGCCAGACCGCCCCGAAGCGCTTCTTCGTCTCGCCGTTCATGGACATGGACCTGGCCTACGACTTCGAGATCCGGCCGCCCGGCGAGGCCGTCTCCGTGGTCGTCACCGTCCGCCGCGGCGACCAGCCGATCCTGACGGCGGCGTTCGCGGGCCAGCGCGCGCCCTTGACCGACGCCGCGCTGCTGAAAGCCTGGCTGCGCCATCCGCTTCTGAGCTTCAAGGTAATCGCGGGCATACACTGGGAAGCCGTGCGGATCCTGGCGCGCGGTATCGGCCTGCGCCGCCGCCCGCCGCCGCCGGTCCACGCCGTGACCCTGGGAGATCCCGCCTGAGGCCGATCCTGTCCGTCCGCGCGAGATTTTATGGCCGTCGCATCGTCCGTCGACCGTCTCGTTGCGTATCATGGTCATGCATGCGACTCAGCTTGATCCCCGCCGCGCTCGCAGCCCTCACGCCATGACCGCGCCGGGGGACTTCAACGCCTGCATCGCGCGGATCGCCGCCGACCGCGACCGAGAAGCGTTCGGGGCGCTTTTCGACCACTACGCCCCACGGGTGAAAGCGCTGCTGGTCCGTAGCGGGACGTCCGCCTTCGCGGCCGAGGAGTTGGCCCAGGAGACCCTGCTGACCGTGTGGCGCAAGGCGCACCTCTTCGATCAGGGGCGCGCCTCGGCGGCGGCCTGGATCTTCACCATCGCGCGCAATCTCAGGATCGACAGTCTTCGCCGCGCGGACCGCGCCGTCTATGCCGAGGATTTCGCTCCCGAGGCCGAGGATCCGCCACAGCCGGACGCGATCCTGAACGGCGCGCAGGAAGCGGAACGTGTCAGGGCGGCGATGCGGACCCTCAACCCAGATCAGGCCCAGGCGATCGAAATGGCCTTTTTCCAAGAGCAGACCCACACGCAAATCTCCGAGACCCTGGGCGTGCCGCTCGGCACCATCAAGGCGCGCATCCGTTTTGGCATGATGAAGCTGCGCGTCTTCATCGAGCGCGAGACGGGAGGCGCGGCATGAGCCCGCGTCGCCAACCCAGCGAGGAGCGCCTGCTGGCCTACGCCGCCGGTACGCTCAGCCCTCCCGAGGCGGTCGTCGTGGCGACCCATCTGGCGCTGCGCCCGGAGACGCGGGTTTGGACCGAGCTTGGCCAGGCCATCGGCGGCGCGCTGCTGGAAGACCTCGAGCCGCTGGCGCTGGACGAGCGGGCCGGTGCAGCGGCGCTGGCCCGTCTGGACGCCTTCCAGCCGCGCGTCGAGCCGACGCCTCCGAAGGGCGCGGACGCGTCGCTCCCCGCGCCTCTGCGTCACTTCCCGCTCGGTCCGTGGCGCTGGCTGGGGCCAGGCGTCTATGTCCGCGACGTCCTGGGCCCGCGCGATGGCGACTGCCGGGTGATCCTGCTGCGGATCGCGCCCGGCCAGTGCACGCCGCGCCATACGCACGGCGGCGTCGAGCTGACCTGCGTGATCAGCGGCGCCTACGCCACCGAGGACGGCGTCTTCTCGCTGGGCGACTTCGAGGAGGCCGACCCCAACGTCACGCACCAGCCCCGCGTCGTCTCGGCCGAGCCTTGCCTGTGCGTGGCGGCGCTGGACGGCCAGATCGTTCTGCCGGGAAGGCTCGGACGCATGCTCGCGCCCTTCGTTCGACTCTGAGGGGCGCAGTCGTGCGCGATCAAGGCGTGATCGCGCCGCCCTTCGCTCACCCCATCAACCCGCCCCCCGCCTTGATCGCCTTCATGCACACCGTCGTGGTGTAGCGCTGCACGCCCGGCAGCTGGCTCAGCTCCCTGCGCAGCAGGTGGTCGAGGTCCTCGACGTCGGCCGCCACGACCCGCAGCAGGTAGTCGCCCGCGCCGGCCGTGGAGTGGCACTCGGTGATGGCCGGGTGCTTGAGGACCGCGGCCTCGAAGGCCTCGGCGCGGGCGAACTCGACGGTGGCCAGGGCGTAGACGGTCAGGCCCTTGCCGACCGCCTTGGCGTCGAGGCGAGCGTGGTAGCCGGTGATGACGCCCTGCTTCTCCAGGGCCTGGACGCGGCTCCAGCACGGCGATTTCGACAGGCCCACGCGCTCGGCCAGGGCGGCGAACGAGATGCGGGCGTCGGCCTCCAGGATGCGGAGGATCGACAGGTCGATGCGGCTCAGGGCTGACATTCGTTCCGCCAGTTGGTGTCTGATCAGGACATCGTTCTATCGTGCTGGCGGCGGCCGGTGCAAACGAGGACAATGTGCCGTGGCGATCGGCATAGGGTCCTTCCATGGCGCAAGACATGACCTACGCGCGGTACCTCGCGCTCGACACCCTGCTGGCGGCCCAGACCCCGCTGAGCGACCGGCACGACGAACTCCTGTTCATCGTCATCCACCAGACCAAGGAGCTGTGGCTCAAGGAGATCATCCACGAGGTCGGGTTGGCCCGGCGGCTGATCGCGGCGGGCGACGTCGAGCCGGCCTACAAGGCCCTGGCGCGGGTGTCGCGGATCCAGACGGTGATGACCCTGTCGTGGGACGTGCTGGCCACCATGACCCCGGCCGACTACTTGAGCTTCCGGGGCGAGCTGGGCTCGAGCTCGGGCTTCCAGTCGGCGCAGTTCCGCACCCTGGAATACCTGCTGGGCCTGAAGGACCAGAGCTTCCTGAAGTTCCAGGAGGAGGGCTCCGAAGGCCTGGCGCTGCTGAAGGCGGCGCTGGCCGCGCCCAGCCTGTACGACGTGGCCATCGCGCAACTGCCGAGGCTCGGCTTGGCCGTGCCGGATGACGCCCTCCACCGCGACTGGACGCAGGCCTACGCCCCGTCCGAGGCGGTCGAGGCCGCCTGGCTGGAGGTCTATCGCGACCCGCAGCGCTATTGGGAGCTTTACCAGCTGGCCGAGAAGCTGGTCGACCTGGACGACGCCCTGGTCACCTGGCGGCACAAGCACGTGCTGACCGTCGAGCGGATCATCGGCGGCCGGCCGGGCACGGGCGGCACCGACGGGATCGGCTACCTGGCCAGCACCCTGCGCCGACGGGCGTTTCCGGAGCTATGGTCGCTCAGGACCAAGCTATGACGAGGATCAAGCTGTAATGAGCGCGCGCAAGGACCTGTTCTCGCGGGCGCTGGGCGTTCCGGACCGCCTGCACATGGCCGCCCACAGCCATCACCTGTGGCCGGACGTCACCCTGGACGCCCAGGTCGACGCCTGGCGCGACGCCGCCGTCCTGGCCGACCACAAGTGGGACAAGGTGCTGGGCGAGGTCTACCCGGCCGCCCAGGGCCTGGTGGCGCGCGAACTGAAGCTGCCGTCGCCGGAAACGGTGGTCTTCGCGCCCAACACCCATTCCTTGCTGGCCGTGCTGCTATCGGCTGTCGACCGTTCCGGCCCGGTGCGGGTGCTGGCCACGGACGGCGAGTTCCATTCGTTCCGCCGCCAGGCCCAGCGCTGGGTCGAGGCCGGCGAGATCGAACTGACCCTGGTAGGCAGCGAAGGTCCCGACCTCGCCGAACGGTTCCTGGCGGCGGCGCGCGAAGGCGGTCACGACCTGATCTTCGCCAGCCACGTGTTCTTCAAGACCGGCCTGGTGTTCGACCGCGTGTTCGAGCTGGCCGACCTGGCCCGGCCCGAGGGGCCGTGGGTCGTGGTCGACGGCTATCACGGCTTCCGCGCCGTCTCGACCGACCTGTCGGCGGTGGCCGACCGGATCTTCTACCTGGCCGGCGGCTACAAGTACGCCATGGCCGGGGAGGGGGCGGCGTTCCTGCACGCCCCGCCAGGCTTCGGCCCCCGTCCCGTGCTGACCGGCTGGTACGCCGAGTTCGGCGACCTGGAAGGCCCGCCCGGCGGCGTGGGCTACGTCCGCGACGCCGGCCGCTTCCTGGGCGCGACCTTCGACCCGTCGGGCCTCTACCGCTTCGTGGCGGCGGGGACGATGCTGGAGCGCGAGGGCCTGACCACCACGGCGATGGCGCGGCACGTCGCCCGGCTGAAGTCGGTGCTGCTGGCCAGGATCGCCCTGGGCGAGGCCGGGCCGCTGAAGGACGCGGTCGTGCTGAACCCGCCAGGCACCGGCCCTTCGGCGCGGTTCCTGGCCCTGCGACACGAAAAGGCCAGCGCCTGGAAGCAGGCGCTGGCCGAGAAGGGCGTGGTGGTCGATGTCCGCGACGACGTGCTGCGCGTCGGGCTGTCGATCTATCACGACGAGGCGCATGTGGAGGCGTTCCGCGCGGCGTGCGCCGCGCTGGAGCCTTAAGCCGCCAGGCGTTCCAGCGCCCGCAGCATCGAGCCCATGGCCTCGTGCACCGGGAGGCCGTCGCGTTCGTAGTCGCCGGTCTCGAAGATGCGGACCAGGTCGGCGCGGGCGCGGCTGACGCGGCTCTTGACCGTGCCGACGGCGACGCCGATCACCTCGGCCGCCTCCTCGTAGCTGAACCCGCCGGCGCCGATCAGGATCAGGGCCTCGCGCTGGTTCTCGGGCAGCATCATCATCGCCTGGCGCAGGTCGTCCAGGGCGATGGCGCTGTCGAAATTGGTGTTGGCCACCAGGGTCCGTTCGGCGGTCTCCTGGTCCAGGGCCACCGAGCGCCAGCTGCGGCGCTTGTCGGAATAGAACTGGTTGCGCAGGATCATGAAGGTCCAGGCCTTCATGTTGGTGCCCATGGTGAAGCTGTTGCGGCTGGCCCAGGCCTTGGCGACGGCGTCCTGCGCCAGGTCGTCGGCGGCGGTGGCGTCGCCGCACAGCGAGCGCGCGAAAGCCCGCAGATGCGGGATCAGGGCGATCAGATCGCGTTCGAAGGTCTTCTGGTCGTGATGGTCCATGACGGCCCCCGTTCGGAAAAAATACTCAAGCTATCAAACGGGGGCGGAGCGGTTTGGTTGCAGCCGGGCGTAAAGGAATTCCCACCGAGAGCCGTCAGGGCGCGGACGGAGACGCTCAGTCCGTCTCGTCGGGAATGGCCGGGATCGCGTAGACCATCGGCACGACGCAGCCGTGATGGCCGGTGGCCTGCGGCTTGGGGCGGGCGCTGGCCAGCAGCATGCGGGCGGCGTCGCCGAAAGTGGCGGTGGGCTGGCTCTCCAGCACCTCGACCGCGCCGATCTGGCCCCAGGGCGCCACGTCGAAGCGCAACAGCGCCCGGCCGCCGACCCGCTGCTTGGCGAAGGCCGGCGGGAAGAACTTGTCCTCGGGCAGGTTCAGTTCCTCGCGGGTGATCTTGCAGGCCTCGTCGTCGGCGGGCGGCGGGGTCTCGCGCCGGGGCGCCTCGGTGGCCTTGGGCATGGCCTTGAACGCGACGTAGCAGCGGGTGCGCGGCGGGCCGGGGAAGTAGCGGCCCTTGGCGATCGCGCCGGCGGCGGCCGCGGCGAAGGCGGGCGCGCCGTGCTGGGCGACGACCTGGACGTTGCGCGTGGCCCCGGCGGCGTCGATGTCGAAGGTCAGCCCCGCCCAGGCCGGATCGACGGTCTTGTCGTCGAAGGGACGGGTGTCGGGATAGACGATCGTCTCGGGTCGGCGCCGGCTGGCGCCGCCGCAGTCGCCGCCGACCGCCACGGCCTTGCGCAGCAGCTGCGGCGCGTTGCGCGGCTCGGCGGCCAGGGCCTCGAACAGCTTGGCGGGAGAGGCCTCGGCCAGCGGCTGGTAGCTGGGCGCCAGGTCGACCTGGCAGTCCGTGGCCGCCGCGCCGGGCGCGAACCGCCAGCTGGCCAGGATGGCGGCCAGCTCCTCGGTGTTCCAGACGCCCGGCCCGCCGGACAGGGTCTTGCGCTTGAGGTCCTGCGCGTGGCCGTCGGCGGTGATCGAGAAGCCGTAGACCTCGCTGGTCGGCGGCGGGGGCGGCGTGTACGGCGGCATGCCAGCCTGGCCGACCGGCGGCATCCAGACCTGCCAGACCTTGGGCGGCGGCGTCGCGCCCTCCAGCAGCCGGACGGGGCCGCCCGCGCAGGTCACGCTGGCCGGCGGCGGCGCGAAGCTGACCAGCTTGACCGGGGCCTTGGGATCGCTGGGCGGCGGCGGGATGACCGCGCCGGCAACGCTGGGGAGCAGGACGACCGGGACCAGGGCCGCCCGGGCCAGAAGCAACAAGCCGCGCATGAACGCTCCGCGATCTAAGGTTGAGGAGCTTTCGCCGGCGGTGGGGCGGCGGTCAAGGGCTCAGATGTCGGCGGCGGCGCCCGTGTCGTCCCCTTCGCGGGCCACGTGCCGGATCAGGTTGTCGCGCACCTTGGTGATGGTCTTCTGGGTGCGGACGAACTCCTCGCGCTCCAGGCCGGTGGCCGCGACCAGGGTGCGCTGGGCGCCCTGTTCGCGTAGGGCCCGGCCGGCCGGGGTCAGGCTGACGATCACCTGGCGCTCGTCGGCCGGATCGCGCTGGCGGGTCAGGAAGCCCTGGCCCTCCAGCTTCTTGAGGATCGGAGTCAGGGTGTTGGACTCCAGGAACAGCTTGTCGCCCAGGCTCTTCACGCTTTGGCCGTCCTGCTCCCACAGGGCCACGATGATGATCCACTGGGTGTAGGTCACGCCCAGGGCGTCCAGGATCGGCTTGTAGGCGCGGCCATAGGCGAGGTTGGCGGAATAGACCGCGAAACACAGGAAATCGCCCAGTTTCGGCAGGGCGGGCGGGGCGTCGGCGTCGGACATGGCGGCCTTTCTAGGCGGGCGGCGAATGATGCTGGCTTCAATATAAATCGGATCCGATGAAATCGGAAGGTTGACAAAGGTGTTTGGCGCGACATATCACATCGGTACCGATTACATCGTATCCGATCTAAAAAGGAAATCGAGCCATGACCACCCCGATCGACACCGTCCTCTATACCGGCCGCGTCCATGTCACCGGCGGCCGCGACGGCGCGGCCCGCAGCGACGACGGCAAGCTGGAGACCCGCCTGTCGCCTCCGGGCGCCGCCGCGCCCGGCACGAACCCCGAGCAGCTGCTGGCCGCCGGCTGGTCGGCCTGCTTCATCGGCGCCATGGGCCTGGCCGCCCGCGCCCAGGGCGTGGCCCTGCCGGCCGCCACCGCCGTCGACGCCGAGATCGACCTGGGCAAGGTCGGCGACGCCTATCAGCTGCAGGCCCGCCTGAACGTCAGTCTGCCGGGCCTGGACCCGACCGTCGGCCGCGCCCTGATCGACGCCGCCCACCAGACCTGCCCGTACTCCAAGGCCACGCGCGGCAATATCGACGTGACCCTGACCCTCGTCTGAGCCCGCGCGGGAAGCGCCGCGTCCGCTCCCCTCCCGGACGCGGCGCTTTTCGATCCTCTCTCTTCGCCGTCCGAAGGAAACGCCGTCATGTCCGCCCTGAATCGCCGCGCCCTGTTCCGCGCCGCCGCCGCCTTCGGGGCGCTGGCCGCCGTCGCCCCGACCCTCGCCCGCGCCGCCGCCGGCGCGCCCACTTGGACCTTGCGCCAGGTCGCGGCCGGCGACCTCGACGTCGGCTATGCCGAGCTCGGCCCGGCGTCCGGACAGCCGGTAATCCTGCTGCACGGCTGGTCCTACGACATCCACGCCTTCGCGCAGGTCGCCCCGATCCTGGCCGCCGCCGGCAAGCGGGTGATCGTCCCGCATCTGCGCGGCTACGGCTCGACCCGCTTCCGCTCGGTCGCCACGCCGCGCAACGGCCAGCCGGCCGCCCTGGCCACCGACGTCATCGCCCTGATGGACGCGTTGAACATCCCGAAGGCCGTGCTGGCCGGCTTCGACTGGGGCGCGCGCACGGCCGACATCGTCGCGGCCCTGTGGCCCGAGCGGGTCGTGGCCCTGGTCAGCGTCAGCGGCTACCTGATCGCCGGCCAGCAGGCCAACGCCGCGCCGCTGCCGCCGGAAGCCGAGCTGTCCTGGTGGTACCAGTTCTACTTCGCCACCGCGCGCGGCGCGGCCGGCTACGCTCAGAACACGCAGGCCTTCGCCCGGCTGATCTGGAAGACGGCCTCGCCCCGCTGGGCCTTCGACGATGCGACCTTCGCCCGGTCGGCCGCCTCGCTGGCCAATCCCGACCACGTGGCCATCACCATCGACAACTACCGCTGGCGCCTGGGCCTGTCGCGCGGCGAGCCCCGCTTCGACGCCCTGGAGGCCCGCCTGGCCCAGCGCCCCGACATCACCGTCCCCACCATCACGATGGAAGGCGACGCCAACGCCGCCCCGCACCCAGAGCCGGCGGCCTATGCCGGCAAGTTCAAGGGGCGATACGCGCACCGCCTGATCGCGGGCGGCGTGGGTCACAACCTGCCGCAGGAGGCGCCGGAGGCGTTCGCGCGAGCGGTTCTGGATGTGGCGGGTTGGGCTTGAAGGAGAACGCCATGACCACCCCTTCGAACCCGACCCGCCGGGACTGGCTGAAGGCGGCCGCCGGCGGTGTGATTCCCCTGGCTCTGGGCGGCGCTCTGGCCCTCCCGCCGGCCCGCCAGGCTCTGGCGCGCGCCTTCCAGCCCTCGCCGATCCTGGACGCCCTGCGGCTGTCGCCGACCTGGCTGAACAGCCCGCCCCTGGACGCCGCCGCGTTGCGGGGCAGGACGGTGGTGGTCTGCTTCTGGACCTATTCCTGCATCAACAGCCTGCGGATCCTGCCCTATCTGCGCGGCTGGAAAGCCCGCTACGGCGATCGGGGCCTGACGGTGATCGGCGTCCACACGCCCGAGTTCGCCTTCGAGGCCGAGGCGTCGAACGTGCATCAGGCGCTGGGCGATCTGGGCGTCGACTTTCCCGTTGTGCTGGACAGCGACCGCCGCATCTGGAGCGCCTTCGGCAACAACGCCTGGCCGGCCTTCTACATCATGGACGGTGAGGGACGCGTGCGCGGCCGCGTCGCCGGCGAGGGCCAGTACGAGTCCACCGAGCGCCTGATTCAGCGGCTGCTGAGCGTGTCGGGCGATGCGCGGCCACCGGCCGGCGTCGGCCCCGAACTGGCGGCGGACTGGGATGACCTCGGCTCGGGCGAGACCTATGTCGGCTACGCCCAGGCCAGTGGCTTCGCCTCGCCAGGTGGCCAGGCGCGCGATGTCGCGCGGACTTACGAGTCGCCGCGCGCCCTGCCGCTGAACCGCTGGAGCCTGACGGGCGCCTGGACCGTGGGCGACGAGTTCGCGACCGGTGCGGCGGGCGGCGGGATCGCCCACCATTTCCGAGCCCGCGACCTGCACATGGTGCTGGCGCCGTCGGCCGGTCCTGTACGCTATCGCGTGCGTCTGGACAGCGCGGCGCCGGGCTCCGATCATGGCGTCGACGTCGGCGCCGACGGCCAGGGCGTGGTCGACCGCCCCCGCATGTATCAGCTTGTCCGTCAGGCCGGCCCCGTCGCCGACCGGATTTTCGAGGTCGCGTTCCTCGATCCGGGCGTTCGCGCCTACGTCTTCACCTTCGGATAGGCTTCCGTTCCTCCAAGACCTGTCCGCTTTCCCCGTCATTCAGCGCATCACGCACGCTCTCAGGAGATCCTCCATGTCCTTCAAGACCGCCGCCTTCGCCCTGGCCTTCAGCCTGACCGGCCTGTCCGCCGCCTATGCCGCCGAGCCGGCCAAGCCCACCGTCGTGCTGGTGCACGGGGCCTTCGCCGACAGCAGCAGCTGGAACGGCGTGGTCGCCGACCTGACCCGCGACGGCTACGCCGTCGTGGCCGCCGCCAACCCCCTGCGCGGCGTGGCCAGCGACGCCGCCGCCGTGCGCACGGTGATCAATTCCATCCCCGGTCCGGTGATCCTGGTCGGCCATTCCTATGGCGGCGCGGTGATCTCGGCCGCCGCCGACGGGGCCGCCAACGTCAAGGGGCTGGTCTATGTCGCCGCCTTCGCGCCCGAGGTCGGTGAGAGCATCTTCGACCTGACCGGCAAGTTCCCGGGCAGCACCCTGCCGCCCACCCTGGACAAGCCCGTCGACCTGCCCGGCGGCGGCCACGATCTCTACATCCAGCAGGCCAAGTTCCCGGCCCAGTTCGCCGCGGACGTGCCGGTGGCCGAGGCCCGGCTGATGGCCGTCGCCCAGCGCCCCCTGGCCGACACGGCCGGCGCCGAGAAGGCTGTCGCCACCGCCTGGAAGGCCCTGCCGTCGTGGTGGGTCTATGGCGAGGCCGACCGCAACATCCCACCCGCCGCCATGAAGTGGATGGCCGAGCGCGCCCACGCCAAGCAGGTCGTCACCGTGCCGGGCGCCTCGCACGTGGTGATGATCTCGCACCCGCACGCGGTGTCGAAGCTGATCGAGACGGCGGCGAGCGGGAACTGAGGCGCCAGGTCGAGGCTCTCTCCCCCCGTGGAGAGGGCCTCACCCCTTGCGGAAAAAGCCGTGGATGCGCTCGGCCAGCGCCTGGCTCACGCCCTCGACCTTGACCAGGTCCTCCACGCTGGCCCGGCCCACGCCCTTGGCTGACCCGAAGGCGTGCAGCAGGGCCTTCTTGCGGCCGGGGCCGACGCCTTCGATTTCGTCGAGGGGGTTCTTCTTCAGGTCCATCGACCGCCGTGTGCGGTGGGCGCCGATGGCGAAGCGGTGGGCTTCGTCGCGCAGGCGCTGGAGGTAGTAGAGCACCGGCGACTTGGGCTCGAGCATGAACGGCGGCTGGTCGGGCAGGAAGAAGCGCTCGAGGCCGGCGTCGCGGTCGGGGCCCTTGGCGACGCCGACCACGGCGATGTCGTCGACGCCCAGGTCGGCCATGATCTCCAGGGCCGCGTCCAGCTGGCCCTTGCCGCCGTCGACCAGCACGAGGTCGGGGCGGTTGTCGCTGTCGCCTTCTTCCTCCTCCTTGACCAGGCGGGCGAAGCGGCGGCGCAGCACCTCCTTCATCATGCCGTAGTCGTCGCCGGGGGTGAGCTCGGTGCTCTTGATGTTGAACTTGCGGTACTGGCCCTTCATGAAGCCTTCCGGGCCCGCCACGATCATGCCGCCGACGGCGTTCGTGCCCTGGATGTGGCTGTTGTCGTAGACCTCGATCCGCTCGGGCGGCGCCTCAAGCTTGAAGGCCTCGCAGACGCCGGCCAGCAGCTTGGTCTGGGCGCCGCTCTCGGCCATCTTGCGGCCCAGGGCCTCCTTGGCGTTGGTCAGGGCGTGCTGGACCAGGTCGGCCTTCTCGCCGCGCTTGGGGGTGGCGATCTCGACCTTGCGGCCGCTCTTCAGGGCGAAGGCTTCCGAGAGCAGGTCGGCCTCGGCCGGCTGCAGGTTGGAGAGGATCAGGCGCGGGATCGGCTTGTCGTCGTAGAACTGGCCCAGGAAGGCGGTGAGGATGCGCTGTTCCTCGGTGGTGGTCTCGTCGGTGTCCTCGGCGTTGCCGGTGACGCGCGGGAAGTAGGCGCGGTTGCCCCAGTTCTGGCCGGCGCGGAAGAAGAACACCTGCACGCAGGCCTGGCCGCCCTCGACGTGCAGGGCGACGACGTCGGCCTCCTCCACGGTCTCGGGGTTGATCTGGGTCTCCTGGGCGACGCTGGACAGGGCGCGGATGCGGTCGCGCAGGCGGGCGGCGCGCTCGAACTCCAGGTCCTCGGCGGCGGCCTCCATCTCCTTGGCCATGGTCGCCATGACCGCGCGAGACTTGCCCCGCAGGAAGGCCTCGGCCTGGTCGACCAGGGCCTGGTAGTCGTCCTTGCCGATCAGGCCGGTGCAGGGGGCGGCGCAGCGCTTGATCTGGTGCAGCATGCAGGGCCGGTCGCGGCTCTCGTAGACGCTGTCGCTGCAGGAGCGCAGCAGGAACGCCTTCTGCAGGGTGTTGAGCGTGCGGTTCACCGCCCAGGCGCTGGCGAACGGCCCAAAATAGTCGCCCTTGAGGGTGTGGGCGCCGCGGTGCTTGCGCAGCTGCGGGGCGTCATGGTCGCGGCGAATGACGATCTCGGGGAAGCTCTTGTCGTCGCGCAACAGCACGTTGAAGCGGGGCTTGAGCTGCTTGATCAGGTTGATCTCGAGCAGCAGGGCGTCGGCTTCGGTGCGGGTGGTGACGAACTCCATGGCTCGCGTGGCGTCGACCATGTGGGCGATGCGGTTGGTGTGGAAGCGGCCTTGCGCGTACTGCACGACGCGTTTCTTCAGGCTCTTGGCCTTGCCGACATAGAGGACCTCGTCGGCCTCGCCGATCATGCGGTAGACGCCGGGCGCGTCGGGCAGGCGCGAGACCTCGTCCTTGATCAGGGCGGCGCCGATCAGGCGGGGCGAGGCGTCGGGGTCAGCGGTCGTATCGGTCACGGGGGCAGATATAGGCGAGTCCGGCGCGTTCAGCGATCTTCGAGACTGTGCCGGACGCGCAGGATCACGACGATGTCGCGGTGAACCTGGTATTGGATCACATACTGGTTCGAGTGAAAGGTGACGTGGAGTTCGCGATAGCGGCCGTTTCGGCTGGTCCGTGTCCGTTTGGGATAGTCTACGAGGGTTGCAGAAGCACCCGCGAGTACGTCGCCAAGTTCGAGGCCATATTCGGCGCCGCGTTTTGAGCAGCCAGTCTTCCAGATATTCGACATCAGCCATGGCCGCTGGCGTGACGATGACCCGGTACATGGATCAGCGGCGCTGTCCAAGATTGCGAAGGCGAGCTTGGAAGATCTCGAAGGGAATGCCACCCGTTTCCAGGGCCTCGTCGCAGATTCGATCGAGCTCGTCGGCATAGGCCTCGGAGTCCTGGTCAATGTCGTACGAGGCGCTTACCGGAGCCCCACTCCACTGGGTTCCGGTCTCTCCAAAACCCGGCTCCTCGACGGCGCGTCTGAGGATGCCGAGCGTATACTCCTCCACGCTCAGGCCCGCGGCCTCGGCGCGAATTCGCAGGCGCTCGGCGAGCGCCGCGTCGATCCTCAGGGTCAGGTCGTCGCCGGTCATGTTCTCATGATGTTCCACCTGCCGTTTGTCGTCAACGCGGTCCGGCGCCCAACGGCCAATGCGCGAATTGGCCGGGCTCTCTCGGCTGGAGCATGACGGCCGCCAAAACCGGTTTCCACTTTTGGCTGTCACGCTCTATGACGCGCCCCATGACCACACGCAGCCTCTTCGTCACGCCGCTCTATGAAGCCAGCCTCGCCGGCGAGAAGGACTTCGAGACCTTCATCGACGAGCTGCACGACGCCTGCATCGCCATCGCCGAGGACGACGACGCCGGCCAGGCCTGGGCCTACAACAAGGGCTATCTGGGCTATACGTCCTACGCCTCGCTGAACGACCTGGCCCTGCGCGACAGCCTGTTCGCCGACCTCAAGCGCAAGCTGGACAAGCACGCCAACGCCTTCGCCAAGGCCCTTCGCTTCGACCTGGCCGGCGGCAAGCTGGTCATGGACAGCTTCTGGATCAACATTCTGGAGCCGGGCGGCCAGCACACCGGCCACATCCACCCCCACAGCGTCATCTCCGGCACGGTCTATGTGACCATCCCGCCGGGCGCCTCGGCCATCAAGTTCGAGGACCCGCGCCTGCCGATGATGATGGCCGCCCCGACCCGCGAGACCGAGGCGCCCGAGGACCTGCAGCCGTTCGTCTACGTCCAGCCGGCGCCGGGCGCGATCCTGATGTGGGAGAGCTGGCTGCGCCACGAGGTGACGCCCAACCAGGCCGACGAGCAGCGGATCAGCGTCAGCTTCAACTACGCCTGGCGCTGAGGTTTCCGGCGCGGTTCGGCGCCGATTTGCCCCGGATCAAGGATGCCGCTTTCGGGATCGGCGAGGGTGTCGCCTCGCCGATCCCGGCGGGAGGCAAGACCATGAAGCACTATTTCATCGGCGGCGGCGTGGGCGCCCTGGCCGGGGCGGTCTTCCTGATCCGCGACGCCGGCGTCGCCGGGGCGGACATCACGATCTACGAGAAGCACCCACGGGTCTTCGGCGGCTCGCTGGACGGCTCGCGGCTGCCGGACGGCTCGTACTCGCTGCGCGGCGGCCGGATGCTGACCACCGACCACTACGAGTGCACCTGGGACCTGCTGTCCACGATCCCCAGCCTGGACGCGCCGGGCCAGTCGGTCCGCGACCAGACCATCGCCTTCAACAAGCAGGTCGTCGCCCATTCGCAGGCCCGGCTGGTCGACCGCAACCTGCACAAGGTCGATGTCAGCCACATGGGCTTCTCGACCCACGACCGGCTGGAGCTAATCCGGCTGATGGAGACGTCGGAGGACAAGCTGGGCGACAGCGCCATCACCGACTAGCTGTCGCCGCCGTTCTTCGAGACCAATTTCTGGTACATGTGGCAGACCACGTTCGCCTTCCAGCCCTGGCACAGCGCCGTGGAGCTCAAGCGGTACCTGCACCGGTTCCTGAACGAGTTTCCGCGCATCGACACGCTCGGCGGGGTCAAGCGCACCGTCTACAATCAGTATGACGCCATCGCCCTGCCGCTGGAGCGCTGGCTGCGCGAGCGCGGCGTCAATTTCGTCGGAAACACCACGGTGACCGACATCGACATCGTCACCGAGGCCGGCCGCCATCGGGTGATCCGCCTGGCGCTGGAGCGCGAGGGGCGCGCCGAGACGGTGTCGGTGGGCGAGGACGATCTGGTCTTCTTCCAGAACGGCTCGATGACCGACGCCACCAGCCTGGGGACCATGGACGCCCCGCCGCCGGCCCGTACCAAGGCCGACAGTCAGGGTTGGGCGCTGTGGGAGAAGCTCGCCGAAGGCCGCCCGGAGTTCGGCAACCCCGCCGCCTTCAACACCGCCATCGCGCGCAGCCTGTGGGAGTCGTTCACCGTCACCTGCCGCGACCCGCGCTTCTTCGACGCCATGCAGGCCTTCAGCGGCAACGCGGCCGGCACCGGCGGGCTGGTGACCTTCAAGGACTCCCGCTGGCTGATGTCGATCGTGTTGTACCACCAGCCGCACTTCCCGGATCAGCCGGAGGGCTGGTCGGTGTTCTGGGGCTACGCCCTGCATCCCGACCGGATCGGCGACTTCGTGGCCAAGCCGATGAGCGCCTGCGGCGGTCGCGAGATCCTGCAAGAGCTGTGCGGCCATCTGGGCCTGGCGCCCGAGGTGTTCGAGACCGCCACCTGCGTGCCGTGCCGGCTGCCCTACATCACCTCGATGTTCATGCCGCGCCGCAAGACCGACCGGCCCCTGCCGGTCCCGGCCAGCTCGCGGAACCTGGCGTTCGTCAGCCAGTTCGTCGAGATCCCCGACGACGTCGTCTTCACGGTCGAATATTCGGTGCGCGCCGCCCAGACGGCGGTCTACCAGCTGATGGGCGTGGATCGACCCATCCCCGCGGTCACGCGCCACGACCGCGCGCCGTCGGTGCTGCTGCATACGCTGGGCAAGGCGCTGACCTGAGCGGAAGCCGCGCCGTCGGTGCGGGAGGAGGGAAGACCTCTACGGCCCGCAGGTCCAGGTTCCGGCATAGACCCGCTGGGCGCCGTCCGCGCGCTGGTAGGTCAGCGTGGCCGGGCTGGGCGGGGATTCGCCGTCCCCGATCGCCGGGCCGGTCAGGGCGATGATCACCGTCTTGCCGGCACCGGAGAACGTCGCCCCCTTCAGCATGCCGTCGAAGCCGCCGGGGGCGCCGACCCGCTCGACATAGTCCCCGACCTTGACCAGGCCCAGGGCGGCGTCCTTCGAGGCGACCGCGCCCTTGGCGGTCAGCAACAACGCCCCCTTGGCCGAGAAGCCGCAGGCGAGTTCGCCCGGCAAGGGGTTGGCCTTCAGGTCCGCCTCGGTGAGGCCCGACAGCCGGATTTCCGAGCCGTCGCCGCCGACCGTTTCGCCCGGGACCGGGGCCGCGACGGCGGCCGGCGCTGGCGCCGGGGCGGGCGGTGCGGCGGCCGGCGTCTCGGGCTGGGCCGTGGCGGGCGTCGGGGCCGGCTGGTCCTCGGTCTTCTGCTGTGAGCAGGCGGCCAGCGTCAGCAGGGCGGCGGACAGCATCCAGGATCGGATCATCGGGGGGCCTCGCTTCGTCGTTGGTCCTGGCCAACGGGCCTAGACGACGGCCGGTTCCGCCGTCGGGGCGAGGGCCTTCTTCCAGCTCCTCTCAAGGGTCCAGGCGGCGATGGCCAGCCATAGCAAGCCCAGGAAGGCGTGGCCGCGCTGCCAGTAGCCGACGTCGTAGCCAGTGCGCACGTTCCACACCCCGGTCAGCAGGGCGAAGACCAGCAGCAGCCCCAGGAACCAGCCCAGCGAGAAGTGGGCCAGCCGCCGATAGCCCGGCTTGCCCCACAGGGCCCAGGCGGTGAACAGCGGCGCGAACTGGATGGCCAGGCCCACGCCGCAGGCGCGGTGCATGGGGTCGGGCCAGTGGAACACCCCGGCGAAGAACGCCCCCAGGCCCGTCAGGGCCACGAACAGGCCGGCGAAGGCCGAGACCCGCCGGCGGCCGCCGGCGTGCTCCAGCGCGTGGGTGAAGCCCGCGCCGGCGAACAGGCCCGCGATCCCGGCCAGGATCATGCCGTAGTTGAAGACCTCGGGCAGGGGGGCCTTGGGCCCGCCCAGCTCGCTGATGAACTGGGCCCCCGCGTCGAAGCCGGGAAACAGCCGCTGGGCCAGGGCCACGTCGGCCACCATGATGGCCGGCGCGATCACGCCGATCTTCAGGAAGGCGCCGGTGCGGGCGGTCACGCGAGGTACATCCGGGATCACGAAAGGGAGAGGGCGGCAGAATCCCTTCCGCCGCCCTCCGGGTCAATGGTCCTATTCCCGTTTTCCCAACCCGGTCTTCCCGGCGAAAGCCGGGACCCAGATCTCATGGCGCTGGGGATGATTGGAGGGCGTCGGTGTTTCTAGAGCCCGCCCCAGCGCTCTTCCATCTGGGCCCCGGCTTTCGCCGGGGAAACGATTGTGGGGTTCGAGCGACTACTTCGCCCCAATCACTTGGCGGAGGACGGATGCCCCGCCGGTGCGAACGTATTGCCGAAGAAGTCGCCCTTCTTCCACACCGGACGGGCCGGGGCGTTGGCCAGCTCGCGGGCGATCTCGTAGTTGACCAGGGCGAACTTGGCGGCCGCCTGATAGTCGATCGGCTGGTTCAGATCATCGCCCGGGTGGTGGTAGTTGGTCTTCAGGAAGGTGGTGAAGGCCTTCTCGCCGCCGTTCTGGAAGCCGGTCATCAGGAACACCGACGGCACGCCCTGCTCGACGAAGCGGTAGTGGTCCGAGCGGGTGAACAGGCCTTCCTCCGGCAGCGGGTCGCCCGACAGCGCCACGCCCACGCGGCCGGCGGCGTGCTTGACGGCCTCACCCACGGTCGAGCGGTCCGAGCCGAACGCGATCACGTCGGTGAACGGGTACAGCAGCACCGGCATGTCCAGGTTCACGTCGGCGGCGATGTCGGCCTTGTTGATGGTCGGGTTGTTGGCGAAGTAGTCCGAGCCGACCAGGCCCTTCTCCTCGGCGGTGACCGCCAGCAGGATGATCGAGCGCTTGGGGCGGACCTTGGTGTTCTTGAAGCCGCGCGCCACCTCCAGCAGGGTGGCGATGCCCGAGGCGTTATCGAGAGCGCCGTTGTTGACGCGGTCCTCGCCGGGCTTGGCGTTCTCCTTGATGCCGATGTGGTCCAGGTGGGCCGACAGGATGATGGTCTGGGCCTTCAGCGTCGGGTCCGAGCCCTCGATCAGGCCGACGACGTTGCTGCTCTCGCGCTTCTCGATCTGGGTCTTCAGGGCGATGCTGGCCTTGGCGGGCAGGGCGAAGCCCTTGACCGCGCCGGCCGGGGTCTCGGCCTGCGCCAGGACCGACGCCAGCGGCGTCGCGGCGCCCGCGAACAGCTTCTCCGCGCCGGCCAGGCTGACGGTGGCCAGGGCGGGGGCCGACGGGGCGCGGATGGCGCCGACGTCCTGGGCGTTGCGCCACACCACGCGCCATTCCTGCATGCCGGCCAGGCCGCGCGCGAACGGGCGGCGCTTCTCGCCGCTGGTGGTCGGCATGGTGATCACGCCGATCGCGCCGCGCTTGGCGGCCTCGGCGCGCTTGGTGTTGGGGTTGCTGAAGTGGGCGCGTTCCTCGGTCTGGATCGCGGTCGGGGCGCCGGTCAGCACGACCACGATCTTGCCCTTCACGTCCAGGCCCGCATAGTCGTCGCGGCCGCGCGAGGGATCGACCACGCCATAGCCGACGAAGACCAGCGGGGCGTCGACGGCGACGTCGGCCGCCTGGGCCTGGGGCGAGGGCAGGTAGTCCTCGCCGTACTTCAGGGCCATCGCCTGGCCGTCGGCCCCGGTCAGGGTGACCGCGCCGTCGCCGGCCGGGCGGTAGGCGATCAGCGGCACGCGCTGCAGGTACGAGACACCGGCGGCGGTCTTGTCGCCGGCGGGCTTGAGGCCCAGCAGGGCGTACTGGGCGGCGACGTAGTTGGCGGCGATGTCGTAGCCGCGCGTGCCGGCCTCGCGGCCTTCCATGGCGTCGTCGGCCAGGAAGGTCATGTGGGCCTTGATGGTCTCGGCCGAGGGGACGAAGTCCGAGGCCGGCGCGGCCTTCTTCTGAACGGCGGCGACGGGCTTGGCCGGCGCGGCGGCCAGGACGGGGTGCGCGACCATGAGCAGGGCGGCGCTGGCGAGCGCGGCGCGGCGCGTAAACGACATGTGTGTGAGAGCCTTCTGGGACGCGGCGGCCAGGGGTGGGCGGTTTCGTCGGCCGTCATTGCGCAAAGGTTAAATGAACGAGCCGCCCCCGGCTCGCGCGAGGGCCGAACCATGTCGGTGTGCTGACGGCTTGTCGAGACGGCCGAACCTGAACGTTTTGTAATGTTGGGCAGGATTTGTCGTCGAGAACGGTGTTCCGGCAACGGGCTCGCGCGATAGGCGAAAAACCGCGCCAACCCTGGCCCCGCCCGGGTTCGGTTAGCGACGGATTAACCCTGCTTTCGGCCTCGAAACCGGCCTCCGAAACGTGGTTAACCCGCGTAAAAAATTATGACCAAACTGTAAATTTTACCATCTTTAGTTGCACCTTCTTAACCCAACCGCCGCGATAACCAACGTCAACAAACGCCGATCTCCAACGCCGATTTCTTTCTCTGGGGGACCCGATGCAGGCAATATCGATCGCCGCGGCCGGCATGATGGCCGCCGCCGACCGCCTCACCGCCAGCGCTCACCGCATGGCCGCGGCGGACGCCCAGGCCGAACGCGCCGAGGGGCTCTCGGACGTCGACTACGTCACCGAGCGGACCGGGCAGATCAGCGCGGTCAACGACTTCAAGGCCAATGCGGCGGTCATCAAGACCGCCGACGAGATGGCCGGCGCGCTGCTGAACCTCAAGGTCTAGCGCGCCTCCAGGTCCCGAGCGTGGTTCGCCACGCTCTCCAGAGTTTCCCAAATTCTCGAGTTCTCGAGGTTAGAGCCTGGCCAGCCGGTTCGGTTTCCCACCGGAGCGGACAGGTTCTAGCGGCCGGACGCCCAAAGCGCGCCCCCCTTTGCCGAGGGCGTTCGGCAGCCGCCTCCCGCATTGCCCCCTAGCCTCGCGGGAGGCGGCCCCCACGCGGGGCCGTTCCGGTCTTCAATCCGGCGTCAGCACCATCTTCAAAGCCCCCGCTTCGCGGGACTCGAACAGGCGGTAGGCCTCGGCGCCCTGGCTGAGCGGCAGGCGGTGGCTGACATACTTCTCCGGCCGCAGCCGTCCCGAGCGGACCAGCGGGAACAGGGCCGGCAACTCCTCGGGCACCGAGCAGGTCCCCACCCGGAAGGTCAGGCCCGCCGCGAAGGCGCGCTCCAGCGGGAAGGGAAAGCGCCGGGCCTGCTGCACCCCGATCACCGACACCACGCCGCGTGGGCGCGCCAGGCGCAGGGCCGCGTCGACCGTCGCCTCGCCGCCCACGGCCTCGATCACGCAGTCCAGGCCCCGACCCTTGGTGTCCTCGCGCACCCGGGGCAGGACCTCGTCGGGCGTCAGGGCGATCGCGCCGGCCTCCGCCGCCAGGGCCCGGCGGGCGGGCAGGGGATCGATGGCGTAGACCACGTGCGCGCCCATGACATAGGCGCTCTCGACCGCCATCAGGCCGATGGGGCCCAGGCCGATCACCGCCACGCTGGCGCCGGGGCGGACCTCGGCGTTGCGCGCCCCGAACCAGGCCGTGGCCAGGGCGTCGGTCATCATCAGCGCCTGTTCCATCGAGACGCCTTCGGGCACTGGCACGGCGTTCATGTCGGCGGCCGGCACCCGCACGGCCTCGGCCTGCGAGCCCTGCAGCCGCGCCGACAGGCCATAGCAGCCGAACTCGCCATACTCGCAGGTCTGGACCACGCCGGCCAGGCACGAGCGGCAGCGGCCGCAGCCGACGGCGGCCGGCAGCATGACCTTGTCGCCGACCTTCAGCCGATGGACGCCCCGTCCGATCTCGACCACCTCGCCGACCGCCTCGTGGCCGACGCAGAAGCCCAGGTCCTCCGAGAACCCGTGGCCGTGATAGATGTGCAGGTCCGAGCCGCAGATCGAGCAGGCGGTGACCTTGACGATCGCGTCGCGGTCCGACTGGGGCGTCGGGTCGTCCATGCTCTCGTACCGGACGTCACGGGCGCCGTGATAGCGAAGGGCCTTCATTGTGCTCGTCTCCAGCTAGAGCGACAGGCCGCCGTCGACCACCAGGGTGTGGCCGGTGACATAGGCGGCCAGCGGGGAGGCCAGGAACAGCGCCGCGCCGGCCATGTCGGCGGGGGCGCCCATCCGCCGCTGCGGAATGGCGGAGAGCGCCCCGGCCAGGCGATCGGGGCTCCCGGTGGTGACCTTGGTCAGCTTGGTCTCGACCAGGCCCGGCGCCAGGCCGTTGACCCGCACCCCCTCGGGCGCCCAGGCCTGGCCCAGGGTCTTGGTCAGGCTGATCGCGCCAGCCTTGGAAGCGGCGTAGGCCGGGTTGCCGATATTGGCCTTCAGGCCCGAGATCGAGCTGACGATGATCACGCTGCCCCGGCTCTCGGTCAGGGCCGGCTTGAAGCGGCGGGCGCAGTGCATCAGGCTGTCGAGATTGACGGCCATCACCCGGTCCCAGCCGGGCCGTTCGAACTCGCCGCGCTTGTAAACCACCGTCCCTTGGCACAGCACCAGCACGTCCAGGCCGTCCGCGAACGGGGCGGGCGCGGCCTCGATGGCGTCGGGATCGCCGACGTCGACGCCGGCATAGGCCAGGCCCGAAAGGTCCGAGCCCTCGGCGGGGTCGTAGTCGCCGGCGCTGGCCCGCGTGCCCCAGACCGCGACGGCCGCGCCCCGCGCCCGGAACGCCTGGGCGATCCCGTTGCCGATGCCGCTGGACCCGCCCACGACCAGCACCCGCCGGCCGCTGAAATCGGTGTCGTCGATCATCCCGGCGTCTCCCTTTTTCAAAGGATAGGCGCGGGTGACGTTGGGGAGGTCAAAGCCTTGAACCCCTCTCTCTTTGAGAGAGGGGGGGCGTGCCTACTTCGCCTGGTCCATCAGGCCGGCGAAGCGTTCGAACAGGTAGAGGCTGTCGGTCGGGCCGGGCGAGGCTTCGGGGTGGTGCTGGACCGAGAACACCGGCTTGTCGGCCAGCTGGATGCCGGCGTTGGTGCCGTCGAACAGCGAGACGTGGGTCTCCCGGACCGGGGCCGGCAGCGAGGCCGAGTCCACGGTGAAGCCGTGGTTCATCGAGACGATCTCGACCTTGCCGGTGGTCAGGTCCTTGACCGGATGGTTGGCGCCGTGGTGGCCCTGGTCCATCTTCACGGTCTTGGCGCCCAGGGCCAGGGCCAGCATCTGGTGGCCCAGGCAGATGCCGAACACCGGCTTGCCGCTCTGCACCAGCTTCTGGATCTCCGGCACGGCGTATTCGCCGGTCGCGGCCGGGTCGCCCGGGCCATTGCTCAGCAGCACGCCGTCCGGATTGCGGGCCAGGATGTCCTCGGCCGAGGTCGAGGCGGGCACCACCGTAGCGCGGGCGCCGACATGGGCCAGGGCGCGCAGGATGTTGCGCTTGACGCCGTAGTCGATGACCACGACCTCGTACTTGGGCTTGTCCAGCTTGGCGTAGCCTTCCGGCCACGACCACAGGCCCTCGTCCCAGGTGAAGGTCTGGGTGGTCGAGGCGTCCTTGGCCAGGTCCAGGCCTTCCAGGCCGGCCCAGGCCTTGGCCTTGGCGACCAGGGCGGGCAGGTCGAACTGGCCGTCCGGCGCGTGGGCGATGACGCCGTGCGGCATGCCGGTCTCGCGGATCTTGCGGGTCAGGGCGCGGGTGTCGATCCCGGCCAGGCCGATGACGCCGCGGGTCTTCATCCAGGCGTCGAAGTCGCCGTTGGCGCGCCAGTTGGCCTGCTGGGTCGGGACGTCCCGGAACAGGGCGCCGCGGGCGGCCGTCTCGGACACGCCGGTGATCTGCTCGACGTCCTCGACGTTCGTGCCGACATTGCCGATGTGCGGGAAGGTGAAGGCCACGATCTGGGCCATGTAGGACGGGTCGGTCAGGATCTCCTGATAGCCCGTCATGGCGGTGTTGAAGCACACCTCGCCGACCGCGTCGCCGACCGCGCCGCAGCCCACGCCTTGCAGGATGGTGCCGTCGGCCAGGGCCAGAACGCCGGTAACGCCGGGGAGAAGGTCTTGGGACATTCTTGGAGCGCTCCTGAACGCGAGGGGGTGGGTGTCTATTGTCGCAAAAAGGCGGGCCAGGGGTAACCCCGGTCCAGCCCCGGCATGCCGGGGCGTTGCTTGCAAGAAAGCGGACGGGCTTTTGGCCCGTCCGCCGCGCAAACGGCGCGGTGTCTAGGGGGTATGGGGGAGGGGGTCAACCCCTCGCGTCCCCCCAGGCGATCACGCGGATTTCGCTTGGCTCCACATTCCCGTGATCGCTGAACGCGCCCCCTCGCGCGAAGGCCCGAAAAGCCCTTATGGTGAACGGCTTCCAGGCAAGAATGACCAGACGAACACGGGAGGACGGACCCATGCTCGAACTGCGCCCGAATTGCGAGTGCTGCGACGCGGATCTGCCGCCGGCCAGCGACGCGGCCCGAATCTGCACCTTCGAGCACACCTTCTGCGCGTCCTGCGCGGACCTGCGCTTCGACGCGGCTTGCCCCGACTGCGGCGGCGGCCTGGTGGCCAGGCCGATCCGCCCCGAGAGCCAGCTGCACCGCTACCCCGCGTCGCTGCGCCGCGTGAACAAGGGTCACCGCTACACGACGCCGATCCGGCGGGAACCTGAGCGGGACCGGCCGGCGGGGTGGGCTTAGGGGGGCTGGCGAGCGTCTCCTCCGTCACGCGCGTATTCGCGCCGCGCCACCTCCCCCGTTTCACGGGTGAGGAGAAGACGCGGCCCATTGGTCTGACCTTTTGTCTGAGTAATCAAGCGCAGGTTCCGTCGCCTGGCCGAACTCCCGTCGAGCGACGTTCGCGCCGGCCATAGGTCGACCACGGCTCCCGCGCCGCGCCCGACGGCCCGGAATTCCCCGCCAACCCCCGACCCCTCGCCGTCCCGCTCGCCGAGCGTGGCGCCGGCGCCGCATGTGCGCGTCAAAGGTCGGACAGGACTCGGCGAACGAGGTCTGACCACCTTGACCTTCGAGGACTTACCTCATAACCCTATCAGTGTGACCGCTACCACCGCTTAGGAGCGGAGGTCGCCAAGGCTCGGGAAGGGACCTTGGCGGGCTAAGAGAAACAAACAGGCGCAGAGCGCCGAGGCTTAGGGGAGAAACATGCTGTCCATCCGACAAAACCGTTCCGTTCGTCTGGCGCTGATCGGCGCGACATGCCTGACCACTTTGGTGATCGGTCAGGCCGCTTACGCCCAGACCGCGCCCGCGCCGGCCGCGTCCTCTGACGCCGTCGAGGAGATCGTCGTCACCGGCTACCGCAAGAGTCTGGCGCAATCGACCGTGGCCAAGCGCGAGACGACCGGCTTCGCCGACGCCATCTTCGCCGAGGACATCGGCAAGTTCCCCGACTCCAACATCGCCGAGTCGTTCAACCGCATCCCCGGCATCACCATCACCCGCGACATCACGGGCGAAGGCACGAACGTCGCCATCCGCGGCCTGGGCAGCAACTTCACCAACGTGACGCTGAACGGCGCCTCGATCGCCGTGGCCTCGTCGGGCGCGACCGACGCGCAAGGCACCGACCGCTCGGTCGACCTTTCGTTCTTCCCGACCGACCTCTTCACCAAGCTGACGGTCAACAAGAGCTATTCGGCCAGCCTGCTGGAAGGCGGCGCGGCGGGTAACATTGACATGCGCTCGGCGCGTCCGTTCGACCGCCCCGGCCAGCACCTGACCATGAACGTCCAGGGCGTGAAGCCGGACGGCGCCAAGCTGGGCGGCAAGGGCTCGCTGATCGCCAGCAAGACCTGGGACAATTTCGGGGTCCTGTTCGGGGTTTCGGGCCAGCGCCTGCACACCGACACGCGCGGCTACGAGACCATCGGCTTCACCAATCCGAACCTGTCGGCGGCCCAGTGCGGCGCGACCAGCGGCTGCAACGCCACGGGCGGCGGCAACTGGACGATCCCGGCCACGGTGCCGGTCGGCGCGGGCGGCGGCCTGGTGGCCGGCACGCTCATCGACCGCAACTTCCTGCTGGCCAACAACCCCGGCGCCAGCATCCAGCAGATCGACAACGGCCTGCTGCCGCGCCTGGGCCGCCCGTCGGCCGAGTACGGCCGCCGCGACCGCCTCAACCTGGTCGGCAGCCTCGAATGGCGTCCGAACGACGACATGAACTTCTATGTCGACGGCATGTACGGCTACAAGAAGAACGACCTGCTGCGCGAGGACATCGCCTGGATCGTGCGCAACGGCGCGGTCATTCCGATGAACACCAAGTACGACAAGACCGACTGCTCGGCGGGCTGCACGGTCACGCAAGGCACCTACGCCAATTCGCAGTTCTTCCTGGAATTCCGGCCCTATCTCGAGAAGACCGAGCTGTGGGGGATCAATCCGGGCGGCGAATGGCGCATCACCGACAAGCTGAAGGTCGAGGCCCAGGCCAACTACACCAAGAGCAACTTCCACCGCGAGAGCCCGACCTTCGGTCCGGTGACGGCGCTGGGCGTCGGCGCGACGGTCGACTACACCTACAACCCGACCGGCATCCCGACCATCAAGAGCAGCGTCGACCTGAACAACCCCGCCAACTTCGTCTGGACCGGCGGCCGGTTGAACATGCAGGACGAGAAGCGCTGGTATGAGACCAAGGGCGCCCGCGCGGTCGTCACCTGGGGCGACGAGGCGCTGAACCTGAAGTTCGGCGGCAACTACGACGATGTCTCGCGCACCATCCGCGGCTACGACAACACCACCCCGTGGCAGAACGCGACCTGCGGCAACAATCCCAGCATCACCCTGCTGTCGCCGAACAGCGCGCCGCCCTGCCAGGGCCTGAACCAGCCGGGCGCCGCGCCGGCGGGCTATCCGACCTATCCGGGCTACGGCACGGGCGCCACGGCCGGCCAGACCGGCACGCTGACCTATGGCGGCTCGCTGATCCCGACCGCCAACCTGGCCAGCTACCTCAAGCCCGGCCCGGCCGGCTTCGTCACGGTCGACTGGGACAAGGTCAAGAAGGCCACCAACTACGACGCGCTGCACGACGCCTCGCCGGAAACCGGCGGCTCCAACACCGGCGCTAGCGGCGGCTACATCAACGAGAAGAACAGTTCGGCCTATACCGAGCTGAACGGCGTCACCCAGGTGATGGACAGCGACCTGCGCTTCAATGTCGGCGTCCGCTACGTCCACACCAAGCAGACGATCGGCGGCCGCGTCTCGCTGGCGGACCCGCGCAACACCCTGCCGGGCGGCGCCCAGCTGCCGGACGGCGCGCGTTATCCGAACGTCACCAACTTCGTCTACACCGAGAACACCTATTCGAAGTGGCTGCCGGCCGCGAACATCGCCTATGACGTCGGCGAGCACGCCGTGGCCCGCGTGGCGGTGTCCGAGACCATGACCCGCCCGGATCCGGCCGCCCAGCTGCCGGGCGTCAGCTTCGGCGCCCCGTCGGCCGACCAGGCCACGATCGGCAACTCGGCCCTTAAGCCGTACTTCTCGAAGAACATCGACCTGGGCTTCGAGTTCTACACCGGCCAGGAAGGCGTGATCGCCGTCAACGCGTTCCGCAAGTCGCTGACCGGCTTCACGACCAACAACGTCGTGACCCAGCCGTTCTCGTACCTGGCCCAGTACGGCATCACCTACGACACCCTGAACGACACCCAGAAGACGGCCATCAACTCGCGTGGCGGCCCGACCCAGGCGCAGGTTCAGATCCAGTCGCAGATCAACGTGCCCAACAAGCTGACGATCAACGGCCTGGAATTCCAGTGGGTGCAGCCGCTCGACTTCCTGACCAGCCGGTTTGGCGTCGAAGGCCTGGGCGTCAACGCCAACGCCACCATCGTCGACCAGACCAGCAACGGTCCGGCGATCGCCTACGGCGTGGCCAAGTACACCTACAACCTGACGGGCTACTACGAGCACAACGGCGTCAGCCTGCGTCTCAGCCACGTCTACCGGAAGGGCTCGCAGTCCAGCGGCGCCAACCAGAACGGCGTCACCGCCGCCGCCCTGTTCTCGGACGACTACAAGCAGACGGACTTCTCCTCGAGCTACGACCTGGAGAAGATCTTCGGCTTCAAGAACGCCCCGCAGCTGACCTTCAACGTGACCAACCTGACCAACGAGGCGCTGCGCTCGTACTTCCAGTACGACAACGCCACCTTCACCTACTACAAGCCCGGCCGTCAGTACTTGGTCGGCCTGCGCATGAGCTTCTAGGGCTCGGTTTCTACTTGGTTCCCTCTGCCCGCCGGTCGCGCGTTCCCTGGACCGGCGGGATCTTTTCGAATTCGCGCGAGGCCGACATCCTCCACCTCCCACCTCGCGCGGGCTTGCCGGCGCGTCCTTCCCCGAAGCGGGGCGAGGGCGCGCCGCTTTTTTTTGCCTGGTTTTACCGCGCGCCTCTGCGGCGAAGGACAATCTGTCGCGGCTTAATCAGTGTGGCGAAATCAGGGCGTTAACCTTCGCTGTGGCATGGGAGGGTTCGCAAGGAGCCGCCATGATCCCCGCCGACCCGACCACCGCCAAGATCGCCGCCCTTTCGGCCCGCTTCGCCCTGGGCGTGGGCGAGGTCGTGCTGAACCTGGCCCTGTCGGCGGCCGTGCCGGTCAGCATCGTGGTGTTCGCCGCCCTGACGTTCTGAGGTCCGTCTCCGTCGAGTCCGGCCGTCGGCCGCTGAGCGTTATAATGTAACATTCTTCTTGTGCTGAACGGGCGGGCGCTCTAGACATGGTGTTATAAAATAACACCATGGCCGCCCATGTCCCTCCCAGCTCCGTCCACCGCGCGCATTGACCGCCGCCTGCCCGTCACCGTGCTCTCGGGCTTCCTGGGGGCGGGCAAGACCACCTTGCTCAACCACGTCCTGGGCAACCGTGAAGGCAAGAAGGTCGCGGTCATCGTCAACGACATGAGCGAGGTGAACATCGACGCCGCCCTGGTCGCCGAGGGTGGGGCGGACCTGTCGCGGACCGACGAGGCCCTGGTCGAGATGTCCAACGGCTGCATCTGCTGCACCCTGCGCGAGGACCTGCTGAAGGAGGTCCGTCGCCTGGCCGCCGAGCGGCGCTTCGACTACCTGCTCATCGAGTCGACGGGCGTCTCCGAGCCGATGCCGGTGGCGGCGACCTTCGACTTCCGCGACGAGGCCGGCGACAGCCTGTCGGACGTCGCCCGGCTGGACACCATGGTCACGGTGGTCGACGCCTTCAACTTCCTGCGCGACTACGGCTCGCGCGACCGGCTGGCCGATCGCGGCGAGACGGCGGGCGAGGACGACCATCGCACCGTCGTCGACCTGCTGGTCGAGCAGATCGAGTTCGCCGACGTCATCGTCCTCAACAAGACCGACCTGGTCTCGGCCGACGATCTGGGGCGGCTGGGGGCGATCATCGCCACCTTCAACCCGCGCGCCCGGATCGTCGCGGCGACCCGGGGCGGCGTGGCCCTGGACCAGGTGCTGGACACCGGCCTGTTCGACCCGGTCCAGGCCGAGGGCGCGGCCGGCTGGCAACAGGCCTTGATGGGCGAGGTCCTGCCGGAGACCGAGGAATACGGCATCGACCACTTCGTCTACCGCGCGGCCCGACCCTTTCATCCCGGGCGGCTGAAGGCGTGGTTGGACAGCGAATGGCCAGGCGTGCTCCGCTCGAAGGGCTTCCTGTGGCTGGCCACCCGTCCCGACCGGGTCGGCGGCTGGAGTCAGGCGGGGGCGGTCACCCAGTTCGGCCCGCATGGCCGCTGGTGGGCGACCGCGCCGCGCGAGGCCTGGCCGGACGATCCGGCCTGGCGGGCGGCGATCGACAAGGTCTGGAACCCGCCCTACGGCGACCGCCGCCAGGAGATTGTCCTGATCGGCCAGCACATGGACCGCGCGGCGCTCACGCGGGGCTTCGACGCCTGCCTGGTCTCGGACCTGCAATTCGGCTTCGGGCCCAAGGCCTGGGCCAAGCTGCCGGACCCGTTTCCGGCCTGGGACTGACATGGCGGCCCGGACCGAAGCGCGCCCCGCCGAGGACGCGGACTGGGAGCCGACGCCCGCCTGGGTCGTGGCCACCCTGGGCGTCAGCCCCGAGGACGCCGAGTGGCTGCTGGTGCTGTACCGCTTCCAGCCGACGGACGCCGAGGGCCCGCGCCCGCGCTTCTACTGCGAGGCCTTGTAGTCGCACCCCGCGCGAGGCGTCTGGAACTGGGCTTGGCCGGTGCTGTAAGAACGGCCCATGACCACGATCACCACCGTCGGCGTCGACGCCGACGACACCCTCTGGCACTGCGAGAGCCTGTTTCGCCTGTCGCACGCCCGCTTCCTGGAGCTGCTGTCCGAGCACGGCGATCCCGAGAAGATCGAGGCCCAGCTGACGGCGGTCGAGAAGCGCAACCTGCGGGTCTATGGCTACGGGGCCAAGGGCTTCACCCTGTCGATGATCGAGACGGCGCTGGAGGTCACCGACGGCGCGGTCGACACCCGCGTGATCCGCGAGATCCTGGCCGTCGGCCGCGAGATGCTGACCGAGCCGATCGAGCCGCTGCCGGGCGTCGAGCTGGCGCTGTCGGAGCTTTCCAAGCGCTACCGCCTGATCCTGGTGACCAAGGGCGACCTGCTGCACCAGGAGCAGAAGCTGGCCTCGTCGGGCCTCGGCGATTATTTCGTCGCCGTCGAGATCGTCTCCGAGAAGGACGCCGGGACCTACCGCCGGGTGTTCGACCGCTATGGCACGGGCGCCGGGCAGGCGGTGATGGCCGGCAACTCGATGAAGTCCGACATCCTGCCGGCCCTGGAAGCCGGCTGCTGGAGCGCGCTGATCCCATATCCGCTGGTCTGGTCGCACGAGGCGGCCGACGCGCCGGTGGGGCATGAGCGGTATGTCGAGCTGGGCAATATCGGCGAGCTGCCGGGGTGGGTGGACCGGATTTCGCGGTCCTGAGCCGTCTCCTTGATCCCGCTCTCTGAGAGAGAGGGAGCTCGCTCAGCGTTTCCCCAACCCCGCCATCCAGTCCCGCGCCGGCCGCTCGAAGGCCACCAGCGACAGGTACGCGATCGGGAACAGGGCCACGACCCAGACCAGGCACCACAGCCGCATGGCGTCGCCGTTCAGGCCCCACATGCCGAAGCCGACCCAGTTCAGGGCGATCTTCAGGGCGATCGGGTGCAGCAGATAGAGGCTGAACGACAGCTGGGCCCATGGCGCCAGGGCCTTGCTGACCCCGCCCTGGACACCCGCCGCGTCGGCCGCCACGCCCGCCAGGCCGACGGCGTAGATCAGCAGCAGCAGGCTCGTCCGAGACGCTCCCATCCCCGAGGCGACGAAGAACGCCGCCAGCAGGGCCCACATCACGAACCGGGCGAAGGGCAGGCGGCCCAGGACGTCCTTCAGCTGGAAGGCCAGCATGCCCAGCATGAAGCCGGGCACGGCGCGGGCGACGCCGAAGTCGTAGGTCCACTGCGAGAAGGGCTCGCCGGTCCGCGAGATCCACAGCAGCAGGGCCAGGCTCCCGACCGCCACGGCCGCCGTGGGCCAGCGGCCCAAAGCGGTAATCCGAAAGAGCAGGGGCAGGGCGATGTACATCCCCATCTCGGCGCTGATCGCCCAGCTGACGAAGTTCCAGGTCTGGGCCTTGCAGGTTCCCCAGGCGTGGACGAACAGGATGTTCTGCGGGATGCACGAGACGTCGTAGCGTGAGGCGTCCCGCTCGTTCAGCACACCCGCCCAGCCCAGGGCGGCGATGGCCACGAACACCGCCAGCGTCGCCCAGTGCAGCGGCCCCAGGCGCGCGACGCGCTTCTGCAGGAAGTCGCGGTACTTGGCGAAGGTGGTCAGCCGGCCGGTATAGATCGCCGCCATCACATAGCCGGAGATCAGGAAGAACAGGTCGACGATCAGGCTGAAGCTCTTGATCGTGTCGTCCGCCAGCTGCCAGCGGCCATCCAGGTTGATGAACCGGTTGAAGTGGAACACCACGATCATCACCGCCCCCACGATCCGCAGGGCGTCCAGGTGCAGCATCTGGTCGGAGTCGGGCTTCAGGGGCGGGAGGCGGAGCATGCGGAAGCTGTGGCATGGGACGGCGACGGCGTCACCGGCCCATCTCTCCTCCCCTTTTGGGGGAGGGGGACCGCCGAACGGCGGTTGAGGGGGGGGCGAAGCGTCGTCAACACCGCTGCGCGGACCCCCTCCGTCTCGATGCGTATTCGCATCGATCCACCTCCCCCTAATGGGGAGGAGGGTTAGATCGCCACGCCCCCGGCGGTCTCCCGGTCAGCGCCTTCACGTCGCGCGTCATGTGGGCCTGGTCGGCGAAGCCGGTCTCGGCAGCGATGTCGGCCAGGGGCGCGGCCGTTCCGGTGATCAGCCCCCACGCCCGCCGCGCCCGCGCCTCGACCCGGTAACGCGAGGGCGCCACGCCGTAGGCCTGGCGGAACCAGCGAAAGGCGGTCTCGCGGGCGATCCCGTGGTCGCG